>CAZACK010000026.1:0-55809 GCA_964483455.1 uncultured Solibacteraceae bacterium
CTATGAGCGAACCGAAGCAGCTCATCTGGATCGAGGCGGCGGACCACTTCTTCGGTGGCGGGTTGGATCAGTTCGAGGAGGCCGTTCGCCGAATCGGAGATGCCCCTTAGCAGCTCCCCCACGTGAACGATTCTTGGCCGCCGGCGGCCTGGAATGACTTCTTTCGCAAGCAGGTGCTAGTTCCTGGCGTGGCGGAGTTCGCGCTCGACACGCCGGGTGGCGCGCTGGCTGACCAGCTCCGCCACCTTCCCGAGCAGCTCCGGCAGGTCCTCAGACTTGATCAGCACCGCCTGGCTGTTCTTGTTCGGATGGGCGCGGCTCTTGCGGTGGCGGTACGTCGTGATGATGGCAGTCGCCGGCTTGTAGTCCATCATGCGGGCGTGCGCCAGCACCTTCAGGCCTGCTTGCGGCGATTCCATCTGGAGGTCGCTCAACACCAGTTCGTATTCGTGGTCTTCCAGTTTGTCGACAGCTTCGGCGGCCGAGGCGGCCGCGTCCACGTGGTACCCGCCTGCTTCAAGTACCGTTTGCAGCGTCAGCCTTGACGTTGGATCGTCATCGACAAGGAGAACACGGGCAACCTCGATGAGTTGCCGCCGTAGGGGGCGCGACACCTTGACCATCAGGGTACCTGGGTCCTTTCTGCGAATCGTCCACCCTCAATATACCCTAACTTGGCTCCGGTGCATAGCAATCTTTTAGCCAGATTGATTTCCTATTCGAATAGAAAATAACTACATAAATAGAAAAAAGGCGCCAGCCTATGCAAGTCGTTGTTATCACGATGGATTAGCTGTCTCCGAACACCCGCTTAAAGATCCGGTCCACGTTGCGGAGGTGTCTTCCAAGGGAAAAGCTCTCTTGGATCTTCGCCGGCGTCAAGACGGCTTGCACCTCCGGATCGTTTTCGATGGCCGACCGGAAGTCGCCGTTGTCCTCCCAGGCCTTCATGGCGTGTTCCTGAACCAGCCGGTAGGCCTTCTCTCGCAGCATTCCGGCGGCGGCGAGGTCAAGCAGCAACTGGCCGGAGAAGATGAGCCCGCCGGTGAGGTTTACGTTGCGCTGCATTCGCTCCGGATAGACGCGCATTCCCTCAACAAGCCAGGCAGTTCGGGCGAGCAGGTAATCGCTGAGAATGGTGGAGTCCGCCAGGATGACGCGCTCCACCGAAGAGTGCGAGATGTCCCGCTCGTGCCACAGGGCGACATTCTCGAACGCCGCCTGGGCGTTGGAGCGCACTACGCGGGCAAGGCCGCAGATCTGCTCGCTGGTGACGGGATTCCGCTTGTGCGGCATGGCCGAGCTGCCCTTTTGTCCGGCGGTGAACGGCTCCTCGGCTTCGCGCACCTCGGTGCGTTGGAGGTGCCGCACTTCGAGCGCGATCTTCTCGCACAAAGCCGCGATGCCGGCCAGCACCGAGAGGAAGAACGCATGGCGGTCCCGCGAGACGACCTGCGAGGAGATGGCGGCAGCCCGGAGGCCGAGCCTGGCGCAGATGGCTTCCTCGACCTCCGGTGCGATATGGGCGAAGGTCCCGACGGCGCCGGAGAACTTGCCGACGCGCATTTCCTCAGTCGCCGCCGCCAGCCGCCGGAGGTGGCGGACGGCTTCGTCGTACCACAAGGCGATCTTCAGGCCGAAAGTGATGGGTTCGGCGTGGACTCCGTGGGTGCGCCCCACCTGGGGAGTATTCTTGAACTCGTGCGCGCGCCGGTGGAGCAGGTCGCGCAGTCTTGTCAGGCCATCACGCAGCAGGTCCGAGGCCTGGCTGAGCTGGAGCGCCTGCGCCGTGTCGACCACATCGTTCGATGTCAGGCCGTAATGCAGCCAGCGTGACGCCTCGGCCTGGCCGGCCTCCGCCATGCGCTCGGCGACGCAGGTGGTGAACGCAATCACGTCGTGCTTGACCTCGCGTTCGATTTCCAGGATTCGGGCCACGTCGAATCCGGCGTGCTCGCGCAGCATCCGCGCCGCTTCCACCGGGACTTCGCCTGTTTCGGCCAGCGCCTCGGCGGCGGCCAGCTCCACTTCGAGCCAGGTCCGGAACTTGTTCTCGTCGCTCCAGATGCGGCCCATCTCCGGCCGCGTGTATCTCGCAATCATGCTCTACCTCCGTCATTCCTTCTCACCACCAAGACACCAGTATCCGTGGTGGCGAGCGGGTGAAGCCCGGCTCCGCGGTCAATATTCGAACACCTCGGACTGCCGCCGCGGCTCGGCAATCACCAGCCGCGTGAACAATTCCCGCCCGGCGAGCGCCTGCCGCGCTGTCAGTCGAACCAACTCGGGGTGGTTGTTGTGTTCGCTGATGTGCCCGAGCACCAGCAGCGACGTCGACGTGTCCAGTTCGGTGCGAATGAATTCCGAGACGACGTGGTTGGAGAGGTGCCCCTTGCGTCCCATGACCCGCTGCTTCACCGACCACGGGTAGGGTCCGACCTTCAGCATCTCCAGGTCGTGATTCGATTCCAGGATGAGCAGGTCCGTCCCCCGGAGATGAAACTTGATCGAATCCGGGATGTAGCCGAGGTCGGTCACCAGCCCGATCTTCACACCATGGGCGCGCAGCGCGAAGCCAACAGGGTCAGCGGCATCGTGGGGCACGGTGAAAGTCTCGATGTCAAGGTCGCCGATCGACAAGCGCGAGCCCGCCTGGAAGGTCTCCGTAGGCGCCTGGTAGTCGCCCCAGTCAATCGCCGGCGCCGTGTCCCGGGTGAGGTACACGGGGATTTTCCAGCCGCCGGCGAGAAGCGGCAGTCCGGAGACGTGGTCGGTGTGCTCGTGGCTGATCAGAATCGCGTTAAGGTGTTTGGGGTCCTCGCCGATGGCAGCCAGCCGCCTGGCGACCTCCTTGCGACTCAAGCCGGCATCCACCAGGATTCGCGTGCGACCCGAGGAGATGAACGTGCAGTTCCCCGAGCTGCCGCTGGCGAGCACACAGACTCTGACGATGATCTCCTCCCGGAACTTCCCTTGTAGCAGGAATCGGAGGGCGCGACAAGCGGCGGCGTTTCCGCTTCCGCCTCCGCACCGCTGATGTAGGGATTGACCGCGGCGGATTTCGTCACCGGCGCATTGCGGCCATCGTCCCGCTGTGGTATGAATGATAGAAGCAGACGGCACTTCGGACATCCGGCTACCGGTTTTCCGGACCCCAACGATCCTAACCGCAGTGTGACGGTCTTATCAGGAGCCACCAGGTGGAAACTGCGAATCGAAAGCTAATACGCCCTCCCTTGAACGAACTCAAGGAGAAGATAAACAAGATCCGCAATCAAAAGAAGGTGATCCCGTCGGACCAGACCCACGCCGAATCGTTTTACTACGTCAAGCAGATGCAGTCCAAGACCCCGATGGTGGTGGTGTTCAAAGACGGGGAGACGATTCACGGCGTGATCGAGTGGTATGACCGGTGCTGCCTGAAGATCAACCGGGCGGACGGTCCGAACCTGTTGGTGTACAAGACCAACGTCAAGTACCTGTACAAGGAGAATCCGTAGGAACGGCGGCGGCTACGGCGTCTGGGTGCGCGGGTCCTTCACCTGCCGGTTTCGTAACCGGAGTCTGTATTCTCTTCGCATTCCCGCTTCCTCGTATCGTCTCTTCTCTTCGTCCGTCTCCGGAATGACCGGAGGGGCCGGCATGCGATTCCGCTGGGCATCCACGGCCACGAAGGTGAGATAGGCCGAAGAGGTGTGCTTCCGTTCTCCGGTCAGCAGGTCTTCCACGTAGACCTTCACCCCCACTTCCATCGACGTGCGGAACACCCGGTTCACGGAAGAGTAGAGAATCACAAGTTGTCCGATCTGGACCGGGTGGAGGAAGGTCATGTAGTCGACGGAAGCGGTGACGACGGGGCACCTTGCATGCCGCATGGCTGCCATCGCTCCGGCGAGGTCGACCAGGTGCATCACCTTGCCGCCAAGCAGCGTTCCCAACGAGTTGGCGTCGTTGGGGAGCGCCAGTTCGGAATACTCAGAGATCGATTCGCGGACGGGCCGGCCTTCCATCGGCGGTATCTTATCATGGGAGGGAGGACCGCCCGATTCGCATGTCGAACCCCCGTGTGGAAGTGTTGAAGAATGTGCTGTCCGTCCGGCCGGAGGACAGTTTCGCCCGGTATGGCCTGGCGATGGAGCATGTCAAGGCGGGCGAATTCGAGCAGGCGGTGGCCGAATTCAGAACGCTGATTTCCTACAACCCCGACTACAACTACGCCTACTTCCACGGGGCGCAGGCGCTGGAGAAGCTCGGACGCATCGAAGAAGCCCGCGAGATGTACCATGCCGGCCTGGCGGCAGCCGATCGCACCAGCGACGCGCACGCCCGCAGCGAGCTTCAGGCGGCGCTGGATTTGCTGGGCTGAGCGCAATCGTTTCAGCCGCCAATGAACGCCGATGGCATCGAGGGGGTTTCGACGCTGTCTCGGCGATCGCCGACGGATGCCGTCGGTTTCCACTCCGGCCTGCCGCCTACACCACCACCACGTGAACCTCCCCGGGCCCGTGGACGCCGCGGACGAGAATTTGCTCGATGTCGGCGGTGCGGCTCGGGCCGGTGATGAGCACCATGGAGCTCGTGGCTTCGCAGGGTTTGGGCAGAAGGGTGAACAGCTCGTCGAGCCCGGTGAGAATTCGCTCCTTGGGCACGATGGCCATGTGAATCGGGGGCAGGAGGCTGATCATGCGCGCCTCCTCCGGGGAAGAGAGCATGACCAGCGTGCCGGTGTCGGCGAGTGCGTAGTCGGCGCTGGTGATGCCGAGGGAGGCGGCGGCACAGGCGGCCTTCAAGCGATCACGGTCCTCGAAACCGCTTTGCACGCCCGGCAGGGCCAGGATGCCGCAATCGGCGAGAAACGGGGCATTCGAGGCCACCGCGCTGCCCCCGTCGAGCAGCGAGGCGGCGTAAGCGCAGGCTTCCTCGCGGCTGGCGGCTTGCAGGGTCTTGCCGGCCAACGCCGCCACTGCATCGAGCAGGCTGTCGACCCGCGCGCCGCTGTCCAAGTCCGGAACCCGCAGCCGAACAAACGGCGGTTCAGCCGGCGCCTGCCCGGCGCTGCGCCCCAGCGCGGTGCGCACCTTGTGCAGGATGTGGTCGCGAGTCATCAGCCCGCCTCCCGCTTTCCGCGCGCGCGCCACGCCTGCCGGAAGCTCTTGGCCGGAAACGGCGGCAGGTCGCGCTGGCTCATCCAACCGCGCAACGGGCCTTGGTTGAACAGCGCCGGCACCCGCCGGATCCAGCCGTCGCTCTCACCGGGCATTACGGCCGAGGCCATCATCCCGGCCATTTCATAAAGTCTGGGGCGGCGCATGACCCATGCCCAGAGGCGGAAGCCGAGCCGCTCCAGCCTGCCCTGCCCTTCCCGCTGCCTGGTCCGCGTCACTTCGCCGCGCAGCTTCAGCAGCATTTTCGGGATGTCGATTTTGACCGGACACACTTCGGCGCACGCGCCGCACAAGCTCGAGGCAAACGGCAGCCACGGATCCTTGGCCGCGCCGAGGTACTGCGGGGTGATGATGGCGCCAATCGGGCCCGAGTACACCCAAGGGTAGCTGTGGCCACCGATCTTGCGGTACACCGGGCAATGGTTCAGGCAAGCGCCGCAGCGGATGCAATACAGCGATTGGCGCTTCTCGCGGTCCGCGAGCAGGCGCGAGCGGCCATTGTCGAGCAGCACCAGGTAGAATTCCTCCGGCCCGTCGATCTCGCTGCCGCGGCGAGGGCCGGAGAGCATCGAGGTGTAAACGGTGAGCGGCTGGCCGGTGGCGCTGCGGCCCAGCAGTTTCAAGAAGACGGCCAGGTCCTGCGCCCGCGGGATCAGTTTCTCGATGCCGGCAACGGCCACGTGAACCTTGGGCAGGGTGGTCGTCAGCCGCGCGTTGCCCTCGTTTTCCACCAGCACGATCGCGCCGGAATCCGCCACCACGAAGTTGGCGCCGGAGACGCCGATGTCGGCGCTCAGAAACTTCTCGCGCAGCACGCGGCGGGCGATCTTGGTCTGATTCTCGGGCACGGTCTCGCCGGCGATGCCCAGCTCCCGGCTGAAAATGTCGGCCACGTCGTAGCGGGTCTTGTGCAGCGCCGGCGCCACGATGTGGTACGGGCGCTCGTGAGCAAGCTGGATGATGTACTCGCCGAGGTCCGTCTCGACGGCATCCATGCCCTGGTGCGCGAGCCGCTCGTTCAAGTCGATTTCCTCGGTGGTCATGGACTTCGACTTGACGATCAGCCGCGCCTGCTTTTCCCGCGCCAGCCCGGCGAGGAAATCGACCACTTCCCCGCCGTCCCGGCACCAGACCACCTTGCCGCCGTGCGCGTGTACGTTTGACTCGAGTTGCTCAAGATAGTAGTCGAGGTTCTCGAGCGTGTGCTTCTTGACGAGCCGGGCGTGCTCGCGCAGCTCCTGGTAGTCCGGCAGGGCTTCCGAATCGACGGCGGTCTTCCGCTTGTCCATCAGCCGGCCGGTCGAGGCGTAGATGGCGAGCTGAAGGTTGCCATCGGCAAGCGTGGTGTGGATCTTCTCCGGGACGGCGACGCTCATAAGATCATCGCGAGGCGAGCACCTCGGCCAGGTGTAGCGTCTTCACGGGGATGCCGGCGCGGGAGAGCGCGCCTCCGATCTGCATCAGGCAACTGGAATCCAGGCCGACCACGGCGCCGGCGCCGGTGCGCACGATGGACTCGATCTTGGTACGGGTCATGCCTCCGGAAAGCTCGTCGAATTTTACCGAGAACGTGCCGCCGAATCCGCAGCACTCCTCGGCGATGTCCATCTCGCGGAGGGTGAGTCCGCGGACTTTCGAGAGCAGCCGGCGGGGCCCGTCGCGGATCTTCAGCTCGCGGAGGGCGTGACAACTGTCGTGGAAGGTGACGACGCCGTCCCAGCGGGCACCGAGGTCCTCGACTCGAGCCACCTCCAGGAGGAACTGGGAGAACTCATAGAGCCGGGAGGCGATCCGGCGGGTCAATTCCAGAGATTCGGGCTCCTTGTGAAAAAGCTCCTCGTAGTGGTGAGCCACCATCGAGGTGCAGGAACCCGAGGGCGCCACGATGTAGTCGGCATTGCGAAAGACGCGGAGGTAGTGTCTCGCCACGTCGCGAGCCTCGTCCCAATAGCCGCTGTTGAAGGCCGGCTGGCCGCAGCAGGTTTGCGCCTCCGGGAAATCGACTTCGTAGCCGAGCTGTTCCAGGATGCCGGCCATCGCCAGGCCAACGCGGGGAAACAACTGATCGACCAGGCAGGTGACAAACAGGGAGACGCGGGCCGACATGAAGCTGAGATTGTACCGAAAACCGGCCGGCCCCGTGGCGAGGGCACTCTTCCCTGCCGCCCGGACACTCGTGTCAAGGCCCTGTTTCCAGCCTCGGGAAGAGTCTCGACGCGGCTGTCGCCGAGGGAAGAACCCTGTTATACTGACGCCACCGGCGAAAATTGTTGACGTTCTACGGGTTTAGCGCGAACTATTTGCAGAGACTGGCGCAAGGGGATCCTTACGTCGAAGAGCATTTTACCGCCTATTTTGGCTCACTCCTGGCGAGCAAACTGCGCCGCCGGTTGCGCAGCGCCTACCTGATCGACGAGATCCGCCAGGAGACCCTGTTTCGGGTTGTGCGGGCGGTCCGCTCGGGCGCTCCATTCGACCACCCCGAGAAGTTTGGCGCGTATGTGAACGCTGTCTGCGACAATGTCAGCCTTGAGCTTGGCCGCCGGGAACAGCGCCACCCGCAGAGAAGCGATGAATCGCCGGATCCGGTGGACAACCGCATCGACCTTGACTTCGAGGTTGCCACCGGGGAACGCCGCCGCCTGGTCAGAAAGACGCTGGCAGAGCTTCCCGAGCGGGACCGTGAGGTGCTGACCCTCCTGTTCCTGGACGAGCAGCCGCCGGATCTGGTGTGCCGGCGGCTTGGCGTGGACCGGGAGTATCTGCGGGTGCTGGTTCACCGGGCGAAGGCTCGTTTCCGCGCGAAAGCCCCGGGGGCATTATCCGGCGGCGGATCCGGCTAGGCAAATTTTGTGACAAGGCAGTGAAATGAACGGGCTTCGAGAGTCATCATTCAGATAGAGGTCATGGAAATGGACCATCAAGAAGCAGTCCGCCTCCAGGCAGCCGACCGGTATCTGCTGGGAGAGCTCTCCGCTGCCGAGTTGGAGGGGTTCGAGGACCATTATTTCGGCTGCGTGGAATGCGCCCAGGAGGTCATGGCGGGCGAACGCCTGCGGACGAGCCTCCGGGTTGTTCTGCGGGAGCAGCGCGCCAAGGCTGAATCCCGTGTCCCGGCACAGGGATGGCTGGATTGGCTGTTCGGCCGGCCGGCGATGGCGGCCTCCATGGCGGTGGCTTGTTTGCTGCTGGCGCTCACCGCCTACCAGCAACTGGTCGTCGTACCGGGGCTGCGGACGGAGTTGGCCCAGGCGAACGCGCCGCAGTCGTATCAATCCTTCGCCCTCCGATCCCTGGCCCGCGGGGACGATTACGTCTTGGGGTTGCCCCGTGGCGCCGGTTTTGCCGGCTTGCGGATCGATCTTGATCCAGAATCTCGCTTTGGCCGCTACCGGGCGGAGATCCTGGACAAGTCCGGATCCCGCTTGTTCTCCATTGACAGCCCGCCGCCGCGGCAACTCGGGGACCCACTGGAGTTTCTCGTTCCCGCCGCCAGCATCCCGGCGGGCTCCTACACGCTGGTGATTCACGGACTCAGCGACGAACAGCCGGGCCGTGAAACGGAGATTGGCAGATATCGTTTTTCGGTTGTGATCAAGTAGACGTTGTGGATCAAGTAGACTAGGACGAACATGGCACAGAAACGCTTCATCTACAGCGCCGGCGCCACCGCTGTCGGCGCAGTTCTCACCAAACCGGCCGTGTCCAGAGCATGGGCCTCAGTTTCGCTTCCCTCCATCGGAGGCGTGGTGACGTCAATGGCCTCAGGCCAGCAGGTCCCCACGGCTCTGGCTGGAATCCTCTCCTTCAACACCGCCGTGACGGAGATAACGGGCAGGATGCAGAACAAGCAGGCGGTGACAGATGTCATCACCACGGTGACGGGCCTGGATGTGTGCGGGGGAAAGCTGAAGGCGGAAAGGATCGAGCTGCGCATGACGTTCGCCTTCAATGAGAGCAACGAGAAGCTGGCAAGCGTCACCGTCACGGCCGGCCCTTACACGGGACTGGAAATTGACGGCAAGCCGGTCGCCGTCACGCTCAACTCTCAATTGGCTGACGACGCGGGCAAGAATCACAAGAAATTTCGGGACAACCTCCCCGCAAAAAGTCACCCCCGGGACCACTCCTCCAAGGACGATGCCAAGCCCGGCCGAGAAAGACAGTTTGGCCGCGTCCACGCGAATCTCGTCAACGAGACATTGCAACAGGACCCCGAGAAGGGAGAGTTTTCCTACATCGCAGCATCCTTCGGCCGCGTCCACTTCGTGGACTGGGCCCAGGACGACAACTGGCAGAGCATCGTCGGCCTGCGAATCGAGCTGGACGGCAAGACCGGCGCCGAAGGGACGATCGTCATCGCCGACATCGACCCGAACGGGGAATTCTATCCGTGATCCGTGTGTGTCTGGCTGTGCTCCTGGCGGCTGGGTGCGCTGTCCGGAAGCCGGAGCAGCCGGACACAATTCATCGCAGCGCCCAGCAAGAGCTCCGAAACGGGAACCTGGAGAGTGCGCTGCGTCTCGCCGAACGTGGCCTGGCGCTTGAGCATGGCAGACTTCGCACGGGGGAGTGGCACTCCAGGCTTCTCCTTCTTAAAGCCGAAATCCTGATCGCGACGGGCAAGAGGGAGGAGGGGTCGCGGATCCTCGACGGTTTCCAGCCGTCGGGAGCGAACGCCAAGGAGCTTCTTGCCCGACGGAAGATGAACCAGGGCTATGCTCGGGTCCGGTCGGAGAATCCCCGTGGGTCGTTGCGCCTGCTGGACGAGGCGCGAGCGCTGGCCGTCGAAGCCGCCTCGGACGGGCTAATCGCGGAGGTCGAGAATCGCCGGGGAGAAGCGCTGGCCAGGCTCCACGAAACGCAAGCGGCGGAGACCTCGTTCCGCACCGCCCTGGAGAACGCCAGGAGAGCAGTCGACCGCTACCAGGAGATGGCGGCCCTGGGGAACCTGGGCATGCTCCGCGTATTCGACCAGCGGTACGACGAGGCGATCCCGTGGTTCGAGCAGGTTCTGCCGCTGGCCGAGCAGGCCGGCTACCGCCGGTTCGTCGCCAAGACCACCCACAACATCGGCATTTGCGACATGATGCTCGGGGACGGTGACCGGGCGCTCAAGCTCCTTTCCGCCGCCGAAGAGCTGTACCGGCGCAATGAAGATCCCGTCGGGCGCCAGGGTTGCCTGGGAGACCTCGGCATCGTGTATTTCGCGCGGCGGGACTATCCGTCGGCGCTGTCCTGCTACCGCCGGGCGAGGGACCTGGCGCGGCAGCAGAAGGACCGGCTCTACGAAGCCGAGTGGCTGAACCGGCTGGCCACCTGTTCGCTGGAAGCGGGGAATCTGAATTCGGCGGAGGATTTCAATCGCCAAGCCAGGGCGATGCTGGCGGAAATCCAGGAGAGCCGGCGGACAGTGGACTTGGTGCTGACTTCCGCGCGGATCGCGGCGGGACGTGGCCTCGTCACGGACGCCGAGAGCTTGTACGCGGACGTCATCCGCCGTGCCGAAGGAGGCGTTCCGACCACGCTGCTGGAGGCCCACGCCCGGCTCGGCAGCCTGTTCGCCCGGGCGGGGCAGTGGGACAAAGCCGAGCGGCAGTTTCAAACCCTCGGGGCGGTCATCGAGCAGACTCGCTCCCGCCTGGGGCGCGTCGACTGGAAGCTGACCTTCCAGTCGAGCCTGGTTCCCTTCTACGACGACTACGTCGAGTTGCTGGTGGAACGCGGGCGCGAAGCCAAGGCGCTCGAAGCGGCGGAATCGTGCCGGGCGCAGGTCCTGGCCGAGAAGCTCAGCCTCAGCCGGAAGGCCGCACCGCGCCCAGACAGGCTATCCCTCCCGGCAGCGTCCCGTCTCGGGCGGGACACGGTGGTTCTCTACTACTGGGTGGCCCCGAAGCGCTCGTTTCTATGGGTTGTGACTTCGGGCCGGACGTCGACCTTCGGCCTTCCGCCCGAGGACGAAATGGCCCGGCTGGTGAACGCCTACTCCCGGGTCATCCAGAATCTCGAGGACCCGGCCTCGGCAGGCAACCCAGCGGGCGAGAGACTGTACAACGCCCTGGTGGCCCCGGCGACTGAGCTGATTCCGGCCGGGGCGAACGTAGTCTTGATTCCGGACGGGCCGTTGCACCGGCTCAACTTCGAGGCACTCCCGGTTCCAGGCGAACGTCCCCGGTACTGGATCGAGGACGTGACGGTGACGGTCGCCCCCTCGCTCGAGGTGCTCGCTCAGGGCGCTGCCGCCGGCCGCCCGGAAGAGCGCTCGCTCCTCTTGTTGGGCGACCCGGTCCCGCCCGGCCCGGAGTTTCCGCCGCTGCCAAACGCCGCCGTCGAGATCAGCAACATCCAGGGCCGCTTTCCACCCAACCGGAGGACCGTGCTCACGGGGGACTCGGCCTCACCGCCGGCATACCAGGCAGCTCGCCCGGATCGTTTCTCCTTCGTTCATTTCTCCGCGCACGCGGTGGCGAACGTCGAGAGCCCGCTTGACTCGGCGGTGATCCTGTCCCGGAAAGGCGATTCGTTCAAGTTGTACGCGCGGGAGGTCGCCGCGGTGCCGCTGCGGGCCCGGTTGGTGACCATCTCAGCCTGCCGGAGCGCGGGGGAGCGGTTCTATTCGGGCGAGGGACTCATCGGGTTCGCCTGGGCCTTCCTCCAGGCCGGCGCCGGCAACGTAATCGCAGGTCTGTGGGACGTGAACGATCGCTCGACGTCGCTGCTGATGTCGGGACTCTACGAGCGGCTCACGAAGGGAACGCGTGCGCAGACAGCTCTCCGCGCCGCCAAGCTCGAATTCCTCAAGAACCCCGTCTATCGTAAGCCGTATTACTGGGCCCCGTTCGTGCTGTTCACCCGAACCGGATAGGGGTACCACCTGGGGGCCCGCGCCCGCCGCCCGGCGTGATCGCGCGCTCGGCTCCGGCTGCTCAGCGGAATTTTTCGCGCGGCCTGAAACGCTCCGCTTACCAGCCTCACTATACATTGTGGGACGAAAGAAGCAGGAGGCGGCGCAGCCGGCCAGTCACAACTTCAACTTTCCCCTGGATGCCGCACGTCAACCTACCAAGCACGTCCGTCAACCCCATCACGGATGCCGCCGCCTCCGGTTCTTTCCACCCGTGCTCGGCGCGCGCGGTGAAACGCTGAGTCCCTGAAATTCACGAAACGGTTTGAGGTCCTGCCACTTCGCCGGTGCACGACCTCACCCCGGGCCGCGAGGATCGGAGGCCCCGCGGCCCTCTCCTTCTTGGGCGTCGAAGCTACAATGGAGTGAGTGCGCCGCAGACGTTTTCTCCTGAGCATCCCCCTGGCACTTGCGGCGATCGCGCGTTCGGAAACGCTTCGCGGCAGACTGAAGCCGGGCGAAAAACCCATGCTGGTTGCCGCCGGGTCCAAGACGGTCTTCGTCGAAGGCGACGAGCCGACCAACGGCGTCCTCAAAGACCACCGCCTGGCGGGCGCCGACCTCGAGGTCATCGGCCAAGTCGCCGCGCCGGATCGCTTCCTCATCGACCCCATCCACACAAGATCCATGTTCGTCCACAACAACGGCAAGCGGCTGTTCATCACTTACTGGTGCGAGGTTTGCGCCATCCGCACGTACACGCCCGGCCTGTGCATGTGCTGCCAGCAGGAGACGCAGCTTGACCTCCGCGAGTCCATCGACCCATGAGAGTTCTCCCGTCGCTTCTACTTGTTTCCATGTTCACCAACGCCGCCGAGTACTCGGCCACCCGCGCCCTCGCCGATGGAATTGAAATTGTCCGCCTGGCCCAGCCTGCCAGGGGGATCGAGGTGTCGATCGTTCCCTCCATCGGGAACGTTGCCTACGAGCTGAAGGTCAACGGGAAGAACGCCTTCTGGTTCCCGTTCAAGAGCCTGGGGGACTTTCGGAACAAGCCCGTTCTTTGCGGCAATCCGCTGATGGCCCCGTGGGCCAATCGCATCGACCAGGATGCCTTCTACGCCAACGGGAAGAAATACATCCTGAATCCCGCGCTGGGCAACCTTCGCCGTGACCCGAAGGGCCAGCCGATTCACGGGCTGCTGCTGTTCTCGGCGGCGTGGCAGGTGGTTTCGGTGAACGCCGGGGACGACGGCGCGGAGTATGTGGGGCGCCTGGAATTCTGGAGGCATCCGGACCTGATGGCCCAGTTCCCCTTCGCCCACACCCTGGTGATGACCTACCGTCTCCGGGATGGGATTCTCGAAGTCGAAACCGCCCTCCAGAACCATGCTTCCGAGCCGATGCCGGTGGCGGTCGGCTACCACCCGTATTTCCGGCTGCACGACGCGCCGAGAGACGAATGGTCGGTGCGCGTCGCGGCCCGCGAGGAGCCGGTCCTGTCCGATTCGCTGGTGCCCACGGGCGAGCGAAAGCCTGTTTCGTTCGCCGGCCCGGTGTCGCTCAAGACCACCGAACTCGACACCCTCTTCACCGGACTGGTTCGGGACTCCGCGGGCAAGTCGGAATTCTTCGTGCGCGGGAAGAAGGAGCAGATCTCGGTGATCTACGGGCCAAAGTACCAGGTGGCGATCGTCTATGCGCCCAAGGGCCAGGACTTCATCTGCTTCGAGCCGATGGCGGCGATCACCAACGCCATGAACCTGGCGCAGGAGGGCAAGTACTCCGACCTCCAGAGCGTCCCGCCCGGAGGGACGTGGCGGGAGAGTTTCTGGATCCGGGCGTCGGGTTTCTGATCCCCAACCGCCCAACCCAACAACCGCCTAACCGACTAGCCGAAACAACCGAGCTTTGCTACTTCTTCGCCGGATCAACAGCCGGCTTCGCCGGTGCGACGGCCGGCTTGGCCGGCGCAGTCGCGGGAGCAGCGGCCGGCGGGCTGCCGGCGGCGGGAGCGGCTGCTGCCGCCCCCGGCGCGTTCTTGTCATACAGGGCGATGATGTCCTGGGTGACGTCGATGCCGTTGGCCGCGTACAAGACGGGCGTCTGCGGCGAACTGACGTCGAGGATCAACGCGTAGCCGTTGTCTCGCGCGTACTTGTCGACCACTACCATCATCTTCTGCCCGAGTTCCTGCAGAGTCCGCTGCTGATCCTGCTCCAGGTCCGCCCGCGCGTCTTCCGAGTCGCGGTTGACGGCCTTGGTCTTCTGATCAATCTGCCGCATCAGCAACTGCTTGGCCTCATCGCTCATGAGGTTGCTGCCGGTGTTCAACTGGTTCCTGAGCGATGCGATCTCCTGGTTCTTCTTCTCGATCTCCTTGCTCCGCGGCTCGTAGCGGGCCTGGAGATCGGCAACGGCCTTCTGGCCGTCCCTGGTGCTGATAATCGCCTGCTGGATGTGGATGATGCCGACCTTGGTCTGGCCGGCGGGAGCCTGCGCGCCGGCGATCAGGCTGGCGCCGAGCGCCAGACCAGGCAGCATGACAAACTTGTGGGACACGAATCTCACTCCTAATTGGGTATTCAAGAGCATCATATCAAGCCGTTGATGCAGTCTCCAGCGCATGCGGGCAAACGCCTGCGGTGGCGTCTGTTTCATGATCCTGTCTAGAACGTGCGGCCAATCGTGAATCGGAACGTCTTTCGGTCCTCGTAGAGCGGGATCGGGCGCCCGTACAGCCGGACCGCGTTGAGAAACGACGCCTGGTTGGGAAACATCGATCGGTCCAGTACGATCGGCGGCTGGAGAAACTGGCGGATGATCGTCGGATTGTACGCCCAATACAGCCGGAACGGCGCGTTGACCACCGGCATCAGAACCTGAATCTCGATGCCGGTGGAAGTCCGGATGAGCTGCGTTCCTCCAGCAACGATGGCGCGTTCCTCGAAGTTCGCTTGCGGGAACCGGCCGTTCAGCTCGGTGATGCGGTCCTTGTTCATCCGGAGCTGGGCGGGCCGGGAAATCTTGTTCCAGCCGGCATCGAAGAAGCCCGCCAGCGTCACCGGCCCGACGATCGGAATGCGGTACTCGAAGTTGCTGATAAGCTGCGTGTCGCCGCCGGGATAAATGACCTGGTAGATCGGAATCGTCTGGCTGACCGGCACTGGAACCGGCTTGCCGTCCACGATGATGATCTGCGAACGCGCCGAGCCGTCGTCATTGAGGACCGGCACCGTGGCCTCGCTAGGGACGAACGCGAAAGGCGCCACCGCCCAGATGTCGAATCCGCGCACATCTTGCTCGCCGCCCATGTAGAACCGTGTGAACGGCGGCGACTGCTTCCCGCCGTATCCCGTCAGGAAGCTGCCCATGGCGCGCATTCCGATCACGTGACTCTTGAAGAAGCCGCCGCGGAAGTAGGTGGTGCTGATCGTCGGGCGCACCATGTTCACGTTGCCGCCCAGGAAGCTGCCGGCGAATTCGGTGGCGACGTACAGGCTGCGGCCCTGGGTCGGCGTGATCGGGTGGTTGACGGTGTTGTACGAATACGACGGGATGATCTTGCTCGTCTTGATGCCCGTCAGCGAGTTCGGCCCGCCCAGGCCCTGGAAGTTGATGTACTGGAAATACGTGGTGGCGGCGGTGCTGAGCGTGGTGATGTTGGAGATGTCGTAGCCGTAGGTCAGGCCGATCCGGGCAAAGGTCCGCCGCAGCGGATAGCTCGTGTACACGGTGAACCCGCGCCCGTTGGACACGTAGTTCAGCAGGTTCTCACTGCCGAGCGCGTCAAACAACGGAATCAGATTGCGGCCCGACAGCAGGGAGACCTCGCGCCCCTGGTCGAAATTGAACCGCTGGAAGTACACGGTGAAGCCAACCTGCATCGGCCGGTCGAGGAAGTACGGCTCGGAGAAACCGAAGGTGGCGGCGCGGATGCGGTCGCCGAGCTGGGCGTCGAGGCTGAGCGTCTCGCCGAGGCCGAGGAAGTTGTTGGTGGCGTAATTGAAGCCCACGAACGAGCCGGCGATGCCCGACACGCCGCCCTGCAAGCCCACGGAATTCTTCCCGCGCTCCTTCACCTTCAGCGTGATGTCCACCGTGTTCGTCTTCGTGTCGCGCTTGATGTCGGCCGCTTCCTGCTCCTTCAGCACCTCGAAGTAGCCGAGCTGGTTCAGCCGCAGGATGCTGACCTCCCACATCCGCGTGCTGAACATGTCCCCTTCGTCGATGAGAAGCTCGCGGCGGATCACCTTGTCGCGGGTCGTGGTGTTGCCCGAGAAGTCGATCCGCCGGACGAAGAACTGCTTGCCCTCGTCCACGTTCATGATGAGATTCAGCCGGTCCGAGTTGGGTAGAAGCTCGAAATCCGGCTCGGGCACGAAATCGATATAGCCGAACTGGCCGTACAGCTTCCTCAGCTCGTCCATGCCTTTGCGGAGCTTGGCGGTCGAGAAGATGTCCCCGGATCTCATCTGGAAGATCTCGCGCTCGATGAAGTCCGTCGTGCGGAAGAGCTTCATGCCGATGAAGTTGATCTTGTTGAGGCGGTACATCTTCCCTTCTTCCAGGGCGACCTTGATGTCGGCGCGCTTCCCCGGCTTGTTCATGTAGAACAGGGGAATACGGAACTTGCCGCCGCCGACGTCGCGGATCTTCACGTCGTGCTCCATGGCCCGGGCGGTGAAGTAGCCCCGCTCCTGGTAGAAAACGCGTACGCGGTCTTTGTCCTCTTCCAGCTTGGTCGAGTCGTAGGACTTGGCGAAGAGATTCTCGAACAGGATGGACTTCGGGATCCCGATCGGACGCAGGTTTTTCATGGCACGGCGAACGACGCGGTCCGAGAACACGGTGTTGCCGTCGATGCGGATGGCCCCGACCTTGACCTTCGGCCCTTCTTTGACCCGGAAGTTCACTTCCAGCGAGGACGGCGGGATGCGGCGGATCTCCGGGTCCACCTCGGCAAACTGGCGGCCGCGCTCGGCCAGGTACTCCTGAAGCACGACCTTCGCGCGCTGCACCTTGTTCGGGTCATACTGCGACTCCACCGACAGGCCGACGCGGCGTTCCTTGAACCGGTCGAGGATCTCCGAGATGGTGATCGACTTGAGTCCGTCGTACTTGATGGAGCGGACAACCTGCCGCTCGGTGACGACAAAACGGACGATCTGGCCGGTCTTCCCCGGCTCGATTTCCAGCCGGATGTCGTCAAAGCGGCCGGTGTTCCACAGGGCCATGAAGTCGCGGTGCAGGGCCTCTTGGTCGATGCGGTCGCCCTTCTTGGAGAAGATGAGGGCGCGCAGAGTATCCTGCGGAACGCGGCGGGTACCGCGAAACTCAACGACCTCAATCACGTTCTCGACGGCGGCTGGTTGGGGTGGCTCGACCGGCGCCGGCGGCGCCTCGAACGGCGTGGCCGGCTTCTCGGCCGGCTTTGGCTGCTGTGTTTCAGGCCTCGCCGGTTCTTCGGCCGCGGGCTTGACCGGCTCGAAAGGACCCGGCGGCTTGGGAGCCTGGGGTTGTTGTCCGTGGGTGGCTACGACCCAACAGAAGCCAATGGATAGAGTGGTCAGGCGAGGGAGCCTGTGGGGCATGCTAGGTCCAGAATCCTTTCCACTCTGCGCCTACGAGAAGACGCACACAACTCGGGTTTCGTTTCACGAGGTCTTTTGCGAACTTCCGCTGATGGATGCGAAACCTATATGGTAGCGCGAACGGGGCGGGAATGGGGCGCCCCATGCCTCCGGGGCCTCCCACGGTGTGACGGGAAGTTCTCGGCCGCCGATGCACGTCGATCAACGCCGATGGTTGTGGCAAGTCCCATCCGCATTCGCCGGCGGCCTACAATGCGCGTATGGCCGAGCTCTTCCATCTCCACTTTCGTGCCCGGATCGAGCAGTCGCTCCGGATCGATCCGCGCACGAAGCCACGAGTCTACGCCCAGGTCTTCGAGGCGGCGGAAGTCGCCAGTGTGAATGACTGGCTGGAACTGGCCTTCTCGGCCGCGATCGCTACCTTCGGCCTGGTGCTGAACAGCCCGGCAGTGGTGATTGCTCATCTCTCCTTTGATGGGCCCGATCCTCGCCGGAGGCCTGGCGCTGGCAGCCGGCGACCTCTACCTGGGTGTCAAGTCGGTGGTCAACTTGCTGGCAAGCGTGGCGGGAGCAGTGGGCTTCTCAGGCCTTCCTCGTCTTCCTGCTTGTCCGCATGGACGCGCCAGACGTCCGGGAGGAGATCGACCGTTCGATCCGGGACCGGGCGTCGGGAGACAGGCTCTTCGGGCTGCTCGAGCGCACCTTCCTCTCTCGCTCCCTGGCGGACATAGGAAAACTCCGTTGGCGAGTCCTGATGATCGCCCTCGTGCTGGTGGTGTTGTTCGTGCCGCTGAGCCAGGCGCTCATGCAGGTGAGAAATGAGACACTGGCGGCGGGGCGATCCGGGAAGCGATCCGCGAGCTCGCCTCCAGGGAGGCCATCGTCTCGGAGATGATCGACCTCACGCCGGACCGGATCCGCGTCAGGCTGATTCTGACCGAGGCCCTGCCGGAGACGAAGATCGAAGAATCTCGAAGATCCATAATCAAGAGAACGGGCAGGGACGTGGACCTGTTTGTCCGGAAAGTGGCCGGTGAAGAAGAACTGGCGTTATTGCGGGAGCGCCTGAAGCCTGCTCCGCCGGCTCCGCTGGAGGACCTGGACGCCGTGAGGCGCGCGCTCGTCGCCCGGCTGGAGCAGCGACTGCGCGAGGCGTGGCCTGCCAACACCGCAACCCTGCTCGGCCACGAACTGGGTTTCAACCCGGCGGGCATCGTTGTGCGGCTGCAATACCAGGCCCCTGTGGCTTTTGACGAGGCGGCGCGAGCGGTCTTGCGCAACATCCTACGGAGCCGCCTTCGGGTCGAGCAGTTGGACCTGGATCTCCAGTGGGTGCCTCCCGAACCCGCGCCGACTCCAGCGAAAAAACCGAGAGCCGCGCACACGGCAGCGGCACGGTGAGGCGCTGCCGCGATCTCTCGACGCGATTCGGTCTATAGTCTCAAGAAGATCCTGTGCCGGTGCAGCCAGTAGCACAGGCACCACATCACGAGCACCGCAGAACTGTACAGCGCCACCGGCGCGAGATCGCCCACGAACCGGAACTCGCCTGTGAAGACACCCACCGCGCGCCGGATCCAACCTGCCAGCACCATGCTCAGCGAGTAGATGAAGACCGAGTTGCTTCCCACCACTTGAAAAGGGAACGCCAGCTTGCGCCACCCGGCCAATTCGATCAAGACGAAGAACACCAGCATCATCAGCAGCACCCAGCCCGTGCTGAACAGCGTGAACGACGCCGTCCACAACCGCTTCACCATCGGGTTCACCAGGCTCAGCGCCAGCCCGCCGGCAAAGCAAGCGCCCATCGAGATCGCCAGGACTTTGAACTTCTCCGCCCGGGTGCGGTTACTGCGGAAGAGCATGCCCGTCCAGACGCCGAACAGCGTCGTCACCGTGCTGCTGATGCAGTTGATGGTCACGTAATAGCCGCCGTAGTGCAGCCCGAGCGCCCGGTCGATCACCGCGCCGATGTTGTCCGTCTTTGAAAAGGCTCCGTCCGGCGCTGGGATCAACAAGAACAGCGCCCAGTGCCCGGCCAGGATCAGCCCGGCCGCCACGGCCTGCCAGCGGAACCGCAACTGCATCAGCAGGTAGCAGAACAGGTACGTGAACGCGATCTGGCTCAGCACGTTGATGAGCTGGAAGCTGGCCTCGCCGTCCGCGATTGAGATCAGGATCTGGCTCAGCAGGATCAGCTTGAAGAATCGGGCGAGCACGTGGCGGAAGTTGTCCGCCGGCGTCGCGCCCAGCGCCGTCCGCTTGGCGAAGGAAAACGGCATCGCCACGCCGACCATGAACATGAATGAAGGTTGGATCAGGTCCCAGAACACCAGGCCTTCCCATCGCACATGCTCGAACTGGCGGGCGATCCACCCGTAGGTGGCGTGATCCAGGAGCTTGGAGAACCCGAAGCCCTCGGAGGCCAGCATGAGCATGATGAAACCGCGGAAGGCGTCGAGCGCGAGATGGCGTTGCTCGACGAAGGCCTTGTTCTCTGAGGCGCGCGGCGCGGAGGCGGCGCTTGAGGTGATTGTTGCCATTGGGCGGATTCTAGCATGTGCGACCGGCAGCGAGCCGGTGCGCGGAATGATGTACTACACTGTAGTGCATGAGGAAGAGTGAAGTCTATAGCTGGCGGGTTTCGCCGGACCTGAAGATGGCTCTGGAGTTCGAAGCGAGACGGGAGCAGACCAGCGTCGCGGATTTGCTCGGGCAAATCGCCAGGTCATGGCTCGGTCAGCGGTCGCGCACGCCGGAAACCGACGTCGAGCAGGCGCGATTGCAGGCCGCCGCCGCCCGCAGCTTCGGAACGGTCGCGGGGCGCGACCCACACCGGGCTGAGAAGGCGCGGGCGGCCGTTCACCGGAGACTGGAGCGTCGCCATGGTCGCTAGCGGGCTGATCGACACCGGCGCCATCCTCGCCTTGCTTGATCGCGACGACCGGTGGCACGCGGCCTGCGTCCAGGCATTCGCCGGTCTGCGCCTCCCTCTGCTCACTTCCGAGGCGGTGCTGACCGAGTTGTTCCACTTGGTTGGGGACAGTACCCATGAGGTGCAGGCTGCCTGGAAGTTCGTGCGCTCGGGCGCCGTCACCCTGGGGGAAGTCGGCGATCGCGACCTGTCCGCGCTCTGTTCGCTGATGGACAAATACAGCGACAGGCCGATGGACTTCACCGATGCCACCCTGGTACTGCTGGCCGAGCGGGAGTCACTGACCACGATCCTCACCGTGGATCACGCTGATTTCTCGACCTACCGCATCGCCGGGCGGCGAAAATTTCGGCTGATTCCAGCGCCTGAAGGACGTTGAGCTGCCTTACGGCGCCACCGCCTCGAACCTCAGCGCCTCGTTCCGCACACCCGCCCCGGCCTCGACCTCGTACGCCGGCCACGCGCCGCCCGGCGGCAACATCCGGCTGAAGCTCTTCTGCCGGTCAGCCTCGCGCCACAGATGCGTGATCCGCAGCGTGGAGGGCGCCGCCGGCGCGGCCCGCAGAGCGGTGTTCGCGATCACCTTCTCGAGTCCGGCGTTCTCGACCGCCACACGCAGCCAGGATCGCCCGCCGTCCAGAGTCCGGTCATTGATCATATGGTTCATCCACATGTGGTTCTCTTCGTGCTCCTCGTCGGGCGCAAACCGCCGCAATTCGCGCCACGTCTTGCCGTCATCTTCCGACAGCGACAGGGCCAGCCGCGTGTCCGTCACCTTGTTCCCTAACGCCCGGGCGCGCACGCTGATGCGCGCTTCCTCCACCGCTGCACTCGGGCCCAGCTGAAACGTGAGTACCCCAGGCCTGTCCTGCGTCGCCTGCCGGAGAAACGGCGCCCTGTCCACGTAATCGAGGTTCTCGCGCTTCTCCTCCGGCAGTGCCCCTCCGCGCTGCCAATAGCTCTCGCTGTAAAACGTGCGCCGCGGGCGTGCTGACAGCCGGAAGGTGTTCCTTCCAGCGACGATTCTCGGCAGCCCCATCGGCGACAGCGCCACCCATGTAGCGAACTTCAGATCTTCGAGTCCGACCTTTCCTGTCCCCTTCCGGTCGGTCCACTCGAATTTCACACGATAAGCGAACTTGCCGATCACGTGGCGGCTCAGATCCACCTGGAACGGCACCGCGCCGAGCAGCCGGTTCTCCCAGACCTTCTTCCAGCTCCGCCCGTTGTCGGTGCTGACGAAGATGCGGTTCTCATCGGCCCGGTCCGGCCGCCAGAAGAGGCCGCTGACGACCGCCGCGTCGCTGTCGTCGTCGAAATCCGCCAGGTCGTTTTGCAATCCCGCGATCACCCACGGCGCGCTCACCTCCACCACCAGCGACGCGACGCGCCCCTTCTCCGCGGCCGCGAGCGGCGGCGTGTCCGGCTCTTGCCGCACGACAATGCCCTCTTGCTCGGGGTTCTCCAGCCGGAAGGCCTTGGACCGGAGATCGGGCTTGTACTCGATCAGCCCGTTGCCGTACGCCGCCGGCGGCTTGTCGGTCCACGCCAGCGTCCCGCGCCGCACCGGACCCACGACCCAGTAGTCCTTGTAGACCGTGCCGAGGTCCTCCTGGATCTCCCGCAGCAGGTACCGGTTGCGCGGCCGGTAGTAGAGCGTCGCCGACTCGCCTGTCCGCAGCGACAGATTCATCATGTGCGCGTTCGCGTACGTATGGTGGTCCTTCGTCGCGCGCACGCCTCGAAACACGTCGGCCATGTCCTTCTTCTCGTCGTAGGGATAGAACGGATCTGGCGGGTTTCGCTGCTTCAGGAACAGATCGGCGTCACGGGAGAGGTCATCGACGTTGGCGATCGTCTTCCCATCCGGCAGGAAGACATAGCCGAACATGTCGGTGTCGATGTAGTTCCACCGGCCTTCGAACCAGACTTCAGGCACAGAGTGCAGCGGCATCGTCCGCGCGCGGCATTTCAGTCCGGCGGCGTTGTAGAAGCCGCACATCGCCGAACTGATGTTCATGCACAGGCCGTAGCCGTAAACGCCCGCCAGCTTCACCGGATCGGTGACGTACTCGCCGCGCTCCTCGATCGGGCCGTTGAAATGGATGAAGTGCGCCATGCCGAAGCGGTGGAGCGCCAGCGCCTTCTCCCGGTCGCTTCCGAGGCCCCTGGTCAGCGCGGCGACGATGTCCTCAACGTTCCAGCAGTTGGGCTGGGCCTGCCCGACCAGGGCGATTCCGTGCACCTCCGCCCGCAGCCCGCAGGCAAGCAGCCCGAGCAATAGCAATCTCCGCGCCATGGCATCCAGTCTATTGAAAAGAGTTCGCAAAGGCACTATGATGCTTCTGGCTTCCATAATGCCCGCCATCACAATTCTCTTGATTGTCTTTTCCGCCGGACTCTTGTCCGCCGAGCGCATGGAGTGCCGCGCCATCGCCGACTCGTGGATCGCCACGCCGCCGTGGGGCGTTCCCAGGTCCAAAGCCGAGGCGGCGCTGCGGAATCACGGGCGCGACGTCGAGCTTCACGTGCGCGGGCGCGAAGCGTTCGCGCTGCTGATGTTCGACGTCTCGGCGGCCAAAGGGATCATGGTCGAGAGGGCCACCCTGCGCGTCCACCGCCGTGAGGCCCCGATCCCGCTGCACACCGTGGGCCTGTCCACCATCAGCGGCAGTGGCCTGTGGTCGGAAGGCAGCGTGAACTACTACCAGCCCAGGGAGGACGAGCACTGGTCTTACGCCGGCTCCGACATCGCCGACGTGACCTTCGCCCAGGGCGGAAGCCTGTACGCCTACGAGCGCCCGGCAGCATGGAACGACGGCTGGTGGGAAATCAACGTTTCCCCTGTGATCGTCAACGCACTCATCACCGGCGACCAGTTCGGCGTCCTGCTCACCGACGAGAAAGGCCAGGCGCCATGGGAGCACGTCTTCGATAGCCGCGAGAGCACTCACCCGCCGGTTCTGATCGTCGAAGGCCCGCGCGGCCACCTGGGTTACCCGGGTCCGGTGCGATCGTTCAAATCCGGTGGCGCCATCCTCGACAGCACGCCCGCCGAGGTCCGCGCCCTGGGACGCACCACGCTTCGCCCCGGCAGCGTGGTTCTCGATTTCGGCGGCGCCGGCCACGACGATGGGGCCGGCATCGCCGCGCACTACGAGGTCCGCTACTCCGGGCAGCCGATCGGTCCCATGAACTTCGACGCGGCGGAGCGCGTCCCGCGCTGGTGTCTCAACCCTCTCGCGCCGAAGTCGCATCCGCTGGACGTCGCCAACACGATCCGCGACCGGGTCAGCGCCGTCGTGGAGGGACTGAAACCGGGAGCGCTCTACTATTTCGCGGCCCGCGCTATGGACGGCGCCGGCAACTCCGGTCCTGCCTCGACGCTAGGCCGTTACCGAGCTTACGCGCGCGCCAATCCCAAACTCCCCGCGCCGGCGCTGCGCTCCCGAGAAGGCCGCCCAGCCGGCCTGCGGCCCCTTGTCTGGGCCTTTCCGGAGCTTCTCAAATTGGACCCTCGCACCGGCGCCCTCTTGGAGCAAGCAGAGTCTCCCGACCACCGCGCGCACAACTCCGTCTGGGACGCGGCCAGCCGCACGGTTCGCCTGGCGGGAGCGCGCAACGAGTTCGTCGCCTTCCAGCTTGTCGTCGAAAGCTCCGCTCCCCTGTCAGGCGTTGAGGTGAAGGTCACAAAGCCGCTGTTCTCCGGCGCGCGATTGCCGGCGGTGTTTCGCTCGACTGGCGCCGTTCAGCTCTACCGTGAGTGGTTCGTCCCCGATGACAAGGACACGAGCGCCACGCGTCCGTGGTATCCGGACGCGCTCGTTCCCCTCGCGGCTCCGTTCGACCTTCCGTCGAAAGACAACCCGGTTTCCGGCCAGACCGTGCAGCCGCTGTTCGTGGACGTCTACGTTCCTCGCGACGCCCGCCCCGGCCGGCATGCCGGTGAGCTTCTGGTGAAAGCTGCGGGCGCCGACCACCGCGTCGCCGTCGAGGTCGATGTGCTGCCGCTGGCGCTTCCCGACACACTCAGCTTCATCGTCGATCTGAATTGCTACAGCGGCGTGGATTCCGGCTGGAACCTCCAGCGGGGCACGCCCCCTTACCGCAAGCTCGAGCAGGCGTACCATCGCGCCGCGCACCTGCACCGCGCCAACCTCGATGTTCTCGGCTACTCCCACAACGGGACCACGGTTCCCGACCACGCGCCGCCTCTCGACGGCGAAGGCGCGGCCACAACGATCGCGAGCTGGGCCGATTGGGACGCGCACTTCGGGCCGCTGCTCGACGGCTCGGCGTTTTCCGACCTGCCCCGAGCCGGCGTCCCGATCCCCGCGATGTATCTGCCGTTCTTCGAGAACTGGCCGGGCGACCTCCGCCGCAGCTACAAGCACAATGACTACCCCGTCGCGAAGACGGAAGAGGAGTACCGCGCCTTCATCGCGCGGCACGGCCTGGAGGCCGGCCCCATCGAGGAATCGTTCACGCCGGAGTATCAGGACCGCTACTCGGCAGTGGTGGCGCAGTTCGCCGGCCACCTCGAACAGCGCGGCTGGACGAAAACGAATTACTTCGTGTACTTCAACAACAAGTACTACTACAAACGCCCGGCTCAGGGCGGACGCGGCGTTTCCTGGTGGCTGCTGGACGAGCCGAACCATCGCGACGATGTCCGCGCCATCAGCTTCCTGGCCTGGCTCACCCGGCGCGGCCTCGAGAAGCACCCCGGCGCGCCGATCATTTTGCGTACGGACATCAGCCGCGTGGACTGGATCCGGGACCTGCTCGCCGGCCAGATCGACCTGAATTGCGTCAGCCGGCGGCTCTACGAGAAGAACCGCTACCTGCTCGACGACCGCCGCCGCTTCGGGTCTTCCTTCTGGAACTACGCCTCGACGAACCATCCTCGCGAGACCAACGTCGCCATGCGCGCCTGGTGCTGGAAGGCGTGGCTCCATGGGGCGGACGGCATCGTGCCGTGGAACGCGGTGCGCGGCGCCGAATCCTGGGAGCGCGCCGAGCCCCTCACCGTCTTCTACCCGGCGGCGAAGTTCGGCCGCGACGAGCCGTTCGTCTCGATGCGGCTGAAGGCGTTCCGCCGCGGCCAGCAGGACATCGAGTACCTCGCGCTGCTGGCGAAACGAAAGGGCTGGGATCGCGAAGCGGTCGCCGCCGCTGTCTCGGATGCGCTCGACTTGTCGAGTGAGTCCGTCACCGAATGGGACGAGGACGCCGGCATCATCCGCTTCCGCAACGTCCGCGACGCGCAGTTGGACGACGTCCGGCTGCGTGTCGCCCGGTTGATCTCGGGATCCCTTTCGGTTCCGTAGCGAATCGGTAAGACATACCCGCAACTCCTCAATCGGGTGTATACTGTTGCGGGTCAGGAAAGACCGGCTCGAAGGACCGGCCGGTCGCTGAAGGAGCCCGACCTGCCGGCCTTCTCCTGCGAAGACATGGAGGAGAGAACATGCCTAAGCGCGTGTCGTCTCTGACGATGCTCCTCGTGTTCTTTCCGGTTTGCGGATGGGCGTCAGAAGACGTTGAGGGCAAGACGCTCACGGAGAAGGGGGTATTCCACGAAGTCGGCCTGCCGAAGGTCCGGCGTGGCCAACGAGTCGATCTAACGTTCACGTCCGACAGCCTGGTGGTAGATCGCAAGAACAAGACAGTCGCCACGGTTCCATACAAGAACATGCGCCGCGTGCAACTCTTGTCCGGGGTGCGCCACTACCCCGGCGCCACCTACGCGGCGGCTGTGGCGACGTTTGGCGCCGGAGGCTTCCTGATCTTGAAGAAGCGCAAGGTGGACACCATCGTTCTGGAGTACGTAAATGAACGCGGAGGAGCCATGGGGGCGGTTTTTCAAATGGCTATACCGGGCGGGGCACGCACGAAACGGTGGCTGGAGAGGTTCGGCGTCCCCGTGGAGGAACCCGCGCCTCCGATTCCTCCCGCCTCCAAACAGTCCAGTGAGAAGAAGTAGCGGTCAACTCGAATGAAAGGAAAACCGATGTTGCGTACACGTTCGTACTTCATTCTGTCCGTCCTGATGGCAGGCCTGCTGATCGCTTCCGCCTCGGCCGAGGACAAAGCTGTCAAAGGCAAGTACCTCGGCATAGAGGTCACAAAATTCGACGTCCAGGAAGGCATCCAATTTCCCGCCGAATTCCAGGTCAGCCTGGTCGAGGACCTGGTCGAAGAACTGGAGAACATGAAGAAGTTCAAGCAGGTTCTCCGCCCCGGTGAGCAGCCGTCGGACGCCAGCGCTCCGGCCCTCAAGGTGACCGGCATCATCACGGAATACAAGGCCGGCAGCCGGGCCAAACGCTATCTGGTCGGCTTTGGCGCCGGCAAGACCAAGATCGTGGCGCAGGTCAAGATCGCGGACCGCGCCACGGGCGACATGCTCCTGGAGCGCAAAATGGACGGAAAGGTCGTCATGGGCGCCATTGGAGGCAATTCCATGGGGGCGACCAAGGGGCTGGCCAAGGAGGTTGTCAAGAACATCAAAGCCCGGTTCTTCTGATCCGCGGCATCACCCCCGACCCGCTGTGGCGCGGCCCCATGGGCGGCGTGGACAGTCAGGAGCACTCAGGGCCTGCGGTGTGGCTCTCAGAGGTAATTGTGCTCATGTCGTAGCCTTGTAATCCAGCGGATAAATCAGGTTGACGTTGTCCGGAGTCAGCAGCCGATGCTTCACAAAGACGGCTGAAGGCGTTGGCTTCTTCTGGAGAATCCCCATCGCCAGCGGTATCAATCCATCGCCATAACGTTCCGGGAAATACCCCACGGAGCCAACCAGCCGCGTGCCCGGACGGCGCAACTCCTTGCGTGCTTCCGGCGTGCCGTTCTGGCCGACCACAGCGCAGAAGTGGTCGAATCCCGCTTCTTCGAAGGCCCGCAACGCCGCCAGCGCGCACATGTCGTTTACGGCGCCTACCAAGGTGCGCTTCGGCTTCGCTTGTCTCAAGAAGCGCCGTACCACGCCGAGTATCCTTTCGAAATCGCCTTTGCCGTCCAGATGTACGGCAGGCGTCTTGTCTATCGACGGCAGTTCGGACCGCATCCCGTCTACGATCCCCGTGATCCGCAAGCCGGGAAGCGGGCCCGCAATCGGCAGTTCCAGCAGAAGCACTTGCTCCGGGCCGCCGGGCCAATTTTCCCTTGCCCAGCGGCCCAACGCTCGGCCACCCATGAGGCCGGCCTGGTAATTGTTCGCGCCAAAATACGTAGCCCCCGGATGAGGAACTTCAATGGCGATCAACGGGATATTCGCCTCCAGGAATTTCGAGGCGATCACTGGCGCGATGCGCTGGTACGTCTGGAACTCGATCGCCAGGTCCACCCGTTCGCGAATCAGCAGCTCGGCATTGCGCAATGCCTCGCGGGCGCTGTAGCGGTTGTTCAAGACAATGAGATGGATGTTCTCCTTGGCCGCCGCTGCCCTTTGGAGGCCCTCGCTGACTTCCCTCGAGAATTCGGAATCTGTTTGCGCGGCGAAGCCAAGCCGCAGGCTGCGCGATGCCAGGGGGCGAAACAGGCATCGGTACTCTCCCTTCCTGACGCGCTCGACCAACCCCCCCTCCATCAGGCTGCGGAGCAGCCGGAAGGCTGTGGTCTTCGATAATCCCGTGCGATTCGTGACGTCCGACAACACGAGCACTTCCCCTTCGTGGCGGAAGGACTTCAAAATGTCGCAGGCGCGGACGACCGCCTGCGCGTAATCCCGTCCCCGGGCAGCGTTCTGGTCAGCGCTGTTCATGCCAGCTCATGTGGCGCGGCCGCATGGGCCGTGCAGATTCCGCATTGCGGTCTGAAAAGTCACACTTCTGACTCTCGAGCACGAGCATCTCCATTCTTTCATGGGGTAGCCCTGTTCCGCAATGCGGAAATCCGCTGCTGGCCGAAACTCGATATTCTGCGGGATGGCGTTTCCATTCAGACAGCGCCAGGATTCGATGCGTGCGGTCTTCACTCCCCTCGCCCTCGCCTCGCTCCGGTGAGAGGAAGCAGTGGCTCGACGTCGGTGTCTCACGCCAGTGGAAAGCGGAGTTGCTGCCCCCGGACAGAGATTACGGCCGTCTCCTCAGCTTCCCGAACTTCGACGGCGTCTCGCTTCAGCGCGATCTCCAGAACACGCACGCCGAAACGCTGAAATGGGTGGACCGGTCTGCCGGACGCGCGCGAGTTCTTTCCCGCTACCTGCCGTTTCGGGAAATGCATCAAGCCGACGAGTTGAACCCGAACCCCAACGATTTCGTCTTTCGCCTGCCTGAAACTCCCGGATCTCTTTCAGCGCCCTGCCGGGAGGCGAGGCGGAGCCCCGTCAGGCTGGTAGGATTGAGGGCGATGTCGTTCCTTGGGTGCGGCTGTGCGCCATCGAAGGCTCCCGTGCGGCCTGGAAACCGTGGCATGCACGGCACCGGTGACGCCCTGGGTTCTCACCGCCGTGCCGGCCAGCCAGCCGCACGCGTGGCAGGCCGGCTCATTTGGGCCGTGGCCGTGTTCCTGTTGTTGGCATCGACGGCTCCAGCCGGGGATCCGGCCCCCGCCGGCTATCCCAGCCGCGATCCGGAACTGGACGTGCTCCCAGGCTTTCGCCATCCGCCGCCCGGGTACGGCGAAGTGGGCTTTTACTGGTGGCTCGGCGACCCGCTGACGAAAGAGCGAATCGCCTGGCAGCTCGATCAGCTCAAGGATAAGGGTATCGCCGGCTTACAGGTGAATTACGCCCACAGCGATCAGGGCGGCCAGACTTGGGGACTCACTTACCCGAGCGACCCGCCGCTGTTTTCCGAGCCATGGTGGGAGCTGTTCGGCTGGTTTCTTAAAGAGGCCCGAAAGCGAGGTATGTCAGTAAGTCTCAGCGACTACACGCTGGGGCCGGGACAGGGCTGGTACTTCGACGAGATCCTCCGGGAGAACCCGGGCATGCGAGGCGCGTCGCTCGACAAGTCGATTCGCGCCTGCCCGGGCGGCCAGCCGTGCTCGCTGGAACTGCCGCAGCCGCCGGTGAGCGTCTCGGGCTACCGGCTGCAAAACGGGACCATCGTGCCTGGCTCCGGCATCGATCTTCGCGCGCGCGTTGCCGGCAGTACCGTCCAGTGGACGCCGCCGGACGGCGAGTGGCAAGTCGTCGGCGTCTACGCGGTCGTCAAGCCCTTTTCGCTCGACCCAATGCACCCGCGCAGCGGGCCAAAGGTGGTGGAGAAGTTCTTCCAGCGCTTCGAGGATCGCAACCCCGGCGAAAGCGGCAAAGGCTTGAATTTCTTCTTCTCCGACGAACTCGACTTCGGCGTCCGCGGCTGGCTGTGGAACGGTGCTCTCGCCGCCGAGTTCCGCAAGCGCAAAGGGTACGACATCGTTCCCGAACTGGCCGGGCTGTTCGTGGACATCGGACCGCGCACGCCGAAGCTGCGGCTCGACTACTCCGACGTCATGGTGTCTCTTGAGGAAGAGGGCTTCTTCCGCCCGCTCTACGAATGGCACCGCAGCCGGGGGATGCTCTTCGGCTGCGACCACGGCGGCCGCGGCCGGGACGTCACCGAATTCGGCGACTACTTCCGCACCCAGCGCTGGATGACCGGGCCGGGCAACGATCAACCGAGGCTGGCCGCGGACATCATCAAGAACAAAGTCGCCAGCTCGATCGCCCACCTCTACGAGCGGCCGCGGACGTGGCTCGAAGGTTTCTACGGGAGCGGCTGGGGCACGACGACGCCGGCCCTCACCGAAGCCACGCTCCGCAATTTCGCGATGGGCCACAACCTCCTGACCTTGCACGGGCTGTACTATGCGACCCGTGGCGGCTGGTGGGAGTGGGCGCCGCCCTGCAATCACTTCCGGATGCCGTACTGGACGCACATGGGCGAGTTCCTCCGGATGACGGAGCACCTGTCGTACCTCCTCAGCCAGGGCGTGCACCGAACCGACGTCGCCATCGTCTATCCGGTGGCGCCGGTCGAGGCGGGCATGGGCGGCAAGGAGTCGGTCGACGCGGCGTTCGGGCTCGGCATGCACCTGTACAGGCAGGGCATCGACTTCGACTTCATCGACTTCGAGTCGCTCGCCCGCGCGCGGATACGGAACAGACAGTTGCTCGTTTCGGGCGAAGAGTATCGCGTCCTGATCCTTCCCGCGATGCGGGCCGCGCGCCACTCGACCATCCGCAAGGCCCTCGAGTTCCAGCGCGCGGGCGGAATCGTGATGGCGCTCGGAGCGCTGCCGGAGGCGAGCGACCGCGCCGGCCGCGACGATCCCGAGTTGCTCGCGATGGTTCGCGAGGCTTTCCGTTCGCCCGCGAGCCGGGCAGCCACTCCGGAGCAGATCGCGGAAACTATCGGCCGCGCGTTCCCGCGTGACTTCAATTGCCTTGATACCGGCGGCGAACAACCGAACGTCCTTCACCGGCGGATCGGCCCGCGCGACGTCTACATGGTCTACGGCGCTGACAAAGGGTCGGAGTGCGGTTTCCGCGCAGGAGGGAAAGTCGAGCTTTGGAATCCATGGACCGGCGGCACAGCGCCGCTTCCTGTCGTGTCGCAGTCGCGCGCGGGGACGCGAATTCGCATGCCGCTGGGCGAAGATGAGGCGCAGTTGATCGTGTTCAGCCCGGGCAAACCCGAGCTGTTGAGCCGCGCCATCCCTGAAGAGCCGGTGCGGTCCATCGCTGTCGACGGGCCGTGGGAATTCGAGCTGAAGCCCACGCTCGACAACCGCTTCGGCGACTTCCGGCTCCCCGCGAGCGATGGGCCGATCGCTGCCGAGGCGTGGCGGTTTCGCTATGCGGACGAGGTTGCGCTGGATCCCGGCTGGCTGTCCCCGGCCTTCGATGACTCGAACTGGAAGACAGTGACGCACTCGTACGGGCCTCGTTTCTGGAAGCTCGGCCCGCTGCCGGAGAACGCGGACCTGGCGGCGCTCGAGGCCGAACTCGTCCGGGCGCGCCAGATCGATCCGGCGAACAAGTCCTGGCAGCCATACGAATTCTCGATGCGCTGGGGTGTGGAGAATGACCCGGGCCACCAGGGCTACCACGGCCTGAAAGGCGAAGTCTCCGACGACTTCATCGCGCTCGGCGCGCCCAAGATCAAGCCGACCACAATCGAATACGAGCGCGAAGCGGGCGGCTCCCGCTACTATCTGTGGACCTCGGTCTCCTCGCCGGCAGCAGGCGAGGCGCGCGCAGTCGCCGGCGGCATGACGCCGGTAAAAGCCTGGCTGAACGGCGCGCCGATCGAAGTGCCGGGCCCGGTGCGCCTGCGCGCCGGCGCGAATCCGCTCCTCCTGCGCTACGACGGCCCGGGGCGCGGCCACGTCGTCCTCATTGCCGCCGATGCGCCGCGCGACTGGATGCAGGCGTACCCGCTCGCGATGACGTGGTTCAACCGGCCCGGCCTCCTGCCGTTCGACACGCGCCCGCAGGCGCCTCAGCCGGCGGGCTGGTATCGCTTCACTTCGCCTCCGGGCTTGCGCGCCATGACGATCATCGCGCAGGGAACGGTGCGGGCCTGGGCTGGCGGCAGGGAGCTGGCGATTGGGCCTGCAAGGCCGCGCGACGATGGCTCGCACGAGTACAAGGGTACGGTTTCCGCTGTCGTTCCCGAACCGGTCCTCGTCGCGATCCGCGTCGAACAGGAACGCGGATCGTACGGTGGCGCGGCGCTGCCCGAGCCGCTCTCGCTCGACTGCGGCCCGGGTCTGATCACCGCCGGCGACTGGTCGAAAATCGACGGGCTTTCCAGTTACTCCGGCGGGGCCTGGTATCGGAAGACAGTCGCGCTGTCGGAGAAAGACGCGCGAGGCGAGGTCTGGCTGAACCTCGGTGACGTCGTGTCGACCGCCGAGGTCCATGTCAACGGCAAACCCGCCGGCATCAAAGTCGCGCCGCCCTGGAAGGTGGACGTGTCGAAGCTCGTGAGGCCTGGGCATAACCGCGTCGAGATCCTCGTGTACAACACGCTGGCCAACCACTACCAGACGATCCCGACGCGTTATCGCGGCTCGGCCGTTTCGGGCCTGCTGGGGCCTGTTTCGCTCGAAGTAAAGTGATACATGCCAGCGTCAGCTTGAGCGCTCCAGCAGCACCCAGCCCGGCAGCGTGGCCGGGCGGTCTTCCAGAAAGACGATCCGCCGGGTCTTCGGGAACGGGAGATGGGGAGCTATGCCGCGCCCGTACAGCGGCGTCTGGCGGAGGATCTCCCGGTATTGCGGATCGTCAGTCTTGAGCCATCCGATTTTGCCGAGCAGTCCTGCGCCCCAACCGAGGCTGAGAATACAGGCGTTGCCGCTGTCGCGCGCCTGGGCCAGACGCGCCTCGAGCGACTCGAGGTGCTGGTCCAGCAACGTCAGACCCGCTTGTGACGCGTACTGCCGGTGGATCGCCAGCAGCGCCGCCGCCCACGCGTTGGCCGCCGCAAAGACAGACTGCGCCGAAACCGGTTCCCTCCAACGCAGCGCGCGGCGCACCCCGTCGTCGCTCAGAAACGCATTCTCGGTCCAGACACCTTCGAATGCCGTGCCCGGCGCGACCATTTCGGCGAAGTACGGAGTGCCGTCCTCGGGGCGCCTGCCGTCGGCGGCGCCGCGCGGGCTCTGTTTCCAGCCGAGCCCGTACTGCTCGCGGCCTCGCGCCTGAAGCACCGAGACCCGCAATAGATAGACCCTGGTGCTGGCCGGCGAAACCGGCGATGAATCGGCTACGCGAAAGGCCCGGGCGCGGCACGAGCCGTGGGCGCCGAGGGCGATGTCCTCGGCGCTCTCGGCCGGACGCCTCGGAGGGCGGTCGCCGCGGTACTGGGCGGCCACGGCGTCGAGGTTGCGGTCCAGCATCGCCTGGTACAGCATCCCGGTGCGGAGCGCGCCCTTGATGGCGCTGCCCGGCAGATACGGGCCGTCAAGGCTTGTGGCGAACGTCGGGATGTGGACGCTGTCGCCTCTGGCCCGCTCCCAATGCGCCGCGCAGGAGGAATGCTCGAACGGAATCCGCCGGCCGGCGAAATTCTGCGCGAATCCGCCCCAGGAGGCGAAATCGAGCTTCTCGGCGCGCTTGATCTGGGTCAGGTAATTGTCGAGGCGCGGCCCTTTCGCCAGCAGGCGGAAGATGCGCTGCTGGTCGAGCACATTGACATGGTCTTTCCAGACCATGTAGTCGATCGGCGACAGCTTTCCGCCGTCGCCGACGAGCAGCGGCGTCAGGCACGACACGCGGTACCTCATGACGCCACCCGCCACGGGATCGGGATCGCCAGCGCGAAGCCGGCGCGATAGACGGGATGCGGGCAGCCGACAGGGGCGACATCGACGGCGGCGCCGTTCAGGGCCGAATCCGAAAACAGCACCGAACCCTCGGCCACCATCCGCAAGGCTCGTTTCAACGCTCCGAGCGCGGCCGCGCTCTCGACGCGTCCCACGCGCGTCACCAGCGTGTAGTCGCCGCGATGCCAATCGATGGGATCGGAGGGCGCCGGGCTGAGCAGCGACAGCAGCCACCAGGCCAGTTCCGGCGCAGGCGGAAGTTCTTCGCCTTCCGCTGCCGGGGCGGCAGGGCGCGGCGGCAGAATCAGATCAGGAAGCATGCCTTCGGTGATCCGTGGCATGGCGGTGCGGCCCCAGCCCCACGTCCGCTTGCCGCCGAATCCCGAGTCGGCGAGCAGCCGGAAGGCGGCGGTGAGCCGTTCCGACCACGCCTCCTTCGCCGGCTCATCGGCGAATGCGACTGCGGCCCACAGGCCCGCGTCCTCGCGGAACTCCAGGCACGCGGTGGCGTGGACCGCGATATTCGACGACAGCCGGTCGACCGCCGCGTGGGAGCGCACGGCCTGCCGGAACGGCCCGCCCGGGCGGTCCGCCGGAACGAGACATTCGCTCAGGCCGTCAACCGTCCAGCGGTTTTCGTCGATGTGCTTGTCGGCGAGCACCGTTTCGACCACCGACGCCGGCACGAACCGCGCGCCCTTCCAGCGAACTTTGAGCGACGGCGCGGGCGGCCAGTGGCTGCGCGGCGGAATCACGTATTGAAGATCGCCCTGATACGGGAAGCAGGAGCTGAACCGGACCGCCGGGCCGGCGGGATTCCGCGCCGTGGCATCGAGCCATTCCTCGAGAACGCCAAGTTCCGTCATGGCCGAGCACACCGCGGAGTAGAGGCGGTCGCTGTGAAACACGGGATCCACGCGATCGCGGGCGCCGTTGTCGGGTCCAGCGCGCCACGGTCCAAGCGGCCGGAATCGGACGATCCAACCGGGGTTCATGAACGCCTCAGGCGAGCTTCTCGGAAAAGCCTGGTTCGTTGACGAGCGCGAGCAGCGCTCCGGCATCGGCGCCGGCCAGGAGTTCGGCCTCGGGCGCGCCGGAGGAATAGAACGCGCGAGGCCGCCAGGCCAGGCGGAGATTCGCGAATTTCACCCGCCCGCTGCCGCGCGAGCCGCCGCCGCCGAGGGTGTCGTCCTCGAGAAGGCGCAGTCCTTCGGCGAGCCGCGCCGGGAGCGCCTTGTCCTCCTCGCAGAGGATATCGACCACGCACCGGACGCGGAACCTCGCGCCGGCCGGCACGCGCTCCAGCGTGCGCGGGTTGGCCTGCGAGGTGATGCGGTCGATGGCGTTCTCGCTCTTCACTTCGGTCAGCTCGTCGTCAAGGTTCTCGCGCATCTGCGGCGTGATGCTGTCGGGATCGAGAGGCGCGTCCGAGACGGTGAGCCGCGCGGGCGTGGCGTTGACGTTGTCGAGCGCCTCGCCGTCCACGCGCTCCATGCGGCCGGGGTTGCGCCCGAACAGAATGCAGATCTCGTCATCCGGGCGGTCGCTCTGGTGGATGCGGACTTCCTGGCCCTTGCGCCGCGAGAGGTACACCAGCTCGGAGGGAACCGCCAGGCCCGAGGCCTGCTCGAGCAACGAACGCAGCCGCCCTCGGAGCGTGCTGCCGGGCACGTACGGGCGGCCGAAGGAATCTTTGACCACGGGATTGTCGGCGCCTCCGATTTCCAGCGATCCTTTGCCGGCGCCGATGTGGAGCCCGGTTTCGCAGCGAAGCTCTCCTTCGAGAATGAGCTTCCCCATCAACTTCAGTTCCGTCTTGACAGTGTGCGCGCTCATCGCATCCTCTCCCCGGCTACTCGTTGTACGCCACGATCGCTTCGAACAGGTCCCGGAACCGCTCGTAGCCCTTGGGGTCGTTCTTGCGGGTGACCTGAAGCAGCAGTTTCTCCAGCGCGTCCAGACTGCGCAAGGAGTGGCGGGCGATGGTATAGGCGAGGCGGGCGCGCAGCATGACGAACTGGTGCTGGCGCTCGCCCGCGGGCGCGCGGCAGGCGCGCCGCACGGCGTTGTAGAAGCGGCGCAACTGGCTCTTGGTGCCGGAGTCCATGTCGCGCATGCGGCTGACCACGCCGTGGGCCTGGTTGTCGAGGTAGAGGCTGTCGGCGATCAGCTTGTCGAGATCGATTTCGGGCGGGCCTTCTGGGCGCCCGCGATCGGAGCGCCGGTCCTCTCCCCGGCCTCCTCCTTCGCGCGGGCCGCCTTCGCGGCGCGGTCCGCGTCCTTCGCCTTTTCGGTTCTCCTGGTGTACTTCGGGCATGGATTATCCCTCTGACAGCAGCCGGGTCCACTCCAGCGCCACCCGCCCGGCGGGGCGGAGCTTGACTTGGGTCGCACCCTTGGCCACCATCTCGTTGGTCAAGTGGGTTCGCAGCTTCTGCGGCACGATGTCCCTGGTATCGCCGAGCGCGCGGTTGAGGCGGCCGTAGATCTTCCAGGGTCTTTGCGGGAACACATCCGGAGACGCCGACGGCCCGGAGGCCGCGGTGTCTTTGCGGTAGAAAGCGGACATCTCCTGGAGGAAGAGGCGCGGCGAGCCGATTTCGGAGGCGACGCGCTGCATGGTGTCGCGCAACTCGGCGGCGGCCGCCAGTTGTCTCCATTCCAGGATTCTGCCGAGGACCGAAATGCAGTCCTTGTCGGTCGATTTGGCCCGCTCGAGACGCGCGCCGGCGTCCTCGAAAACAGACCGGAGCGAATCATCCCGGTGCTCGGCCAGCGCCAGCGCCATGGTGATGGTCTTGCCGTCCGGCCCGGGAAAATCCTTGAGGTTTTCCTCGCAAAAGCGGTGAAACAGGCGCTGGATCTCGCGCGCCAGGGGGATCAGCGCGTCCCAGGCGCCGCAGACGGCGAAGTCGTCGCCGCCTGTGTAGAGGATCGTCACCTTCTGCCAGAATTCCGGCAACGAGCAGACGATTTCGAGCTCGCCGGCGAAGAACTGCTTGTACATTACCGAAAGCTGGATGTGCTCCTCGACGGTTTGGACGCGGCGGAGACGCACGCCATAGCTATCGACGTCGCCGCGAAGAACGCCCCAGATCTTTCTGCCCTGGGCCCGCGCAGCCAGCTTCGCCAGGGACGCGGGCGCGTGGCCGTCCTTGTCCAAGGCCGCGTGCCGGGCCATCGGGATGGCATCGGCGGAGGGACTCGATGACAGCGGCCAGACATACTTACCTCGGCCCACCAGCACGCACCCCGGACTGTCGGGCGACCAGCCGGCGGAGTCCGCGGCGAGCAGCTCGACGGCCAGTTGATCTAAAGCGCCCGTCCGCGAGGCCTCGGTCTCCAGCGGGAAAGGGCGGAACGCCTCGGCCCCGAGATCCGCCGCCTGGGCGCCTCGCCGGTTTCGCATCTCTTCGTGAAGCCGCCGCCGCACGACGCTCCAGTCGCCGAGGTTTTCCGTCACCGCCCAGACGAGTCTCAGCGTTCCGCCGCTCAACTGGCTGAGCTGGCGCGCGGCGCCGACCAGGCACTCCTCGGCTTGCGGTTTGGCCTCCCACGGCAGGACCACGAGGAACTGGCCGCCGCCGCTGGAGCCGAGCAGGATCCTGGCCAGCCCCAGCTCGTTGAGCAGCGCCCGCGGCAGCACCTCGCACAGCAAAGCGAGGAAGCGCGAGCGGCCGGCAAACACGAAGTTCTCCGAGGCATCCGCCGAAGCGGGCGCCATCAGAAACTCTGCGATGCCGAGGACTCTCCCCTGAAGAAAAATCTGAAGCGACATTCTGAGACGCGCGAGTCCGGAAGCCGACAGTCTACCACAGGGCGGAGCGAGCGGGCGAAGAGGCTGTTCCGGAGAAGCGAACCTCCAAATCCGAATCCCGAGGGCCGGGTCGCCTGAGGGTCGACCGCAACCAGGCCGGACAAACGGGCGGCCCGGCGCCTTCCGCCGGGAGGAAAATTTGCTCTCAGGGCGGCGGGTCGGGAGATGGCACGCTGAGCGCAGCGGGAACTTCCAAAAACAGGTTGATAGGTTGACACGGCATGACTGCACGCCGATAGTAACGTATGTGTTACCATTCTAGGTGTGCCTGAAATCGAGATTCAGGAGTTCCTGGATGCTTCCGGCCGGTCGCCGTTTGTGCGCTGGTTCGAGGGCCTGAATGCGGTGGCGGCGGCGCGGGTGACCGTGGCGCTGTCCCGGCTCCGGCTGGGGAACTTCTCCAATGTCGAAGGCGTCGGCAGCGGTGTGTACGAGCTCAAGATTGATTTCGGTCCAGGGTATCGGGTGTACTTCGGCAAGGACGGCGAGCGGATCGTGATCCTGCTGGGCGGGAGTTCGAAGAAGCGGCAGGGTGCCGCGATCACGGCGGCGGAGGCGGCCTGGGCAGAGTACAAGCGCCGCAAGGGCGGCAAGGAGTAATCAGATGGCACTGACCAAGGCGTTTCGGGAGACGGTTTACGAGCGTGCTCAGCGGGATGCTGGGTTCCGCAAGGCGCTGCTGACGGAAGCGATGAACGCGTATCTGGGCGGCGAGGAGGCTACGGGCAAAGCGGTATTGCGCGACGTCATCAATGCCACCATCGGCTTCGAGCAGTTGGCCGCGGATCTTCAGAAGCCGAGCAAGAGCCTGCATCGCATGCTCGGACCAAGCGGCAACCCCAACACGGCCAACTTTTTCGCGATTCTCCAAGTGCTCCAGAAGAGAGTCGGCGTGAAGCTGACCGTGAAGGCGGCGTGAGGGCGGGTTGTCAACGGTGTCAACCTTGTCAACCGGTTTCCGGGCGCAGTCGCTGACCACAGCGTGCCATTGGGCTACCGGCTGGAAATGGGCGCCAGGAAGGAACCCGTCGGGGTGGCTCGGGGAGCCGAGCTACACCACGACGTATCACGAATCTGCTGCGGTTGACCTACGGGTATCCGGCGAACAACAACGGGAATGTGGCCAGCCAGGGGATCGAGCCGTTGGGGGTGACGCAGCGGTTTACGTATGATTCGCTGAACCGGCTGGCGGTGGCGGTGGAAGATCCGCCGAATCCGCTGGCGCCGGTGTGTCCGGAGGCAGCCAGCAAGTGGTGCGAGAAGTACGGGAAGGACCGGTACGGGAACCGGTGGGTGAGCGGGTCGAGCCATGTGCCGCTCTCGCCGTTGACGCCGGTGGCGAGCAGTTGGTTTGGCACGGCGACGAACCGGATCGTGAACGTGAGCTACGACGGGCTGGGAATCAGCGGCAGGTCGATCCGTTCACGATGGCCTACGACGGCGAGAACCGGCAGAAGACGGCGACGCAGATAATCGAGGGAACGCCGTACACGCATGAGTATTTCTATGACGGCGAGGGGCGGCGGGTGAAGAAGCTGCTGTCGAGCGGGGCGACGACGGTGTACGTGCATGACGCCTTCGGGCGCCTGGCGGCGGAATACACGACGGAGCCCCCGCCGGTGAGCGAGGTGTTGTACGTGACGGGGGATCATTCGGGGAGCGTGCGGCTGGTGACGAAGGCGAGCACGGACCCGGACCCGATGGTGAAGGTGGCAGAGCGGCACGACTACCGGCCGTACGGGGAGGAGCTGTTCGCTGGGACGGGTGGTCGGACGACGGCGATGGGGTACCCGGATGGGAGCGCGGCGCCGCTGGTGAATCAGCAGTTCACCGGCAAAGAACGGGATGCGGAGACCGGATTGGACTATTTCGGTGCTCGGTATTTCTCCGGGGCGCAGGGTCGGTTCACAAGTGTCGATCCGTTGCTGGAAAGCGCTGATCCGTCGAACCCACAAAGCTGGAATCGATACACATACGCTCTAAACAATCCGCTTCGATATGTTGACCGGGACGGGCAGATCCCGGTTGAAACGGTCCTCGATGTCGCAAGCTTGGGTATGAGTTTGAGGGATCTGGTAAGGAATCCCTCGTGGGCAGCAGCCGGATATGCCTTGTGGGATGCGGGTGCGCTGGCTCTGCCGTATGTTCCCGGTTCGTGGGTGGCGCTGATGGCGGCGTCCCCCCCACGCGCATTCGCAGAGCCTCGCGCGGGATAATCCCTCCAAGGAATACATTTACGCGGGCGGCCGGCTGGTCGCCATTCTCAATCCCGGCGCTCGATACCTGGGATCAAGGTGCAGCGCCGCTACATGTCCCTTGCCCCGTACCGGTACGAGCTTGTGTCGAATCCTTGCCGGGCGGCGACTTCCTCGACAGCCTCATCGGAGCCACCATGGCTGGACGCGGATCGCCTACGACCACGACGGGTGGCAAGTGCGGCGGAAATTGACGTGTCCCAAAGGCGGGTGGCGTGTCACCGGTCTTCCGGGCCGACACTTCGGAGGTTGAGGCGGGCGTCGCGGAGGTTCGGATCGATTTCGAGGGCGCGCTTGAAGTCCTGGCGGGCGGCATCGAGCTGGCCTAGGGCCATCAGCGCCACGCCGCGGTTGTTCAGCGCCTGGGCATCGCGCGGCCGGAGCGCCAGGGCGCGGCCGAATTCGACGAGCGCGCGCCGGGGATCGCCGAGCAGCAGGTGCGTCTTGCCCAGCTCCGCGGCCAGCGCGGCATCGTCCGGTGCGAGCTTCCGCGCTTCCTCGAGAAGCGGCAAGCCCCGCCTTGGGCCGACAGCGCGGGCGAGTTGCACCTTCGGCCGGACCTTGTTCGGCGAGAGCCGCGCCGCCTCTTCCCAGAGCGACTCCGCGCTGCGCCAGACTTGCGCGCGGCCGAAACTCAACGCCGCCAGCAGCAACCCGGCCGGGGCGAGGTAGCGGAGGCGCATGTCTCGCAACAGGAATCCGGCCGCGGCGGCGAACGCGCACATCGGCAGATACATGCGACGATCAGCGGCCAGGTCGGCGGCGGGGAAGATTGACGAGCTCGGCAACAGCAGCAGCAGGCCGCCGAGAAACCAGAAGCCCTCGCGCAGCCGGCCGAAGCGGCGTGACGCGATCACCGCCAGGCCGGCAACGGCAGCCCAGGCCAGCAGCCCAACCCACGCCGAGGATACACGCACATAGGGATCGACGGTGAATCCCCAGGGCAGCGCGAGAAGCCGGAAGTATCGGAGAATCACAACGCCCTGGGCGATGAGGTAATCCCAGGGCGCGACGCCGGCCCGCGGACCCGCCGCCGCGCCGGGCTGGACGACGGTCGCGAACAGCACGCGCGCCCCCGCCAGCAGCGAAAGGCCGAGCATCGCCGCGATGGCGCGCAACTCCCGAACATTGCGCGAGCCCGAGAAATGCAGCAGCAGGAGAAACAGCGGGAACGCGACGCACTCCTCCTTGGACAGCAGCGCGGCCGCGAACCAGGCCACCGCCTGCCAGCGCATTCCCAGCGTCCAGGCGCGGAAGGAGAGCAGGCAAAACACCGCCATCAGCAGCGTGCCGCGCGCGAACACGTAGAGGACCGGCTCGCTTTGGATCGGGTGCAACGCAAACAGCGCCGCCGCGATCAAAGCGGGACGTTTCGGGATGCGGCGCGCAAGAACGTCCCAAAGCAGCAACACCGCGGCGAGATGAAGCGCCAGGTTCACCGCGTGATATCCGGCCGGCTCGCGCCCGTGGAGGCGGTAGTTCAGCCAGAAGGTGAAGTAACTGAGCGGCCTAGTCTGGAGCGGTCTCCATACGTCGAGCCACCCGCCGGCCGAGGTGATGGCGGGATCGGAGAGGATCGCGTAGTCGTCGAATTGAAAGGGGGCCGTGAGACAAGCGCCGTAGACGACCAGCGCCGCCAGCGCCAGGAGCAGCGATTCCCGCAATGCTACCATGGTAGACCGTCGTGCCGGCCAAGTCCAAAGCACAGGCCGCCAGAAGGCCGAAAACCACGGCAGAACGCAAGGCCCGCGTGCAGAAGATTCTCGCGGGACTGGACCGGCTCTATCCGGCGGCCACCTGCGCCTTGCACCACCGCGATGCGTGGCAGCTTCTGGTGGCGACGATCCTGTCGGCGCAGTGCACCGACAAACGGGTCAACGAAGTCACCCCGGGCCTGTTTCGTAAGTACCCGACCATCCGGGATTTCGCGGCCGTCAGCCAGGAGGAGCTCGCACAGGACATTCGCTCGACGGGCTTCTTCAACAACAAGTCGAAGTCGATCATCGGCGCGGCGCGGAAGATCCTGGCCGACTTCGGCGGAACCGTGCCGAGAACGATGGAGGAAATGCTGAGCATCCCGGGAGCGGCGCGCAAGACCGCCAACGTGGTGCTTGGGACGGCTTACGGCATTCCCTCCGGAATCGTCGTGGACACGCACGTGCAGCGCATCGCCGGGCGCCTGGATTTGACGAAGGAGACCGACCCGGTCAAGATCGAGCGCGACCTGACGGCGGCAATCCCCAAGGAGAAGTGGATCGTAGTGTCGCACCAGTTGATCCACCATGGGCGGAACCTGTGCGCGGCGCGGAAGCCGAAATGCGCCGAGTGCCCGCTGGAGGGGGTCTGCTACGCCAGGGACAAGACCACGTGACCGGCCGCGACCCTGAGGGTGAAGTGAAGGGGATTGTTAGCCGCCGACGAACGCCGATGAACGCCGATAAACGCCCATGAGAGTGAAAGACCTATCGGCTCTTGGTCTACTGCTGTTGCTTGCCGGATGCGTGAGCATCTCCGACAGCTACGCGCCGCCGATCCAGCGGCGCCCCGTCTACGGGCCTGAGGGAACGGAGCTGAAAGCCTACGCCGCGATGAACGATCCCTACGCCGAGCTGCACATTGTGGGCGGCATCAGCAAGGCGCTCGAAGGCGGAACGTGGCGGTGGACGAGCGAGAAGGCGGAACTGAAGTTCGCTCCGGCGGTGCACACGAACCAGAAGCTTCGGGTGGAGTTCGCGGTGGCGGAGAATACTTTCTCGAGTACGGGGCCGATCAGCGTGACGTTCAGCGTCAACGGCAAGGTGCTGGACAAGGTGCGCTACGATTCCGCCGGGCAGAAACGGTTCGAGAAGCCCGTGCCGAGCGCCTCGATGCTGCCAAGCCTCGAGAACTTCGTCGTTATCGAGGTGGACAAGCCGTGGGTCTCGCCGAAGGACGGGGCCAGGCTCGGCGTTATCCTCCTCGGGGCCGGCTTCGTCGAGTAGATGCCGCAGGCATTCTACGTCCTGTTCGGCGCGGCATTCACCGTTGTTGTCAGTGTGGCACTCGGGCGGCTGTTGCTGCGGGGGCTCGGCCTTCGGTTCTTTCGCGCCGAGGAGCATTTCTTCGCGCTTGTGGCGGGGTCGGCCTGCCTGAGCCTCGCGGTCTTTCTGCTGGCGGCCGCGCACTTGATCCACAAAGGCGTTTTGCTGGCGGCGGGCGCGGCCGCGATTGTGGTTGCCGTCCGGCGCGGCTGCCACCGTGGGCAGGGCGACCCGCTGCCGGCGCTGCCTCGCGCCTGGCGGTATCTTTTCGGCGGGGTATTCTTCGTTTTCCTTGTTCTTTACTTCACGAACGCGATGGCGCCCGAGCGGAGTCCGGATGGCAGCGCCTACCATCTGGGGTTGGTGGCGCGGTACGTCCGCGAGCGAGGTTTCCCGCGCATCACCACGAACATGTACGCCAGCCTGTCGCAGGGCGTGGAGATGCTGTTCCTGCATGCGTTCGTGTTCGGGCGGCACTCGGCGGCGGCGCTGGTGCATTTTGCGTTCTTGTTGGCGGCGCCGCTGGGAATGCTCGCGTACGCCAAGCGCTTCGGGTTTCCGCTGGCCGGCGCAGCCGGCGCGTTGTTCTTCTTCGCCAGCCCGGTGGTGGGGATCGACGGCATCAGTGCGTACAACGACGTGGCGGTGGCGGCGATCCTCTTCGCCGTCTTCTATCTGCTGCGGATTTGGGATGGCGAGCGGAACGCAGCGTTGCTGGTCCCCATCGGGCTGCTGGCCGGGTTCGCCTTCGCCGCGAAGTACACGGCGTTCCTGGCAGTGCCCTATGCGGTCGGGTTCCTCGGATGGAAGCTCCTCCGGGCGCGGCGGCCGGTGGTGCGGCCGCTGCTGATGGTTTCGGCGCTCGCGCTTGTGATGATCGCGCCGTGGCTGGTCAAGAACTGGATTTTTGTGGACAATCCGGTCGCGCCCTTCTTCAACCGCGTGTTTCCGAACCCGTACATGTACGTGTCCTTCGAAGAGGATTACGCCAGAAGCATGCGCAATTACGCCGGGCTGAACAGCCGTTCCGAGATCCCGCTTGAAGTGACCGTGCGCGGTCGAGTCTTGGGCGGGTTGCTGGGGCCGTTGTTTCTGCTCGCGCCGCTGGCGCTGCTCGCCCTGCGAAAGCCGGAAGGCAGGTGGTTGCTCCTGGCGGCTGTCGTTTTCGGCTCGCCGTATGCCGCGAACATTGGGACTCGATTCCTGATCCCACCGCTGATGTTCCTGTCGCTGGCCATGGCCATGGCGTTCACCGAAGTAAGGGATCTCGCGCCGATGCTGGTCGTCGTCCACGCGGTTCTGTCCTGGCCGAGCCACATTCTCTGGTATTCGGATCGCTACTGCTGGCGGCTGGAGCGGTGGCAACCGAAGCAGGCTCTGCGGATCGAGTCGGAGGAATCCTGGCTCAACTTCAAGATGCCTGCTTATTCGGTCGCCCGGATGATAGAGACGCTGACGCCGGCGGGAGCGAAGGTGTTTGCCTTCTCGCAGGTGGCCGAGGCTTACACGACGCGCGAGGTCCTGATCGGATACCAGGGGGCCGTCAACCTCACAGTGCGCGACATTCTCTGGACGCCGATCGTCGCCGACTTTCAGCCGATGTGGCGGCACACCTTCCGTCTGCCCGCGGAGCCGCTGCGAAGGGTGCGCGTGGTGCAGACGGCGGACGGAAGCCAGGACCAGTGGAGCGTCAGCGAACTGCGCGTTTTTCTTGGCGACAGGGAATTGCCCCGCGATCCGCGCTGGCGGCTGCGCGCGCATCCCAACCCCTGGGGCGTGCAGCTTGCGTTCGACAACAGTCCGGTCACGCGATGGCGAAGCTGGCAGCGGCTGTCGCCGGGCATGTTCCTGGAGATCGACTTCGGCAAGCCGGAGGCGATCGACCGCGTGCTGGTCGAATGCTCCGGCGATCAGCACGCCATCCGGCTCAGGCTCGAAGGGCAGGCGGAGGCGGGGGCGTGGAAGACGCTCGCCGAAACCTCGGAGCCGAGCTTCGCCGTCCCGCCAAAGGGGATGCGCCGGGCCGCGATCGAGGAGCTGAGGGACCGGGGAATCCGGTACCTGCTGATTGACGACACCGATTTCGGCGCCGACGATTTCCGCATCCGCGCGCGCGAGTGGGGGATCGAGCGGATCGGGGAGCGCGGCGCGGGGAAGCTGTACCGGGTGGAGTGAACGAACTGACGCAGAGCCCATTCGAAATCCCACTACCTGTTAACATGAAGTGGGATATGAAAACGGAGATTGTTCGCACGCATGTCGTCATTCCGCAGGAACTGGTCGCCGAGATCGACCGCGTGGTTGGGAAACGCGAGCGCAGCCGGTTCCTGACGCAAGCCGCCTCCAAGGAACTGATGCGCCGCCGCCAGTTGGCCGCGCTGGAGCAAGCCACCGGCGCCTGGCCGGACGAGAGCCATCCCGAGCTGAAGAGGGGCTCGGCTGCGTTCGTTAGAAAGCTCCGCCGGGAGTCCGAAAGGCGTCTCAAGAAAGCGTCGGCGGGCCGCTAGCATGGCCACCTACCTCCTTGACACAAGCGTCATCATCGACGTCCTGAACAACAAGAGGGGCCGCGGGGAGATCCTGAAGAGACTCCTGGAGGAAGGTCATTTGCTGGCCTGCTGTCCGGTCAATGTCAGTGAGGTCTATGCCGGCATCAGAGCCGGCGAGGAGCCACGGACGGCGGCATTCCTGGAAAGCCTGGACTTCCTGCCCTTGACCCGTGAAATCGCCCGCCGCGCCGGGCTGATCAAACGCGATTTCGGCCGCCGCGGCGCGACGCTGAGTCTCGCCGACGCCATGGTTGCGGCGGTCGCGATCGAGAACGGCTGCGTTCTGATCACGGGCAACGTGAAGCATTTCCCGTCATCGGATCTCAGGCTCTTTCCCCTGTAGCCTCCCGACCGAAAGCCCGTGTGTTCTCCGTGGCTCTGTGGTTAGGATGGCCCAGCACAGCGTCAGCCGGCGCCCTTGCGCCGCTGGAGCCATCGCCGAAGAGACTCTTGCGTTTCACCGGATCTGCGACCCGCCAGCAGGCTCTCGACACTGATATCCTCGTCCAACTCCGGCCAGTGGATCCCCTCACCGCCCCCAACCAGTCGCCAGTGTGCCCGCTCCGCCGGCGTGCCGTGCGCCAGGCGCGGAAACCAGGCGACTGGCACTGTGATCGTCCTGCCATCCGCCAGGTCCACGAGCAGCGCATCCTCCCTCACGCTCACACTCTGCGCAGTTGCTTCCCCGATTTCAGTTCCCGAAGGACTCATGCCACGCCCCCAGCAAAACGACAGCCTGATCCGCGACGACCCGCTCAATCTGTCCGATTTGAATCGTTGGCAATGTCCCCAGTTTACATGGTCATGCGACGAAGAACCACGATATCGGGCTTCAACAAACACGCAGTCAGCCGCCGGTCTCCATAGGCGTGAAGCCGCAATCGCCAGGACCAACCTCTGCGCCTCCGCGCTTCTGCGGTTAGGATAGTGCTGTGCCTCTGTACCTCGGCGTGGACGGCGGGCAGTCGAGCACCACGGCGCTGATCGGCGACGAGAGCGGGCGTGTGCTCGGCCGCGGGTGCGGCGGGCCGTGCAATCATGCCGGCTCGGCCGAAGGCCGGGAGAAATTCAGGCGAGCCATGGGGGATTGCCTCGGCGGCGCCTGTGCGCAGGCGGGGATCGACCCCGCTGAGGTCCGTTTCGCCGCGGCGTGCCTGGGCCTGAGCGGAGGGCCCGAAGACAGGCAGGCGATCCTTGGCGAGATCCTGCGCGCGGAGAAGCTGATTCTGACCATCGACGCCGTGGTCGCGCTGTCGGGCGCCACCGCCGGCGAGCCGGGCATCATCACCATCGCCGGCACCGGATCGATCGCGTTCGGTCGCAACCGCGCCGGCAAGACAGCGCGCGCCGGCGGCTGGGGATACATCTTCGGCGACGAGGGGGGCGGCTATGACCTCACCCGCCGCGCGCTGCGCGCCGCCTTGCGTTTCGAAGAAGGCTGGGGTCCGCCGACCTCGCTGCACCACCTGCTCGTCGAACGAACTGCCTCGGCAAACGCCAACGCCCTGATGCACCGCATCTACAACGGCGAAATCGGCCGGCCCGAGGTCGCGGCCCTGGCCGTGCTGGTGGACGAGGCGGCCGCCTCCGGCGACGCGGTGGCGCGCGAGATCCTGTTGGGAGCAGCGCAGGCGCTGGCGACGCTGACGGCCGCCGTCCGTGCCCAGCTTTTCAGCCAGCGCGAACGGGCGAAGGTCGCCTACATCGGCGGAGTGTTCCGCAGCGGCTTGCTGCTCGATCGCTACCGGATGCTGGTCGAGCTGGAAGAAGGCAACACGTGCGGGCCTCCGGTCTTCGGCCCCGCGGCCGGCGCGCTGATCGAGGCCTGGCGCGCCGGCGGCGTCGCTCCGCCATTGCACAACTTGCCAGAGGAGGAAAAGTGAAACTGATTGCTGCCGGCTTCTCGTGGATGCTGGCTTGCGCCTTGTGCGCCGCCGAGCCGGATTGGACGAAGCTGGACGCATACGCTCTCGACCTGCTCCAGCGGTACCTGCGCATCGAATCCGTCAACCCGCCCGCCGACACGCGCGCGGCGGCGGAGTTGCTCAAGGGTGAGATCGAGAAGCACGGCATCGAGGTGCGGCTCTACCCCAGCGGGCCGAACGGCCAGACCAACCTCCTGGCCCGACTGCCGGGCCGCGACCGCTCCAAGAAGCCGCTGCTGCTCATGAATCACCTCGACGTGGTCCCGGTGGACCGCAAGGCGTGGACCATCGACCCGTTCGGCGGCATCGTCAAGGACGGGTGGATTTGGGGGCGCGGCGCGATGGACATGAAGGGCATCGGCATCCAACAGGTCGCCGCGCTCCTCGCTCTGAAGCAGGCCGGCATCACCCCGAGCCGCGACATCGTCATGCTCTCGACCGCCGACGAGGAAACCGGCGGCGAGTACGGCGTGGTGTGGATGATCAACAACCACATGCGGGAGATCGACGCCGAGTACGTGCTCGACGAGGGTGGGTTCGGCACGCGCGACATCGTCGCCGAAGGCAAGCTGGTGTTCGGCGTCGCCGTCGGAGAAAAGCAGGTGGCCGCGCTTCGCCTCCGCGCCAGGGGCACGGCCGGGCACGGCTCGCAGCCCATCGCCGACAACGCCAATGTCATCCTGGTGCGGGCGCTCTCGCGGGTGCTCGACCAGCCGCCGCCGGAGACGTTGCATCCCGTGGTGGAGGAGATGATTCGCAACATCGGCCCGCTGGCAGAGAACAAGTACACCGCCGCCATCCGCCGGAACACCATCGCGCTGACCACACTCGCCGCCGGCGTCGGCTCGCCTCCGAAGACCAACGTCATCCCTTCGGCCAGCGAAGCCGTCATCGATTGCCGGCTGCTGCCCGGCGTCAACGCGGAGGAATTCATGTCGGAGATCAAGGCGAAGATCAACGATCCGCGCGTCAGCGTGGAGCTGGCCGGCGAGCCCAACGATCCCGGCCCCAGCCCGAGCCGCACGCCGCTGTTCGACGCCATTGGCCGGGCAATCCGCAAGCACCATCCGGAGGCCATCGTCACGCCGATGCTCGTGCCACACGGAACCGACTCGATCAAGCTCCGCATGAAGGGCATCACCGCTTACGGATTGACGCCGATGGTGATCGACATGAGCATCTCGGCGAGCATGCACAGCGACGCCGAGCGGATCCCTGTTACCGAGTTCTACAAGGGAATCCGGATTTTCTATGAAGTGCTAAAATCGGAGTTTTAACTGCCGGATTTTCTAGGCCGCCGATGCACGCCGATAGACGCCGATGAACACGGATAGGTGCTTCATCACGATCGGCGTTCATCTGCGTTCATCGGCGGCCTAACAAGGAGACAGTTCATGCCGAAATTATCCGTTCGCGATCTCGATCTGAAAGGCAAGCGCGTCTTCATTCGAGTCGATTTCAACGTCCCCCTGGCCCCGGGCGGCCAGGAAATCACCAGCGACAAGCGGATCAAAGCCTCGCTGCCCACGATCCAGTACGCGCTCGAGCAGGGCGCGGGCCTGATCCTGGCGAGCCATCTCGGCCGTCCGAAGGGCAAGCCGAATCCGGAGATGAGCCTCAAGCCCGCTGCCAGGCGGCTCGAGGAACTTCTGGGCCGCCCGGTGAAAATGGCCCCGGATTGCATCGGTCCGGAAGTCGAGGCGATGAAGCCCGCGCCGGGCGAAGTGCTACTCCTCGAGAATCTGCGGTTCCATCCGCAAGAGGAGAAGAACGATCCGGAGTTCGCCCGGAAGCTGGCGTCGCTGTGCGACGTTTACGTGAACGACGCGTTCGGCTCGGCGCACCGGGCCCATGCTTCCACCGAGGGGATGATCCGGTTTGTTCCGCAAGCGGCCGCAGGGCTGCTGATGGACAAGGAACTGGAGTGGCTGGGCAAGGCCACCACGAACCCGGCCCGGCCGTGCATCGCCATCCTCGGCGGCGCCAAGGTTTCCGACAAGATCGAAGTCATCCGGAACCTGCTTAAGGTGGTCGACAAGATGCTGATCGGCGGCGCGATGGCGTACACCTTCGCGCGGGCGCAGGGCCAGCCGACCGGCAAGTCGCTGGTCGAAGAGGACAAGGTGGACCTCGCGAAAGCTCTGGTGTCGGAAGCCGGCGGCAAGCTCATGCTGCCGTCCGATCACGTGGTTGCGGCCGAGCTGAAGGAGGGCGCCGAACACGAAGTGGCCGCCGCGGTCCCCGACGGGAAGATGGGCCTCGACATCGGCCCGGCGACGATCGAGGCCTACACCAGAGAAATCAAGGCGGCGAGAACCATCATCTGGAACGGGCCGATGGGCGTGTTCGAGAAGCCCCCGTTCGACAAGGGCACGGTCGCGCTCGCCAAGGCGGTGGCCGAATCGGGCGCGATCTCGGTGGTCGGCGGCGGCGATTCCGAAAAAGCCATCAAGTCGGCCGGCGTCGCCGGCAAGATCACGCACATCTCGACCGGCGGCGGCGCGTCGCTTGAATTTCTGGCCGGCCTGACGCTGCCCGGGGTGGCCGCGCTTACCGAGAAGTGACCGCCGTCGCGCGTTCGCGAACCCGGTCCTGAAGCCAATAGTCTCCGACGACCAGCCCGCCCGCCAGGAACAGGTGGTGCTCGGGCTTCGAGGAGTCGTGGGCGAAGCGGAGATTGTAGACCAACTGGCCGGGTTGGGGCGGCACCATCTCGACCCGAGTCACGGTTTCCACAACACCGGCCGCTCGCATGATCCTGTCGCCCTCTGACAGCGCCCTCGCCTGCCGAAAGCCGGTGTCCGTCGGGATCGGGTGCTCGGATGAAAGCAGGGCCGAGCCGCTCGCGGTCGAAACGCGATACAGCGGGAACGGCTCCGGACCGCGGATGATCCCGGCAATCTCCATGGCCTCGCCGGTCACCGGGTTCAGCACGAAATCGCCGGGAACAAGGTCGCGGATCGGCACGTCGGTTCCGTCCCCCAGCCGAATTGGCGTCGCGCCGTCCAGGCAGGAAGTGTACAGGCTGCTCGAGAACTCGTGCTCCTGACCGTTCACCGTCATGCGGATGGTGGTCCGGAAACTGGACTCCGGAGTGGCGTACACCCGGTTGTTGTACGTAACGGCCATCTTCACCGCCTGCCGGCCATTAGCGTCGGTGCGCACGTTGATCGTGGGAACCATGTCGACGGTGAGCTTGCCGTGCCGGACCTTGGTGGGATCAAGCGAGGCGGAGTACACTTTCTGTCCGTCCGGCGCGGTGGTCGTGCGACCCGCCGGCAGGATGTAGGAAGCCGTGAACGGCGGAATCGCGACACCTTCGTGGACGATTTCGAACCGCACGCCCTCCAGTCTGGCGCCAGGGCCCAGAAGCTGTGGGCGCGCCAGGCGTTCGTCTTGACCCGACAGGCCGGCCGCCAGCACAAACACCGATAGCCCGTATCCGGCCGCGCAACAGTTGATGCCCCTCATCCCGCACCTCCTCAGACCTGACCACGGTAGCACCGGACACCCGGCATCGCAACACCTCTGTGGCTCCGTCAGACATAATCGTACCTATGGGTCCGAGCCCCGATTGGTGTCCGATGCGCTGGCCGGAAGGCGAGTACTGGCGCAAACCCGCCTCGCTCGATCTGGTCAAGAACACTCCGGTCAACTGCCTGATCGTGCCGTGGGGTTCCGTGGCGGATCGAAACGGCGCGTGGAAGCCGATGTTCGGCGCGGGATGCGAGGCGGGTCTCTCCTTCGCCGGATGGCTGGGCGCGGGCTCGGAGCCAGGGCAGGCCATCGCGCAAGCCGCTGCTTCCAGACTCTCGGCTCTGGCGATGCCGAATCCGCCCGATGCGCAACTTCTGCCTTTGATCCCTGTTGCCGAGCGGTCGAAGCTGCCCTGGCAAGCGCGCTGCCCGATCGTGGCAACCGGCGAGGGCGTCTGGCCATCCGTGAGAGCCGGCCGCTCGGGCGATGAATCGGCCGACGCCGGACCGACCGGCCTTCCCTGGATCGACTCGAACGCCTGGTTCGCCCGCCTGGCGCGCGCGCTGGCGCCGGAGAAGACCCTCTGGTTCGCGATCGAACCGTCGAAGCAGCCGGCTGTGGGGAACGCCAATCCCTACCTTCTCGCCTTGGCCGATGCGCAGGCTAGCGGCGCCCGCTGGCTGGTGAGCCTGGACGCCACGCTTAGCGACGGGCTGGCCTCCGGAAACGCCCAGTCCCAGGCCGCCTGGCGGCGCATCGCGAATGGTCTTGGGTTCTTCGAAAGACACAAGGAGTGGCGCGCGTTCCTCCCGGCGGGCGTCCTGGCCGTCGTCTCGGATTTTGCGGGCGACAACGAATTCCTGGCCGGCGAGGCGCTGAACCTGCTCGGGCGGCGGCAGTTGCCCTATCGCATTTTGCCGAAGGCCGTTTCGCATCCGCTGGAAGGGTTCAAAGCGATCCTCTACCCCGACCGGCAGCCGCCCGAAGGCGGCTTGCGAGACAGAATGCTCGGCTTCCTGCAAACCGGCGGGCTGCTCATTGGCCAGCCGGCGTTGCAGATCTTCGCCGCCGGCGGCTGGCTAACCGATTCCGCCAGTCCCCGCTTTCAGGTGTCGGTTCTTGGCAAAGGGCGGGTCGCGGTGGCCAAGGACGAGGTCTCGGATCCCTGGCTGCTGGCGGCCGACACCCACCTTCTTCTCAGCCGCCGCCACGACCTCTTCCGCATCTGGAACAGCGGCGCCATCAGCACCGACTACAGGATTTCCCGGGACAACCAGAAGGCGGTTCTCCAGATTGTCAATTACTCCGGTGGCCCGGCCTCGTTTCTGTCTGTTCGCTTCGAGCGCCCGTTCAGCCGCGGCCGCTTGTGGACGCTGGAAGGAAACGCCCCACACGAAGTGCCTATGGTCGCCGGGCATAACTGGACGGAATTCCACATCCCGTCGTTCTTCGTCTACGCTGCATTAGAATTGGAGGCACCGGCATGATGACACGACGCCAGTTGCTCGGAACCCTGGGAACCGTCGCGGCGGGACTCCCAAGGCTTGCCCGTGGGGTGGCGCCAGCGTCGCCGGTGGCGGTGGCCAAGTGCGCCACCTACGGGCCGGAACTGTTCCCAACGCTGGAGCGCATGTTTGACCAGCTTGGCGGCCTGGGCCGGCTGGTGAAGAACAAGACGGTCGCCATCAAGCTGAACCTCACCGGCAGCGCCGACACCCGCCTGGCTCACCTGACCCACGAGGACACCTACTGGACCCACCACCGCGTCATCGCCGCCACCGTCCATCTGCTCGGCAAGGCCGGCGCCCGCCGTATCCGACTGCTCGAAAGCCCGTGGGCGACCGCCGATCCGCTCGAGGAGTTCATCCTCGCCGCCGGCTGGGATCCGGAGGAATTCCTGAGCGCGCACGCCCGTGTCGAATTCGAGAACACCAACTACCTCGGGCGCGGCAACAGATACTCCCGCCTGCCGGTGCCGCACGGCGGCCACATCTTCAAGGCCTTTGACCTGAACCACTCCTACGAAGACTGCGACGTCTTCGTGTCGCTCGCCAAGCTCAAAGAGCACGTCACCACCGGTGTGACGCTCGCCATGAAGAATTGCTTCGGCATCACGCCGTGCACGATCTACGGCCAGGGCGCGGGCATCGACGAACCCAGCCTCGTCCCAACCGGAGGCCGGTCGCCGCTGCACTTCGGCGACCGGCAGCCGTCCCGGAGCGCCCTGCCCGAGAACGACCCGGCCTCGCCGCGCGACGACAAGTACCGCGTCCCGCGCATCGTCGCCGACCTGGCGGCGGCCCGCCCGATTCACCTGTCGGTCATCGACGGCATCAAGTCGATGTCCGGATGCGAGGGACCATGGTATCCGCGGGCCCGCGCGGTCGCGCCGGGAGTGCTGATCGCCGGGCTGAATCCGGTCTGCACCGATGCCGTGGCCACCGCGGTCATGGGCTTCGACCCCATGGCGGACCGGGGCACGCCGCCGTTCGAGAATTGCGACAGCACCCTCCGGCTGGCCGAGGAGCATCGCGTCGGCACGCGCGATCTTCAGCGCATCGAAGTCATCGGGACTTCGATCCGCGAAGCCCGGTTTGACTTCCGGTCCACCTGGAAGAAGGCATAGGCGCGGAGCGCTGCTTCGCGCGAGGGCAGGCGAAAGCGTCTGCCCCACCCAGTGCAGCTACTATTCGATTTTGACCTCCCCCATCCCATACCATCCGTCGGGCCGGACGCCTTCGATGGCGAGTTTCACCTTGGGATCGCGCGTCCGCGGGTCGACCATCGCCAGCGCCAGGTCGTACTCGCCCGGCGGCAGGTCAGGCGGCAGGAACACCGCGTCGTCGTAGACCGCGTCCCCGGGGAGCCACGTGCGGATGTCCGCTTTCGTCTCCAGCACCGCGCTGTTGCGGCTGTTTCTCACGCGCAGCGCCAGCGGGAACTCCTTGTAGCAGGGCGCGACGCCCTTGTTCTCCCACCACGACGTGAACGCCAGCCGGCCCCCGGGCCGCACCGGCGAGGGGTAGGTGAACTTGCGCAACACGAACCGGTAGCCCATCTTCTTCAGCCATCGCTCGACGTTCGGCTTCCACTCCTCGGGCACCGCCGAGGACTTGCCGTTGAACGACGAGATGTGCCATTTCAGCGACTGGTCGATGATGTAATCCACGTCCCAGCCTTTGTTCTTCCAGTGCTGCATCACCCAGCAGACTTCCAGGCTCACCGGCGCCTTCTTCCAGGCGTCCGCCATGCCGAAGTTGAGGATCGCCTGCGGGTAGTAGTCGAGCATGTGCGACCACGTCGGGCTGAAGCCGCCCATGTCGCCGAGACAGTCCACGCGCCAGCCGACGTTGCGCTTCGAGATGCCGTAGCCGTTGGTCTTCGCGTCGGTCAGCAGCATCAGCAGCGGCGTTCTCCGGAACGCCTCGAGGTAGGCGTCCACCAGCGCCTCGCGCGTCGTCTGGGAAAGCAGCTCCGAGCCGGCGCCCTCGCCCCAGGCGCCGACGATCGACAGGTCCACGCTCTCCAGGTCCGGATGCCCGTCGTAGCGCGCGCCGAGCGCGCGGATCATGGCGCCGAAATGGCGCGCGTACCGCGGATCCTCCGGATTCGTGCGCCACTTCTTCTCCGCCAGCCCGCTCTCGGCGCCGAGCATCGCCCGGTACCAGGCCGGCACGTCGTTGTCTTTGTCGGTCCCGTACGGCGCGATGCGCAGCATCAGCGTCTGGCCGCGCTCGCGCGCGGTGGCCAGCGCCTTGTCGAGCATCGGCCAGTCATAGCGGCCCTGCTCCGGCTCGACGAACTTCCAGTAGACGCGGAAGTAGGCGATCGACGTCGGCGGGTGGTCCTTGTTCTCCAGCGCGCCCCGGAACGGCTGGTAGACAATCGGGTAGCCTTCGGTCCACGTCAGCCCTTCGTTCAGCTCATCCCCATTGAACCGCTGGAACGTCATGAAGCCGATTCCGGGGTTCACCAGCACCTCGTCGATTTCCTTCGGACGGACGGTGACGATTTGCTGGGCCAGCACCGGCGTCACGGCGAGAATGCAGGCCAGCCTTCGCATGATGGCCTCCGCTCACCGCAGGTTGTACCGCGTCCAGGCTTCGAAGAAGTCTTTGCCGCGATAGCGGACGGTGCGGTCATCGACGACCTCGGCGCCCGGCGCGCGGCCTGCGTCGATCGGAAGGGAGTTCCGGGTGGTGTACTCGATCTCGAAGGTGACCGGGCCTTCGATCTTCACGGGCTTGATCTTGCCGATCTTCGCCATGGCGGCCCGGGCCCGGTCGCGAATCAGCGCGCGGGCGAACTCCGCCGACAGGCTGATGCAGGTGTAGCGCCCGAGCCCCTCCTTCACCTCGGCGACTTCGCCAAAGGGTACAACCCGGCGATACTCCTCGACCGCCGCCCGGTCGCCGGAGAGAAAGATCACCGGCACGCCGTACCAGCCGGCCAGCGCCACCCGCGTCTCAATCTCGCCCACAGGCTTGCCGTTCATGCGCATATTCTGGATGCCGAGCGAGCTATAGCTGTGGGCCATGATGCCGCCCTTCACATTCGCCATGCTGTGCTGGCCGACGAAGGCGACCGCGGCGTAGCCGCGCTCCAGGCTCATGCTCACCCCCAGCCCGCCCATGAGGAGCTTCGACCGCGGATGGATGGTGAGCGCGGACAGCGTCTGGCTGCCGTCGTGCCCGTCCCACACCACCACCTCGTCGGCGCCGCCGTCAAAGAAGCCGTCCACGGCGGCGTTGATCTCGCCGGTCAGCAACTGGCGCATCTCGGCGTCCTTCGGGTCGGTCTTGTCCTGGCGGCACACGCCGGCCACGCCCTCGGCGTCGGTGATCAGGAATACGCTGCGCTTCGCCTGGGCCGGACAGGCCACGGCTGCGCACCAAAGAATGAGAGCCACTTGTCGGACTGGCAACATGCGAACAGTATACGCCCCGACCCCCGGCGATACGTATGGAG
>CAZACK010000027.1:0-55757 GCA_964483455.1 uncultured Solibacteraceae bacterium
CTGCAACGCGACGGTCACTCGATGGCTGCCATCGGCCGCTACAGGTTCAAGTTAGCCAGCGAAGACTCGGAGTTCGAGCAGATCCACAGGCTCAACTACCGGACGTTTGTCGAGGAAATCCCTCAGCACAGCGTCAACCTGGAACGGCGGCTGGTGGACCAGTTCGACGGGCAGAATGCATACGTCATCTGCCTGGAGGGCGACCGGTTGGTGGGAATGCTTTCCGTCAGGGGCCAGCGTCCTTTTTCCCTGGACGCGAAACTGCCGAATCTCGACGACTATCTTCCGCCGGGCCGTAGCGCCTGTGAATTACGCCTCCTCAGCGTCGAACCGGAGCACCGGAACGGACAGGTGTTCTTCGGCTTGGTGAAGCGGATGTCCGAGCACTGCTTCGCGAGAGGCTACGATCTGGCCGTCATCTCGGGCACGCTCGGGCAGTTGAGACTCTACCGGCACGTCGGTTTCGTCCCCGTCGGTCCAGTGGTGGGAACGGCAAAAGCCCTCTATCAGCCCATGTACCTGACCCGGGAGGCGTTTCTCGAACGCGCCAAGCTGTTGCGTCCAGGTATTGCGTGGCCGCTTTGACTGCCGGCGCGGATTCTGGGAAGATGAGTGCAGTACCTGAAGCGCCAGAGAGTGTCCGGTCCGTCAAGCCAGTTCTGACCTGCTGCCCGGTTTCGATTCTGCCTCTTCAGTGATTTCGCTCCGTTGCCAGCAGCGGAGAAGGAGAGTTAGGCGATGAAGCTGTATGTAGGCAATCTCCCCTACCAGGCGACCGAAACGGACCTGGGCAACTTTTTCACGGAAGCCGGCTTTGCGACCGACAGTGTGACGATCGTGCGCGATCGCTTCTCGGGCGAAGCGCGCGGGTTCGGGTTCGTGGAAATCCACAATCGCGAGGAAGCCGACCGCGCCGTGCGAACCTGCAATGGCAAATCTCTGATGGGCCGGGCGCTGGTCATCAACGAGGCGAGGCCGCCGGCCCAGGGCGGCGGCGGAGGCTTCGGCGGGCGCGAGCGCCGGGGCGGTGGCGGTGGTGGCGGGGGCCGAGGCCGGCGCGAGCCGAGGTGGTAGGCGCCTCTAGCCGGCTACTGCTCCGGTGATCCTGCGGTCACGCTTGGTGGGGGCGGGCGTTCGGCCTGCGACGCGTCGCTTCGCCACGCGCGCCTTTGGCCTGGGCAAGCCACGAATTAGAGGTAAACGGCGAATACGTTGGCGCGCCTCCGGCGGTCTTCTTGGCGGCGGTGCATGGCGCCGCGCCAGTGTGGGCGCCAACAGGCGGAATCCAGTAAGTCCTGGCGAGGCCTTCTTCCGCCACCTTGCCAGGCCATTGCCCAGCCGCAGCGCGTGTCAGATGATTGACTCATGACCTTCCGGATCAAACTCCTCGTCCTTCTCGCAACTGCACTGGTTGCCAGCCCGGCAACCAACAGCGGTTTCGTCACCACCAGCGATGGGGTCAAGATTCACTACCTCGAAGCGGGCCGCGGGCCAGCCATCCTGTTCGTCCCTGGTTGGACGATGCCAGCCGGGATCTGGGAAGCGCAAATCCGTCATTTCTCGAAGCGCTGGCGGGTGGTGGCGATGGACCCGCGGTCGCAAGGCGAATCCACACAGGCCACCGAAGGGCACTTTCCCGAGCGGCGGGCTCAGGACATCCAGGAGGTTGTGGACCGCTTGAAGCTAGCGCCCGTCGTGCTTGTCGGGTGGTCGCTGGGCGTGCCGGAAGTGCTCACTTACGTGCGGCAGTCCGGGACGGGAACCCTCCGGGCGGTGGCGCTGGTAGATGGGGATGTCGGCGACGACCCGAATCCGCAGCGATCGAAGGAGATGTGGCAGTGGCTGAAAGGGATGCAGCTTGACCGCAAACGGTTCGCCGAGGAGTTTGTCCGCGGGATGTACAAGAAGGCCCAACCGGAGGACTATTACCACAAGCTCATCGCTTTGTCGCTAAAGACGCCGACGAACACCGCGGTAGCCCTGCTCGCCAATACATTCGCCCAAGGCGACTGGCGTCCGGCGCTCGCGAAGCTGGACAGGCCGGTGGTGTATATCGTCACCCCGGAGCTGAAACAACAGGCGGAGATGGTACGCGCGAAGTTCCCGAAAGTGCGGGTGGAAATGTTCGAGAACTCCGGACACGCGCTGTTCGTGGACGAGGCGGACAGGTTCAACCGGCTGCTGGAGGAATTCCTCGCGAGGCCCTAGCGTCGAGACAGGTCTCGACGCGGCAGACACGAATGTCTGCGCCACGCTTCTGCCTTAGTGAAGAAACGCGAACCAGGCCCACACTACCGGCACGGTAAACAGCATGCTGTCCACGCGGTCCAGCCAGCCGCCGTGACCGGGCAGTAGGTTTCCGCTGTCCTTCACGCCGGCGCCGCGTTTGAGCGCGGATTCAGCCAAGTCGCCGATCTGGCCGGCGAGGTTTCCCGCCGCCGCCAGCAGCAGCCCTTGATCCATGGGGATGTCGGGAACATAGCGGGCAAACACGGCGCCGAAAATCAGGGCGGCGGCCACCGACGCCGCGGCTCCTTCCCAGGATTTGGCGGGGCTGAGGCGCGGCGCGAGCTTGTGCCGGCCGGCGGCCTTGCCGACGTAGTAAGCGGCCGTGTCGCCCACCCAGTTAATGCCGAGAGCGAAGAACAGCCAGAGCGGGCTGAAGGCCCGGAGGGCCAGGGTCGAGCGCATCGCGCCGAAGATGTAGACCAGCCCGAGCAGGGTCGCGGCGGCCTGCGGCAGTCCTCTGGAGAGCGGGTCGGTGCGCAAGGCCATCGTGAGCGCCAGCAGCGCGAGCAGCGTCACCAGCAGCAGTTCCTGCTTCTGAACCACGAGCACCAGCAGGCCCATGGCGTAGGCCGCGGGTCCCGGACGGGAGAAACCGTGCGCGGCGACCAGGCCGCAGTACTCGTGGAAACAAAGCAGGCTGACGGCGGCGACGATGACCAGAAAGAACCATCCGGGACCCCAGAGCACCGCATAGAGGACAATGGGAATGAGAATGAGAGCGGTGAGGAGCCGCCTCATTGGGCCGGCGCGCCGAGCGCCTCGACAAGCCGCATCTTTGTTTCTTCGCCTGAGGCATCCCCCAAACCGCCGAACCGCCGGTGCCGCTTCTGGTAGTCGAGAATCGCCGCCAGCAGTTCGGCCCGCGTGAAATCCGGCCAGAGGGTATCGGTGACGTACAGCTCAGTGTAAGCAATCTGCCAGAGAAGGAAATTGCTGACGCGCATTTCCCCCGAAGTCCGGATCAGGAGATCGGGGTCCGGCTGGTCGGCGGTGTAGAGATGGGCGGCGATGTCCTCTTCCTCGACGTTAAGTTCGGCCAGGCGGCCGCCCAGCCGGGCCTCCCGGAGCAGTGCGTTCACCGCGTCCACCAGTTCCGTGCGCCCGCCGTAGTTGATCGCCAGGTTGACGCGCAGCCCGCGGTTTGTCGCGGTTTGCTCCACGACGCTCTCGAGTTCCTCGCGAGCGGCTTCGGGCAGCGATCCCGGCCGGCCGATGACGGTGAGCCGGATGTCGTTGCGGATGAGTTTCGGCAATTCCTGCCGAAGGTAGATGCGCAGCAGGTGCCACAGGGTGTCCACCTCGGAACGGGGGCGCTTCCAGTTCTCGACGGAAAACGCGTACAGCGTGAGAGCCCGGACACCCATCCGCGCGCACGTCTCGACCGTCACCCGCACCGGCTCGACACCCGCCCGATGCCCGGCGGCCCGCGGAAGGTTGCGGCGCCTCGCCCAGCGCCCGTTCCCGTCCATGATCACGGCAATGTGGGCGGGAAGCCTGGCCGGATCGATCGCGCGAGCCAGGGTCCAATCGCGCCCGCCCGGTCTCAGGACTTCGAATAGCGCCTTCATGAAATCAATCTCTTTATGGTACACTGCGCGCCGCCTCGCTCACGCCGCCGGCGTACTCACGTTCAGCAGCGCGATCGCCAGCGCCGTGGCTGCAAGAAACGTGCCGAAGGGAAGTTCGTAAGTGGCGAAATCCTTGCCGGTCGCCTTGATGTAGATCAGGCCGATCACTGAACCGATAATGGAGCCGAAAATCAGCGTCTGGAGCGCGCCGTGCAAGCCCAGGAACGCCCCGATCATGGCAATCATCTTCACGTCTCCGAAGCCCAGCCCCTCCTTGTGGCGGATCTTTTCGTACAGCGTGCCGACCACCCACAGCAGCGCGGTGGACACAACCAGACCGAGCAATGATTCGCTGAGAGAGAGCCACCGTTCGCCCCAACGAGCCGGCAGAAACAGGTGGCCGAATCCCCAGCTCAGCGGCACGACCAGCGACAGGACAATGCCAGCGGCCGCACCGCCATACGTGAACTCGTCGGGGAGAATACGCTCCTCCAGATCGGCGAAGGCGAGGCCGATGAGCAGCGCGCACAGCAGGCAGAATTTCAGCGCCGCCAGGCTCAGCCCGAGCTTGACGACAACGAAAACAAAACAGGCGGCGGTGAGCAATTCGACCAAGAGGTAGCGGATCGGAATGCGCGCGCCGCAGTCGCGGCACCTGCCTCGTAAGGCGACGTAGCTGTACAGCGGGATGTTGTCGAACCACCGCACCGGCGCGTTGCAGGCCGGGCAATAGGAGCGAGGCCGCACCACCGAAAGGTCTTTCGGCCAGCGATACACGCAAACATTCAGGAAACTGCCGATCAGGAGGCCTGCGATCAGGGCTAGGACGGCTTCGAGCATTGGAATACCCGCTGGTATACAGACAGAGTAGCGCGGATCATGTGGTCCACGGTGAAGTTTTCGAGAACCGCCCGCCTTCCGATTGCCGCCATGGCGCGGCGCACCTCCTCGTCATCCAACAAGCGCCGGATGGCGGCCGCGATCGCGGCCGGCTCATTGTCCACCAGCAGGCCCGTGCCGCCGTGGTCGATGATCTCCACCAGGCCGCCGACACGGCTGGCGACAACGGGAACGCCGTGCGCCATCGCCAGCAGCGCCGCAGAGCCCAGTCCCTCCTGATGGGTGAGATACACCAGGAGCCGCGCGCGCGGCAGGTCCGCCTCCATTCGGCTGGAGAAATGGATCTCGACGCCGGCGAGTGAGGCGGCCTCGCGGGCAAGCGCCGTGCCCTTGGCTGGATCCTCCGTGCGCGGCGCCACGATCAGGGGACCGGCGGCGGTTGCCTGGGGCGTGGGAACTCCATCGTAAACAACCGTGATCTTCTCCTCAGCCACGCCGGCGGCGGCGAGGCCGGCGGAAACGTGTTTCGAGACCGCGATGTAGTGCGCCGCGCGCGAGTACTTCCATCGCGACAAGAGGCCCGTGCGCGGAGGGAAGGCAACGCGCCGCGCCACCACCAGGGGACATCGGGCCAGCACGGCGGCGATGGTGTGCGACCGCGCATCGTGGGCGTGGACGATGTCGCAACGCCTGGCCAACGCCCGCACGTGCTGTAGCCGCAACGGGCGGACGTCAAGGCCCCGCCCAGATGCCTCCCGAAACAGCGGGGAACCTGCCGGAGCAAGCAGCGTCGACTGATGCCCCCCGGCCGCCAGTCCTTCCACCAGCCACAGAACCTGCCACTGCCCGCCGCGCATCTCGCGCCCGCAGTCGAGGTGGAGGATCCGCATGTCAGCTCATGTTACGCGCTTTCGCGTACTTCACGAAGTTATAGAAAGCCGCCATGTAAGCGATGATCAATCCTTCCCAGCCGTCGAGGAAGCCCGCCTGGATCACGTATGTGCGAAAAAACGTCCAGGGCGGGTCAAGGATCAGATCCTCCCAGCCGATCTTGCGACCCTGCGCGACGATCTCCTCGGCGGCCAGGGTCGTGTAGCGGTCCATGGTCCGCAGGTGCTGGGAGAGGGAATCGATCGTGTAGTGAAGAAGATTGCAGTCCAGGTGGCCGACGGTCCCATCCACTTGCACGCTCTCGTGGACATATCTGCCGACCCAGCGCGCCTTCCGCCGGTCGTAAAGCCTTACCTTGCGATCCGGATACCAGCCCGAGTGAAGGATCCATCGGCCGAGATACTGAGCCATCCGGGGAAAGGTGTAGGCATCGTAACGCGGCCCGGTCTTCTTGAGCTGCCACAACTCGGCCTCAAGAGCCTCGCTGAGCGCCTCGTCAGCGTCAATCGAGAGAATCCAGTCGTGAGATGCCTGCTCGGCGGCAAAGTTCTTCTGGGCGGCATAGCCCATCCAGTTCGTCTCGACAATGCGGGCGCCCAGCTTGGAGGCGATCTCCATGGTCCGGTCCTGCGAGCCGCTGTCCACCACGATGACTTCGTCGCAGCAGCGCAGGCTCTCGATGGCACGCGCTATATTGCCCTGCTCGTTGAGGGTGATGATGGCGGCGGAGATCTTCATGTCCGCGAAGCCTATGGGCCGGGCGCCGTCTCGATCGGCGCCAGCATGAAGCTCAACACAAACAGCAGCAGCGCCAGCACCCCGAGCTTCTTCCGAGCCGGGCCGACATCGGCGGAGTCGTAGATCATCGGGTGGCGCAGGCCGAAGAAGAACAGTATCGCCGCCCAGATAATCCACGGCCAGTATCCCGGAATCAGGAACTGTCCGCCGCGATACTGAAACAGGCCCATCGGAATCAAGGCAGCCACGAAGACCCGCGACAACAGACGATGGCGCTCGCCGGCGAAGGCGTAAAGAATGTGGCCGCCGTCAAGCTGGCCGATCGGAAGCAAGTTCAACGCTGTGGCGAACACCCCGACCCACGCGGCACGGGCCACGGGGTGCAAGGAAATGTCCGAGGATGGCGTCCCGGGGAAGATCAACCACTCGAACAGCCGGAACACGACCGGCGTGCCGAAGATCAAGTCGCCCTGTTGGGCGATGCCCGGCACGATGCGCGAGTACGCCAGGCCGATTGTCAGCGCGGGCAGGAGGAACACGAAACCCGCCACCGGCCCGGCGATGCCAACGTCGAAGAGCACGCGCTTGGAGTAAATGGGAGCCCGGATGCGGATGAAGGCGCCCAGCGTGCCGATCAGAGTCGGCGACGGCAGGAAATACGGCAGGGTGGCATCCAAGTGGTAGTAAGTGCAGGCCAGATAGTGGCCCATTTCATGAGCCAACAAAATGGCAAGCAGGGCCAGCGAGAAGGGCAAGCCCTGGACCAGGCGGCTCGGCTCGGCCAGGACGCGGATGTAGGAAAAGAGGTCCTGTCCGAGATCGACCGCCGGCTGGTCGGCATAGAAGCTTTCCGCCATCCGCGCGCCGACCACGGTCGTGGTGAGAAGCGTCAGCAAGAAGAGAAGGACATGAAGCCAGTAGCGCGGCTTCCGCCGGCGCACGGCCTGGAAATCGAGCCGCAACTGCCGTCCGTTGACCGCCTCCGGGCTAGGCGGACCCGGCGAGTAACCCTGTGGCTGCACGAAATCCCTTCGGCCTTATGACTACTTTACGACCTCGGCGTCTTCGCGGTGAATCAGATGGACTGTAGCTCCTTGCCGGGCTTGAACCGTACCGCTTTTCCGGGAGGAATGGCAACCTCGGCGCCTGTTCGGGGGTTGCGGCCGATTCCGGTCTTCCGCGGACGAACATTGAAGATGCCGAATCCCCGCAGCTCGATGCGTTCCCCTTGCCCCAGTGCCCGCTTCATGCTCTCGAACACCGTTTCCACGGCCATCTCGGCCTTGGTCTTGGTGATTCCCGTTCGGCTGACAACCTCGTTGATGATGTCGAGCTTGATCAAGACGACCTCCAGGCAGCTTTGCGGCCTCTCGGAAGAGCCTTCCCAACAAAGACCCTGCCGAAGCAAACCTCATGATATGATTAGGGTTAACTTCTTGTCAAGCTGAGTGCGATGTCTTTTCCACCCGTGGACAAAGAGGCTTTCCGGCGGGCGTGCGCGAGTTTCCCGACCGGGGTCACCGTCGCCACAGCGGTCGGAACCGACGGCGCTCCGCACGGACTGACCGTGAGTTCGTTCACCTCGGTTTCGCTTTCGCCGCCGCTGGTGCTGGTCTGTATCGGCCACTCCTCGACGGTGTTGAAACATTTCCGCGCCAGTCCGTTCTTCGGCATTAACATCTTGCGTGAGGCCAACACAGAGGTCTCGGAGCACTTCGCCCGCAAGGGGCGCGATCGCTTCAACGGCGTCGAATGGCTGCCGGGCAAGACCGGGGCGCCGCTGCTGCCGGACGCCCTCGCCGTTCTCGAATGCAAGCGGACGGACACGGTGGGAGCGGGCGACCACGACATCCTGATCGGAAAGGTGGTGCGGGCCGAGTGGCGCGAAGGCAGGCCGCTCGTGTATTTCGGCAGCGCGTACCGGAGGCTGGAACCCTAACCGGCCAGCGATCGGGCCACCGCCAGCGCCGAATCGTAGTTCGGGAAGTCGCCAACCTCTTTGACATACTCCGCGTGCCGGACGGTGTTGTCCCTGTCCAACACGAAGATCGCGCGGCTCTCGATCCGGAGTTCCTTGATTAACGTCCCGTAATTCGAGCCGAACGAGCCGGTCTTGTGATCGGACAACATCTTCACCTTGTCCACGCCGAACGCTCCGCACCAGCGCTTCTGCGCGAACGGAAGGTCCATGCTGACGGTGTAGATCTCCACGTTCGGAAGCTTCGCGGCTTCTTCGTTGAATCGCTTGGTTTGCGCGTCGCAAACCGGGGTATCCAGCGAGGGCACCACGCTGAAAATCCGCACCGTGCGTCCGGTCTTGGCCAGGTTCACCGCCGCCAGGCCGGTATCGACCACCTCAAAATCCGGTGCGTTGTCCCCCGGCTTCAGCTCGGGGCCCAACAGCGTCAAAGCGTTTCCCTTCAGTGTCGTCGCTCCGGGACGTTCCATCTTCCCTCCAGTGAATTGAACTCCGCGTTCTCTGCGGCTCTGCGGTTGGATTCCCTATTCTAACAACGCTGCGAGCCGGCTCGGCTCGGTCACCGGCAGCTTGCAGACGAAGTTCTCGCAGACGTACGCCGTTGCACGCCCGCCGAGCCGCTCCCTATGGGAGTCGAGCAGGACGACTTTGTTCGGCACGAAGCGCCGCCGCAGCTCGCGCAGAAGCGCCCGCGTCTCCGCAGCGTCGCGGTCCCCCGCCAGGATGATCTGCTTCGGCTTCGCCAGGCTAAAATTCAGCGCCACCAGCATCTGCGGCACGCCCGCCGCCATCGACTTGAGCCTCGAAGCGAACGCGCGCAGTGTCTTCACTGCCGGCTCGCGAAAGTCCGGCCGGCCCGTGAACTCAGCCAGCCGCAGCAGGCTCAGCGCCATGACCGAATTGCCTGACGGCTCCGCCCCATCGTAGTCGTCCTTCATCCGCAACACCAGGCGCGGATCGTTGTCGGCGGTGCTGAAGTACGCGCCCCTGGCCGGGTCCTCGAACATTGCCCGCGCCTTGTCCGCCAGTGCCACCGCGGTTTCCCGCCACCGCACGTCGAAATCCGTCTCGTACAGATCGAGCAGCGCCTGGATGAAGAAAGCATAGTCGTCGAGGAAGCCGGCGATGGCGGCTTCTCCGCCGCGATAGCGGCGCAGCAGCACGCCGGATTCGGGGTTGTACATCCGGCCCAGGATGAAGTTCGCGGCCCGGCGGGCGGCGTCCAGGTAGCTCGGCTCGTCGAGCGCCTGGGCGGCAAGAGCGAACGCCGAGATCATCAGCCCATTCCATGCCGTCAGGATCTTGTCGTCGAGGTGCGGCCGGATGCGGCCGGAGCGCGCGGCCAGCAGCGTCCACTTGGACGCCATCATCGCCGCCTCGATCTCCTCAGGCGAACAGCCGAACCGCTGCGCCGTCTCCTCTGCCGTGCGCTGCTCGTACAGGATGTTCTTTCCCGCGAATTCGCCGTGCGCATCTTCCCGCACGTTGCCGTTCGGCTCGACGCCGTAGCGATAGCAGAACCACTCGGCGGCCGGCTGCCCGAGCAGAGCCTCGATCTCCGCCTGCGTCCAGAGGTAGAAGGCGCCCTCGGCCTTCTCGTGAGGCCGGGCAGGATCGACAATGCTGTCCGCGTCCTCGGCGGAGTAGAAGCCCCCCTCGCTGTCCGTCATGTCGCGCAGCACGTACTCGAGGATGTCGCGCGCGACGCCGGCCAGCGACTCGTCTTCGCTGATCTGGTAGGCCTCCAGGTAGGAAACGGCGAGCTGCGCCTGATCGTACAGCATCTTCTCAAAGTGCGGCACGAACCAGCGCTCGTCGACCGAGTAGCGGTGAAAGCCGCCGCCGAGCTGGTCGTTCATGCCTCCGCGGGCCATCGCCTTGAGCGTCGCGACGACCATGTCCAGCGCTTCCTGGTTGCGCGTCCGCGCGTACTCGCGCAGCAGAAAATTGTGCACAACGGGCCGGGGGAACTTGGGCGCGCCTCCGAAGCCCGCGTGGCGCGGGTCGAAGGAGCGCCGGAAGACGAAGAAGCCGCTGTCCAGAACCGTGGCGTCCAGGTAGCTCGATTCCGGCGCGACCGTCGAGTGCTTCTCCAGCTCTCGCAGGATGTCCGTGCCCGACCGCACCAGCCGCTCGCGGTCCTGCATCCAGGCCTCGGCAATTCTCTCGAGGATGGAGCGAAACCCCGGGCGCCCGTAGCGGCTGTCGGGAGGGAAGTAGGTGCCGCCGAAGAACGGCTTCAGGTCCGGTGTAAGCCACACCGACATCGGCCAGCCTCCACTGCCGGTCGTCGCCTGCACGAACAGCATGTAGATGCGGTCGATGTCGGGCCGCTCCTCGCGGTCGAGCTTGACCGGCACAAAGAACCGGTTCAGGACCGCGGCAATCTCTTCGCTCTCGAACGACTCCCGCTCCATGACGTGACACCAGTGACACGTCGAATAGCCGGCCGAAAGGAAGATCGGCTTGTCCTCCGCGCGGGCTTTCTCGAAGGCTTCCTCGCCCCACGGGTACCAGTCCACCGGGTTGTGCGCGTGCTGGAGCAGGTAAGGACTCTTTTCGTGCGCGAGACGGTTCGTGTGCATTGGCTGCCGGCTACTTCCCGCCTACGGCGCGCACCATCGGTTCGGGGAGGTAATGTTCTTCTCTCAGTGTTTGCAGGATCTGGGCTAGCTTCGCCCTCACGTCCTCCGGCGCCGCACCGACCGGGCGGCGGCACCGCCCGGCGGGGATTCCCGCCATGTTCATCGCTTCCTTGACCACTGACGGGAACGTGGCCAGCGAAAACGCCTTTCGCAGCGGCTCGACCAGGACCTGGAGCCGGGCGGCCTCTGCCAGGTCGCCGGCCCGGTAGGCGTCGTACAGATCGACGAACGCGCGCGGCGCCACGTTGGCGCAGGCGGTGACCGCTCCGATCGCCCCGCGCCGTAGCGCCTCCAGGATCAGGTGATCTCGGCCAATAAACACCGCCAGTCCTTCGCGGTTCCATTCGGGGATCAGGTCGAGGTTTCCGCTCGAGTCCTTCAGCCCGGCGAAATTGTCGTTGGACCGCGCGACGCGCCCGAGGATCGCTGGCGTCATCTCGATTCCCGTACGCTCCGGGATGTTGTACGCGAACACCGGAATTCGCACGCTGCGGCAGACTTCGCTGAAATGCTCGACCAGTTCATCGGCCGACGGCCGGATGTAGTACGGCGTGATGACCACTGCGTAATCGATGCCCTCGGCTTCCGCCATCCGCGCAAGGCGCACCGTCTCCCGCGTGGTGACCGCGCCGACGTTGGCGTACACAGGAACGCGACGAGCCACCTCCTGCGCGCAGAACCGCATGGCCACGGTCCGCTCCTCTTCCGTGAGGGCGAAGAACTCCCCCTGCCCGCCGACCACAAACAGGCCGTGGACTCCGCTGCCGATCAGCCACTCAATGATGTTCTCCCAGGCGCCGAAGTCGATCGACTCGTCGCCCTTGAACGGCGTGACGACCGCCGGCACTATTCCCCTCGGAGAAGCACCAGCCATGCCTCAATTGTAACGTTGTTCGGTTGGTCGGTTGTTCTGTTTTCCGGTTGTTCGGTTCGGTTGGCCGGTGGCGGCCGACCCGAGCCGAAAAATGGGGATTGCGTACCCTGTCACCGATTTTTGGTAGGCTCCTGCCATGGACTATTATCGGGACAACCGCGAGGCATTCCTCGAAGGACTGAAAGAGTTTCTCCGCATCCCCAGTATCAGCACCCTGCCCGAGCACAAGGCGGACATCCGCCGGGCCGCCGAGTTCGTCGCCCGTGAGTTGCGAGGGGCGGGCCTCCGGAGCGTCGAGCTTATCGAGGGCGAGGGCCACCCGCTTGTTTACAGCGAGTGGCTCGGCGCGCCGGGCAAGCCGACCCTGTTGATGTACGGTCACTACGACGTGCAGCCGCCCGATCCGCTCGACGAATGGAAGTCCCCGCCGTTCGAGCCCACCCTACGCGGCGACGACCTCTTCGCCCGCGGCGCGAGCGACGACAAAGGGCAGACGTACATTCTGATCAAGGCTGTCGAGGGTTACCTCAAGACCACCGGCAGGCTGCCGGTCAACGTCAGGTTTCTCATCGAGGGCGAGGAGGAAGTCGGCGGCGAGCACATCGAGAGTTTCGTGGCCGGGAAGCCGCCGCGCCTGAAGGCCGACGCGGCCGTCATCTGCGACACGGAAATGTTCGCCCCCGGACTGCCGACCCTGTGCGTCGGGCTGCGCGGGATCGTGTATCTCGAGCTGGAAGTCCAGGGCGCTGACCATGACCTGCACTCGGGCGTCTACGGCGGCGCGGCCCCGAACCCGATCCAGGCCGTCGCCGAGATCCTCACCGCGCTGAAGGACCGTGACGGGCATATCCGCGTTCCGGGCTTCTACGACCGCGTCCAGGCGCCCAGCGACAAGGAGCGCGAAGCGTGGGCGCGCCTGCCCTTCGACGAAGAGGAGTACAAGCGCAGGGAAGTGGGCGTAAGCGAGCTGGTCGGCGAGCCCGAGGTGCCGCTGTTCGAGCGACTCTGGGCACGGCCGACCCTCGAGGTCCACGGCATCCGCGGCGGCTTCACCGGCGAGGGCGCGAAGACGGTGATCCCCGCCCGCGCCGTGGCCAAGGTCAGCATGCGTCTGGTCGCCGATCAACGGCCCGACGAGGCCCTCGCACAATTCACCGAGGCCGTCCGCAAGGCCTGCCCGCGCGGAGTCACTGCCCAAGTGCGCAACATCCACGGCGCCGCTCCGTCGCTCGTGAACCCCGACAGCCCGTTCATACGCGCCGCCGCCGAAGCCATGACCCAGGTCTTCGGCAAGGAAACGGTCTACATCCGTTCCGGCGGCTCGATCCCCATCGTCGGTCTGTTCCACAGGCACCTCGGCATCCCCAGCGTGCTGATGGGCTTCGGGCTGCCCGACGACAACCTCCACGCGCCGAACGAGAAGTTCCACCTGCCGAACTTCTACCGCGGCATCGAGGCCGTGGCGCGATACCTCGAGATTCTCGGGCAATAGACAACATGAAAACCAGCCTCCTTCTCCTTGCGATGGCGTTGGCAGCCTCGTCCGCGGAATCCGGCGCGCGTCTCGAAGTGGTCGTGCGGGACGCCGCCTCCTCCGCCGCTGTGCCCGCCCGGGTCTATCTCACCGACAAGGCCGGAACTCTCCACGCGCCCCCCGGCGCCATCGTCTACAAGAAGAACGCGGAGAACCACTTCCTCACCGGCGGCCGCTTTGAGATCGATCTGCCGGCAGGCGAGTACCTTCTCACCGTCGAGCGCGGTCTCGAATTCAGACCCCGCACGATTCCACTCCGTGTGGGAACCGGCCGGCCGCGCAAAGTCGAGGTCGCCATCGAGCGATGGATCTCGATGAGCCAGCGCGGCTGGTACTCGGCGGACCTGCACAATCACCGCAAGCTCGACGAAATGCCGCAACTGCTTCTCGCCGAGGACCTGAACCTCGCCCCGACGCTCACCGACTGGATCTGGGAGGACAACCCGATCTCCTCGCCGCCGGCGACCTCGGAGGCCGTGCGCATCGTGGACGCGACGCACGTCTACAGCGTCCTCGACAAAGAAGTCGAGCGGCTGAAGCAAGGGCCGGGAGCGGTGGACCTCCTCGGGCTGCGTTTCGTTATCCCCTTCGACGGCTACTGGCTGTATCCGCCGAACGACCGCTACTGCCGGCTTGCCCACGAACAGGGAGGCTATGTCGATGCCGAGAAGATCCTCTGGCGCGATGTGCCGGCCCTCGTCGCACTCGGCCACGTGGACTTCGCCGGCATCATCCACAACCACTTCAACCGCCATGGGGTCGAGCTCGAAACCGAGGAGTGGGGAATGGCGCCGAAGTTCCGCCCCGAGTTCAACACCGCCGACGGAATGCCGGTCTGGGCGATGGAGGTCTACTACAAGTTCCTGAACTGCGGCTTCCGGATCGCGGTCTCTGCCGGCAGCGCCTCCGGCGTCAAAGCGGCGCCGCTCGGCTACAACCGCGTGTACGTCAAGTTGGACGAGCCTTTCTCGTACGACGCGTGGTTCCGCGCGCTGAAGCAGGGGCGGAGCTTCGCCACCAACGGCCCGATCCTCTCCCTGGCAGTCAACGGAAAGCTGCCGGGCGACACCGTGGAAGTAGCATCCGGATCAGCCCCGCTCAAGATTGCCGTCGAGGCGCTCTCCATCCGTCCGCTGGAACGCCTGGAAGTCCTGTTCAAGGGACGCGTCGTGAAGACCGTTCGGGGGGACCCCGGCGCGGAGAAGCTTGCCGCCGACTTTGATCTGCCGGTGGACGAGACCGGCTGGGTGGTCGCCCGTTGCTTCGAACATCCCGGAAATACTCCGCGCTTCGCCCACACCAGCCCGGTTTACGTCAAGGCCGGCGGAGATTCGGGAATCGTCGTCGAGGACGCGCGGTTCTTCCAAGACTGGATTGACCGGGAGATGGGCTTTTACACCCAGGAGACAGGATTTCGAAAATCGGCACACCGCGCGGCGATGCTCGGTTTCTTCGGCCGCGCACGGCAGGTCTACGCGAAACTCGCCGCAGGGACGCGGAGGTAGCAGGCTTCCCTGCCCCGAAGCGGAACTTTTCCGGACGCCGCTCCGTACTCTAGCTCAAGGAAGGAACCACCGCCATGCGTGTAGCCCGACTCGCCGGATGTTTGCTCGCGGCCGGCGCCCTGACAGCGGTCCTCGCTGTCGATCCGGCCGTCAAGGAGGTTTCCAGAACGCTCAACCTCGTCCCGGACGGTCGCGTGTCCATCGACACCTACAAGGGCACGGTGAAGGTCACCGGCTGGGACGCCCCGAAAGTCGAGATCCGCGCCCGCGTCGAGCCGGAAGCGGGCTTCTGGGGAACCGACCAGGAAGGCGCCGAGAAAACCGAGATCCGCATCGACGCTTCGTCCAACTCCGTGCGTATCAAGTCCGACTACAGGCACGTTCCACGCCGCTGGTTCGGCACAACCGTCCTGCCGTTGGTCCACTACGAGATCCGGATGCCTCGAACGGCACATCTCGCCATCAAGGACCACAAGTCGAGAACGGAGGTCGCCGGCCTGAAGGGGGAGGCTACCATCGAATCGTACAAGGGTACGGTCGAGGTTACCGGCCTGGAAGGCGGGCTGGATCTCGAAACCTACAAAGGCGAAGCCCGGGTCCGATTTACCCAATTGCGGTCCGCCAGCCGGTTCGAAACTTATAAGGGTGACATCGATGTAGCCATTCCTGGCGAGAACGGATTCCGGCTCGAGTCGGACCTCGGCCGCCGGGCGAACCTGTCGTGCGACTTCGCCATGAAGCTGCCGGCTCGGGATTCCGGGCGCCGCGGGCAGCGATTCAGCAGCGACGTGAACGGCGGCGGACCTCGAATCTACTTGAAGTCGTGCAAAGGCGACTTGAGGCTGCGCCGAGGCTGAATTGCCCGCTACCATGGGTGTGTGCCGGAGACCATCTTCTACGACGGCACGTGCGGCTTTTGCCACTGGGGCGTGCGATTCGTCGTGACCCGGGACAGCGCCGCGCACTTCCGCTTCGCGCCGCTTCAAGGGACTACGTTCCAAACCGAGGTGCCCGAGGCGGTGCGGGCCTCGCTTCCCGACACGATGGTCGTGAAGACCGACAGCGGCCGGCTGTTGCTGCGCTCGGAGGCCTGGATCCACATCCTTCGCCGGCTGGGCGGCGGCTGGGCGCTGCTGGCCGCGCTGATGCGGCTCGTCCCGCGTCCTATCCGCGACCTGGCCTATGACGGCATCGCCACCGCGCGGCACAGGCTCTTTCGACCTGCCTCGGAACTCTGTCCGGCTCTTCCGCCCGACCTCCGCTCGCGGTTTGATTCCTGAGACGGGAGCCGGGCAGGCACTTGCCAGTGCCGCAAGGAAATCACGTTTTGACCTGACTTCTCTATTCGACTGATATAGAATATAAGGAGGAGGTGGATCCTTATGCTATCCACCAAGAAAGGCGAGCAACTTCAGAAGACCCGGCCCACTGAGCCTTTAGATCCCGTTCTGGCGATGCTTGGGGTGGGACGGGAGCTCTGGGAACAGGAGCCAGGAGACAGGTTTGTGGAACGCCTGAGGTCGGAAGACGCCCCCGCACCTCCACCGCTCAAGCAGCCTGCTGGCTCGGCGGAAGATCTGCCACAAAGGGTATGGCGCCGCGTGCAGCAACACCAGGGAGAGGAGTTTCACACGGCAACGGGAAGGCCGCTCACCTTCAAAGTGGAAGGGAACGGGATTTGGTTCTACCGTGACGGGAAGCGTATCAACCGCAAGCTGTCACGCTCCCAGTTTGCGGTAGCGGTTTCCCGTTGTCCGCTGAAGAGCACGACCGAGATTAAGGACCTGATCGATTATCCGTACTTGTTCGCGATACTGATGGATCACCGAATCCGGGATCGGGAGTGGTAGCTCGGATGGCGAGAATCTTCTGGGACACCCATCTCTTCATCTACCTGTTTGAGAACAACGCCGAGTGGTCCCGGCGCGTCGCCGATTTCCGCGAGAAGATGCTTTCCCGAGGGGATGAACTCCTCACAAGCTGGCTTACGGTCGGCGAGGTGCTCACGAAGCCGAAGGAATTGGGGAACGCAATCCTCGAAAAGAGTTACCTCAACTTCTTCCTGAGCGGGAGTGTGGAGCTGGTTCCTTTCGATGTCGAAGCGGCGAGACGATACGGCGAAATCCGCAGTCGTGAGCGGGTCCGGCCGGCGGACTCCATCCAACTGGCTTGCGCGGCCGCTGCCGGCACCGATCTGTTCGTGACCAACGACAGCCGTCTGTCCGGACTGGTCGTTTCGGGGATCACCTTCATCACGGGCATTGCGCGTATCCCGTATTGAAACAGGCATCCATCCTCGAAAGCACACCGGCCAAGGCCGGGCATGCCCTGAGACAGCAGTCCGCATCCCGCTGGCGTATCATCTCTCAAGAGACCACCACGCATGGAACCATCACGGAGAACATTCCTGGGCGCGGCCGCGGTTTCCACCGCCGTGTCCGCGCGGCGCGTTCTTGGCGCCAACGACCGTATCCGCATCGCCGTCATCGGAACCGGCGGCAGAGGCCAGTGGCTGATGAAGACCCTGGCCAAGCTGGCCCCGGACGAAATTCAGTTCGTGGCCGTCTGCGACGTCTACGACGCCCGCCGCGCCGAGGCCATGAAGATCGCCGGCGAGACGGCCGAGCAGTACGTGGACTACAAGCAGATGCTTCGGCGCAAGGACGTGGACGCGGTGATCGTCGCCACCCCGGACCACTGGCACGCCACCATGACCGTCGACGCGCTCAACGCCGGCAAGGATGTGTATGTCGAGAAGCCGATGGTCCACTACCCCAAGGACGGCCAGGCCATCGTGAAGGCGGCGCGCGCGAACCAGCGCGTGGTGCAGGTCGGCATGCAGGGCCGGGCGCTGCCGAATTTCGTCGAAGCCAAGGAGAAGTACATCGATACCGGGATCATCGGCAAAGTCGGCCTCGCGCGCACCTGGTACACCTCGAACCGGGGCTACATCGCCACCCCGCCCGCCGGGATGGAGAAGAAGCCCGAAGGGCTCGACTGGGAGCGCTGGCTCGGGCCCGGCCCGAAGGTCCCCTGGAACCCGGACATCTACTTCAGTCCCTACAAATGGCTCCACTACGATGGCGGGATGATCATGGGCATCGCCATCCATGTGGTCGATTCCGCGCACCACTGGCTTTCGCTCCGGAACCCGATTTCCGCGGTGGCCGGCGGCGGCACCTACCATTACAAGGACGGCCGCGACACGCCCGACGTGGTGACGTTCATCCTCGACTACCCGCAACAGGTGACCGTCACCTTCGAGGCCGAATGTCTGACGGCGCCCGGCGTGAGGACTTCGGCGGGCGTCGAACTGCGCGGCACCGGCGGCGCCTTGTGGGCCGAGCGATACATCCGTGACATCGGCTACGTCTACACGCCGAACACTGCGTTCAGCAAAGAGCCGCCCGCTCAAGTCCCGTTCGCTTCCGCCAACGCGGAAAACATCCTCAGGAACTGGCTGGACTCCATCCGCGACCGCAAGAAACCCGTGGCCAACGAAGAAGAGGGCTACTATTCTTCCGTCGCCTGCTTCATGGCCAACAGGGCCTACCGGACACGCTCGCGTGTGACCTGGAACGGGGACTGGAATCTGCCGGCGGCATAGGCCTGGAAGGAGACTCCCGTGGACCGCCTGATGAACTTCATGACGCTCCTCAGCCTGGCGTTGATCGTGCTCGTGCTTCGCTCGGTGCGGCGGGCGCACATCCGGGTGGAGTATTCGGTGAGCTGGCTGGGCGCCGCCGTCACGCTGCTGATCCTGTCCCGCTCGGACTGGGCGCTGGCGAAGATCGCCGGGTTCCTCGGCATCGCCGATCCGCCGCTGGCGATGCTCCTGCTGGTGGGATGCATTTTCCTGATCGTCCTCTACCGGTTCTCCATCATGATCTCCGACCTCAAAGACGCCAACATCTCGCTCGCACAACGGGTCGCGATCCTGGAATTCCATCTGCGGTCATCGAATGAAAGCCGGCAAACGCAAACCTCCCGCTAAGCCGGCGCCCGTCGCGTTTGCGCTGAAGACCTGGCACATCCTGGCCGGGGTGTTTGCCGCCCTGGCGGTGACGATCGCCGTCTACCAGCCCGCACTCAACGGCCCGTTCCTCTTCGACGATCAGTACCTTCCGATCTACTCGCCGGATTTCGCTGAGAAGCCGTTGCTAGTGGCGATTCGCGGGGTGCGTCCGCTGCTCATGTTCAGCTTCTGGCTGAACCACCGCGTCTCCGGCCTGAACCCGGGAAGCTATCATCTTTTCAACGTTCTGTTCCACATCGCCTCCGGCCTGCTGGTGTTCTTTATCCTGCGGAGAATCCTCGGCTGGGCGGAAGAGAATGGCGCCCGACGCGAGGCGCTTTCCGCCTTCGGCGCGGCCGTATTCCTGCTGCACCCGGTGCAGACGGAGTCCGTCGCTTATGTCGCCAGCCGCTCGGAGGCGCTCAGCGTTCTTTTCTTCCATGCCGCCTTCGCGCTGTTCCTTTACCGCCGGGCAACTTCGGTGTCCTGGCCGGTTGCGGCGGGCGTCCTGGTGCTCTACGCGGCCGCCGCCTCCACCAAGGAGCACACGGTCGTCCTGCCGGCACTCCTCCTGTTGACCGACTACTTCTGGAACCCCGGCTTCTCCTTCCAGGGGATCCGCCGCAACTGGCGTTTGTACGCGCCGCTGCTCCTGGCCGGACTCGTCGGCCTGCGGTTCGTGCGCCGCGTGCTGGCGGTGGCGGCGACGGCCGGATTCGGGATGCGAGACCTCCCGTGGCACCAGTACTTCTTTACGCAGTGCCGGGCAATCTGGCAGTACCTTCGCCTCTTCCTGATTCCTGTCGGCCAGAACGCCGATTACCAATATCCAGTTTCGCGCACGATCTTCGACCGCGGCGCCATCTTCGGCCTCGTCGCGCTTCTGGTTGCGGTCGCCTGCGCCCTGTATCTTCGCCGCCGGTTTCCGCTCGCCTGCTACGGGTTTCTAGCCGCACTGGTCCTGTTCGCGCCCACCTCCTCGGTGATCCCCATCGCCGACACCCTTGTCGAGCGGCGGATCTACCTGCCTGTGATCGGCCTGCTGCTGGTGGTCCTCGAATTCCTACGCCGATGGAAGACCAGCGCCGCCCGGCTGGCCGCTGCGTGCGCGATCGTGCTCGTGGCGGCGTCGGCTCTGGCGTGGCGGCGAAACACCGTCTGGGGCAGCGAAGTGGCGCTGTGGGAGGACACTGCGGCCAAGGCCCCGCACAATTCGCGCGCCCTGTTCCAACTCGGCATGGCGTACTACGCCGAGGGGCGTTGCTCGGATGCCGCCGCGCGCTATGCCGAAGTCGCAAGGGTAGGCGAATCGACTCACCGCCTTCTGGTGGACTGGGCCCTGGCCGAAGATTGCCTCGGCCGGTCGGAGGCGGCCCTCGATAAGCTCCAGCAGGCCGCGAGGCTGAATGCGACCGCCCACGTTTACTCGCTGATCGGGATGATTCACGGAAAAGCCGGCCGGTCCGGGGAGGCGCTGGAGGCGATCGAGACCGCCATCCAGATCGATCCAAAGTACGACATGGCGTACTTTTACCGAGGCAACGTACGCGCTACCGCCGGCGACTGGGCAGCCGCCGCCGAAGACTATCGCCACGCTCTCCGCCTCAACGCCCACAATCCGCTCGCCCGCCAGTCCCTGTTGCGAGCCGAGGCAAATCTAGGTTCGCCTTCCCGCTGAGATGCCCGCCCTTCGCATCGGTGTCAATGCGCTCTACCTCATCCCGGGCTGCGTGGGCGGCACCGAGATCTACTTGCGCTGCCTTCTCTCCGCGTTCGCCGAGATCGACACGGTGAATGAGTATTTCCTTTTCACGAACCGGGAAACGCCCGCCGGCCACTTCCCTTCCCGGCCGAATTTCAGGATCGTTCCCCAGCCGGTCAGGGCCGCCAACCGGCCCGCTCGAATCGTGTGGGAGCAGACGGCGCTTCCGCTGGCCGCCAGGGGCCACCGGCTGGATGTGCTCTTCAACCCCGGCTTCACCGCGCCCGTCCTTTGCCCTTGCCCGACCATCACCGTGTTTCACGACTTGCAGCACAAGCGTTATCCCGAGCTGTTCCGATGGTTCGACCTGCCGTTCTGGCGGTTGTTCCTGTGGCTCGCCGCGCACCGTTCCACGCAGTTGATCGCCGTCTCCGAGGCAACGCGCGCCGATCTGCATCGCTACTACCGCGTCTCCGAAGCCAAGGTTCGCGTGGTCTCGGAAGGCGTGGATGATTGCTTCTTCGAGGTGGGACGGAACCGGCGCGAGGAAGAACTTCAACCTTATGTACTGGCCGTCTCCACCCTGCACCCGCACAAGAACCTCGACCGGCTGATCCGCGTCTTTGCGGAGTTCCGCCGGTCGCACCCGCAATTCCGGCTGGTGATCGCCGGTTTTCGCGGATTTCATGCCGAGGCCATCGAGAAACTTATCGGCGAGTTGGCTCTCCGGGACGCCGTCGGGCTGACCGGCTGGCTCCCTCGCGAGAAATTGTACGAGCTGTACCGACGCGCCTGGGCGTTTGTTTACCCGAGCCGCTTCGAGGGGTTCGGCTTGCCGGTGGTCGAAGCTCTGGCCGCCGGGGTTCCCACCGCCTGCTCGGACATCGAGCCGCTGCGCGGCAACGCCGGCGACGCCGCGCTCTTGTTCGAACCGCTCGATGATGCCGCCGTCCTCGACGCGCTGGTCCGCGTGTGCTCGGACGCGGCGCTTCGGGCGCGCCTGGCCGCGGCCGGCCCTCGCCGGGCGGGGACGTTCTCCTGGCGACGCGCCGCCGAGGAGACGCTCGCGGTGTTACGGGGGGCTTGCTCCTGAACCGGCAAACTTCAGGCAGGCCAAAGCGCCTGTCCCACCATGAACATTCGCACCATCGCCGCCATTCACCCAGCCGGAATTGGTCCTCACCAGGCGCATCGTGATCCTTGGTTATACTTGATCCATCAGGATGTGTACGCGATTCCTCCTTTGCTGCGCCCTTCTGGCCTGCGCTGCGCGGGAAGCCGCCCCCGACAAGCTCAGCCGCCTGTTCGACTATGACGCCAAGGCGCCGCTGAACCGGCGCGACGATCTGCTCTACGAACGCGAAGGCGTGCGTGTCTACGAACTCTCCTACGACAGTCCCAAGGGGGGCCGTGTTACCGGATACATCGTGGCGCCTGGTGGGCAAGGCCCGTTCGCCGGCCTGGTTTTCGGCCACTGGGGTTACGGCAACCGCACTGAGTTCCTTCCCGAAGCCGAACTCCTGGCCGAGGCCGGCGCCGTAAGTGTGCTCATCGACTATCCGTGGGCCCGCCCGGCCCCGTGGCGTCGCTCGTTGCAGCCGGACGCGCCGGAAAAGGACCTCGAGGTGTTCGTTCAGGCCGTGGTCGACCTGCGCCGCGCCCTCGATCTGCTCGGCTCGCGCGGCGACGTGGACGGCAACCGGCTCGCCTACGTCGGCCACAGCTTCGGCGCCCAGTGGGGCGCCATTCTCGCCGCCGTGGACAAGCGGTTGAAGGCGGCGGTGCTCGTCGGCGGCGTCCCCGATCTTGCCTCCATCTGGCTCGAAAGCGACGAACCCGCCATCGTCAGCCTCCGGCAAGGCGTGCCGAAGGAAAAGATCGACAAGTACCTTGAGGTCACCGCGCCGGTAAACGCCGTGAACTACGTGCCGCATGCGGCTCCTGTCCCGCTGCTGTTCCAGTTCGCCCGCTACGAGCGTTACTTCAACGAGGCCGCCATGAAACGGTACTCGCAGGCCGCCTCGGAGCCCAAGATCGTTCGCTGGTACGCCGCCGGACATGAGCTGAACGACATCCGCGCGCTCGCGGACCGCGCCGCATTTCTCCAAGAGAGCATACGCATCAAGCCCCTGAAACCTATCGCAGAAAAGAAGTTGAAGCCCTCGCCGGCCAGGTGATGGCGACAGACCTCAAGCAAGCGCCGCCTCCTTTTCGTATACTCGACTCCGAAAATCCGGACGCGGAGGTATGCATGCCTTTTAGGATACTCGTGCCCCTTGGCCTGATTGTCGCCGCCGGCGGCCTCGCCCAGGCGCCGTCACCGATCACCCTGAACGAGAAGGAGTACTTCTCCGCCCCTGGCTTCTCCTTTCTGATGTTTCACAACAACTATCAGGTGGGCTACCAGGGAGGACTCCAGATGATTCAGAACGGCGAGCGGTTGCTCGATTCGGGTGACCTTCTGCTCACACACGCGGATGGCGCGCCGGCAAATCTCCGGGTGCTGCGCCGGGTGGTGGATCGCGAGCGGCGTACCGCCACCGTCTTCGGTGAGGTCGCCGATGGCGGCTCCGGCTACCAGCTCGCCTGCCGCATCGACGGCCACAGGATCGCCGTTACGCTGTCACTCGACCGGCCGGTGGACTGGAGCCGGTACGCCGCCGCCGGATTCCGTATCGCGCTGTACCCAGGAGCCTACTTCTCGAAGTCCTTCCTGTCGGAGTCCGGCCACGGCGTCTTCCCTCGCCAATACACCGGCGAGCGCGAATTGTTCACCGGCGCACGCACCCTCACTGTCGCGCAAGAAGATTCTTCTCGCGCCTTCACCATCGCGCGCCTTGACGGCGGGACCCTCTCGATCCTCGATCCGAGAGATGGGGGCCCGCAGCCGTGGTTCCTCGTGGTGGCGCCCCTGGAGCGCGGCTCCTCGGCGACCGAGCTCACGGTCGCCATCACTCCCTCCATCCAACGCGGCTGGAAGAGGCAGCCGTCGATTGGGGTGTCGCAGGTGGGCTACCTCCCAAAGCAGGCGAAGCGCGCGGTGCTCGAACTCGACCCTGACGACGCCGCCTCGGAGGCGGTGACGTTGTGGAAGCTGGACCTCGCCGGCCGGACTAAGGTAAAGTCCGCCGCGCCGAAGACCTGGGGCCGCTTCCTGCGCTATCAGTACGCGATCTTCGATTTCAGCGAAGTCACCGAGCCAGGTGTGTATTTACTCCAGTTTCGCGGGCAGACCGCCGGGCCGTTTCGAATTGCCGGCGACGTTTACGATCTGGCCTGGCGGCCGACCCTTCAGTACTTCCTGCCGGCCCAGATGTGTCATGTGGCGGTCCGCGAAGGAAACCGCACCTGGCACGGCGCCTGCCATCTCGACGACGCGCGCCAAGCGCCGGCGAACAAACGCTACATCGACGGCTATCGGCAAGGGGAACGCGAAACGGGGTTCGCCGACGACGAGTTCATCGCCGGCCTGGACTGGGGCGGCTGGCACGACGCCGGCGACAACGACGTGCCGGCGGGCAGCATCGCCATGACCACGTTGCCGCTCACCCTCGCCCAGGAGGAGTTCCGTCCCGAGATGGATGAAACCACTGTTCTCCGATCAACCCGGGAAGTCCTGCTGCACGTCCCCGACCGCCGCCAGGATCTGCTTCAACAGATCGAGTACGGCGTCGAGGGCCTGCTCGCTTCCTTCCGCATCGGCGGGCGCATCTGGCCGGGGATCATCGAGAGGACCGGCCGGGCCTACACCCATGTGGGAGACCCGGTCAACATCACCGACAACATTGTCTGGGACGGCAAGCGCATGCCGGCCGCCGCGCTCGATGACCGCTGGGTGTTCACCAATCGCAATACCGGTCTTCAGTACAACGTGGCCCAGGCGCTGGCTGCCGCCAGCCGTGTGCTCCGCAGCCACGACGCGCGTCTCGCCGGCGAGTGCCTGGCGGCGGCCGCCAAGCTGTGGGACGATGAGCAGACGCTCCCTCCGGTCTATCCGGCGAACAGCTACGTGCCGCGCGACAGCGGCTACCGCCGCGAAGAGATCGCCGCCACGGCCGAACTCCTCCTGACGACGGGCGAGCCTCGCTACCGCCGCCGGCTCATGGAACTGATGCCCCAGATTCGCTCGATGACCGCAACGCAGTTCGGCGATGGGCCAGGCTGGACGCTGGTGCGCCTTATGCCGAAACTTGACGACGCCGACTTCCGCAAAGTTATGCTCTCGCTTGCCCGGCAGTGGAACGAAGTCGTCCGGCGGCGCGCGGCCACGAACCCGTTCGGTGTGCCGTATCCGCCGGAGGTTTCCAACCCGGAATGGAAGCTGGAGTCGCGGACCGGAATCCATTCGGGTTTCGTCTGGGGTCACGGCTGGGATCTCCAGGAAGAGGCCATGCGCCAGTACTTCTACCGCAAGCATCTGCCGGACGTCTTCGACGGCTCCGTTCTGCACGCCGTCGTAGATTTCGTCCACGGCTGCCATCCGGCCAATAACGAGTCGTTTGTTTCCGGCGTCGGCGCAGTCTCGCCCCTCATCGCCTATGGATACAACCGCGCGGATTGGTCGCATATCCCGGGCGGCGTGATCTCCGGCGTTTCGCTCGTGAAGCCCGACCTCATGGAGCTCAAAGAGTACCCGTTCCTGTGGTACCAGACCGAGTACGTCATCAGTGGCGCGGCCACTTACATCTTCGACCTGCTCGCGGCGCGGTCGGCGCCGTAGTGCCCTCCGCTTGCGATACAAGTACAATGATGGGTCCGCCATGAAACCCGACACCGAACTCTTATATTCTGAGCGTCTCAACCGGTACGTTACCGCCAACCGCAACGGCATGCCGGATCGCATCCCCATCCGTCCGTTCGCCGCCGAGATTACCGCCAAGCACTGCGGGTACACCTGCCAGGAAGTCACGCACGACTACCAGAAGGCGTTCGATGCCGTCATCCGGTGCTGCCACGACTACGATTGGGACGCCGTCGTGCCTAACATGGTCTATGTCTGGACCGGGCTGACGCAAGCTGTCGGTCTTCGATACTACGGAGTTCCTGGCATCGATGTCGGTCCGGACGTCGGCTTTCAGTACCGCGAGCCTTCCGAACGGGAGGCCTTCATGAAGCGGGAGGAGTACGACGAGCTCATCGAGGACCCGGTACGGTTTCTCTACGAAACGTGGCTTCCCCGGGTCTGCGGTGAAGTGAGCGCCAAGGGTCAGCCGGTCACTTACAGGAACAACCTCTCGTTCGTCAAGGGCGGGATGGCGATGCTGAATTACTTCAGTGCTTTCGGCCCGCAGGTGGAGAGGATGCGCCGCGAATGCGGGACCGTGTCCTCGATCTGCGGCATGCTCAAGGCCCCGCTCGATATCCTCGCCGACAAGCTGCGCGGATACATCGGCCTCGCCCTCGATCTCATGGAGATCCCGGACAAGGTGGAGCAGGCCTGCCGCGCGCTGATGCCGCACCTCGGTTACATCGCGCTCACCAGCGCCGATCCCCAGAAGACCGTCCCCATTCCCATCTGGATGCATCGTGGCTGCGTGCCATTCATTTCGCGCGACCATTTCCGGACGCTTTACTGGGCGACCCTCAAGCCGATCGTCGAAGCGCTGTGGGCCCAGGGCAACCAGGTCTTGTTCTACGCCGAGGGCAAGTGGGACGCGCACCTGGGGAGCTTCGCCGAGTTGCCCGCCGGCAGCATCATCTTCCACATTGACCGCAGTGACTACGCCGAGGCCTACAGAGTCCTCGGCCGCAAGTTCTGCCTGACCGGCGGAGTCCCCAATGCTCTCCTCACCTTCGGCACGCCGGAACGGGTGAAGGAATACTGCAAGCAGCTGATCGACACGGTGGCCGGCGACGGGGGCTACGTCATGGATGCCAGCGCCATCATTCAGAGCGACGCCCAGCTCGAGAACATCAAAGCGATGACGGAGTTCACGCGCGAGTACGGTGTCTACCGCTCGCCTTCGTCCCCTTCGGCGAAAACAGCCATTCAGCCGCCCTCGGACACCCCGGGCCTTCCCGCGTGGGTCACCGCGCCGAAAGTCCGCCCCGGCGTATGCTTCCCCTGGGAAGAGAAGCTGAAAGAACTTCCGCCGATATCCGGCGACCCAGCGCTGGTTCGGTCCGTTTGGGAGAACATCGAGCAGCTCTCCTACATTTACATCTGGCACGTGCTGCTGAGTTTCTGAAAGGGCCGAGCCGGCGCCGTCCCGTGTTGTTCTTTGGCGCGGAACAACCCCCCGCCCGCTGTGCTACGCTGTGCCTTTGACATCCCGTCCCGACATGCCCGCCGTCCGGGAAAAGGCTCAGCTCATGAGCGCCTCCGAGATCGACCGGACGCTGGTCCGGCTGGCGCACGAGATTCTGGAGAAGACCAGGAATCTGGATGAACTTGCCTTCATCGGCATCCGCCGCCGCGGCCTCCCGCTTGCCCAGCGTCTCGCCTCCAAAATCGGCCTGCTCGAGAAACGGCAGATACCCGTCGGCGAACTGGATATCAGCCTCTATCGGGACGATCTGTCCACCGTTGGCGACAGCGCCGTCGTCAACAAGACAAACATCCCGTTCTCCGTGGCGGGTAAAGACGTCGTGCTGATGGACGACGTGCTCCACACCGGCCGCACCGTCCGCGCCGCCCTCGACGCGCTGGTGCACCACGGACGGCCGGCTCGCGTTCAGCTTCTCGTCCTCATCGACCGCGGCCACCGCGAGCTCCCCATCGAGGCCCGCTACGTCGGCCGCATGGTGCAAACCACGGACAGCGAGATGATAGAAGTGAAGTTCAACGAGATCGACCAGACCGAAAAGGTCCTTCTCCTCGAGCGGACGGACTAGAACCATGCACGCAGGGTTGCTCGGAATCGAGGAACTCGATCGCAGCGAGATCGAGGCCATCCTCACGCGCGCCAAAGACTACCAGCCGATGCAGGATCACGCCTTCAAGCGGCTCGACATCCTGCGCGGCCGCATGATCGTCAACCTGTTCTTCGAGGCGTCCACGCGCACCCGCACCAGCTTCGAAATCGCCGCCAAGCGGCTGGGCGCCGACGCCATTTCCATTACCGCCTCCGGCTCCAGCGTCTCCAAGGGGGAGTCGCTCGTCGACACGCTTAACACGCTGGCCGCCATGCGGCCCAATGCCATTGTCATGCGGCACGCCGCCTCCGGCGCGCCCCACTTCCTCGCGCGCCATTTGCCGATCCCGATCATCAACGCCGGCGACGGCACCCACGAGCACCCGACCCAGGCGCTGCTCGATGCGCGCACCATCCTCGACAACAGGCCATCGCTGGAAGGCCTGCGCGTGGCCATCATCGGCGATATCGCGCACAGCCGCGTCGCCCGCTCGAACATCCACCTGCTGGCGAAGTTCGGCGTGGACATCGTGCTTTGCGGGCCGGCCTCGCTGGTGCCGCCGGAGCTGGCGCAGATCGCACCCGGCGTCCGTATCACCTATGACATGTCCGAGGCCATCCGCGACGCCGACGTCATTATGATGCTGCGCGTCCAGCTCGAGCGGCAGCACGAGGCAGCCTTCCCTGCCGGCGAGTACTTTCAGTTTTACGGCCTCCGCCAGGAGCACGTTGACCTTGCCAAGCCCAACGCCATCGTGATGCATCCCGGCCCCATCAATCGCGGCCGCGAAATCTCCTCCGAGGTGGCCGACTCGCAGCGGTCCGTCATCCTCAACCAGGTGGAGAACGGCGTCGCCGTCCGCATGGCGGTGCTGGAAAGGATCCTCGCATGAAATACGCTGACAGGCTACGTAATCCCCATTTTCTCGTCTTCGTCCGTTGGGGGACCTTCGGAAATCTTGGATTGCGTGGCCTGTCACCGAATTAGGGTGCGCTATGTCCCGACTGCTTATCAAGAATGGCCGGGTCATCGATCCGGCGAACGGCCGCGACGAACCGGCCGACGTGTTGATCGAGGACAAGACGATCGCCGCCGTCGGACCGAACCTCGATGCCACCGGCGCTGAAGTCTTCGATGCTTCGGGCCTGGTCGTCGCGCCCGGCTTCATCGACATGCACGTGCACTTGCGCGAGCCGGGCTTCGAGCACGCCGAAACCATCGAGACCGGCTCCCGGGCGGCCGCCGCCGGGGGCTTCGCCTCCGTCTGCCCGATGCCGAACACCGCGCCGGTGAACGACAATCCCACCGTGACCCGGTACATCATCGAGCGCGCCCGCCGCTTTGCCGTTGTCAACGTCTTCCCCATCGGCGCGATCACCGAGGACAGCGGCGGCGAGAAGCTCGCCGCCATCGGCTCGATGAAAAGCTCGGGGGTGGTGGCCATCTCCGACGATGGCCGCCCGGTGATGAATGCCCGGGTCATGCGCCGCGCCATGGAAACGGCGCGGTCGTTCGACCTGCCCGTCATCGAGCACTGCGAGGACTTGCACCTGAGCGCGGGCGGCGACATGCACGAAGGCCTGGCGTCCACGCGCCTGGGTTTGCGCGGCATCCCCTCGGCCTCCGAGGACGTGATGGTCGCCCGCGATATCCTGCTCGCCGAGATGACCGGCGCCCGCTACCACGTCGCGCATATCTCCTCACGACGCTCCCTCGAACTGGTAGCCGACGCGAAGGCTCGCAAACTGCCCGTCACCTGTGAAGCCACGCCGCATCACATCTCGCTGACGGACGCCGACGTCATCCCCTACGACAGCAACTACAAGATGCGGCCGCCGCTGCGCTCCGCCAGTGACGTGGCGGCCGTCGTTGCCGGCATCGTCAGCGGCACGGTGGACGCCATCGCCACCGATCACGCCCCTCACCCCGGCAGCGAGAAGATGCAGGAATTCGAGCGCTGCCCGTTCGGCATCATCGGCCTCGAGACCGCTCTTGGTGTCGCCCTCGAGGTGCTCGTCCACTCGGGCAAGATTTCGCTGGCAAGACTGGTGGAGCACTTCACCGCCGCCCCGGCCCGCATCCTCAAGCTGAAGCGCGGCACGCTGTCGCCCGGCGCCATCGCCGACGTCACTGTCTTCGACCCTGAGCTCAAGTGGACCTACGACGTGAATGCGTCGTTCTCCAAGAGCCGGAACAGCCCGTTCGACGGGCGTACCTTCCGCGGCGGGCCGGTGGCCACGATTGTGGGCGGCTCGATTGTCTGGCGGAGGGAGTAACCGTTACGCGGTCTTGCCGCCTCGAACGGCGCGGCCCGTATAGCGAGGCTGCATGAGCCCGCGCGACCCGCACTCCACCTTCGGCTGGCTCGTGGTGGCACTCCTGTTCGCCGGCTCGGTCCTCAACTACATGGACCGGGCGGCGCTCGGCGTGGTGATGCCGCAGGTGCGGCGCGACCTTCGGCTCACCAACCAGGAGTACGGCCTGGCAGTAAACGCCTTCCTGCTGGCGTACATGGTGTTCTACATTCTCGGAGGCCGTTTCGCCGACCGGCTCGGCTGCCGGCGCGCGTTTTCCGTCATGGTCGTGTTCTGGTCGGTCTCCAACATGATGCACGCACTCACCGCCGGGTTGAAGAGCCTCTGTGCCTTCCGGGCGCTGCTGGGAATCGGCGAAGGTGGCTTCTACCCGGCGGCGATGCGGGGAGCGGCCGAGTGGTTCCCGCCGGAGGAACGGGCGAAGGCCGTCGGCGTATTCCTTTGCGGCATCAGTGTCGGCACGCTGCTGACGCAGCCGCTCGTTGCCTGGATCACCTATCACCACGGATGGCGGGCGGCGTTTCTCGTTACCGGAGGACTGGGGTTGCTGCTGGTTCCGCCGTGGCTCTTTGTCCATCGGATGATTCGCCGTGCCTTCGGCGCCGCCGACCCCGCGCCGGCGGCAGCGGCGGCCACCGCCGTCGCGCGCGGCCCCTCGCTCGGCGACGTTCTCCGCCGCCGGAAGTACTGGTTGATCCTCTTCTCCCGGGCGGTCACGGACGCGGTGTGGTTCTTCTACCTGTTTTGGATGCCGGGCTACTTCCAGGATGTGCGCGGCTTCGATCTTCAGATGGTCGGATTGCTGCTGTGGATCCCCTACCTCGCCGCGGACGCCGGCGCGATCGGTGGCGCTTGGGCAAGCAGCGCCCTCATTGAAAAGGGGTGGGGGCTCGACCGCAGCCGCAAGACCTTGCTGCTGGCTTCCGCCGGTTTGTGCGTGATCGGCAGCAACGCCTGGCTGGCGCCCGGCCCATACTCGGCGCTGGCGCTGGTGAGCCTGGCGCTGCTCGGCCATCTTTCCTGGTCGTCGAACATCCAGACGGTCATCACCGAAATCACCCCGCAGCCTCACGTGGCCGTGCTGTACGGAATCACCGGAGCGGTCGGCACCGGCCTGGGCGCCCTGACACAGCCAATCGTCGGACGGGTTGTGGACACGCTCGGATACAGCCCCGGCTTTGCCGGCTGTGGCGTGGTGTTCCTGCTGGCGGCGGCCCTGCTGCTGGCGGCGGGTAAGATCGAGAAGCTATAGGAAAGGACAAGGCCTGAAGACAAACCCACCCCAAGCCGCGCGGCCATGCGCTCCTAGCCGCTTCAAATCAGCTCAATTCGCGCGGTATGACCAGGCGCGCCGGCCAGCGCCTCATCACGTGTCAGCAGCGGAGCATCCAGAGCCTCGGCGAGCGCAACGTAGGCCGCGTCGTAGGCCGTGAGATTCCGGCGCAACTCCCACACACGGGGCAGAAACAGGTCGTGAGGATAGCGAACCAGTGGCAGCTCGGCCAAGTCCTGCAATGCTTCGCGACCCCTCCGGGCGCCCAATTCCCCCAAGGCGCAATATCGCCGGAGAACCTGGGCCACCTCCAGGTCCAGCAGATGTGGTGCGTGGAGCGTTTCCCCGGAAGAGAACAGGCGGTCCATCACGCGTCCGGCCGCAGGGGTGACCAGTAGCACTTCGAGCATCGCCGAGGCGTCCACAACGATCAACGGCGTCCCCTCTCGGCGCGCACAACTTTCGCCGGCGGCACACGGGGAGCCACGGGCTCGCGCTGGGAGAGCCGTTGCCTTAGTTCCGACATGGTTGGCCGCTCACCGAATCGCTCCACCTCTCGCAGCAGATAGTCCGATAGAGACATTCCCTCAAGAGCGGCCCGCGCCTTCAGCCTGCGATGCAACTCGTCCGGTACGTGGCGAAGTTGAACCATCTTTGACATGTTGTGAGCATATCTGCATGTGCGTCACATGTCAACCCTGGACACCCAACCACCGACGTTCCCCGGCGGACGACAATCTGTTCACCCTTCAGTGAGCGGACCGGCCCGCATGCCCGGGATTGAGGCACCCCCAGTCCTTGGTGATCCGCAGCAGCTCTTCCGGGATCGCGCCAGCGCCCTGGAAGACTCCGCGCCAAGCGCCGCCAGGCTCGCGCCAAAGGGCCACATCCGCCGGCCGGTCGAGCCGCAACACGATCTGCCCGCCTTCGAAGGACTCGAGGTCCGATGCGGCAAAACCGTCCAGTTCCGCGCCGGTGAACCGCACCGCAACCACACCCTTCGCCCTGACGGTTACTCGGAAACCGCCGCAGAAAAAAGTCTCCGCGATCGGATCTCCCGCGGGGTCGCTCTCGCCTCGTGCAAGCATGCAGGCGCCGTCGGTGAGTCTTACCGGATCCAAAGCGCTCACGCGGTCGGTATGCCAGTTCCAGAGGTACTGCGCGACTCGGCCGGGTGTCGGATCGACCATTGCTCCGGCAACCATGCTGTCTTCCGCCGGCCTTGGCCTTCCTTGGAATGTGCGCCGGCTCGCACCTCGCAGAAACACGGCGGTTTTGGATCGCGCCGCGGCGCGCAGAAACTCGAACGTGGAAATCGGCTCGTACTCGGGATTCACGAAGACCATCGCGCGGTACCGCTGCGGGCCGTAGGTAACGGAACCGTCCTCGGCAACTCGAAGCGCGCCCGCTTGAATCTCGGTCGAGGGAATCACGTCGGCGCGCAAGCCCATCGCCCAAAGTTCCTCGGCGAAATCCACGCCGAGATCGCCGAAGTGCGGTCCAACCCAATTCAGCGCCGCCGCGTGCCCGAACACGACCGCCACCGGCGAATCGACCGGCGCGCGGCTGACGAAATTCAGCAGGCGGATGCGCCTGGCCGCTTGCATCACCGGACTCCGCAGCAGCAGGTCTCTCTCCGTACCCAGCACGGACGGCCAGGGCGGGTGGAAGTTCACGCGCCCGCCCGCTCGGGCATTCCGCCAGATTTCAGCCGCGTACGCCTCGATCCTGGGGTCGTAGAACTGGTTGAACCAGACCGGCCCACCCATCTTCTTCGCGAGCGACGTGCGAACCGGCAGCGGCCAATGCTCGTCCGTCTGCCCGTAGTCTCTTCGTGCCTGCCACCAGTCGTAGCCGTTCTTGAACGCGTCGCCGGACGGCATGAAGCCCCAGGTGGCGTGCGTTCCCGCGAACGCGCGCGGCCCAAAGGTCCGCTTGACCAGTTCATAGTAGGCGGTCTCGACGGCGGCGTTCCGTGTCAGAATCAACCGCATGTAGCGGTTGACAGCGGCTAGGCGCTGTTCATGCGACGCGCCCGCCCCGAGCGTCATCAGCACAGCGTCCCGGATGAAGTCGCCGCCGCCGGCCCGCCCGTACTCTGCTTCGAGCGCCGACGAATACCAGAAGTCTCCGTCCTTCGGCCCCTGGTTGAACACCGGCGGGAATCCCCATTCGTCCTTCAATGCGCCGTCGAGAGGGACGTCGGCGTATTGATCGTAGATGTCGCGCTGAAACCGCAGCAGATCGGGGGCGAAGACGTCCGGAGTCTCGTGCTCGAACGCCGCCGCCAGGATTAACTCCGTCGACGCGGGGCGCTCGCCGGGAGCGGCTTCGATCACCACCCGTCTCGGCGACTCCTCCAGGGTCTTGTAGTCGGAAACCGCGATCAGCGGGGCCTGCGGCCTGCCTCGATCGAATCTGAACACCGCCGCCACCCGGCCTCGCATGCAATCGTAACGGGCCTCCGGCCACGTCATGTGGTCCAACAGTTCCATCGACTCGATCTCCGCCCGACCCCGCGAGCCTGCCGGAAACGACCGGATGCGCAACATCCACTGCTGCTGGTCGGGGAATCTCCGGCGGAAGGTTCCTCGCGCCAGGCGCACGTCGAGATCGAGCGCCACCCTCAGCCCGCGGCTGCGCGCGTACTCCACGCCGCGCTTGATCTGGTCGTGTGTATCGGGCCGCGTGATCTCCCGCTTGGGCGCGCGCAGGGTCGTCGTCAGCAACCCGAAATTCGAGTTCTCCACGATCATGTCGACAAAGGTCTTGTAGCCCTCACCCGCGAATTCGGCGTCCTCTACCCAGAACCAGGCGTAGATTTCCGGCGGCAACGACGCGGGAAGGCGGTTGGAATCACCGGCGCCGCATTCGATCCCGCCGGCGGCAGCGCGGGCCGCCAGAATCACAAGCAGGGCGAAGCTTGGGTGAGCATGCCGTGCGGTCATCGCTTGTATTACAGCAGAAGCGGACTCGTTCCGGCCTCAGTTGTGGGCTGGCTCTCTGGAATCGTCCGTTCCGGGCCGAGGATGCCCGCCCGCACCGGAGGTCTTGTTGGGGAATCGGCGAGCACGTCGAACGCGCCCTGTCGGCCAGCATACCGCTCGGCTGCCGGTCGGCACCTCCGCCGGATTGGCGGAGAGGAGTCCAGCGCCCGGACCACTACTCCTATAGCCCCTTGGGGGTCACCCAGTGATACGCCTTTCCTGCCTTGTGGTGCTGGCCTGCCTCGCCGCACGCAGCCAGATGCCGGATCCCGCTCAAGATCCTCTGGAGAAAGCCTATAACGCGTTCCGCGACAAGCACTTCGAGGCCGCCATTGCACACTTCCGGAAGGCGGTTGAGGCAGCGCCGAACCGCGCCTCCATCCGGAAGGACCTCGCCTACGCCTATCTCAAGACGGGCGAAACGGAGGCAGCCAGGGGCCAGTTCGCCGAGGCTGTGCGGCTTGCGCCCGACGATCTGCATGCGGCCTTGGAGTACGCATTCCTGTGCCACGAAACCGGCCGGACGGCGACGGCGCGAGCGGTCTTCGACGGGATCCGCAAGAGCAGCGACGCCGCCGTTCGCGAGACGGCCGAGCAGGCCTTTCAGAACATCGACAAGCCGCTCGTCGAAGGGATCGCGCGCTGGACGGAGGCGCTGCAACGGTCGCCAAGCGACTTCAGCGCCCACCAGGAACTGGCGCAACTGGCGGAAAAGCGCCAGGACAATGCGCTGGCGGCGCAACACTACTGGCAGGCGTGGAGCCTTCGGCCCGAGTTGCGCGACCTGCTCGTGAAGCTGGGCCTGGCCTGGAAGGCGCTCGGCGAGGAAGACAAGGCCCACGCCGCGTTTCTGGCCGCCTCGCGCTCGAAGGATACTCGAACCGCCGAGTCCGCCCGCGAGTTGCTGCCCGATCGTTACCCCTATGTCTACGAGTTTCGCAACGCCATCGATCTCGATCCCCGGAACTTCGACCTGCGGCGGGAACTCGCCTATCTGCTACTGGCCATGGAGCGCCGGGAGGAAGCCGAGGAGGTGTTCGAGACAGTTGTGAGACTGGCGCCGCGAGACCTGCTGTCGGCGGCTCAACTCGGCTTTCTGCGCCTGGCTAGGAACGATCGGGACGGCGCGCTGCCCCTGCTCGAAATGGTGCTGCACGGAGACAACAAGGAACTGGCCGAGCGAGTCCGGAGCGTGCTCCAACAAGGATCCGCCCGGCCGGAGCGACAGCCGCGACCTACGAGCGATTCCAAGCGGATGGGTGACCGCAGTTACCAAGCCGGCTATTTGCGCGACGCCCTGAAGTTCTACAACGCCGCTCACGAGGACGATCCGCTCGACTTCTCGGTGATCCTGAAACTAGGCTGGACGCACAACGTGCTCCGCCAGGACGACCAGGCCGCCCGTTGGTTCCAAATGGCTCGCCGCAGCCCCGACACGGCCATCGCTCGTGAGGCCGCCCGCGCGCATGAGAACCTGAGTCCCGCGCTGGCCCGTTTCCGAACCACGGTCTGGTTCTTTCCCAGCTACTCGTCCCGCTGGCGCGACGTGTTCACCTACGGGCAAGCCAAGGTGGAGATGAAGCTAGGTCGCCTGCCGCTGCGCGTGTATCCGTCGCTGCGATTCATCGGCGACACGCGGCACGTCACCAGCGAGGCGCGGCCCCAGTATCTTTCGGAAAGCTCGTTCATCCTCGGCGGCGGGCTGGCGACCGACCCGTGGCGAGGTGTTGTCCTCTGGGGGGAGGCGGGCAGCGCCGTCGGCTACCGCCGGCGCACCGATTTCCCGCGGGCCGGCCCCGACTATCGGGGCGGCGTGTCCTTCAACCGCGGTTTCGGACGGTTGCTCGGCGCTCCATCGCGAGGCGCGTTTTTTGAAACCAGTGAAGACGGCGTCTTCATCAGCCGCTTCCAGAACGACTTCATCATTTACACGCAGAACCGTCTCGGCTTCACGGCGAGGGCCATCGAGGCGTTGGGCGGACTCCAGGCACAGCTCTACTGGAACGCGAATGCGAGCACCGATGCGCGCCGCCAGTACTGGGCCAATACCGTCGAGACGGGTCCGGGAATCCGCTTCCGCTGGAAAGCGATGCCGCCATCCTGGGTGTTCTCCGTAAACGTCCTTCGCGGCGCCTACACGAGGAACGAAGGCAATCCGCGGAGGCCGAATTTCAATGATGTGAGAGTGGGGATGTGGTGTGCCGTGACAAAGTGAAAAGCAAGGCACAAGGCGAAAAGAAGAAATCAAAAGGCAAAAATCAAGAATCAAAATGGGAAGAGACCTGGATGGGCGGTTCCTGGAATATGGGGCGCGCGTGATCAGGCTTGTCGAGGCGCTGCCGAAGACGGTCGCTGGCAAGCGGATTGGGGATCAGTTTGCGGTGCAGCATGTCGGTTGGTGCTCAGTGGGAAGAGGCACAGGGCGCGAAGTCGACGGATGATTTCGTACACAGGCCGCAGATTGCGCTGAAGGAGATGAGGGAATCCAACTACTGGCTTCGTCCGGTGCTGAGGGCCGGGACCGTGCCATCCAGCCGCTTGGCCAACCTCATTGACGAATCCACACAACTCCGTGCAATCCTCTCCAAGGCCGTCGCAACCGCCAAAGGAAGATCAAAGACCCTCCTTGATTCATTTTCGATTCTTGCTTGTTGATTTTTGCCTTTTGATTTCGACTTTGAGATACCAATGACCACCCCGCTCCTTCTCCTCGCCGCCACCTACCAGATAGCCGGCCATCCGGGCTCCTGGCCAGGAATCCTCGAGTCGGTGGGTTTCCAGCGGGCGGACGACCGCCCGGCCCAAGTCCTCGTGGTCCGAGAGGGGTCCGCGCAACTCGACGAAGAGGCGGCTTACGTCATCCTCGAGGGGGATTCGCCGGCGGCCCGCGCTCTCGGTTTTCGGCCGACCGCCGATCAAGTGCCGGTTGCCAGAGTGCTCGACGAGCACCGGCCCGATCTCAAGATCGACTGGGAACACCCGGTAGAGCTGCCGGTGTTCGAGCTTCCCGAGGGTGCCCGCGTCTTCGCCCGGGAACGGCGCCGGGGCGCTCCAGTGATCGCCGGCTTGCGCCGCGGATCGGGCGCCGTCCTCTGGGTAGCTGCCGATCCGGGCAGGCTCGGCTACGAACGCTTTCCGTATCTTCTCCACGCGCTGGCTGATCTGGGGCTTCCGGTTCCGCTACGTGCCCGCAGGCTGTGGGCGTTCTTTGATTCCTCGTACCGGTTGCGCGCCGACCCCGACTACCTGGCCAGGCGCTGGCGTTCGGCCGGGATCGCCGGCCTGCACGTCGCCGCCTGGCACTACTACGAGCCGGATCGCCAGAAAGACGAGTACCTTCAGGCCCTGGTTGACGCTTGCCACCGCCGCGGCATTCTCGTGTACGCATGGCTCGAATTGCCTCACGTCAGCGAGAAGTTTTGGGACGTCCATCCCGAATGGCGCGAGAAGACCGCCGTCCTTCAAGACGCCCATCTCGACTGGCGAAAGCTCATGAACCTCGCCAACAGCTTCTGCTTCCGGACAGTGGCTCAGGGCATCCGGGCGCTGATGGAACGGTTCGACTGGGACGGGGTCAACCTTGCCGAGCTCTACTTCGAATCGCTCCAGGGACATGAGAAGCCCGCCCGTTTCACTCCAATGAACGATGATGTGCGGCGTGAGTTCTGCGAGCGTGGCGGATTCGATCCGATCGAGCTGTTTGACGAATCATCGCCTCGCCATTTCTCCAAGAACCCAGCGGGACTTCGCGCATTCCTCGATTTCCGTGTCGAGCTGGCCGGCCGCATCCAGCAGCAGTGGCTCGCCGAAGCGGAATCCTGGCGCCGCGGGAAGCCGGACCTCGACGTGGTGCTCACTCACGTAGACAACCGGTTGGACGGCCGAATCCGCGACGCCATCGGCGCCGACGCCGCGCGCGTCCTTCCATTCCTCGATCGTCGCGGCTTTACTCTGCTCGTCGAGGATCCCGCCACGCTGTGGAACCTCGGACCCGATCGCTATGCGCAGATCGCCCGGAAGTACCCGGAGTTGAACGCGGGGGCGGGCAACCTCGCGATCGACATCAATATTGTCGAACGCTACCAGGACGTCTATCCGACCAAGCAACAGACCGGCACGGAATTGTTCCAGCTCGTGAACACCGCCTCGCGGGCGTTCCCGCGGGTCGCGCTCTATTTCGAACACTCAATTCACACCGTTGATCTGCCGTGGCTGCCCGCATCGGCGGCGGCAGTGGATCGACTGGTAACCTCCGGAGACAAACTGCTGGTCAGTTCGAAGCACGGGGTTGGCCTCCCGTGGAGCAGACCGGCGCGGGTGGACGGGCGGCTCTGGCCGGCTTGGGACGGAGATACGGTGTGGCTGCCCGGAGGCGAGCACACCGTCGATCCGGCATCCGAGACCCCGGCCGTCCGCTTGGTGGACTTCAATGGCGACTTGGCGGCTGCCTCAGTTCACCCGGGAGAACTGGAGATTTCTTACCGAAACACGGCGCGGGCACTGGCGATTCTCGACCGGCGCCCGAGGAAAGTGGAAATCGACGGCTCACAGCGCGAATCGAGGGTGATCCTCTCGGACGGCCGGTTCATCGTTTTCCTGCCACGCGGGCAACACGTGGCGACGATCGAGACGGAATGACTGAGAGAGGGCGTCAGCCGCGCGACGGTTCGAGCGCAACCTCCTCGCCGGCCGCCAAGCCGGAGAGAATCACTGCATGGGTTGCGTTTCGAGGGCCAAGCGTCACGTCACGAACCTCGAATGAACCGCCTTTCCTGACCGCCACCCGCGCACGCGACCCGCTGAAGCGCAGCGCTTCGAGCGGCGCCAGCACGGCGTCGTCCTTCCGGAACACCTGAATGTCGGCGGAGGCGGACAAGTCGGGAATCACCCTCGGGTCCGACTCCTCGATGTCAATCCGCACCGGAATCCGGCGCAAGTGGTAATTTTCCCACCAGCCTCGCACACCCAGCGCCCCAATGCTTCGCACCGTGCCTCGCAACCGGACGCCCGGGAACGCGTCCAGGCGGATCACCGCGGGCTGGCCGACGCGAACGTCCGCGCTTTCGGTCTGGTTGACGTCGCCTTGCACCTGCATGCTCGAGATGTCCACGATCTGCATGAACGTCATTCCGGGACGCACCTGGTCGCCCTGCTGGATCTGCGCCATCTCCCCCCCCCGGAAAAAGCTCGAAATCACCACCAGGCCGTCCATCGGAGCGCGGAAGGTGAACTTCTGAAGATCGCCGGCATGGTGATTCCGGTGGCGAATGTGCCGCAGCCGGGTAATCTCGAGGATCCTCGTTTCCGCCGCGTGCACGGCTTTCTTGTTGGCCAGGTCTTGCTGCAACTGCTTGTATTTCGCTTCCGCCTCGGCGACGGACAGCTTCGACAGCTCCTGGTCGATTGCCGAGCGGGTCTCGATGGCCGAGTCGTCCAGCTTAGCCTTCTCGAAATCGGCCTTCGCCACCCGCAGTGTCTGTTGGAGGTTTTCCCAGTCCACAGCATGCTCGGCCTGCCGCTTCTTGATGTCCGTTTCCGATTGGATCACGGTGGAGTTCACGTCGTCGATGTGGTCCTGAAGCACCCGCGCGTCGATTTGCCCCACCACATCGCCCTTCTTCACATAACTCCCGGCCTTGGCGAGAAAAACCAAAACCATATCGCGGCCGGAGTCCGGCCCTCGCATGATCGGAACGGTGATGGAGGCGGAGTTGGTGGCGACGGTTTGCCCGCTCACGCGGACTTGCTGGTTCAGCGGACCGGTGGCGATCCGGGCGGTTCGCACAGCGGCTGTCGTCGCGGGCTGGCTGGAGGGTTGCGTGGACTGGAAGGCCCGAAACCCAAGCCAGACCAATGCAACCACCAACACAAGCAAGAGGCCGAGGGTCCAGGACCGGCGTTGCCTTGCGAGCGCCGGGCGAGGCGGCGGAGCAACCGGCGCAGGCGGCCGCTCGGGGACAGGTTGCGGACTACCGAGTGCGGACATGGCGTCTACCAACAGAATAACGCAGAAGAGAGGTTGTTCGGTTACATGGTTGGGCGGTTGTTCGGTTGGATGGTTTCAGGTGGGCGGTTGGGGGGGGTTCGGTTGGGACTACAGGGACCACTATACTGGCTCATACCGTGGGTTCACTCCTGGCGACCTTGCACGAGCCCCGCTGGCGCGCGCTGTGGGCGGCGATGTTCGGCTTCATGCTGGACGCGATGGACGTGCTGCTGTACGTCTTCGCCCTCCAGGAGCTCCGGGCAGTATTTGGGCTGAGCAACGCGCAGGCGGGCCTGGTGAGTTCGGCCACGCTGGTCTTCTCCGCGGTCGGGGGCCTGCTCAGCGGCTGGCTGTCGGACCGCATCGGGCGCCGGCGAACGTTGATCTATACGATCCTGCTCTACTCATTCGCGTCCGCGGGGACCGCACTCTCGACTGGTTTCGCCGGCCTGTTGTTCTGGCGCGCCTTGATCGGGGTCGGACTCGGCGGGGAATGGGCGGCGGGCGCCGTCCTGGTGGCGGAGTGGTGGCCGGCGGAGATGCGCGCTCGGGCCATCGGATTTATGCAGTCCGGATGGGCTTTGGGATACATGCTCGCCTCGGCTGTGACCGCCCTGGTTCTGCCGCGATGGGGCTGGCGAGCGCTCTTCCTGGCGGGCCTGTTTCCGGCTCTGCTGACGATCGCCATCCGGCGCGGCGTGGTCGAGCCGGAGGTCTGGTCGCAACGCTCGGAGGTGAGAACCGCGAGTGTGCTGAACCTGTTTCGGCCGCCGCTGGGTCGCCTCACCTGGCTGGCCACGGCCCTGGCGACCTCGGTGCTGTTTGCCTATTGGGGCCTGTTCACCTGGCTGCCGGGTTTCCTGGCGGCGCCGGTGGAGGCCGGGGGCGCCGGGATGAGCATCGTGCGGACTAGCGCCTGGGTGTTCATTATGCAGATCGGGGCATTTGCCGGCTATCTGTCGTTCGGCTGGCTGGCCGACCGCGCCGGCCGAAGGCCCGCCTTCCTGGCGTACGTGCTGGGCGCCGCCGTCCTTACGCCGCTCTACGGCTGGATGCCGCGCCTGGCGCCCGGCCATGCGGAGGCTGCGCTGCTGGCTCTCGGACCTCTGGTGGGCTTCTTCGGGTCGGGCTATTTCAGCCTGTTCGGCGCCCTGCTGGCCGAGTTGTATCCAACGTCCCTCCGCGGGGCTGGGCAGGGTTTCGCCTACAACTTCGGCCGGGCGCTGAGCGCCCTGGCGCCGTTCGCTGTCGGCGGGCTGGCGGACCGGACCGGCCTGGGCCAGGCGCTGGCGCTAAACTCCGCATTTTTCCTCATGGCGGCTGTGCTGATCTTCGGTCTTCCGGAGACCCGAAACACTGACCTGAGGGCCGTCAAATCGAGGTGAGGAGCGCTATTAACCTTAGTAAGCAGCCCCCTGTGAACCATTTTCAACATTGACGCTCCCCCAGAGCGTGCTAGATTTGACAATGCTGATGCGGTTTGGAGGATTTTTGTCCCAAAACAGGAAGGGCGGGAATTGTATGCGCTTGCCGATTACGCGATTTGTGCTCGTGGCGCTCTTGTTGTGCCTGGCTCCCTTGGCCTGGAGCGCGACCTTCGGGACGGTGGTCCCGATCGGAGGGCACATCGCCGATCTCGTTCTGGATGAAGGCCGCGGAGTGCTGTATGCGAGCAATTTCACGGCCAATCGTGTCGAGGTGATTTCCACAACGGACTCTACGAGAGGGAGGCCGATATACCTGGCGGCGCAACCCGGCCCGCTCGCTCTGTCACCGGACCACAGGTACTTAGTGGTCGGCCACTACGCGACGTGGGACCCTCCGGCCACGATCGAACCATCGATCACGATCGTCGATTTGAACTCCAGCACGAAACGCAATCTGGCGGTCGGCGGCTCGCCGCTCGCCATTGCATTCGGCAATAGCCCGCGGGCCATCGTTGCCACCACCATCGGATTCTTCCTGGTGGACCCGGCATCGGGCGCGTTGCAGCGGATCGATCCGCAGGGCCTGGACACGCTGCCCTTGCCGGTTCCCCTGGTCACCTTCCCGCCGGAGATCCTGCAAGCATCGGCGGGCGTTTCCGGCGACGGATCGGTCATCTACTTGGTGGCGACCACCGGAAAGGCCGAGTGCGAGCCCCTGGGCGAGGACGACCCGTGCGCCGAGGAGCCCGAGCCTGGCGAGGAGCCTCCACCCGAGGAAGTCCCCGAGAACATTGTTCTTCGATTCGACACCACCACCGGCGCTTTCTACGCCATCGGCATCACCTCGTCCCCGGCGCTCGGGCCGCGCGTCGTCAGCGTGGACCAGACCGGCGCGAACGCCCTGATCGGCTGGGGGATTTTCAATTCCCGAGCGATCTTGATGGCTCAATTCCCAAGGCCGCTGGGCGAATTCGAAGAAGGCAGCCATGCGTGGGATTCCTCCCGAGATCTGATCTATGGCCACGCGCCGACGCCGGACGACGGAGCTCCGGAGCTCACGATTTTCGACGCCGACAACCTCACCGTGCGCGAGCGGCTCCGTCTGCCGGAGAAGCTAGCCGGCAAATCCGTGCTCAATAGCGACATGTCGGTGATGTACGCGGCTTCCGACAGCGGCGTGACCGTGCTGCCCATCGGCTCGCTGGCCCAGCAGCACCGCGTGGCCACCGTGCAGGAAGACCTCGTGTTCCGCAGCAACAGCTGCGACCGGCGGCAGATTATTGCGGAACTGGACATCGTCGATCCGGGCGGCAACGCCACCGATTTCAGCCTGTCCACCACGGCGCCGGGCGTCGTCATCGCACCGGCCAATGGCGTCACGCCGGCCCGAGTGCGCATCGCGGTGGATCCAACGATCTACCAGAACCAGCGAGGCACCACGGCGGTACCGCTGGAGATCGCCTCCCGGCAGGCGATCAACGTCCCGATACCGGTACGGCTGCTGATCAACACGCGCGAACCCGACCAGCGCGGCGCCTTTTTCGACGTGCCGGGTAAGCTGGTCGACCTCATGGCCGACCCCGTCCGGAACCGGTTCTACGTCATCCGGCAGGACAAGAACCTGGTGCTGGTCTTTGACGGCACTTCCTTCGGCCTGATCGGGACCATGCGCACCGGCAACACGCCGCTGCACATGGCGATGACCCGCGACAACCGTTGGCTGATCATCACCAACGACAACTCGCAGATCGCCAACGTGTACGATCTGGACTCGCTACAGCCGATCGAGCCAATCGTGTTTCCCCCTGGGCATTATCCGCGTACGGTTGCCGTCAGCCTGAAGGCCATCTTGGCGACCACCCGGTCGACGGCCGGGCCGCACACGATCGACCGAGTCGATTTCGACGCCCGGACCGCGAGTTCTCCCCCGTCTCTCGGCATTTACAGGAATGACATCAACCTGGATACCGCGCTGACCACCTCTCCGACCGGCGAGTATGTGCTGGCGGCCTCGGCGAACGGAAACCTGTTGCTTTACGAAGCCACCGCCGATACGTTCGTCGTCTCGCGGAAAGATCACGATGAACTGAGCGGCGCATTGGCGGCCGTCAGCGACCAGATGTACGTCGTCGGCAACAACGTGGTGAACTGGTCGCTGGTCCCGCAGACGGAACTGGAGTCCGGCACCGGCGCCTCGTCCGGATTCGCCTTTGTGGACGGGCTCGGGTTGCGCACGACCAGTCCGGCCATCAACGGCCCCGGAGTGATCCAGCGTGTGGACCTGAACAGCTTCGAGTCAATCCGTCCTACGAGGATGGTGGAGTCCCCGCTGCTCTCAAGCGAGATGGTAACCCCGCCGGTCGGCCAGATCGGGCAATCGATCCTGCCGTTCCCGCGCACTCTGGCGGCGCTGCCGAACCGGCAGTCGATCATCTCGCTCAGCGTGTCGGGTTTCACCGTCCTGCCGTGGGATTTCGACGCAGCGACAGCGATACCGCTCGTCAGCCAGATCGTCAATTCGGCGGATCTTTCGACGGCCGTGGCTCCCGGCGGGTTGGTCACGATCACCGGCAGGGACATGAGCACGGTGACGGTGGTGAACAACGAATTGCCCGTGCCGACCACGCTCGGCGAGGTCTGCGTCACGGTGAACGACCGGGCGATGCCGTTGCTGATGGTTTCGCCGGGGCAGATCAACGGGCAGCTTCCGTTCAGCATCAGCGGGAACGCCAACCTGGTGGTTCGGGCTTCCGGCGGCATCAGCGAGCCGTTCTCGCTGACGATCCTCCCCGGGGCCGCAGCGATCTTCCGCACCGGCACTGCCGGGCCTGACACCGGGCTGGCAACCGTGGTTCGTTCCACAAACAACGAACTCGTTACGCTGACCAATCCCATTCACCCGAATGACGTGATTGTGATTTACGCAACCGGGTTGGGCGACACCACGCCGGTGATCGAGGCGGGAGATCCGGGCCCGTCGGATCCGCTGGCCGCCGCCAGCCTGTCGCCGCAAGTCACCCTAGGCGGGGTGCAACTGACGGTTGGATACGCCGGACTCGTGCCGGGGCAGGTCGGCGTTTACCAGATCAACGCGTTCGTGCCGGAAACCGTGCCGGACGGCATCAGCGTCCCGCTGACGGTCACACAGGGGTCCTATTCGACCACGCTGAGCGTGCGGGTTGTCAAGCCGTAGGCATGATTACGGACACGGCGGCTTTCGCCGCGACCGAACAGAGACAGCGGCGATCCGGAAAATCGTCGCGGCTGGCTGAGAATGCGCCGGTTAGTACAGAGTGAGGCAAGAGGAGAACTGATGCGTACACGTGCGACTTACTGCTTTGCCGTCCTGCTCGCCTTCGCGCCGGCTTGTATGGCGCAAGAGTGGGAAGTGGGTGGCATGGGAGGTTACGGATATGCCACCGGACTGGAAGCGAAGAACCAAACCGGCACGGCGGACACGGGATTCAAGACCGGCTACGCGTGGGGCGGGTTCGGCGGCAACAATATGCACCGCAAGATCGGCGGGGAGGTGCGGTATGTGTTCCGCCAAGGCGACCTGAAGGTGGATGCGGGCGGGCAGGAAGGCGTCATGCGCGGCCACGCCCACATCATTCATTACGACCTGCTGTTCCACAGCACCGATCGCGGATCGAAGGTCCGCCCATTCTTCGCGGCCGGCGGCGGCGCCAAGGTCTTCCGCGGAACCGGAGCGGAGCACGCCTTTCAGCCTGGCAACCAGTTTGTGCTGCTCACGAAGACCCGGGAGATCCTGCCCGTGATCAGCCTCGGCGGCGGGGTGAAGGTCCGCTTGACCGATTCGGTCATGCTGCGCGCGGAGGTCCGCGACTATCTGACGCCGCCTCCACAAAAAGTGCTGGCGCCCGCGCCCGGCGCGGAGATCAACGGCTGGCTGCACGATATCGTGCCGCTGGTCGGCATTGCGTTCACCTTTGACTAGCAGGATCCTGGTCTTCAACCGCCTGAAGAGAGTCCCGCCTATCACCGGGCTAAGGCGGACCACACCTGGACGGCATTGGCGGCTGTCAAGTAAAGTGAGGCAACGACGGCCAACATCATCGCGCCATTGACGGCCCACCCGTTGGCGTGATCGCCCATCCGTTTCCTGTTGTTCGTCATCCATAGCAAGACGAGGACGATCACGGGAAGCAGAACGACCATGAGCGCGGCGGACAGCAGCGCCAGCCACAGCGGCTTCCAGCTTGTCAGAAGGACGTACATCGGCGAGGCGCAGAACCAGATAAGGCACCACTGGTAGGCAGGATGGTCGGCGTGGCGGCACGAGCCGGTCTCCGACTCAGGCCGTTCTCCCTTGCGGAGTACATTGTTCCAGATGTCGGTGACCATCAGGCTGTAACCCGTATTCGCTCCGAGGTAAGTTGTGAAGACAGCCGCCCACAAGCCAAGGGCGAGAACGATGCGGCCGGCGTCACCGAGGGCCGCCGAAAAAAGCGGCACGAGATCTTCGACCCGCTTCAGCTCGCTGCCGGAGATCCGCAGGGTGGCGGCGGCGGCAACCTGGACGAGCGCGAACATGACATACAGCCCGATTCCGCTCAGCAGCAGGTCGATTCGCTGCCGCCGCAAGAACGACGGATCCCGCCAACCCCGCTCGTGAACGAAGGCGGCATATTTCAGGTTGCTGAGGGAACCGGCGCCAGCGCCGGTGAGCGCCATCAGGATCAGCGTGTAGCTGTAAATCCCGTTGGCCTCGGGGACGGAGGGAAACAAGAAGCCTCGAACGACGGCGTGCAGATCGGGCTTCGACAGGATGGCGGCGAGCACCAATGAACCGCCCAGGAGGACCATCAGCGGCTTGGCGATCTTCTCAACCATCCGGTACTTGCCCCAGTACATCAGCGTGAATCCAAGGCCGCTAAAGACCCAGGCCCAGATTGCGCTGGACCCGCGCACGGGTAAGGGAAACAGAAGGTGCATGGTGCTGCCCAGCAACAGGACATGGACCAAGCTGGCAAGGTGACGCTTGACGAAGATCGAGACCAGAATCACCCACACGACCCAACGTCCCGCGCGGGCATAGCCTGTCATCAGGGTTTCCCCGGTGACGACAACGTACCGGGCGGTGGCCTCGAGCATGACGTAGCGGGTAAGTACGATCAGAGCCAGGGTCCAGAGAAGGCTGTAGCCATACGTCGCGCCGGCGGCCGCATTGGAAACGAAGTCCTCCGGGCCGAAGGCGGCCAACACGAAGACCAGCCCCGGCCCGAACGCCCACGCCCGCCGCTGTTTCGGCGCTTGCTCGATGGTCGGGCCGGGCGTTGCGGTTCCGGCGGACATGGTTCTCCCTATTTGCCGAGCACCCGCAAGGGGGGCGTCTTGGAGGCCGGGGTGACATACGGTTCTCGACGCACCACCCGCAGCGTCCGCCCTTGCTCCCAAAAGGTGCTCATGAGGCGGCCCCCTTGGCCTTGGGCTTCCAGGAAGCGCAACACAGTGTTCACAACTTGGGGCTCGTCCACGGCGCCGACCCGTGGGCTCACCAGGATGCTGACCCGGGAGATGGACTCCCCGTGTTCCTCGACAAACTGGTAGTCGGTGGGGAGCCCGCCGTGAGCCGCCGGAAGGACCTCCTCGACCAGGCGAATGATATCGCTGCCCAGGAAGTGGATGCCGCCGGCGGTCAGCTTCTCGTAGTTCCGGATGGTGTGGAGGTGATCGAGAAAGCCGGCCAGTTCCAGCGGACATCCACAGCGCCGGCGCGTCAGCACCCCATAATCCCCGCTGTCCAGATTGAGCATGATCTTCGGGGTGGAAGTGATCACCGTGGTCAGGCACAGGGCGCCGATCTCCGATTGCCCGCCGGGCAGCAGCTTGGCTTGCGAAAAAGCCGCGATCTTTCCGCCGAACAGGTGGACTTCGTCCACCGCCTCGCGGTTCGCGCATCCGCCGCCGAGTGGACCGGCCTCGGCCATCGACCAGGCGCTGAAGGTGCGCACGCCGAGCGCGGCCACCAGCCGGTGTTTCGCCTCGGTGAACGGCTCCCCGCTGACGCGAAAGACGCTCCCGGCAATGTTCAGTCCCGCTTCTTTCGCGGCGACGCAGGCGCGAACGGCGTTGCTGGCGGCCGCCGACAACACGGCGGGATCGCCTTCCGCCGCCTTCGCAGCCAGCCAGCGGGCGACCGGGCGTCCGTCGCTCAAGGGTACGTACTCGGGTTTCGGAATCGGGCCGCCCCAGAGTCCGGCCGCATGAACCGAATACGCCGTCAGCACCGCAAACTGGAAGGACTCGCCGCGCCAGCACGCTCGGGTCGGAGAGAACCACCGTTCCATCGGCCTGCCAAGCTTGGCGGCGAGCAACCCGTGCTTCAGGCCGGACGAGTCAGGCGGGACGCCGCGCCAGATGGCCAGCGGACGATCCGCTACTCCGGCCGCGGCGAAGGTTGCGAAGTGGCACGCGGCGTCGTAGGTCAGCAGGTCGAAGTCGATCTTCATGCGCCGGCGCGGGCCGGTGGAGCCGCCGCTTTCGACCTCAAACTCGCCGGCGAGCAGAGGATTGTCGAAGGCCTCCGCCGTCACTTCGAGCGAAAGCCCCGGCCGCTCGATGGGACGGCGTCCCTTGAATTCGTCGAGGCTGACGTGGACTCCGGCGGCGGCCAGACGTTCCATCGCCGCTTCGATGCCGTCGGCGTTCACCATCCGCTCGACGTCGCCGAATTCGGCGCCGGCCCATCGGAGGAGGGCGAGGTAGGGACTTTGCGGGAAGTCGTAGACTCCGCGTTTCAACAGGCGCAGAAATGTCCTTTCGCGACCCCGCGAGGCTTCGGCGATGATCCGCCGGCAGTCGCCTTCCGAGAGTGGAGATCGGAGGAACTTCCGCAAGCCGGCCGCGTACCGGAGGAAAATCCGGAGGTCGTCCCCTTTCCTCAAAAGCGGAACCTCAGTCCAAGCTGGATCTCCCGACTGTTGGCGGCGCTGGTGATGCGTCCGACATCCTCGCGGCTGGAAGTGCGGGTGAAGATTTCCATCCGCTGCGACGAAGGCAGGTCGAAGTTCGTGCGGTTGAACAGATTGAAGAACTCAAGCCGCACGTCGACCGAGGCCCTTTCGCCGGCGCCGGGGAGGCGCGCTCGTTTGACCAGGGAACAATCGACGTTGGCGAGGTCCGGCCCGATGATCGTGTTGCGCCCGAGGTTGCCGAGGTAGCCCGTGGCGGGCCGGCGGAAGGCGCTCGGGTCGATCCAGCGAAGCGGATCTCCGGTGACGGGATTGTTGCTGGCGCCGGGCGCCAGGTCGGGCCTCTGTCCGGACTGAAAGTCCGGTCTGGCCGTCTTGGTCCCGGCGGCGTCGTAACCCAGCCGGGCGGAAAAGGGCAGTCCGGAGGCATACGTGGCGATCAGGCCGAGGCGCCATCCGCCCAGGATCCGCCTGCTCATCCGGCCCCTGGGCGACGGCAGTTGAAACGAGCCGCTGGCCACGAAGGAATGGCGAACATCGTGGCCGGAGAGGCTGCGGTTGAACCGTGGATTGCCGTTCAGCGGTAGGCTCATGGCGTTGCTCGACTCGGTGCTGGCGGTAAAGAAGTTCGAGCTGTCGTCGATGCTCTTGGAAAACGCATAGGAGATCAGCGCCTGGAAGCCGCGGCTGAACCGCCTCCGGTACTGTGTGTTCAAACCATGGTAGAACGAACTGGCATCGAACAGCCGGTTCCGGATCTGGCCGTAGACGGGATTGATTTTGGCGCCGGACGGCGGGAAGAAGAGGCGGCCATCGGGCTGAGCGACTGGTTCGACCAGGTTGGCGTCCTCGGTGAGGCTGGAGAGGTTCAACCCGCGGGAGCCGGCGTAGGCCACCCGCAGCGTGGCTTCGGACCCTGCGATCTGCTCGAGGCTCAAGTTCCAATGCTGGACGTAGGGCTGCGCCGGATGGGGATCCAGCCGCTCGACGCGCAGCTCCGGATTCGGCCGGCTCACCAGCGCCTGGTAGCCGCCTTTCGGGAAGTCGCCCGGACTCAGCCGGCTCGTGTCGCCGCGGGTGAAGAACGGCGGATTCCTCACGCCCGCCAGCAAAATGAACTGCGACAGGATCAGGTCATGGAAGATCCCGTATCCGCCGCGCAACAGGGTCTTTCCGTTACCGCGGATGTCCCAGGCCAGACCCACTCTGGGCGCGAAGTTCTTGAGCGAAGGATTCTCGAACAGCGGCTCGCCGATTCGCGTCGCGGAGTCAGTGATTGCGACAAGGTTGGCGACTTTCCCGTTGACCTCGTCCGGCGCCGTCGTCCACTCGTGACGTAATCCAAGGCTGAGAGTCAAGCGGGCTCGAACCTTCCAGGTGTCCTCCACATACCAGCTCCCGATCCACTGCCGGAATCCCCGAACCGTGTCCGAGCCCGGCAACTGGGCTCGGAAGCTCCTAGGGTGGTTTGCCAGAAACTCGGCGATGCCGAGGAACCGATACTCTCCGCTGACACGGTTCTGGCTGTCGGTGTTGAACTGTGTCCGCTCGAGCCGGCCGCCGACCCTGATGGAGTGGCGCCGCTTGAGCCAGGTCAGGTCGTCTGAAATCTGAAAGGAATTGAAGACGTTGACATCGGCGTCGAGGGCGCCGGTGCCGCCCGGAAAATCGGTCAGTCCGGGCACGACAATGATCCCGGCGGACCGGCCGCCGGGCAGAAAACTGAGTTCGGGGTCATCGGCGCCGGCGATCAGCGCCCGGGTCTTGCCTCTCACCGCGATGTGCCGTGCGAAGCCGAAGCGCGCCGAGTTGAGGAGATTCTGCGAGAAGACGTGCGACTCCTCCAGGGCCAGCGACTGGGAGCGAGTCCTGTTTTCCTTGCTGTTGATCGCAAAGTCCGTTTGATCCTTCCGCGCTCCGTCATCGAACGTGTAGCGGAAGAAGAGCCGGTCGAAGTCGCCGGGGGTGTGGTCGATCCGGGCGGTGGTGAAATTCTGGCTGGCCACCTCGTTGTTGGTGAACACAAAGAGCCCGGTGTCGCCGAAGACCTCGGCGTTCGCCGCCGGATACAGGGCCACGACCCTGGCCACGTCCGGATTGACCGCGACCGTGCCGGAAGTCAGGACACCGCGCCGGGCGTTGTCGCTCAAGGTGGTGTTGATGGTTGTGTTGCCGCGCGCCTGCCGCAAGGCTTCGTACGAGGTGAAGAAGAACAGCCTGTTGCGGACGACCGGACCACCGAGCGAACCGCCGAACTGGTGGCGGCGAAACTCCGGAGGCTCGTCGCCGTCGAAGAAATTGCGTGCGTCCAGGTTGTCGTTGCGATGGAAGTGGAAGGCCCCGCCGTGAAACTCGTTGCCGCCGGAGCGCGTGACGGCATTGATGGTTCCCCCGCCGGCGCGGCCGTACTGCGCGCTGTAAGTACTGCTCTGCACGCTGAATTCACGGATCGCATCCACGCCGAGGTTCAAACCGTTCACGCTTCCAGGGGTGGAGCCGTTGTAGGAGGTCAGGCTGACGCCGTCCAGCCGGAAGTTGTTTTGATAGGGACGGGAACCGGCGATGCTGATCTGGACGCCGAATCCGTTGTTGACGTCGCGGCTCTGGGCGCGCGCCACCAAGGCCCCCGCTTCGAGGGTCGCCAGTTGAATGTAGTCCCGGCCGTTCAAAGGCAGTTCTTCGATGGACCGGGTGTCGATGAGGCTGGAGACGCCGGCCGGGGCCGCCTCCACCAGCCGCGCCTCTCCGGTGACCACCACGCTCTCCGACAGCACTCCGACCGCCAGCGTGTGGTTCACCACCGCCTCCCGGTCCACGGCGAGAACCACATCAGTATGGGTACTGGCCTTGAAGCCGAGTTGTGTCGCTGTGACCTCGTACTCCCCCAGCTCGAGCGAGGCGGCGCGATACGCGCCTTCGGCGTTCGTGGCAAGCGATCGGACGGCGCCTGTGTCGACGTGGATAATCCGGATGGTCGCTCCGCGGACGAGACCCCCGCTTTCGTCCCTGACCACGCCGGAGATGGCACTGGTACGTTCCTGCGCCACAAGCCCGGGGACGCTGCCGGCAAGGAGCGCGATGAGATTCATCCAATGCGGGAACTTCGCGGGACCATGGGCCCAGCCCTCGATCCGACGGCGACTGCAAAGCTTCCGGGGCAACCGGTCAGTATACATCCGCCGGCTCGGTTTATGGGCGCCGGACGCTCCTGAAGGGAGAAGTGTGCTGTCTACTGTCCGTCGAGCGTTTGTTCGAGGGTGGCCGCTTTCAACTGCCGGATTGGTCAATGTCAGGGTTTCTTTGAACGATTCCGCGGCTCGCCCTTCGCTCCCCCTGCTTCCTCATAGAGTCCCTGGTATTTCGAACACAGTCTCTGGGGCAGATACTCATGGCGGTATCGCTTCCGGTAAAGGTCACAATAAGCTTGCGGGGAGATGATTCGAACTCCCTTGGGAATCGAAAGCCGTGTATTTGCGGGCAACAGCTCTACATGGATGGTATCCACCCGCAGCCGGACGAACCCGTCCACCAGCACCTGAGAGCGAAGCGGAAAACAGCCCAGTTCCGGCGCAATCCAGTTCGCGTACCGCTCCGCGCCATCCGCGGTATCGATGCGCAAGACCGCGTAACCGAGGACCTTCCCCGCATCGACCTTTCTGACCGAGTCGTCGGACAGAACGGAGCAGTCGCCATACCGATCAACCATTGACGAGTCACCTCTCAGAGAAGGGTCTCTCCCAACGTAGTGAGGCCACGCTGCTCCAAGGTCGGTCTCACCGTTGTACTGAACCTGCTTCTCTGTGTCACCCAGGTAGAAGTAATGACCCCCCGTATGACGAGTGGGATCCTTCGAGGTATGCCGCGGGTAAAGCACGAGAAAACTTCGGTTCGCCAGACGAGTAATGCGCACCACGTCCTCGACGTGCCTCCCGTCCTGGTACCACGTCTCCTCTTGTTGCTCTGCGTAGAACGATTGCTGCACCCCTTGGATCTGCCCTTCGAGCGGAACCCAGACCCACAAGCCGACAGCTACCGCCGCAAGAAGAGAGGGTCGGAGTGGCATGTTGACAACCAGCCTACTTGCAGAACATCTTGAATGGGTAGTTCTTACAGGTCGTTTCGTTTATGCATTGAGATGCCACCGGGTCTTGGTTCTGAGAAGCAGTCTTCTCACATGTCTCAACCCGGCACCATCCACTGTAATAGCTGTTGTCCGCGGCACAACAATAGTTCCATTGCTTGCACTTGACGGCCTTTCGGGCCCCAAGAGGAGCCAGGCCGTTGGACGCATCGTCACAGACGTTAGTCAGACCCTCTGTGCACTGGTACTGGGGATTACGAGGCCGCTTTTTCAACTGCGTAAAAAGCAAGACAGGCGTCAGGCCCATGACTGTGCAGAAGTATTCGTGTTTGCTGGTCCCGATGAAGTCCGCACCAAGGTCAGCGGCAGTCCATGCCGCGGAAAGCGTATTCATGACCCAACCACCGCTGAAAGACGGTGTGCTCGATAAATAGGTGCCCGACGGCGTGTTCAGCGTTAGCGCGACGCGGTAGCGATGGACGTCCACTGAACCCGCGGTTGAGCCGCTCACGTATACGACCGTATCGCTGAACCACATGTCATTGTAAACAGAGCTTGTGTCAGTCATATACTGCGCGAAAGTCGACCCGGGCCACAGGATCCCAAGCACCACGTACAGCAATCGATATCTGCCCTTGTTCATCATGGCCTCCTCGCGAACTACTTTCCAGATTCAGGTATCCGGGACTGTACAATCTTGATTCGAGGTTTCATCTGGTCGGTAACGTGAGATTTGACCTTCCGCGCGACCTCTGGGCCCAACTGGCGCTCCAAATCACGAATGGCCGACATGACGGCTTCGCTCACAAGTGCCGAGGCAAGCGAGGAACTTCCGGGCCCCTCTACTAGCGCGGCGAGGCCACTGCCAACCTTCTCAGCGAACTCGAGGACGGCAGTTTCTTCGGAGTCGCTCAAGGACCTATCATCCTGGCCGGACGGTCCGCAGTTCCTCGTGAAGAAGAACCTCAAGTAGCTCACTCTCCTGGATTCATCTGACTGCTCGTTCAATGCATGCGGGTCTTTCGCCAGGAGGCGGAAAAAGTGCAGAAATGCGACCTCGTCCGGAATGACCGATGGATTCACCGCGCCGTCGGCGAGCACAACTGCCTTGCCGACTTCTGTGTCGGCGGTGACGGAATGCTGATGCTCTGAGCGGCGCCACTGTGGCGATTGCGCTAGGCAAATGTCCGCAGAAATAGTGAGGACGATGGCCAAAGATGCTCGGTCATACCGGAAATACCAAGCCGGGGCTTTCCGGGCTGGTGAACTCGTGCCTGGACGCGTGTTAATGGCATGAGGAGAGATTTCCATTATCGGCTCCGTTTGCAGCAAGAATAGCAGTTGAGCATCTGCTTGACTCGGGTGGCCACCATGGGTTGTGGTCACGGCTGCCACTCCGGGCGCTTCTGGAATATACGCTGGCGCCAGGTCCATGGCGGGCCGCCGGCGCCGGACGCGCCGAAAACAGCCGGCACACTCGGCCTGAGCGCCTGCCTGACGCGGCCAGCACGCAGGGCAGGCGTATCGTCGGACACGGTTCCGCAACTCGGCCAGCGCGGCAACCACAAGATCTTGGGGTCACCTGAGTCAAGCAGAAACCCACCTAATAGCAATATATCCTGCCCCCCCCCCGGGGATGTCAAGCCCCACATGAGTTCTCCGGCATGGCAGACGCCCGCCACGGCCAGTGGGCGAAGCCGAAGCGCGCCCGGTTGAGGGGATCCTGTGACAAGAGGTGCGACTCTGCGAAATCCGAAGCATATCCAATGCGGGAACTTCACAGCACGACGGAGTCAGCATTGGGAAAGTATGCGATGACGACGGTGATTCGCTACACAGCCAAGGAGTCAATATAAATCGGCTGGCTCGGATGACGGGTATCCGGCAGCTCTGTGGAAGGGAGAAATGTAGTGGTTACTGTCCGTCAACGCGCGTCGACACCTGTCCAACCGCTCCTCGAGCTGGCGGCGGAGTCGCGTCATCTCACCTGCATGGCATGACAGCGCTACTGCCACGCCTGCGGAACGGGGAGCCAGTGGCGGCTGCCGTAGTCGCTCAGGGCGAGCGCGATCAGGATCACCAGCCACAGGAAGCCGGCGGCGACGACGAATTGTGTCAGCCGCTGGCTGTGCCGCAAGTGCATGAAGTACAGCACCACAGCGTGGCTCATGACGCAGCCAGAGGCTGAGGCTCAAGCGGGTTCGAACCTTCCAGGTGTCCTCCACATACCAGCTCCCGATCCATTGCCGGAATCCCCGAACCGTGTCCGAACCCGGCAACTGGGCACGGAAGCTCCTAGCTCTGCACGCTGAATTCACGGATCGCATCCACGCCGAGGTTCAAACCGTTCACGCTTCCAGGGGTGGAGCCGTTGTAGGAGGTCAGGCTGACGCCGTCCAGCCGGAAGTTGTTTTGATAGGGACGGGAACCGGCGATGCTGATCTGGACGCCGAATCCGTTGTTGACGTCGCGGCTCTGGGCGCGCGCCACCAAGGCCCCCGCTTCGAGGGTCGCCAGTTGAATGTAGTCCCGGCCGTTCAAAGGCAGTTCTTCGATGGACCGGGTGTCGATGAGGCTGGAGACGCCGGCCGGGGCCGCCTCCACCAGCCGCGCCTCTCCGGTGACCACCACGCTCTCCGACAGCACTCCGACCGCCAGCGTGTGGTTCACCACCGCCTCCCGGTCCACGGCGAGAACCACATCAGTATGGGTACTGGCCTTGAAGCCGAGTTGTGTCGCTGTGACCTCGTACTCCCCCAGCTCGAGCGAGGCGGCGCGATACGCGCCTTCGGCGTTCGTGGCAAGCGATCGGACGGCGCCTGTGTCGACGTGGATAATCCGGATGGTCGCTCCGCGGACGAGACCCCCGCTTTCGTCCCTGACCACGCCGGAGATGGCACTGGTACGTTCCTGCGCCACAAGCCCGGGGACGCTGCCGGCAAGGAGCGCGATGAGATTCATCCAATGCGGGAACTTCGCGGGACCATGGGCCCAGCCCTCGATCCGACGGCGACTGCAAAGCTTCCGGGGCAACCGGTCAGTATACATCCGCCGGCTCGGTTTATGGGCGCCGGACGCTCCTGAAGGGAGAAGTGTGCTGTCTACTGTCCGTCGAGCGTTTGTTCGAGGGTGGCCGCTTTCAACTGCCGGATTGGTCAATGTCAGGGTTTCTTTGAACGATTCCGCGGCTCGCCCTTCGCTCCCCCTGCTTCCTCATAGAGTCCCTGGTATTTCGAACACAGTCTCTGGGGCAGATACTCATGGCGGTATCGCTTCCGGTAAAGGTCACAATAAGCTTGCGGGGAGATGATTCGAACTC
>CAZACK010000028.1:0-54205 GCA_964483455.1 uncultured Solibacteraceae bacterium
CCAGCACCGTGGCCAGCATGATGTTCATGATGCCGATGCCGCCCACCAGCAGCGAAATGCCGGCGATGCAGATCATCACCACCTCGAAGATAAACTGCGTTCGGCGCCGCTCCTCAAGCAGCCCCGCCGGCACCACCACGCTGAAGTCGCCGGCGTCCTTATGGGTCGCGGTCAGGATGGCGCGGACCACGCTGGCGGTTTCGATCGAGTCGGTCGTGGGAAGCACCTTGATGTAGATGCCGTCGATCTCATCCTTCAGATAGCTGTTGTTGTCCTCGAACCGGCGCATCACCGTGTTGAGCGGCGCGATCGCCAGGTTATTGCGGTTGATGGCTTCCAGGCCTTCCACTTCGGTGTCGGCGGTGGCCTGGTGGGCGAGCACGCCGATCACTTGCAACCAGACATCGTTGATCTTGACGTACTTCCCGACCGCCCGGTCGTATCCGAGCAGATTCACTTTGGCCGACTCGCCGAGCACACAGACCGGCGCCGACCGCTGGTTGTCTTCCTCGTCGAAAAACCGTCCCTCGACCACCTTGAGGCTCTGAATCTGGAGAAAATTCGGCATCACGCCGATGAGCACCGGCAGCTCCTGAGCGGTCTTCGGGAGGACCTTGGCCGGCTTGAACCGTTTGCGGGGGCTCAGGGCTTCCATACCCTGGACGTTTTCGGCGATCGCGCGGAAGTCCCGGAAGGTCAGGCCGGGAGAGATCGTGCGGCGCGTCTGGAGTTCCGTGCGGTCGACGGACTCCTTGGCCTCAACGATGATGTTATTGACGCCAAGAAGGTCGATGAAGCTGATCATCTCTTTCTGGGCGCCGGCGGTGATAGAGAGCATGGCCACCACCGCCCCCACTCCGAAGATCATGCCTAGCATGGTGAGCAAGCTTCGGAGCTTGTGCACCAGGAGGCTGGAGAGCCCCATGTAAAGTTCGGGTAAATAGCCGCTAAGTCCAGTCATGGTCGAAACGGATGAACCGCAGAGCCGCAAACGGCGCAGAGAACGGATGAATCTCTGCGGCTCTGCGGTTTGATTGTCAACTTCTCCCGCCGGCCGGCATGGCCCCCGCCGGGCTGGGCGGACCTTCCGGCTTCTCCTCCTGCTTCTTCTCGCCTTTCTTGGCGGTCGGATCAGCGAGGGCAATGACCTCGCCTGCCTTCAGGCCCTCAGCAATCACCATCACGGATTCGCTCCGTTTGAGCAGCTTCACCGGGCGCTCATCGAAGCGCTGGCCCGTCTTCACAAAGACCGTGAACTTGCCCTCCTTCTCGAATACCGCTTGGGCCGGCACATGGATGGCGTCGCGGATGCGCTCCACGATAATCTCAACGTCGGTGAGGAGGCCCGGGCGCAAAAGCACCTCCAACTGGCTTCCCTCCCCCGGAGGCGGGGGCAGCTCGGCCTCGGCAAGTTCCTTCTCCGTGAACTGAGACCCGAAGGGGCGCAGTGCCGCTCCCAGATCGGGTGGCCCCACTCCGGGAACCGGCGGGCCTCCAGGACTGGGCGCTGCGGCCGTCTCGCCGCGGCCGGCTGCTTGCGATCCGCCGCGGAGTTTCTCGAAGAGCTTCCGCCGCTCGTCTGGACTGAGGTCCTGCATGTTCCGGCCGCCCAGAGCTTTCTGAAAGGCTTCGCGCATCTGTTGCCGCTGCTCGTTGCTCATCTGGCCCATCATCTGCTGCCAACGGCTCCGGTCGCCTCCGGGCTGGCCGCCCCCTCCACCCGTGGGTCCGCCGGCGGCCGGCATCCCGCCCGCAGCGTTGCCGGCTGAGCCGCCAAACATCGAACCCGAAGGGCCGCCGGATGCGCCGCCAGAGCCGCCGAACATGCCGCCCGGAACGCCGCCGGGCATCCCGCCCATCATCGGGAACGAGCCAGCCGCCATCTGCGCGGGAGGCTTGGTGCGGTTTCTAGCCGCGGTTTCCATGATCCGCTGAATCTGCTCCGGAGTCGCCCCGACGGCCGCCAGCAGTTGCTTCATGTCAATCGAGAACGTGACGTCGAACTTCTTGGCCGGATCGCCGAGGAAAACGTTAGCGCTCGCGGTCCCGCTCATGCTCTTGACGCGCCCTTGTAGTTTCCTGTTGGGAAGCGCGTCGAGCTGGACGCTGGCCTCCTGGCCTTCCCGCAAGTTGGCGCGGTCGAGTTCTCCGATCTTCGCCAAGACCTCCAGTTCCGACAGATCGAGCACATCGGCCACGGGCATGCCGGGCTGCACCTGATCGCCCTCGCGGATGTCGGGCACCTGCATGCCGAACATGCGTCCGCCCATGAACCGGTTCTGCTGGATCGAGACGAGGCCGCTCATCGGCGCCAGCAGCTTGGTTTGGCTGAGCCGCTGCTTCTCGCGAGACATCTCGATGGCGGCCTTGTTCTTCTGCTCGCGGAGCACGGCCAGCTCCGCTTCCGCCTGTTCCAGCCGGGACTTGATGTCGCTTTCGAGCTGCTTCAGCCGACGGCGGGCCTCCTCCAGGTTCAGCTCGTTCCTGCGCGCGTCAATGGTCGACAACAGTTCGTTGCGCTTGACCTCCAGTTCGGCTCGCCGGACGGCGTAGCGGGCGCGCAGCAACTCCACCTGGTCCTGGTTGTTGCGAATGGCCAGCTCCGCCGTGGCCTTCTTGATCTGTTCCTCGATTTGCTCCAGCTCGAGCTGTTTTTCCTCCAGCCGGGACAGGACTTCGGAATCGTCGAACTCGACAACCAAGTCCTTCTCCCGCGCAAACGAGCCGAGCGGCGCCAGTTTGGTCACCTGGACCGTTCCGAAGAGGTTGGGGGCGGTCAGAGTGACCGAACGGACGGCGCGCAATTCACCGCGGGAGAAGGCGCGGATGACCACGTCGCCGCGGCGGACGCGGGTCGTGGGAATCTCCTGCTGCCGTTGCGGGATGCGCTGAACGAAGCGATACACCGCCCAAGCGGCGCCGAGCACGACGACCACTGCCCCAACCCGGATGAGGACTCTTCGCATCGGTTATCCCTACAACTTCCTGGCGCGCTTGGCCGCCTCGACGGGATCCTCCAGCGCAACCCGCTCCCCTTCGCCCAAACCGCTCAACACAATGATCTCGCTGTCGTTCCGCTGGCCGACTTCGATGGTACGTATCGCGAATTGCTGGCCGCGCTGCACGTACACGGCCGGCTTTCCCTGATGGAGGAAGCTTGCGCGCACCGGGATCAACAACACGCCAGGTTGTTTCTCAATGACGATTTCCGCCGAGGCGCTCATTCCCGGCCGCAGCCGGGCGTCGAGCTGCTGGAGCGGAGCATGCGCCGGGAACACCTTCTCCGATTCCCGCCACCCCTTCCAGACCAGAGTGGCAATCGGGCTGATCCATTCCAGCACGGCCGTAAATTCCTTGTCCGGGATGGCGTCGACCCGAACGTTGACCGCCTGTCCAATCCGCAGGCGGCCCCGGTCGACCTCCTCCATTTTCAGTTCCAGCCGCATTTCCGACAGATCCGGGATCTCGGCGATGGCGGCGCCCGTCCAGGCGCGATCGCCTTCCTTGAACGGAGGAGGCATCTGCCCCCAGGTCCCGCCGGAACGGAAATTCGGCAACACGTTCACGATGCCGTCGATCGGCGCTCGAATGACCATTTTCGAAAGGTAGCCCTTGGCCCGTTCCATGTCCCGGACGGTCTTCTCCTTCTGCTCCTCCAGGCGCTCGATGTCCGCGGATTGTGAAATCTCGCGGGAGTTGATGGTGGTGTGCACCTGGCTCAGCTCGCCTTCCGAAATGCCAACGTTGATTCTGTTCTTGGCGCCTTCGATCTCGGAGAGGATCTCTGCCTTGCTGGCCTCGAGCTTGGACCGCTCGACGTTGTACTCCGCCTGCATCAGGTTCATCCCGTCCATTTCGTTGACGATCCGGTGGGAAGCCTTTGTCTGCACGATCTGGCTGTCGGCGGTGCGGACGCTGGTGGCGCGCTCCAGGTAGTACTGCTCCTGTGCCGCCGTGTCGAACTCGACGACGACATCGCCTTTCTTGATCGGCTTTCCGGATTCGGCCAGGCGCACGATGCGCGGCTCAGGGACCTGCGGCGCGTTCAGCGTAATCGAGCGCACGCTGCGGATCTCGCCTCGCGTCCGCACGCTCAACACGAACTCGCCGCGGCGGACTGCCGCTACCGGCACCTCGACCACGGTCGTCGAACTGCGGCGCAGGGCGGCGTACGCGCCGCCCCCGGCGGCAGCCAGCAGAATGCCCCAGACAAGCAGCTTCTTGCGCCGGGACATCGGCTTTCGTCCGATTCGGTGTTTGGGTTTCAAGTCCTTTGACATCGGTTCAACCTACCGCGTTCGCGATTCCGGCAACAGGCGCGCCGTTGCGATCATCTCTCCCGGCTTCAGCCCGGAGCGGACCGCCGCCAGCACGTAGTTGGTGAGGCCGAGTTCGATCGGGCGGCGCTCCCAGCCCGACGAAGTCCGGACGTAGACGAAGGAGCCGGAGCCGTCGCGGAAGACAGCCTCCAGCGGAACAACGACGGAGTCCGGCGCCGTTTCCAGCACCACATCCACATGCGCGGATAGATCCGGAATTACCCGAGGATCGGTCCGCTCCAGCTTGAGCGTCACCGGGATCTCCTTGACGTAGGTGGCGCGGAAGCCCGAGGTGGTGGGCATGGCCCCCATGGCGTAGACCCGCGCCGGCAGCGTCAGGTCGGGGTAGGCGTCGAAACTGACGCGGGCCGAGGCGCCAATCCGGATCTTCTCGGCGTCCACCTGGTTGACCGTCGCGTTGACCAGCATCGAGCCCGGATCGACGATTCGCATGAAGGCCTGGCCTGGAAACACCTGGTCGCCCTCCTGGATTTGGCTCTGCTCGCCGCCGCGCCACATGGTCTGCATCACCACCAGCCCGTCGATCGGCGCCTTGATCAGCATCCTGTCCACGTTAGACTGGACGCGCCGCATTTCGATAGCCGCCTCCGCGCGCACTAGTTCGGCAAACTTGATCTGCGCGGCCAATGACTGCTCCATGAGCCGGACTTCGTCGAGAAGCTGTTTGTGCGCGGCTTCCGCTTCTTCGTCGGCAAGCCGGAGCATTTCGGCGGCGTTCGCCGACCGGACCGGGATCGATTTCAAATCGATGCGAGCCTTTTCCCACTCCCCCTTGCTCTTTTCGACCGACTGCTGGTGAGCCTTCCGGATGACCTCGAGCTGTGCTTTCAGACTCTTAATGCTCGCATCCGCCTGGGCGACTCGCACGCGGAAATCGTCCAAACGATTGATGGCGTCCTGCCGGTCGAACTCCGCCACCACGTCGCCTTTGGCGACTCTGGCGCCGGCCTTGGCGAGGTTTTGCAGAACGAGCATCGAGCCAAACCCTCCGGCCCCGCCGCCACCTCCCCCGCTGGTGCCCACCGCCGGAGGTCCGGACCCGCCGCCGGGAAGGCTGTCGCCCGTCGAGCCGAGGCCCGAGGCCCCCATCGTTTCGGAGGACTGCGTCGCCGCGGCGCTGGACGTCTGCCGTGAACTGGTGCTTGTTGAGGAAGTCGTGGAGCCGAAGCGGGAAGTCGCCGACCGGAACGCCGCCGAGCTGGAAACCGGAGCGCCCGACAGAGTGCTGGACGACGAAGTTGAGGTCCCCGACGCGGAAGAGGAGGGTCCACCTGTGGACGAGGAGGTGGAAGCGTAGGAAGCAGAACCTGATCCGCTGGCGGCCGAGGACGAGCCCCCCGACATTCTCCCCGCCGAGGTGGTGATCTGGGCGATGGCACGGCCGGAACTCCCGCGCCCTCCGCGCATCCGGGGAGCCACCAGCATCGCGAAGTTCTCGGCCGTGGTGACCCCCGTCAGCCGGAGGGTCCGTTCCACCGGGCCGGATTGCACCCGCGCCGCCGGCGCCGTGTCGGCCTCCGGACGAGCCGCGGGCCCTTGAGCGGTCGACTGTTGGCAGGAGATGTTGGCCAGCGTGACACACAGTGCCGCCAGAAGAATCAGGCACTCTTGTGCGTGAGCGGTTCGCATGGTGGCTGCTCCGGTCAACAACTGGGGACAACTGCGCTCAACGGGTGGAACACACCTATCTATTGTCTGACGAGATGTCCTTATCCAAAGGTTATCCCCTGGAGGCGGAATTTTCCACCCGCCGGAGGGGGGAGAATCCTCGGGATGCGGCGCCGGCCGCCTGTCCCACCGCAATTCGTGCAGCGTCCTCGAATCGAGGGATCAGCCGCTCATCGAGCTCAAGAACTCGGCGTTGCTTCGGGTTTTGCCCAGCTTATCCAGCAGCAGCTCCATGCACTCCACCTGGGAAAGCGGGCTGAGCACCTTGCGCAGCACCCAAACCCGGTTCAACTCCTCCTTGGGCTGGAGCAGTTCCTCCTTCCGGGTGCCGCTCTTATTGATGTCAATGGCCGGGAAGACGCGCTTGTCCACCAGCTTCCGGTCGAGGTGGATCTCCATGTTGCCGGTGCCCTTGAACTCCTCGAAAATCACGTCGTCCATCCGGCTGCCGGTGTCGATGAGGGCGGTGGCCACAATGGTGAGGGAACCGCCTTCCTCGATGTTGCGAGCCGCCCCGAAGAAACGCTTCGGGCGCTGAAGAGCGTTAGAGTCCACGCCGCCGGACAGCACCTTGCCCGACGGCGGGACGACGGTGTTGTAAGCGCGCGCGAGCCGGGTGATCGAGTCCAGCAGAATCACCACGTCGCGCTTGTGCTCGACCAGCCGCTTGGCCTTCTCGATCACCATCTCGGCCACCTGGACGTGCCGCGTCGCCGGCTCGTCGAACGTCGAGCTGATGACCTCGCCCTTTACCGACCGCTGCATGTCGGTCACTTCCTCCGGCCTCTCATCGATCAACAGCACGATGAGCGTCACTTCCGGATGATTGGTCGTGATCGAGTTGGCGATGCTCTGGAGGAGCATCGTCTTGCCGGTCCTCGGAGGCGAGACAATCAGGCCCCGCTGGCCCTTTCCGATTGGCGTCAGCAGGTTCATCACCCGGCCGGAATAGTTGTCCTTCGTGGTTTCCATGGCCAGGCGGGAGTTCGGGTAGAGGGGCGTCAGATTGTCGAAGAAGATCTTGTTGCGGGCCTCCTCCGGCGGCTCGAAGTTGATGGCATCCACCTTGATCAGTGCGAAGTAGCGCTCCCCCTCCTTCGGCGGTCGGATCTGGCCGGAGATCGTGTCTCCGGTGCGGAGGTCGAACCGGCGGATCTGGGAGGGTGACACGTAGACGTCGTCCGGCCCCGGCAGGTAGTTGTACTCCGGCGCCCGCAGAAAGCCGAAGCCGTCCGGCAGGCACTCCAGTACACCTTCCGAGAAGATGAGGCCGCTCTTTTCCGCCTGCGCCTGGAGGATCTTGAAGATCAGCTCCTGTTTCCGCAGGCCGGCGGCGCCGGGAACCCCCAGATCCTTGGCGATTTGGTTGAGCTTCTGGATGCTCATGTCCTTGAGTTCGACCAAGTCGAGGGTGGGCGTGCCGTTCTTCACGGAAACCCCTTGCCCGCCGTGACCCTGGCGTCTGCGGTGATGGTGCTGGGGCTGGGGCGGAGGGGGTGTTTGCTCCTGGGGCTTTTCTTCCGGCGCTGCGTCGGCGCCGGCAGGCTTTTCCTGATTTACGGTTTCTTCAGACAATTTGTCCTTACTCCTCGGCGCGGGCCACCGGCCTCCGGCCGCCAACCCGGCCTTCCTTGCATTCGCATCCGGCGGACCTTGCCCCGCGGCTTGGTATGTGTTGGTCCGCCGTCCCGAACTTTGGGGTTGCGGCCACAGGCCTAGCCGCGGCGGCTCGTCAGGATCCGACCGCCGACGGTACCAGCGAGATCAGTGCGTGATATTTTCCTGGCTGGGTTGGGACGTCACTTCCACAGGAGCGCTGGAGGCAGTCAGCGGCAGAGCCTCGATTTCCCTTTCCAGAGCGACCTTCAACACCTCGTCCATGGATTCGACGAAGTGCAGTTTCATGTCCTTCAGTATGTTCTCCGGGATGTCCGGAAGGTCCTTCTCATTATCCCTCGGAAGGACCGCTTCGTAAATCCCGTGCCGGTGCGCCGCCAGCAACTTCTCCTTGAGGCCGCCGATCGGCAGCACCCGCCCGCGCAGCGTGATTTCCCCGGTCATGGCGACGTCGCAGCGGACCGGAATCTTCGCCAGGGCGCTGACGATCGTCGTGGCCAGCGTGATTCCCGCCGACGGGCCGTCCTTGGGGATCGCTCCTTCCGGCACGTGCACGTGGATGTCCAGATTCCGGTAGAAGTCCTTGGGCAGGCCGAGCAAGGCGGCGCGAGACCGGATGTAGCTCATGGCGGCGTGAGCCGACTCCTGCATCACGTCGCCGAGCTTGCCGGTGGTCGTCAGCTTGCCCTTGCCCTCCATGATCGTGGCTTCCGACTGGAGGATCTGCCCGCCGACCTCCGTCCAGGCCAGGCCGATGGCAACCCCGATCTCGTTCTTCTTGTCGGCCTTCAGGTCGCGGAACTTCATCGGGCCGAGGTAGTCCGGGATGTTCTCCGCCTTCATCAGAACCGGCTGGCTGCCATTCTTGCCGTTTCCGCTCTTGGCGGTCACCACCGAGCGGGCGACCTTGCGGCAAAGGTTGCCGATCTCCCGCTCCAGGTTGCGCACCCCCGCCTCCCGCGTGTAGGACTGGATCAGCGTCATCAGCCCTTCGTCGGCGAACTGGATCTGCTTGTCCGTCAGCCCGGCCGCGTCCATCTGCTTCTTCACCAGGAACCGCTTGGCGATTTCCATCTTTTCCAATTCGGTATACCCGGACAGCCGGATCACCTCCATGCGGTCCTGGAGCGCCGGCGGGATGGTGTGCAGCACGTTGGCGGTGGCGATGAAAAATACCTGGCTGAGGTCGTATTCGATGTCCAGGTAGTGATCGATGAACATGTAATTCTGTTCCGGATCGAGCACTTCCAGCAGCGCCGCTGACGGGTCGCCGCGGAAATCCATGGACATCTTGTCGACTTCATCGAGCATGAAGACCGGATTTCGTGTGCCGGCCTTCTTCATCATCTGGATGATCTGCCCCGGAAGCGCCCCGATGTAGGTGCGCCGGTGGCCGCGGATCTCGGCTTCGTCTCTCACCCCGCCGAGCGACAGCCGGACGAATTTCCGGCCGGTCGCCTTGGCGATCGACATCCCGAGCGAGGTCTTGCCGACGCCGGGAGGGCCGACAAAGCACAGGATGGAACCCTTCGGGTGCTTGACCAGCCGCCGCACCGCGAGAAACTCCAGGATGCGCTCCTTGATCTTCTCCAGGCCGTAGTGGTCCGACTCGAGCACCTTCTCGGCGTACTTCAGGTCCCGGATTTCCTTGGTGCGCTTCTTCCACGGCACGGCCAGCAGCCAGTCCAGGTAGTTCCGCGAGACGGTGGACTCGGCCGACATCGGCGGCATCGCCTCCAGCCGCTTGAGCTCGGCCATCGCCTTCTCGTAGGCTTCCTTGCTCATGCCCGCGGACTCGATCTTCTTCTTGAGCTCGTCGAACTCGCTCTTCTCCCCACGGCCCAGCTCTTTCTGGATGGCCTTGATCTTCTCGTTGAGGTAGTACTCTTTCTGCGCCCGCTCCATCTGCCGCTTGACGCGGCCCTGGATGGTCCGGTCCATGTTGAGCTTCTCGATCTCGATGTCGAGCATGTCGGCGACGCGCGTCAGCCGTTCGACCGGATCGAAGATTTCCAGCAGCTCCTGTTTCTCTTCAATGGTGAGCTGGAGGTTGGCGCCGACGGTGTCGGCCAGCTTGCCAGGATCGTCCACCCGGATGGCGGCGATCATCGTCTCGTAGTTGACGTTCTGGCTCAGCTTGACGTACTGCTCGAAGAGAGTTGTGGCGCGCCCGGTCAGCGCATCCAGGTGCGGACCAGGCTCGACCTTGTAGCTGAAGGTCCTGACGACAGCCTTGAAGAAGCCCTCTTCCTCGCTGACGGAGACGATCTTGGCGCGCTCGACACCCTCCACCAGGACTTTGATGTTGCCGTCCGACTGTTTCAGGCTCTGCACGATGTTGGCGACGGTGCCGACCGAGTAGATCTCGTCGGGGCGGGGCTCATCGACGGAGGCGTCGTGCTGGGTGGCGAGAAAGATCTTCTTCTCGCCAGCGAGGGCCTCTTCCAGGGCGCGCACGCTGGACTCCCGGCCGACCACAAACGGCGTCATCATGTGCGGGAAGATGACGACGTCCCGGACGGGCATCATTGGCAGCCGCTTTGTCTCGGATCGTTCTCTCAGTGTGAGCATGTCTAATTACGCCGCTTCCGGCGATCAGTGGATGTCAATGGAACACGCGAGCCTTCCTGTCCTTCGCCCGCGCCGCCCAGTCTCTGCGGCAGGCCGCCCTGCGCCCGCTCCCTTTGGGGAACCTAGCCCGCCTTCTCCAGGAGCGCCAGGTTGATCTTCTGGGTCATGACCGTCTCCTTGGTGACCACGAATTCCCGCACCTTCTTGTACGAAGGGAGATAGTACATGAGGTCCAGCATCAGGTCTTCGAGGATCATGCGCAACCCCCTGGCCCCCACCTTCCGTTCCAGGGCGAGCGCGGCCACGGCCTCCAGGGCCTCGTCGGTAAACTTCAGTCTAACATTTTCGAACTCGAAGAGTCTCTGGTATTGCCGGACAATGGCGTTCTTCGGCCGGGTCAGGATCTGCACCAGGGCGTTCTGATCGAGATCTTCGAGCACGGAAACCACCGGCAGCCGGCCGACGAATTCCGGGATGAAGCCGAACTTGATGAGGTCAACCGGCTGGACTTGCTGCAACAGGTCCAGATCCCGCCGGCTGAAAATGCGCCGCACCCCATCCGGCTGCGACTCCTCGGGACCCAGGAACCCCATCATCTTCCGGCCAACCCGGCGGCTAATGGTCTTTTCCAGCCCGACAAACGCCCCGCCGCAAATGAACAGGATGTTGGAGGTCTCCACCGGCGTGAACTCCTGGTGGGGGTGCTTGCGGCCTCCCTGCGGGGGAACGTTGGCCACCGTGCCTTCCAGGATCTTCAGTAACGCCTGCTGGACGCCTTCCCCGGAAACATCGCGGGTGATCGAAGGGTTCTCGTCCTTGCGCCCGATCTTGTCGATCTCGTCGATGTAGATGATGCCCTGCTGGCAGCGGTTCACGTCCCAGTCGGCGTTTTGCAGCAGCCGCAGGATGATGTTCTCGACGTCCTCGCCGACGTAGCCGGCCTCGGTCAGCGTGGTCGCGTCGACAATGGCGAATGGCACGTCGAGGATTCGCGCCAGCGTCTGCGCCAGCAGCGTCTTGCCGGTGCCCGTCGGGCCGATGAGCAAGATGTTCGACTTCGACAGTTCCACGTCGGAGCCGCGGTGCTTGTTCATCTGGATGCGCTTGTAGTGGTTGTAAACCGCGACCGCGAGCTTCTTCTTCGACTCCTCCTGGCCGATGACGTACTGATCCAGATATTCCTTCAGCTCGAGCGGTTTCGGCAGCTTGTGCGTGGAGGCATGCGGCTGCTCGTTCCGGTCGTCCTCGAGGATCGAGTTGCAGACGGCGATGCACTCATCGCAAATGTAGGCGCGGGGATAATCGCTCGGAGAGGAGATCAGCTTGCCGACAACGTCCTGGCTCTTGTGACAGAAGGAACAGCGAAGGGAGTCGTCCGAACCCGTTCGTTTCACCAACCGTCCCCCACACTACGGCATTGCCGGCAGGTCCGCATCGCGCTGGATTCCTCTTCCATTATCGCCCACAGCGGCTGAATCAATCAATCCCGCAAGGCAGCCCGGCCTGGGCTGTTCCCGGTCGGGTGACGTTGCTAGGTCTTTGTCATCGGCGTTCATCGGCGTTCATCGGCGGCTGACAAGATCCTTTCACCCTTTCCGTGATCTGAACGGAACGTCCCTTCCGTGCAAACGGACGCTAGTCCTCGGCCACCTTACGCGCGCGCTCGAACAGGAAGTTGAGGACCTTTTCCGTTCGAATCCGGCTGGCGATGCGGCGTAGCACGCCCTCCTTCTCCAGCCGCCTGCGGACCGCAACGACGTTTTCCTTCTCCGCGCGGGCGATCCGCTGCACTTCGCGGTCCACCTCGTCCACCGTCGCTTCGATCGCCTCGCGGTCCCCGATCCGGTCCAGCACCAACGAGGCCTTCACCTCGAAGGCCGCCCTTGGCCGCTGGGACTCCTTGAGCTTGTCCCAGTCCACGCGCACGGTCTGTGGGTCCACGCCGCGGGCCGCGAAGAACTGTCCGAGTTGGATCTCGATCTGGCGATCGATGAAGGTCTCCGGCACCGGAAAGTCGTGCCCCGCAACCAGCGCCTCGACCAGCTTGTTCTTGGCCGCCTGCTGCGCCAGGTGTTCTTTCTCCCGGAGGATCGACTTGCGCACTTCCATGCGCAACTCCTCCAGGCCCTGAAAATCCCCAAGGTCCCGCGCGAACTCGTCGTTCAGCTCCGGAAGTTCCTTCTTTCGAATTCCTTTCAAGTGCAGCTTGAAGCGGATCGTCTTGCCGGCCAGGTTCTCGTCGCCGTATTCGGCCGGGTAGGGGACATCGAATTCCTTCTCTTCCCCAGGCCCCATCCCGCGAACGTTCTCGCTGAACGCCGGGAGCGTATCCTCTCCGCCGACATGGAGCATGACCTCATCCGCCTTCCCGGCCGGCCCGTCAAGCCGCTCCAGAAGGACAACGGCGTAGTCCCCGTCTTCCACGGGACGGGGATCGACGTTGATGTAGTCCGCCTTTTGATCGCGGAGCTCTTCCAGCCGGCGGCCGATATCCTCTTCGGTGACTTCCGGGTCGCTGTAAGGTACCGTCAGACCAACGTATTCCTTCAGCTCGATCTCCGGCGCGACCTCGAATTCCGCTTTGAAGCGCAAGGGTTCGCCGGGGTGGAAGTGAACCTCGGTTATGTCGGGAGTGCCCACGATGCGGAGGTTCTCGTCCTCCGCACGCTTTTGAAACGCGCGAGGCACCAGCGCTTCAATGACCTTCTGTCGAATCTCGGAGTCGAAACGGCTCCGAATGATGGACTGGGGGACCTTACCGGGGCGAAAGCCGGGCAGCCGCACCCGCTGGCTCAGTTCAGCGACAGCATGGCCGGTTTCCTTTTCGACTTCCTCAACGGGAATGCTGACTTCAACGACTCGTTTGCAGGTGGACACGGTTGTTCGGTTATGTGGTTATGCGGTTATTCGGTTGCTTGGTTATCCGGTTGGTCGGTCACCGCCCAACCGGAGAACCGGATAACCGCCCAACCGTCTTTAGGTTCCTTCCGCCCACGACCCGAGATACCTCTCCTGTTCCGGAGTCAGCCGGTCGATCTTCACGCCCATCGCCTCGAGCTTCAGGCGGGCGACTTCACGGTCGATTTCTTCCGGAACCGGATAGACGCGCCGCTCGAGCGAACCCTTACGGCCGACGAGGTGCTGGACCGAGAGCGCCTGGTTGGCGAAACTCATGTCCATCACCGACGCCGGGTGCCCCTCGGCGGCAGCCAGGTTGATGAGCCGACCGTCGCCGAGCACGTAGACCTTGCGGCCATCGCGCAGGGCGAACTCTTCGACGAACTCCCGCACCGGGCGGCGGCTGGACGCCATGCGATCGAGCGCCTCCAGATCCACCTCGACGTTGAAATGGCCGGAGTTGCAGAGAATCGCGCCGTTCTTCAGCTTCTCGAACTGCTCGCGTCCGATCACCGACTTGTTCCCTGTCACGGTGATGAACACGTCGCCGATGGCGGCGGCATCGCTCACCGACATCACCCGGTAGCCGTCCATCATCGCTTCCAGCGCCTTGATCGGATCCACTTCGGCGATGATGACGTTGGCGCCCATGCCGCGAGCCCGCATGGCTACGCCGCGCCCGCACCATCCGTACCCGGCGACGACCACGTTCGTCCCCGCCAGCAGGATGTTCGTCGCCCGCAGAATCCCGTCGATGGTGCTTTGCCCGGTTCCATACCGGTTGTCGAACAGGTGCTTGGTCTGCGCGTCGTTCACGGCGATGATCGGGTAGCGGAGAACGCCGTCCTTCGCCATCGCGCGCAGCCGGATGACGCCGGTGGTCGTTTCCTCCGTTCCGCAGATCACCTCCCCCAGCAGGTCCTGCCTCTTGGTGTGGAGCATCGACACCAGGTCGGCGCCGTCATCCATGGTCACCTGCGGCTTCTGCTCCAGTGCCGCGGCGATATGCGAGTAGTAGACCTCGTTGTTTTCCCCCTTGATCGCGAACACCGGGATGCCATAGTCGCGGACCAGGGAGGCGGCGACGTCGTCCTGCGTGGACAGCGGGTTGGAGGCGCACAGCACCACCGACGCTCCGCCGTCGCGCAGGGTGATCATCAAGTTCGCCGTTTCCGTCGTGACGTGCAGGCAGGCCGCAATCCGGATGTCCGCCAGCGGCTGCGTCTTGATAAACTCCTTGCGGATCATCCGCAGCACCGGCATCGATTGGGACGCCCATTCGATCCGGCGCTTGCCCGTTTCGGCCAGAGACAGATCGCGAATGTCGTACCCCGCTGTGATTTGTGTTTCAGGTGTCATGAAGTCCTCTTCTCTAGTCGAGGCGGGAGCCGGTGCATCTAGCCCGGCGCGACCGTAGCCACGGGCATAGCCGCTTCCCTCAAGGCCTTCGCCTTGTCGGTCGCCTCCCAGGTGAAGCTCTCCTCGGTGCGGCCGAAGTGTCCGAAAGCGGCGGTTTTGCGGTAGATCGGGCGCCGGAGCCTGAGGTGATCGATCATCCCTTTCGGCGTAAGCGGGAAGTGCGCGCGGATGATCTCCACCAGCCGTTCGTCGTCGATCTGGGCGGTACCGTAGGTGTTCACCATGACGGAAACCGGATCGGCCACGCCGATGGCATAGGCAAGCTGCACCTCGCAGCGCCGGGCCAGCCCCGCGGCGACGATATTCTTGGCGATGTAGCGGGCCATGTAGCAGGCCGAGCGGTCCACCTTCGTGGGATCTTTCCCCGAAAATGCCCCGCCCCCGTGGCGTCCCATGCCGCCGTAGGTGTCGACGATGATCTTCCGTCCGGTGAGGCCGGTGTCGCCGTGGGGGCCCCCGATCACGAAACGGCCGGTAGGATTGATGTGGTAACGGGTGTCCCGGTCGACCCTCACGCCGGAAGCTTCCAGCACCGGCAGGATGATGTGCTGCCTCACCTCCCGGCGGAGGTCCTCGATCTCGATCTTGTCGGAGTGCTGGGTGGAGACAACAACCGCCTCGACACGCAGGGGCTTCCCGTCGCGATACTCGACGCTGACCTGCGACTTGCCGTCCGGCCGCAGGAAATCCACCTCCCCCGCCCGACGCGCCTCGCTGAGCTTGCGGACCAGCTTGTGCGCCAGCATGATCGGCAGCGGCATCAGCTCCGGAGTCTCGTCGCAGGCGAATCCGAACATCAGCCCCTGGTCGCCGGCTCCGCCCGTATCCACTCCCATCGCGATGTCGGGTGACTGCTTCTGAATGGCGTTGAGCACTCCGCAGGTGTGGCCGTCAAAACCGAAAGAGGCATCCGTGTATCCGATATCGTTGACAACTTCCCGGACAAGCTGAGGCACGTCGACATAGGTGTGCGTCGTGATCTCCCCGGCGACCACGCAGACGCCTGTGGTCACGAGCACTTCGCATGCCACCCGTCCCGTCGGGTCGTCCTTCAACACCGCGTCCAAAACCGAATCGGATATCTGATCGGCGACCTTGTCGGGATGACCCTCGGTCACCGATTCCGAGGTAAAGAGATGTCTGTCTGAGGCCACCTGCCGCTTTCCTCCTTAGGGCACTCGCACGCCTCCGGCACCACTTACCGGCCGAACGGTCCGGATCGAGTCCAGATTGGGAAGTATTGGAATGACGACCGGAAGGACCAGTCTATCGGAGTCGGGAAATGGCCGTCAAATCGCTCTTTGACCTGGGTGCGACGAGACCTCTGGCAACCGTCCGCCGGTCGTGGTCTCTGTTCAACCGGCCTGAGCGCCCTTGGCGTAGCGCCCGGCGACTCGGGCGTTGTCGGCCTTCCCAACGCCGGGAGGGGCTTGCCTCCGAATAGGCCAGGTTTCGGCTCGGCCCCGGCGGCGCTTCACATCGGACTTCTCGGCGCAGCCGAGTCCGTCGCCCTCGACGGGCGCCTCCGGTGCTGTTAATACAACTCCGATGCGGGCCTCCGTGCAAGAACCAACCACGGGCCTCCACCCGTGGCACCATCGAAACATGAGCGAGAAAAACCAAATCGATCGCAGGAGCGCCCTTCTGAGTCTGGGTGCGGCAGGAGCGTTGTTCGAGGACGACACCGCCGGCCCGCCGAGGGATCAGCCACGGGAAGCTCGACCGGTGAATGCCGACATCGGCTCGCTTTACCCCGCCATCGAATCCATGGCCCGTCGGGGTGGGTACACTCATTCCTTTCTCAGCGGCCGGTTTTCGACGTTCGAGGCGTTCCGCACAGAGGGGCGGGCGGTGGTGTTCGAGGCGCTCGGTCCGCGTCCGAACGAAGTCGATCCGCGGCCCGAGGTCGCCGAACAGCGTGACATGGGCGAATACCTCAGGGAGAAGGTCGTCTTCTCCACTACACCCGATTTTCGCGTGCCAGCTTTTCTCCTCATCCCCAAGGGCCTGCGGGCGCCGGCGCCGGCGATCGTGGATCTGCATTCTCACGGCGGAATGTTTCTGTTCGGCAAGGAGAAGGTGACGGATCTCGGCCGGAATCATCCGGCGATGGTCGAGTACCACCGGACGAACTACGGCGGCCGTCCGACCGCCACCGCTCTGGTCCGCCGCGGCTACGTCGTGATCACCTGCGATGCCTTCCCGTTCGGCGAGCGGCGACTGATGATGGACGAAGATCTGAGGATCGGTTGGGACCGCTCGAACTACACCCTGGAAGACGTCCAGCGGCTCAATGCCACTTGCCGTGCCAAGGAATCTACGCTGGCCAAGTCGCTCGTCTACGCCGGCGCCACCTGGCCGGGGATCACAGCGTGGGACGACATCCGCACGGTGGACTACCTGTGTACCCGGCCCGAGGTGGATCCGAAACGGATCGGCTGCCTCGGTGTGTCGTTCGGCGGGTGGCGCTCCCTCTTCCTCGGCGGCCTCGACCAGCGGATCACGGCGAATTGCGTGGTCGGCTTCATGTCCGCCGTGAAGCCGATGATTCGCCGGCACATGGACACGCACTCGTTCGTGCACTTCGTCCCTGGGCTCCACCGCCGCCTCGATCTCCCGGATGTGGCGGCTCTGCGGGTGCCCAAGCCGCTCCTGGTCCTGCAATGCCGGCGTGACGGACTGTTCCCTCTCGCCGGGATGCAAGAGGCGGTGAAGAACATCGAAGCCATCTACGCCCATGCAGGTGCGCCACGGAGCTTCACCGCGCGCTTCTACGATCTTCCACACGTCTTCAACGTGGCAATGCAGGAGGAGGCTTTCGATTGGCTTGACCGGATGCTCAAGCATTGAGCCGGCCAACGCGGGCGGCGCGGACCGCCTACGCCCCAACCCAGCGATGCGTGAGCTCAGATAGTGACGCCGAGCCGGCCCTTCAGCAACAAGGCGGCGGCCATCGAGATCACCAGAAACCACACCAGCCAGTGCAAATTGACCGGCCCCCAACGGATCTCGGCCGACGGGTAGCGCACCTCGATCTTCTCGACCGGGCCGGGCGGGAGCAACTTCTCTCGCGGGCTCCAAAAAAGTGCGGCGAGCGAGCCCGCGCGCGCCGGCGAGAGGTAGCGGAGGCCCATCCCCGAGACGACCGTCTTTTCCACAGTCGATTCGCCCAGGACGAAGCGCAGCGCTCCCGCAGTCGCCTGCTGAGGACGGATGCGCCAGAGGACCAGGTTTTCCCGCGGCACGCGAACCGCGGGCGTTTCCACCCGTATCCCGGGAGGAGCCTGGAGTCCCGGCGGCGGCGCGTCCTTCATCGTCACGGCGACGATGGCCGGCTCGCCCACCGCCAGCGGCGCGTGGCCGTAGAAAGCGTCGAGTTGCACCAGCAGCGGAATCATCGGGATCGTCAGCACGATCGCCGGCTTGAGCATCAGCCCCAGATATCGTGCGTTCCAGGCCAGCAGCCCCTTCTGCGCCCGCCAGATCAGCGACGGCTCGTCGGCGAACAGGCGGAGCTCGTAAAGGTGCGCCTGGAGACGGGCCTTCGCCCGGCGGATGGCCGCCTGGTTCGAAAACCGCCCGAATACCCAGAGCATGCCCGCACCAACCAGCACGCTAATCAACGAGAGACTCGCCAGGGGATGCCAGCCCTGAACCGGTGCCAGGGCCTTCTCGGCCAACAGGCTCAGCAAGTTGAGCAACGCCCCCACTGCTTCCCTACTCCAGGTAGCCAAGGCCTTTCAGCTTCCGGGTAATCTCTTCGTCCGACTCGGCTTCTTCGAGCTTGGCGAGCTCCTTCTCGAGCACGTGCTCCACAAACTCCTCGGGCGAGCTGTACCCGCCTGCCTCAGCGACGCGCTTGATCCGGGTCCAGAGATTCTTTTTCAGTTTTATCGTCGGTTTCAACATAGAAACAATCTAACCGCAGAGCCGCAGTGAACCCCAAAGACCTCCGCGTCCTCTGCGCCTCTGCGGTTCAAAATACCGCTCTCCCTTTCATCCCTGGCCCGGGCTTGATCCCGAACGCCGCCAGGATCGTCACCGTCATGTCTCGCAGTTCCGGATGCCCAATCTTGACGCGCCGGTTGCCCAAGAGCACCCCCGGCACGCGCTCGGCCGCGATGCAGTGATCGCCCCTCCATTCTTCCGTGTTGTCCTCGATGGTCGCCTTCGGAACCGCTCCGAGCGCCGTCTGCCACGAGGAACGGTAGCCGGGCGCGAACCCGATGATCAGGTCCGGCGCGCCGCCCGCCGCCTCGCCATGGAAGTGTTCCTTGGCAGGATAGACGGCTTCCACCACCTGCTTGCCATTCTCCGGATCCCGGAATTCGAGCAGCCGCTCGCTGATCTTCTTCACCACCTCGTCGGTTTCCTCGCCGGAGGCGACGACGCCGTAGCGCTCCCGCCCGACCTGGTTCACATAAAGCGCGGTCAGTCCCACGGAATACGCCTGCGTCTTGGACCAGTCGACATGCGGAAACAGCTCCTCGTTGCCCGCGTTGTCCGGACTGTCGAGTTCGAGAAATCCCTCGCGCCAGAGCCACGTGTTGAGGTGCACCGCCCGGTCAAACGTCGAGAAGCCGTGGTCGGACATCACGATCAGTGTCGCGTCTTTCGCTTCCTTCATGACCTCGCCGATCGCATCGTCCACCAGCCGGTACGTATCGAGCAGTTCGGCTTCGTGCTTGCCCCACAGGATGTGCGAATCCTGATCGATGCCGAAAAAATGAAAGAACAGCACCCCCTCGCGAAAGCGCCTCAATTCGTGGCGGAGCAGATTCAAATGTTCCACCGACACCATCCGGCTCTGGGTGAGATATTCCTTGAGGCTGAACACTCCCTCCCGCAAGGCGGCCGTATCTTCCCCGATGCCCTGCGTGTAAAAAGGCCCCAGTGCCTCGGCCAACTCACGGCTGTAAGAGTCCGGCGTGGAAATCGGAAGCTCCGGCGAGCCGGGATCGATGTTGACCGGCGAAACATAGATTCCAAAGCGCGGATGCAGCGCTTTCACATAGATCCGGAACATCCCGGACGCGCTGGCGAGACCTGGAATCAGCGGGAACTTGACGCGCACCCACGGCGACCACTCGCCCTCCTGGAGCAGCAACTCCGAGCCCCCCACTTGGAAGCGCGCCGCCGGCTCGGAAGGATCGACGTCCACCTCGACCGCGGCCATGGTCTTCTGTTTGTCCTTGCGCAGCGTGTTGTCCGGGCCTTCCACGTGCAGCGTCACGTGGTGGTCCCCGAGGTCCACGCGAACGATCTGCCCACCGGGAACGGTGCGGGTGCTCTCCATCGGGTCGTCCGAATAAAACGTGAACGTGCCGAACGTGCCCCGCATATCCGGCGTCCCCATCCCGGAAAGCGTCCGGCTCTTGGATTCCACCGGAGGGAAGTTGTTGGGAACGCGGATGACGGTGGCCGGGATCCCATGATCGTCCAGGATCTGCCAGAACGTCCGGCCCCGGAGGAACCGGTTGACCTTTCCGCTGGACAGCGGGATCAGGTACGGGCCGATCGACAGCGTGTGAGCCGGAGGCTCGGTTTCGGCCATGGAGGAGAACGGCATCAGAGTCTGCGGGTTGCGATGAACGAAATCGTAGACACCGTGGCCGCCGGGATCGAGTCCGGTGATGAACGTGGACCAGGCCACCGGGCTCTGCGGCGGAATCGTGGTTGCCAGCCGGCGGAAATCCCCCGTCCGGCGGAGCCGGTCCAGGTTCGGCAGTTCGCTCCAGTGCCGCTCCAGAAATTGCGGGTCCATCGCATCGATGCCGAGCACGATCACCCGCGTGCCGGATGCGCGGGAATTCGAGGGTTGGCACGCTCCGAGCAACAGCAGTTGACAGAGAGCAACAATGGTGGCGCGGGTCCATGGCCCACGTTGGCCGCGCATGGCGCCGCCCCACTCCGCGGCCGTCCTCATGAAGCGCGCTCGGCCCCGAATACCGGCGTCCCCTCCATCCAGGCCGGCGGCTTCACCCCGAACAGAGACAACGCCGTCGGAGCCAGGTCCTCGATCCCCGGGTCTTCGGCATCCACCTTCCGGTTCGAGAACAACACTCCCGGCACGAGCAACGGGTCGACGCAGTGGTCCCCGCTCCACGCCTTCCGGTTGTCCTCGATCACGTGCGCCGTCACGCGCCCCACCGCCGCGTCCCACGATACCCGGTACCCCTCGCTGTAGCCGATGATGAGATCCGGCGCCGCCTCCAGATAGGGGCCTCTGTAAAGCGAGCTCGTCTGGTACACGTGGCGGATGGGAGCCGCGCCTCGTTCGTCGTCCCACAGGCTCGAAATCTTCTCCGCCAGCTCGCGCTTCAGCGCCTCGGCCTCCGCTCCCGGTTCGACGATGCCGCCCCCCTCCCGGCCGCGCAGGTTCAGATAGACGCCGGCCAGCCCGAGCGTGTACGCCCGGGTGCGGCTCCAGTCCACGCCCTCGAAGTGCGGCCCGCTCTCCGCGGCGCCATTCTTCAAAGCCATGTACCCGTTCTCCACGAACCAGGTGTTCAGATTCACGCCGCGCTGGAACGAGCAGAAGCCGTGGTCGGAGAGCACGAAGAACACCGTGTCCTTGCCGGCGTGCCGGTAGGCCGCGCCCACCAGCGTGTCCATCCGCTGGTACATCTCCTCGATGGCCCGCGAAAACCTGCCGCCCTCGCCGTTTCCGTCGAGGTAGCGGTAGAACATGTGCTGGATGCGGTCGCTGGTGTCGAACACGCAGGCGACCACGCCGCTCCGGGTCTTCTCGAGAGCGTTCAGGAACATCGCCTCGCGTTCCTCGAACGTCAGGTACGCCTGCTTGAGGAAAGCCTCGTCGTCGATGACGCCTTCATTCAGCGCCCACGTGTCCTCCGCCATGCCGAGCGTGGCGTACGAACCAAGGAGCTTGGCGAGGTAGATCGCGTAATAAGTCGGGTGCGCGATCGGCAGCGCCGGGTTCTCCGGGTCGATATTGATCGGCGAGATGTACAGCGAGAACTCGGGCTCGGTCTCGGTCAGCAGAAACCGCGCGATCCCGTTCACCTTGACGCCGAGCTTCGTCTTGAACGTCAGCCGGATCCAGGGCGTGTATTCCCCAGGCTTCAGCGGATGCGTTTCTCCTTGCAGCCGCAACGTCGCCGCCCGCGACCCGTTGGGAGGAACCACCTGGAACGGGATTTCCAGCGGCTTGCTTCCCTCCACCATCAGGTCTTCCGGGCCTTCGATGATGCCTTCCAGAATCTGGCCGTTGCGTTTCAGCGGGTACCGGCTGCCGCTCTCGAACGTGGCTTTCTCCAGCCGCGTGGTGAATTGCGCGAAGCTGCCCTGCGTCCCCTTCAGATCCGGGGTGCACATCGCTGAGAGCAGCCGGCCGTCGAATTTCTCCGGCGGGAACGTGATCGGCACCCGGAGAATCGTGCAGCCGATGCTGTGCTCGCCGAGAATCTTCCAGAACGGCTGGCTCTTGCGCCGCAGCTCCACGTGCGGACGTGAAAGCGGGATTCGCAGCTTGCCGAGCTTGAGCACACGCTCGGGCTTGTATACCTTGGCCGAAGACAGCTCCGGCAGGTAGGATTTCAGGTTGCGGTTGAGAAAGTCGAAGATGTTGTGCCGCGCCGGGTTGACGCCGGTGGCGAACGTGGACCAAGCCACCGGGGAAAGCGACGGGAACGTCGTCCGCAGCCGCCGGTACGAGCCTTCCTCGCGCAGCCGGGCGAGGTTCGGCAGTTTGCCGTCGGCCATGAACTTCTCGGTCAGCGCGGGATCCAGGCCGTCCAGGCCGAGAAAAATCAGCTTCTTGATCTTCGCGTGCCGGAATCCCTTGCGGCGGCGCAGCGCGCGCCACGCCATGCGGAACGGCCAGATCAACAGCGAAGCGGCGCTCAGCAAGAAGCTGGCCAGGATGGCGAGAAACGAGCCGAGAAACGCGAAGCCCGCGCCCGGTCCGACGTATGCAAGCTGCGGCTCTCCCGCCGGTGGGCTGATCTCCGGCGCCAGCCACCACAGCAAGGCGGCCGCGAGAATCGCAACAGCCGCCGCCACGTCCCGGCCGAACCTCACCGGATCTTGCCCTCCACGAACGGCACCTCGAACACTTTCTCGTGCTGGATCGGCCCGTGCCCGAAGTAATCGCTCTCGCCGAACAGCTCCCCGTGATCCGACGTCACCGTGATGTAGGTGTTCTTCGGCACGATGTCGAACAACTCCTCGACGACACCGTCGAGGTACTTCACCGCCTCGATCTGCCGCCGGCGCAGCATCTCCAGTTTGCGCTTGTCGAAGAACTGCGACCTCCGCGACGGCAGCTTCCCGCCGACCACGTGATCGTCCAGGTGCTTGAACACGCCGTGCACGCCGTGGATCCGCGGCCAGGCGTCCTCCGGCTCGTCCGGCAGCGCGTACGGGTAGTGCGTTTCCCCGACGTTCAGCAGATAGAACGAGGGCTGCGAGTCGGAAAACCGCATCTCCCGCAGCATCGCCCGCATGTCGTTATGCTTCTCCATCAGCCGGTAGCTGTCGAACCCGTTGTTCAGGATCGTCTTCGGATTCAGCACCGGAAGGGAAACCATGGCATGCGTGCGATAGCCGAGCGTTTCCTTCAGGAACGACGGGATGTACAGTTTCGGCACGAGCCGCTTGAACTCGAAGTCGTCGCAGCCGAACCGCTCGTTGAACTGCACGAAGTCCTTCTTGTAATACTCGGACGCGAAGACGTGCTTCGGGCTCACGTGTGGCATCAGCCCGATCAAAAAGTTGTAGTGCGAGGGCGAGGTCCAGGAGGCGTACGACCAGCGCCTCTCGACCTGCCCGAGCTTCCGGATGACCCTCGGCCGCGCCTTGACGAACGAATCGTACCGGCAACTGTCGAAAATCACCAGGATGTAGTTGTTGCGCTTGGGTTTCCTACGCGTATGAATAGCAGGCACTGTGACCTCAGTATATCAATCGACACCTGACGACACCCGACGATGCCGGGTCAGGCGCTTTAGCCGCCGGGGGCGTGCAAGATCTTCAGACGCCGGGTGTGCTTCCAGGGACGAGAACCGCATACCCTCCATCGGTCGCGGCCTCCTTCAACTCGCGGTCGGATGTGACCAGAATCACCTGGTGGTCCGAGCTCGACAGCCGTTGCTGGAGAGACTGAAATGCCGCGAAATGCACCGCATCGGCGCCTCGAAGGGCAAGGCGCTCGGCAGCATCCATGGCTCGATCCACCCCGTTTTGTGTCAACTCAATCTTCACGAAGTGTTGCCGGTCTCGCTCGATTTCGGCAAGCTTGGCCTTAAGTCCTCGCGGGTGATCTCCTGCGCCTTACACTTTCGCGCCAGCGTGGCAACAACCTCAACCAGCCCGAGCCCGGAGCACACGCGAACGTCTTCACTCGCGAATAGTTGATGAACTAGCCAGCGCGCCACTGCGGTGGGAAGGGTCCCGACGCCGGCAGGCGGCCGCAACCACCGCCCTCGGCAGGCAGATTCACTTCTTCCCCAACTCCTCCAGAGCCCGCCGGATCGCGTCCCGATCGGCGCCGGCTAGAACACGGTCGAGTTCCATGCGCAGGTCCTCTGCCTCCGGTTCAGGCGCCTCCTGGGTCTCCATGCCGAGCAGCCTCCGCACCGCCGACACGTAGGAGGCGGGACGAACGGGCTTTTCCAGGTAGACCCCGGGGCCGGACATCACCATCTCCTCGAAGTCGGCCCGCCCCGTCTCGTCGCGCGCATGCCCGGTCACGATCAGCACCGGAATCCTGGCCAGCGCCCTGTCCTTTTGAAGCTCGCGATAGAAACGCGCGCCCGAGTGCTTCGGCATCACCAGGTCCAGCGAAATCAGATCCGGGCGATTCCGCTTCACCGCCTGCAATGCCTCTTGGCCGTCCGAAGCGGTGTCCACCTTGAAGCCGGCGTCCTCGAGCGCCGCGCTCAAGTAATGGCGAACATCCGCTTCGTCATCCACGACGAGAACATGCCGTTTGCCTTCCATCATGACTTCGCCTCGCTGTCGGAAGCGTTCGCAGCCGGAAGCGGCCGCGCCAGCGCTTCGAGCCGCTTGCGCGGCAAGCGGATCCGGAATGTCGATCCCCTCCCGCTTTCCGACTCGACTTCCATGCGGCCGCCGTGCTCCTGAACGATCTTGCGCGTGGTCAGCAGCCCGAGGCCGGTGCCTTTCCCGCCCTTGGTGGTGAAGAACGTAGTAAAGACCTTCTGCTTTACATCCCAGTCCATGCCGCACCCGTTGTCACTGACTTCGAACAAGAGATCTCCGTTCCGGTCCTGTGTGCTGACGACGACCTTGCCGCCGGGTTCGTCGCGCATCATGGTCGCGTCGATGGCGTTCGACACCAGGTTGGTAAGGCAGGTTTCCATGCCGCCGGCGTCGAGCGGCGCGATCCCGGCCTCGCCGGCGCCGAGCAGCAGATCCACCCCTTGCCGGCGGGCCGCGTCGCGGTACAGTTCCACTACCCCGCGCGCGACTTCGTTCGGATCCACCGGCCGCAGTTCCGGTACCCGGCCCTTGGCGAAGGCGAGGAAGTCCTTCACCAGCGTGGTCGTCTTCTCGAAGTTGCGGTGAAGCATCTTCCAGCCGTCGGCGATCCGGCTGGCGTCTCCGCGGCGCAGACCGGTATCCATCATGTACATCCCGCCTTCCAGCCCCATCAGCAGATTCTTGATGGTGTGCGCCAGCCCGGCTACCGTCTGGCCGACGGCTGCCAGCCGCTCGGCCTCCAGCTTCTCCTGTTCCAGTTGCCTGATCTCCCGGAGGTCTTCGAGGAAGGCCGCCCGGCCGAGCTTCCTGCCGCGGCTCTTTAGCCCGACGGCGCGGAACCGCACCGGCACCGTGCTTCCCTGTGCTGTCCGCACCTCGGCTTCCGGAATCTCGATCGTCCCGTTGCCGGCAAGCCGGCCGGAGAACAGCTCCTCCGGCAGCATCCGCCGCACCTGGGCCGCCCCGGGACGATGTCTGGCTGTCCAGTCCAGCAGTTCCTCCGCGGCGGGATTCATGATGCGGGCGGCTCCACGGGTGTCCAAGGCCAGGATGCCGGTGGCCGAGTTATGTATCAAGCTCTTGTAGAAGTCGTGGGCCTGCTCGAGTCTCGACTCCAACTGCCGCACCTCGGTGACGTCCGTCGCCATTTCGATGACGTGAGCCACGCCGGCGCCGCCGCGGGAAAGCGGGGAAGTGGTGACCACATAGAACGCCGGAGAGCCATCCTGATGCACGCCCACCTGATTGGAAACATGCTGGGCGCCGTCCCGGAAGGTCTGTTCGGCCGGACAGTGCCGGCACGGGCTCTTCCGCCGCTTGCAGACTTCGTAGCAGAACTTGCCTTCCGTCTCGCCGAAGGCCTCCCTGAACTTCTCATTGGCGCGGAGGATGCGAAAGCTGCGATCGATGACCAGCACGTAACAGGGCACACGCTCGAAGAACAGGTCGTACTCCCGCTGCCACCGGCGGGTCTCGGTCAAGTCGGTGGTCATTTCGATGACGTGGCTCACGTTTCCCCGCTCGTCCCGGAGCGGCGCGAGATGCACGACGTAGTGACAACTGCGGCCATGGCGATCGACGCCGGTCTCGTCGGAGACCCGCACGCGCCCGTCCGCGAAGGTCGCTTCCGCCTGGCAGCGTTCGCATCTCTCCGAGGAGCCCTTGTACACCTCGAAACACCGCCGCCCGCGCCAGTCGCCGAAGTACTCCTCGAAGTTCCCGTTGGCGGCGATTACGCGGAAGTCGTGGTCAATAACAGCCACGTTGAACGGAACCATCTCGAACAGGCCCCGCGCCAGCAGCTCCTGCGGCTCGGATTGTGTGTGGCCGGCCATGGATTCAGTACGGCGGGAGGACCACCCGCTTCCCCATCAATTGCCGCCGGGCAGAACTGAGCCGGCCCGCGTCCACCGGCTCGCGGGTCTCCTTGTGGCACCAGGCGCACCGCGCCAGTTCGGGCTTCTGCTTCTCCCTGGCCGCCGCCGCATGGCATCCGACGCACAGCCGGTGCATCGCATGGGCGTATCCGACCGCCTGGTATTGCTTCACGGAGATGACCGCCGCCGCCGGCACGAGGTCCTTGTGGCAGTCCCCGCAGCCCTTGGCGGTGGCCGCGCTTCGGACCTCGCCTTTTCGATGGCATTCGTAGCATGCCAGACCCGCTCCCGCCAGCGAGGCGTGCCAGTCGTGCCGGAATGCGTCGGCCGGCAGGTACATGTCGCTGTGGCATTCGTGGCAGCCCGTATCGCGGTCGCGCGGCAGATTCATGTGATGACACCTCGCACAGGCGCTCTTCCCGCCAGTGCGTTTCTGGTGCTCTTCGTGCCGGAACGAGACGCCGTACCCGTCCAGATTGCCGTCGATCCACAGAACCTCGCCGCCGCGCGCGTGGCGGGCGGGCGCCGGCCGGACGCCTCGCGAGGCGGCTGCCGTCTCCGGGCTGAGAATGGCGAACCCGATCGCAGCCGCCAGGATGAACGCCAGCGAGTAAACGGTGCGGGCGGCGACACCCGGCGCTCCGAGCCAGGTTGCGTCGATGCGGTCAAGTTCAGGTAGACGGACCGGATCCGCCTCGGGATCCGCCGGGCGCTGCTCCCAAACGCGAAAGCGTTCGATGAAGAACAGGAAGGCCAGCGCCGCCCCCGCAACCACACCCGCGCTGATCACCAGTTCCGTCCAGGCGGGCAGGTAGAGAGAATCGCCGCGACCGAGGTGAATGACGCCCCCGACGTTGACCCGGTTCAGCACGACGCCGAGAATCCCGATCGCCGACACCCCCCATTGCCCGGCCCGGCTCCGTCTCAGCCGGGGCACGGAAAAGAGCAGCGCCGGCGCGGCGCCGACCATCGTCAGCTCGAGCCAGAACATGCCTGTCCGCCAGCCGCCGGCTCGCAGCCAGCCCAACTGGCCGCGCGCGGCCAGGTCGCCGATGCGAAGCGCGAGGTACGCAACGAGCACCCACCTGGCCGTGCCGGCCAAACCGGACAGAAGACTCGTCTCCGCCTTCCGCCGGTAAAGGTAAGCCGTGACGTGATTCTCAAACAGCACCATCAGCAGCCCGAGCGCAACCGCGGACACGAAGAAGTTCACCGGCAGCAGCGGTGAATACCACAGCGGGTGCAGATGGTACGGCATGATCAGGAACAGCGAGCCGAGCGAGGACTGATGCAGCGTGGACAGCGCGATGCCGGTGATCACCAGCGGCAGCCGCAGCTTGAGCAGCATGCGCCGCGGCCGCGCCAGCGAGCGGAACTCCTCCGCCGGCACCGGGAAGAACTCGAGGGCCAGCACCGCCAGATACAACATCACGCACCAGCCGACTTCAAACAGCGGCGAGCGTGGGTTCCAGAACACCACCATGTGCCAGATGTTCCACGGCAGCCCCAGGTCGAACAGCAGCCCGGCCACCACCGCGGCGTACCCCAGAAAGGCGGTCAGCACCGCCGGGCGAACGATCGCGTGGAACTTCTCGAGCTTGAAGATGTAAACGGTGGCTGTCAGCACGAATCCGCCGGCCGCCAGCGCCACTCCGCTCATCACATCGAAGCCGATCCAAAGGCCCCAAGGCGTGGCGTCGGAAAGGTTGGTTGTTTCCCCGAGGCCGTACAGGAAGCGGGAGATCGCCACCGCGGCGGCGAGGCCGGCGATCGTCCAGAGCGCGAGCTTTAGTCTGCGGACCCTATCCATGTTCCCGCCTCGTGTCTCCATCCCCCTGTGAGTCGTCCTGGACTCTCATCCGCCGGCCGACGATCCAGTTCACCGCCGCCATCGCCGCCATGACTCCAGTGAAGGCGAACGGCACGGCGTTCATGGCGATGGCCGTTGTCTGTGGCACAGGCGTTTCTCCGAGGCTCTGGCCGCGCGTCAGGAACGACAGATCCGCCTCGGAAATGTAGAGCACCGAGGTTCCGCCGGCTTCCCGCTCTCCCCACACCCGGTCGATGTACTTCCCGGGATTGTACCGGATGCGGCGGCGGGCCTCCGCGATCAGCTCGTCGCGGTCGCCGAAGATCGTTGCCTTTGTCGGGCAGACGCTGGTGCAGGCCGGCTGTTCACCCTCCCGCAGCCGCTGGTGGCAAAGCGTGCACTTCCGGACGTACGGCACGGGCTGGTCCCAATCGTAGCGAGGGATGCCGTAGGGGCAGGCGAGCATGCAGTAGCGGCACCCCATGCACTTGTCCCGGTCGTAAATCACCGCTCCGAAATCGGTGAGACCCAGCGCTCCCACCGGACACGCGGAAGCGCAGGCGGGTTCCAGGCAGTGCCGGCATTGTTTGCGGACGAAGGTCCCGCCCGGCCCTTCGACGACCGACGTCCAGTTCCGCGCCGACAGACCATCGTCGAGACTCCAGCGCCGCGGCAGCTCGCGCGGAAGCCCGTTCGCTTTCTTGCACGCGATCACGCACTCGCTGCATCCAACGCACTTCGTAGTGTCCGTCAGGATGGCCGCTCTCATCGGAACTCGACCTCCCTCCTCGCCAGACGCGCCTTCTCGACCCAGCTCGGCCGGTCCGCGTAGCCCAGCGTTGCCGCCACCCGGTCCCCGGCCCCGGCCGGGAATTTCCAGGCGATGGCGGTCACGAACTGCGACAGCGGCGCGAGCACGCAGTGAGCGATCTTCGTGAACGGAATCAGCAGCAGGATCAGATCGCCGGAATACACGTGCGCGAGCATCAACGCCTGGTAGGCTCGCGGGCCGAGCGCTGCGTTGGAACATAGCCAGCCGGTGGCGAAGGGAACGATCAGCAGCAGCGGCCACAGGTAATCCTGGCGCCGGCTGATGGCCCGCGCGCCGGCGTCGAGCGCCCGCCCAAGGAAGAGCCCGGCTCCGGTCGCCAAAACCGCCAGCGCCAGCCAGTTGGCCGCCTGCTGAGGCATCGCTGGCCAAGCCAGGCCGGTCGCCCGCTTCCAGAGCAGAATGTGGGCCTCGAGCGACAGCGGAACGGAAATCAGGCCGGCGTGGAACAAGACCGACACCGCGCTGTAGACCGGCCGTTTGCGCCACAACCTCCCCAGCGGAACCATCCATCCCAGCGTCTGCCGCCCCAGCTCGCCCCACCTGACCATCCTGTCGGCGGACCGGCGGTACGCGCCGGCGACGTTGACGATGGTCAGCACCAGGACGCGCAGAAGCCCCAGCACCATCAGAGCGAAGGCAAACCGGAACAGGGGACCCTGGCCGAACGCAATCCAGGCCTCCATCTCATTCCCTCCCGACCGCTTGCCCGACGCCCGATGCCTCCAGCTCGGCCGCGGGCTTCTCAAACTCAATGGCTTTATAGACGAGATCGTGCAGGCCCACGATCTGGCAGTCGATGCCCTGGTCCTCCACCAGCTCGCGCAGTTGCTTCTTGCAGTTGGCGCAGGGCGCGACGCAATACTTCGCTCCGGTCGCACGGATCTGGTCCGCCTTGAGCCGTCCGCCGACGATGGTGCGGTAAGGGCGGATCTCGTCGATGGAAACCGTGCCGCCTCCGCCGCCGCAGCAGATGTTCTCGCGCCGGTTCGGAGTCATCTCGATGTAGTTCGCGCAGATCGCCTTCAACAGCTCGCGCGGCTGCTCGATGATCCAGCCCTGCCGGGCGATGTTGCACGGGTCGTGGTAGGTGACCGCGTCCGTGATGACGCCCGGATCCAGACGGAGGCGGCCTTCTCTCCACGCCCGGTGTGTGTACTCCATGATGTTGATCACCGGAAGCGCGTCGCTCCCACCGCAGAACGCCGGATAGAAGAATTTGGCGGAGCGCGAAGCGTGGCCGCATTCGCCGATCAGGATCTTGCGCACCTTCAGGCGCTCCGCTTCGGCTCGCACCTTGCGGAGGACGTGCTCCAGGACGTGGTCGCTGTAGAACAACCCGTAATTGATCCCGTCGTAGTAGCCGGTTCCGATCGTCCAGGAGTCGCCCGTGGCCCGAAACACCGCGGCGATACCCATCAGCGTGTCGGCCTCCATCAGCAAGTCGGAGACGGCAGGTAGAAACAGGTATTCGGCGCCTGCCTGATCGATCGGAAACGGGATGCCGACACCCCTCTCCTCCTCCATTTCCTCGCTCAGGAACTCCAGGCCGTCGAGCAGCGCCGGAACCGGTATGCCCGATGTGTTGCCCGTGACGCCGGTCAGTTGTTCGCGAGTGCTTACCACCAGCGCGCGCGGCGCGATCCCGATCTCGGACAGGATGTACCGGCCGAGGTGTGTCACCAGGCCGTGATCGATACCCATCGGACAGTCGAGCGCGCAGCGGCGGCAGGCCGTGCAGTTGTAGAAGGACTCGGCCATCTCTTGGATCTTCTCGTCGGTGAGTCCGGGGTCGCCCAGCAGGCGCCCGCGCAGGATCCCCGACGGCGTGAAGTGCCGGCGGTACACCGAAAGCAGCAGCTCCGAACGATAGCACGGCACATCTCGCGGATCGCCCGTCGCCAGGTACACCTGGCAGTTGGTCGAGCACCGCGAGCACTTCGTGCTCACCCGGACGTATTGGTCGAGCGCCGCCCGGTAATTGGTGTGCTTCAGCACGGCCGCGAAGGCCTCCAGAAAGCGCCGCGGCCGGCCGGCGGCGTCGGCATCCTCCACGTGGTAGCGGACCGGCAGGCGCTGCCGCTCAATGACTTCCGGCTTCCTGGCGTTGGCAAACGCCTTCTGTCGCTCGCCTTCGGCGATCGGCTTCATTCGTCTTTTCCTCGCGCTTCACCGTCCTGCCGGACGGGGTGCGATTTCATTATACGTCAAATTAGATGTAAAAAACATATACAAGTAAATTACAATTTAATATGGTGAATGAATGCGGCCCACCGCCACGACGCTGCCGGTCGATCCTTGCACCGCCGTGCGGCCCCGGGAGCCACAAACGCTTCGCGGCGGCGGCCGGGTGGACTAAGGCGAGCCCATGCCGGCGGCTACGTCAATCCACCGGGAGAGGAAGCAATGAAAGAGGATCAGGAAGGGCCTCGTGCAGGAATCCATCTCGCCCCCATCGGGGTGATTCGCAGTCCTTTTAAGGAGCCGAACGGCACGCCCATTCAGCCTTGCCTGGCCCAGGGCGCCGCCGGCACGGTGGAACTCCGCGCGGACCTGCAAGCCGGGTTGAAGGACCTCGACGGCTTTGACCGCATCTGGTTGGTCTACTGGTTCCACCAGGCTTCGGAGCACAGGCTGCTTGTCACTCCGTTCCTCGACAATGAGAAGCACGGCGTCTTTGCGACCCGGGCGCCAGCGCGTCCAAACGCCATTGGGATTTCAGTGGTGCGATTGCTCCGCGTCGATGGCAATATCCTCGAAGTGGCGGACCTGGACATTATCGACGGGACACCCCTCCTGGACATCAAGCCGTATGTTCCCCAGTTCGACTGCTACCCGGTGGAGCGGGCCGGCTGGCTGGACAGCGCGGCGATTGAGCGAAGAACCGCCGATGGCCGGTTCACGAGTTATGGACGGCAACCAGTAGAGGCGCTTGACAAATTATGAGCATATGCTCATAATAAATCGGAGGTCCCGCTCCGATGCCTCGACCGCCGCGCTGCCGATGGGTGGAGGGATTGCCCGCGGCGACATATTTCAAGCCGCGAGGAATCCCGCTTTCGGGCCTCGAAGAGGTGGCTCTGACCGTCGATGAATTCGAGGCCTTGCGCCTGGCCGACCTGGAGGGGTTGTACCAGGACCAGGCCGCCGAGCGAATGGAGATCTCGCGCCAGACCTTTGGCCGGATTGTCGAGTCCGCCCACCGCAAGCTGGCCGAGGCGCTGGTCCGGGGCAAGGCCCTCCGGATTGAGGGAGGTGAATACGCAATGAAATCGATGAGAACGTTTCAGTGCTCGGACTGCGGGCACTCCTGGCAGGTTGGATTCGGAACGGGGCGTCCGCCCGAGTGCCCTGCCTGTCACGGCCGCAATTTCCGCTGCTCCGACGGCGAGCGCGGCTACGGGCACGGTCATTGCCACGGAGGACAGGGCGGAGGAGGCCGGCGTCGAGCAGGATGCCGGCGGTCGCAGAACCTGGTCGCCGTCCGGACGAAGGCGGAATCAGCATAGGGCCAAGCCGGCACGGCGCCTGTGTCGAGGCCGCCGAATGCACGGCCGCCCACATCCGGACTCGCCGCCATGGTTGACGCCGTCAGCCACGCGCTGATGATCACCGGCTTCGTCGCCATGATGATGCTGGTGGTGGAGTACCTGAATGTGCTGACCGGCGGCGCGTGGCGGCAAAGACTCGCCGTGCGCGGGCCGCGTCAATACGTGCTGGCGGCGATGCTCGGGACCGTCCCCGGATGTCTCGGCGCCTTCGCGGTAGTCGCTATGTATTCGCATGGCGCGGTCACCCGAGGAGCGGTGGTGGCTGCCATGATCGCAACCAGCGGCGACGAGGCCTTTGTCATGCTGGCGATGATCCCGGCGCAGGCTCTGGCGCTGTCGGCGATCCTGTTCGTTTTCGGTGTGGCTGCCGGCTTGCTCGTGGACCGGGCAACCGGCCAGCGCAGGGCGCCGGCCGTCATGGCATGCGGCGGCCTCGAAGTTCACGCGGGAGAGCCTTGCGAGTGCTTTCCCCGCGGGCGGATCCTTGCCAAGTGGAAGCAGTGTTCTCCAGCTCGCGGCACCCTCGGCGTGACGCTGGCGCTCTTTCTTGCGGCGGTCTGGACCGGCCGTCTCGGGCCCCCCGAATGGAGTTGGATTCGGCTGACTCTGATGCTCACGACAACCGCGGCCCTGTTCATCGTCGTCACCGTCCCGGACCATTTCCTGGAACGGCACCTGTGGGAGCACGTGGCTCACCGGCATGTCCCGCGTATCTTCCTGTGGACGCTCGGCGCCCTGATCGCGGTCCATTTCCTGCGGCAGGCCACCCATCTGAACGGGGCTCTCCACGGCGGGAAATGGCTCGTGTTGCTCGCCTCGTGCCTGATCGGGCTGATCCCCGAATCCGGCCCCCACTTGATTTTCGTGACGCTGTTCGCCCAAGGCGCGGTGCCGTTCAGCGTCCTTCTGGCGAATTCGATCGTGCAGGACGGCCACGGCATGCTGCCGATGCTGGCGCATTCCAGGGCTGAGTTCCTGTCGGTCAAGGGAATCAACTTCTGCGCCGGCCTGCTCGCGGGAGCAGCGGCCATGAGCATCGGCATTTGAAAGGAGACGGCAGTGACACCGGAAGCAATGAGGGAGGCAGTCAAGGCGGTGGTGATCGTGCAGCCCACCCCACTCAATCGCGACCTGAGCCTGGACCTGGAAGGACTCAGGGCGAACACGCGGTTTCTGGTCGAGCGATGCCGCGGCAAGCGTTTCGTGCTGGTGCCGACCGGCAGCACCGGCGAGGCTTACGCCCTGTCGGATGCCGAGCGGCTCAAAGTCATCGAAACGGTGATCGAGACCGTCAACGGCGCGCTGCCGGTCGTGGCGGGAACCGCCGCCGCCGGAACCGAGCAGACGATCGCCTTATCACAGGCAGCCGAGAAGGCCGGGGCGGCCGGCGTACAGGTGGTTCTGCCTTACTACCATGTTCCAAGCGAGGATGGCCTGGTGCGGCACTTCCTGAGACTGGCAGACTCCCTCCGCATCGGCGTCATGATCTACAACAACCCGGCCGTCTCGAAGCTGTGGATGCCGCCGCGGCTGATGGCGCGCTGCTCCGAGCACCCGAATCTCATCGCGGACAAGGAAAACGCCGCCGAGGTGACGCTGTACAAGGCCATGCGCGACGCCATCGATCCGGGCAAGATGACCGTCCTCTGCGGGCTGGGCGACTTGCAGTTCGCCTACACCGCCGCGCTCGGATGCCCGGGGTTTGTCACCTGGACCGCCAATTTCGCCCCGCAACTTTCGCTGGCGTTGCTTGAGGCGGCCGATGCCTGCGATTTCCGGCGGGTGCGCGAGATCATCGCCAAGACCGGACGGCTGTATGAATTCGCCGGCGCCTGCGCCACGAATCGCGGTCGCGATCCCTGGGTGCTGCCCGGGTTCAGCTCGGGCCACATCTACGTGGGTATCCTGAAAGCGGCCATGGAACTGCTCGGGCTGGCCGGAGGCCCGGTGCGCGGTCCTGGCGACGATCTCACGGCGGCGGAACGTGACGAACTTCGCAAGCTGCTGACGGCGATCGGCCTCGCGGCGTAGCCGCACGCTCTCGTCACGCTCGGAGCGAGAGTGCTGAATCCTTCGGGGCAGAGGGGAGAAAGAGGGAAAGGAGTCAGACGAATCTGCCGGGCGCAGATGGGTCTTGCGGGCGAGCGAAGCCCGTTGCACCGCTCCCCCTCGGCGCGGTGCGCGGCAGAGTTCTTCGCCCCTTTTTTCCCTCACAGGATGTCTGATCTCAACAGGTTAAGCGTCCGCCTCTCGGACGGCTCACTCGTGAAACCCCAAGTTAATCGGATGCTTCGCGGATTTGAAGGTCCCGGAACATAACCACGGTATTCACGTCGTGCAGTTGGATGCCGATCGGCCCTCGCGACGGGCGGTTTACATCGCCGGCGGTCTCTGCCACAACCGCCCCGTTCAGGCGCACAAGGATACGGTCTCTCCGGGACTCGATGATCACGTCGTTCCAGTCGCCCGGCCGGTATCGGCCGGGCTTCGCCTTCGCGAACAAATAGACGCTGCCCGTCGGCCATGACTCGTCGTCCATGCCCAGCAATTGGATCTCGTAGGCCACGCGCGCCGGCGATCTCGATCCCTTCCATTCCGGCCCGGCCACGTATCGCGCCCGGGATGGGTCGCGGATTGCGATCCCGCTGTTGCCCCCGAGGCGAATCCAGAACGAGAAGCGCAAATCGAATTCTTCGTACTCTTTCTCTGTATACAGCCAAGCCTGGAAATGCGTTTCCTTACGCGGGTCGCGTTGTCCGACAAGCGTTCCATCCCTCATGATGGTCCAGGTTGCATCGCCGACCGGCCGCCACCCGTCGAGCCTCGCATCTCGGACCAGCGCCTCCCATCCTTCCCCGGATAGCACTTGCGCTCCGGCGAGCAACAAAACACCGAACTGCCAGGTTCTCGTCAGGCTCATCTGCGTTGAGACGCCGGATCCGCGCGTCTGGTTCCGCCGTCCCACCGAAAGAATTCCACGGGTTGTCAGGAAAAACCGCGAGAATCGACACTAGTGTAAGTGAGGCCGTCGAGGACATGGCTCGGCCCCGTGGTTAGCCGGTGAGCGATCGAAACGCGGTTGCGGAGGTGGTGAGAGAGTTGTTCACCTCCTGGTATCCCGCTGTCGTGCGATATGGATGCCGGCTCAGCGGCAGCCTGGCCATCGCGGAAGACCTCGCGCAGGACGCCTTTCTGGCGCTGTACCGCGATCTTCGCAAAGGGACTAAGATCGACCATCCCCGGGCCTGGCTGCTCATGGTCGTCCGCCGCAGAGCCATGCATGAGGTCTGGTCCTTGAAGAACTCGCCGGTGTCGCTGGAGCCGCTTGAGGCGCTCGACACCTCGCCCGCCGGACACGTCCCTCCGGAGGAACCGGAGCCCGACCTGTCGCGACTGCTCTCGGCGTTGACGCCCCGCGAGCTGCAGGTCGTGCTTTTGCGATTGGAGTCCATGAAGTATCGAGAGATCGCGGCGGAGTTGAACATCAGCGCCAAGTCCGTTTGTACCCTGCTGGCTCGGGCGCTGCGGAAACTGCAACGTATCAGAGCCGGCAAGTCTGGAGGAGATTCGGCCGTTCGCCATGTGGAAAACGATTTTCCGGAAACATTGCACTGAGGATGTGCTGCTGGCTCACCTCGACGGTGAACTGCCCGTCCCCGTGGACATGCACGTCCGCCGGCACCTCCTAAGCTGTTGGAAGTGCCGGGCGCGGCTCGCCGAGGTCGAATCCCAGATCGTTGAGCTGGCACGCCTCTTCAAGGAAGAGCCGCTGTTGGACCCGAGCCGCGTCGTGGATGGGCGGGAGAGACTCGAACTCGGCATGGCGCGCTGTGAGGCTTCCCCGAAGGTGGCCGGCTTGCCGGCGAACTGGCGGTTCTCTCTGACCTGGACAAAGCCGGCCCTTGTCACCGCGGTCATCCTGGTCGTGGCCGGCGCGGGAGTTGGAGCGTACCTGGGATTGGCCCGCCGAAGCACTGATCGGAGCATCACCCCCGAGGCGCCGAAGCCCGCTCCGGCGCGCGCGTGGCCCGCGCCTGTTCTGCCCGTTCCCGCCAGCCCCGTCCCAGAGCCGGAGCTGTCACCACCCAAACTATCCGTTCCGCCGCACACCCCTGAGATCAACCGGCAGGCGGTTGCTGAGGCCGAGGTCGCCGCCCTGTACGCTCTTCATCGCCTGCGGCTTTGCCTGGGAGAGCCAGTCGAGGTTGTGCGCCGTCCGGACGGCTCGGTTGAAGTGCGCGGCGTGGTCGGCGATGAAGCCCTCTTGTCCGCTCTGACCGCGAATCTCGCCGGCGTTCGCGTCCGCGTACCGATCAGAATCAATGTTCTCACCGCCTCGGAAGCGATCCGCTTGTCCGCTCCGGCGCAGGTGCCGGACCGGCGGGACGCCCTGGTCCGCCAGTCACCGCTGCCGATCGAACGAAAGCTCGATGAGAGCGCCGGGAACCTGGAAACCGGACGAGTGGACCGGCACGTCCCCGCCGGCCTCGCCGCTGTCGCCCGCGACGCCGTACGTTACGCCGACGCGGCGCTTGCTGAAGCATGGGCGCTCCGCCGGCTCGCCGATCGGTACGGCTCTCCTGCGCATTCAGAAGCGGTCTCGCCGGAGGCCGGGCGCCTGCTGGAGGAGATGGTCGGCGATCACCTCGACGCGTTGCATAGGGAACTCGCCCGGTGCGGTGATGCGGTGCGCCCAGTCCTCTCGCTGGCGGCGGACCCGGCCGCGCCACACGGCGGCGACCCGATGTGGTCTGCGGCCGAGGATCCCGGAGATTGGTCGGCCGCCGCAATGCTGGCCTTCCGTCAAGTACAGGAGTGGAACCGCCTTGTCCACGGGCTTTTCGCCGGCGCCGGGCTGCGCGGTGAAAGCGTCGAAAACGCCGCCGCCTCAGTGATTCGAGCGTTCCCGGTCCTTAACCAAGCCCTCAACCGACTTAGACAGGAAATGGCGTATGAGTTCCCGGGCCGGCTCGTGCCACATGCATCGCGCCGGCAGCCAGAGTAAGGAGAACCTGAAGATGCACATCACCCAACTTCGCATTCTCGCGACGCTTGGCGGACTTCTGGCCGGCACCGCGGTCCTGGGACGGGCGCAAAGCGCCCAGATCACGGGCCTCGTCACCGACTCTTCCGAAGCGGTCATCGTCGACGCGGACCTCGCAACCATCAACGAGAATACCGGCGTTCGCCACAAGGCGAAAACGAACGAGGCCGGCTACTACACTCTGCCGTTGCTCCAGCCTGGCAAGTACCGGCTGACCGTGCAGGCGCAGGGCTTCAAGCCGGTGACGCGGACGGATATTGTTCTGGAGACGGGCAAGGTCGTCCGCATCGACTTCGTCCTTGAAGTAGGGCAGGTCACCGAAACCGTGACGGTCAGTGGGGCGCCACCCCTGCTGGATACCGAATCTGCCGGCGTCGGGCAGTTCGTGGAAAGCAAGACGGTGCTGGATATGCCGCTGGATGGCCGCCGCATCGAGCAACTTGTCGCCACAACCGGAACGGCCGTATTCCTCTGGGGGTCCCGGCTCGCGATTGCCGGAGGTCGCGGTGGCGGGACGAACTGGCTGGTCGACGGCGGAACCTCATCGCCGCCCCTGACGGAGGGACTCGAGTTCAAGTGGAGTCCTCCGGTCGCCGAGGTTCAGGAGTTCCGCGTTCTGGCGAATGCCTACTCGGCCGAGTACGGCCTCGCTTCAAACGGCACCGTGACCGTTACCACCAGGGCAGGCACGAACTCGTTTCACGGCAGTGCTTACGAATACGTCCGGAACGACAAGTTCGACGCCAGGAACTTCTTCTCCACCGGAAAACCGCCGTTGCGCTTCAACCAGTTCGGCTTCACCGTCGGCGGCCCTGTCGTCAAGGACCGGACGTTCTTCTTCACCTCCACGGAGTGGCAGCGCAGCAGGATCCCTTACACCCACATCGGGACGGTGCCCACGGATGACTTTAAGCGCGGCGACTTCTCCAAACTGACGGATGCCGAGGGCAACCGGATTATCATCTATGACCCGGCGACGACCCGGCCTGACTCAAGTTCGCCGTCCGGCATCACGCGCACACCGTTCTCCGGTAACGTAATTCCGCAAACTAGCTTTGATCCCGTGGGCGCCAGGCTGGCCGCCTTTTACCCCTCTCCGAACAGGCAGCCATCGAGCCTCGCCGGCGGAAACAACTTCGGCGGCAATCGTAGTGAAGCCTCGAATCCCTACTTCACAACGATTCGCATCGACCATGTCTTCAATGAGAAGAACCGCTTGTTCGGCCGGTTCCGGGCGGCAAAGGCGGATGAAGTGGTGAATTCCCTCTATCCGGAGGCGGTCGCGGATCCGGACGCGTACATCAAGGCCAACCGGCACAAGAACCTGCTGGTGAACTACGCCTATAACTTCACGCCCGCCATCATCAATGAAGCGACCTTCCAGGTGCGCGACACAAGCTACCGCCGCGGACAAGATGGTCTCGACCGCGACTGGCCCGCGGAACTGGGGCTACAAGGCGTTCTCACGGGCCAGTACTTCCCTGTGGTTCGGCCCCAGGGCTATAACGGCCTCGGCTTCTCCATCCAGGATGAAATCCAGGATCCGATCCGCGATTACGAGTTCGCCGACAAGCTCATGTGGTTCCGCGGCGCCCATTCGTTGAAGCTCGGAGGGGAAGCGCGGTTCGGCCAATTTGCGTTCGTAACCAATCAGTACGCAGACGGTTACCTTGGATTCAGTCCTGTTTCGACCTCTCTGCCGGGCGACACGTCGAGCGGAAACAGCATCGCCAGCATGCTGCTCGGCGCGCCTCGCGAGGCGAATCTGCGCGCCACGGACCAGATCGACCGTCGTATCCGCTACTTCGGACTGTTTGTGCAAGACGACTGGCGCGCGCGCTCGAACCTGACTTTGAACATCGGGCTGCGCTGGGAGACAACATCCCCGCCGTGGGATGCCAATAACCGCATGAGCAGTTTTGACTTCAACGCCATCAACCCTGTGTCCGGAACGCCGGGTGTGGTCACTTTTCTGGGCCGGGATGGCCGCTCAAGATACCCATACGACTGGAACTATGCGAACTTCGGTCCCCGGTTTGGTTTCGCGTGGCGGCCATTTGGTTCCTCCAGCACCGTGATCCGGTCAGGGTATGCCGTTTTCTTCGGTCACGCAGCCCCGGGAACGGTCAACTCGTTCGCCGGGTTCTCGCGGGACGCGAGTTTCTCATCCCCGGACGGCGGCCTCACCGCGCCATTCCTGCTTCAGCATGGCTTTCCCGCCATGCCGGCGGGTGAGCCCCTCGGCGCCGGTTTCGGAGCGGTCCCGGTCGGCCAGGGAGTTCGGTTCTCGCCCCAGTTCCTCGAAGAGAACCGCAACACGCCTTATAACCAGCAGTGGAATCTGAGCATCCAGCGGGAACTCGGCGGGAACACAATGGCGGAGATAGCCTACATCGGCAACGTCGGCCACAAGCTCGAGGCCAACGCGTTCGTCAACGTCAACCAGGTGCCACCCGACAAAATGGGGTCCGGGAATGCCCAGCTTCGGAGGCCCTTCCCGCAGTTCGGCGGCGTTTATCAGATCCGTCCGACCTGGGGCAACTCGAACTTCCACGCCTTCAACCTCAAGGTCGAAAAACGCTTCTCGAACGGACTCAACTTCCTGGGTAACTACACGTTTTCCAAGTTCATCGATGATGTATTCGCCATGGAGTACGGCATCACAGCCAGCTCCGACGGTATCCAGAATTACTACGACCGTAACAAAGGGGAACGCGGGTTGTCCGGTAATGATGTTCGCAGCCGGTTTGTGTGGAGTTCCGTGTGGGAAACCCCTTTGGGTGTTGGCCGCAAATGGCTCAACCGCGGACCGCTGGCGAAAATCGTTGGCGGCTGGAACATCGGAGCCATCATCACCGTTCAAAGCGGTTTTCCCTTTGGCGTAGTGACCATAAACGACCAGACGAACGCTTTTCTGACCGGGCTTCCCCGCATGGACGTTGTGGGAGACCCCAGGCTGCCGGAATCGCAGCGGACCGTCGAGCGGTGGTTCAATACCGCCGCGTTCAAGGATCCGGCGCCCTATACATTTGGGAACGCCGGCCGCGACGTCATGAGCGGCCCGGGTCTCGTGAACGTCGACATGTCGCTGATCAAGAACGTGCGCTGGGGCGAACGTTACAACCTACAACTCCGGATGGAGTCGTTCAATCTGCCGAACCACGCGAACTTCCGGTCCCCCGTCGGCTACGCGGGGATTCCGCCGTTCGGTGCCCTTTGGGGCACGAGGAATCCTCGGAATGTCCAACTTGGAGCACAGTTCGAATTCTGAAGGCCGGCGTGAAAGCCGATGACTGGCTCGCCCGCGGCGCTGCTCGCGTTGGCATTTGGGTTGGCCGGCTCAAGCGCGGCGGCGGAATGCCTCAGTTTCACCGCCGCGCCGGCCGGCTCCGGATGCCGCCCGGACCAGGGGGCGGTGCGTTGGCTCAACGCGCCGTCCCGGCCCGAAATCGTTGCGGTGCGGAAGCGCGACTGGGAGCCTTCCTTCTGCTGCCACGACCCGCTCATCGCCGATCCGGCATTCAAGCGGGGCGCCGCCTTTCAAGGCGACGCTGACTTTGACTTCGCAGCCGCAGGCGAACACATCCTGGAGGTCTTTCTTTGGGGCATTGCGGACGACCATTACCTCCCGTATTCGCTTGAGGTCGCCGGCCAAACAGCCGGCACCGTTTCCCAGTACCTCCAGACGCAGATGACTCTCGTAGGCGTGATCCGCGGGCCGGGGCGCTTTCACATCCGCACATCCTCGCCACGTTACGTGCTCACCGGTGTCCGCTGGACCGCGCGCGACAATTATGAGTCCTCCGAGGTCCCGCGTATTCTGAGGCGAGTTCGCGGTCTCATGTCCGACCCGTTCTTTGACGGCCCGGAGCGGCGCCGTCAGCGATTCAGCCTGATCCAGCTCTACCCCAGGCTGGCGCTGAGCCGGCGATCGGATTTCCGCCGGGAAGCGCTGCTTGGGCTTGCGAGGGTCGCTTACTGGAACTACGCCGAGAGTCTCTACCCGACCCCCGCAATGGTGGCGACCCGTCTCCAGGACGGTCTGGCTGTCGCTCCGGATGATCTCATTCTGCGTCAGACCATCTCCGCCGCTTGCCTCGGCCAGAACCAAGTTCGCAGCCCCGCCGAGTTTCGTGGGCTCCTCGGTTGCGACGCTGCCGCTCCGGTCTCCTGGGATGTATCGCTTCCACCCACTCCGGCGAATGCTCCCGGCTGGGCCGTCGCGCAGCGGCGGCTGCGGGCCCGACTGGACGCCATCACCCGATATTGGGTGGAGAAGCGGCAGAGAGCCGATGGCCAGGTCGGCGGCGGTTGGGGCGACGATGTAGAGATGTTGCGGAGCTGGGGACCTCAGGCCCTCGGTCTCGGCTCTGAGATCGCCGCTGTCGGGCTGAAACGCATGGCCGCCGGTGTGTGGAGCAGCGGGCTCCTTGAGAAGGGGTACTCCAGGGAGGTCGAGGACTCGGAACACGGGGCGGAACTCGCGGCCGACACCCAGCCTCTGCTCGCAGCACTGGATCCTGATGATCCGGAGATCCGCAGCCGGCTCGCCGAAAGCGCCTCCTGCCTTCGGAATTGGATTGCACGGCAGCCCGACGGCCACTGGCGGTTTCGTAGCTACTTCTTCAACTGCTCCCGCGTCGATCCGAATGCCGGGCGAGCATTCGATATTCACTACAACGTCCGTGCGGCCGGCCTGGCGCTCTGGCAGGCTTACCTCACGCGTGACCCGTGGCTGGTGGATCTCCTGACGAAGTGGGCTGATTCGTGGGTGCGGGCAATGAGGTCCACGGAGCACGGAAAACCCCCGGGCCTGTTTCCGCCAATGATCCGATCCTCGGACGGGTCTTACCGTGTCAGCGCCTGTCCTTGGAACAAGCCGGAAAACGAACTGGCCCTGGACAATCACTGGTCAGGCTACTCGCAAGAAGCACTGGCCTCGCTCGTCCTCGCCGCCTACGATTTGTCAGGACAGCGCCGTTGGCTGGACGCCGCGGCTGAGAGTTTCCAGGTGCTCGGCCGGTGCGAAGAGTTCCCGTCGTTTTGCAGAGAGCTGCTGAATCACCCGGAAGCCCTCTACGAGTGGCGAAGGCAGAGCGGCGACACTCGATTCGACCCTCTCCTCCGCACCTTGCCCGGCCGCGACGACAGCGCGACTCTGCGCCTGTTGGAGCATGAGGCGCGAAAGATGGAAGACGCCATCCGTTTCAACTTGGACATGTTCACCACGGAAGCGTTGTTCACCGACCGGGTCAATCCCCTCTGGAGCGCCGAGTACAAGCTTCACCTGTTCGGTGGCGACGCTCCCCGCGGAGAACGATATCCGGCCTTCTCCGTCACCTGGCCGCCGGTGTCGGCACAATTCGCCCGGGCCGTGCTTGAGTCCTCCCCGCGGACCCTTCGCCTGCGTATCTACAACTTTGAGGACCGGGAAATCACGGCGCCAGTTCTGCTGTGGCGGCTTGAACCCGGGGAGTACGAACGGCGTGTGGTCCTCGTTGAGGGGAAAGCGCCGGAGCGTGTGCGGGTTTCGATTCGGAGGAGGCCGCAGCGCGTCGAGATCCCGGTGCCGGCGCGGGCCGAAGCATCCATCAGCTTCAGTCCCGTATCCGCCGGAGAAGCCGGCCACCCTCAGGGGGCCGCGGTCGCGCAGGTTGCCACCCAGTGAATGGTTGGCGCCCAACTCCCGGGATTTGCGGACACTCTTCACGTCGGCATCATAATTTACATGAAGCAGCCGATGCCTGCGATTTCCGCCGGCTGCGCGAGATCATGGCCAAGACCGGACAGCTCTATGAATTCGCCGGCGCCTGCGCCAGGAATCGCGGTCGCGACCCGTGGGTGCTGCGCATGCTTCGGGCAATCCTCACCGAGATCGGGCGGGCCGTCCCCTGAACTGCACCGCCTGCCAAACCGGACGGCCGCGACGGTTGCGCAGGGTCACTGTCTTCCCATCCTTGCCCAATTCGGTGGCGATGAGCAGATCCCCTTCAACCGTACTGACCCGGTAGCATCGGAGCCACAGCTCTTCCCCTTCCTTCAGCCGGACCCCGTTTGCCGTGAGGAAGCCGGCCGGCGCCAGTCGGGCCAGAGTGGTCGTGGTGCCAGCTCTCAGCCCCCTCGGGACCCCACACTCGCAACAGCCGTGATGACGGCACCCATGCCCAAACGCGGGTACGGTGAACGCAAGAAACACAAGCAGGATCACGGCCAGAATTCGAACGGATTTCATGTCCATGTCTTCTCAATAGTCATGCATCTGGATGCGAAATACATCCTGGCAGACTTGCACTCATTCTGCATTTTCCGCTATGGTTTCCCCAGAAGGGCCCTCTCCGAGGAGGTGATGAATTGCCTCGACGAATCTGTGACCGTCACGGCCGGGAATATCCCTGCACCTGCGCCATGGGCAACCTGTACCGGTTTGTCGAGCCGGTGGTGCTCCTGTTGCTGAAGAAGAAGGGACGATCCTATGGCTACGATCTGGGACGCGATCTGGAGGAGCATGCCTTGACCGACGCCGAGATCGAGCGCGCCGCGCTGTATCGCACTCTCCGTCAACTCGAAGAGAACGGCAATGTCGCTTCACACTGGGACATGAAGAAGTCCGGTCCGCCCCGCCGGGTCTACAAATTGACGTCCAAAGGCGAGCAACACCTCGCCGAGTGGGCGAGTGTCCTGGACCACGTCTCCAAGTCGATGGCTCGCTTCGTCAAGGAGGCGCATGCGGCAGCGAACGGCAAGCCCGCCGGCCCGCCAGGCCGCCGGTAGCGGCTTACCCGCGCCGGGGACCCCGCCTGCCCAGCCTCCCATGCCGGCCGCACGTCGCCATCGGACGCGGCCCTAATGCCACTCCCACTCCAGAAACCCCGGCTTGACGTCCACCATCGCGTTCACGATCAGCTCCACGAGGCCGCCGTAGAGGATGCCGTGCTGGTTCCAGAGATCGTAGTAGGCAAGTAGATCGCGGAACTGCCCCTTGCAATTGCTGCACGGCGCGCACAGATACTTGTGGATCGACGGGTCCATCGAGTCCGCAAAGGCGTTGAGGATCTGCTGGAGCTTCTTGCGGCCGGAAACGTGGAACCGCCAGTCGACGAAGTTGTTCCCGCTCATGATGGCGAATCCGCTGCCGCCGCCGCAACAGTAATTGTCCACGCCGTGCGGCTCCATCTCGCGGAACTGCGGGCAGATGGCGCGCAGCACCTCGCGTTGCGGCTCGACCACCCCCATCAGCCGCACCGTGTTGCAGGGATCGTGCAGCGTCACCGGGAAGTCGTTGCGCCGCGGATCGAGCTTGAGGCGCCCGCTCATGACGATGTCGCGCAGCAGCGTCAGCGAACTCTCCCGCGGGACGTCGGAGTCGCCGTCGAGGATGCGGTCGGCCACCACCGACAGCGCCTTGTGCGCGTGGCCGCACTCGCCCAGCACGATCTTCTTCACCTTGAGCTTGCGCGCCGCCTGCGCGTGCAGCAGCGCCACCCGGGCGAACTGCGCGTCGTCGTACCAAAGCCCGTAGTTGATCGAGTCGTAGGCCGCCAGCTCGCTCGACATCGTCCAGCTTATGCCGGCCGCGTTCAATACCACCGCGAACGCCCCCGGGTTCTCCGGCCACGCCAGGATCTCGCCAGCATTATGGATCAGCAGCACGTCGGCGCCTTCCACGTCCCAGGGCGTCTCGACCGTCAGCCCGGTCTTCTCCGACATCTCCTCGTCGATGAACTGGATGTTGTCCTTGACCACCAGCGCGTTCATGCCGGTCGAGGAGCCGACCTTGAGCTGGAGCATCGAGCCGCTGTCGTGCAGCTCTTTGGGCGCGATGCCCATCTCCATGCTGAAGATCTTGCGCAGCTCATGGGCAACCAGCCCGTTGTCGGCGCCGATCGGGCAGGTCTGGGCGCAGCGGCGGCAGAGGTTGCAGCGGTAGGCCAGTTCGGCCAGCCGCGCCACCAGCGGCCAGTTGACCTCGATGCCGCCGTGCTGCCACGCCGACAGCAGCCCGCCGTGCTTGACGCACTGGAAATACAGCCGCCGCATGATTTCCGAGCGGTACGTCGGCCGGTACAGTTCGTTGTAGCCGCTCGCCTCGTAGATGTGGCATGCTTTCGAGCACGTCTGGCACTTGGCGCAGTGCTCCATCGTGAGCACCAGCGGCTCGAGGAAGGTCCAGTTGTTCTGCCGCGTGAACAGCTTGTCCAGACCGGAGAGGAACTTCCCAACGAGCGCATCCTCCTCCTCTTTCGACTGCGGACGGGGAAGATTCAGCGCGCAGGTGTCGTCGAGGATGCACTCGTACCGCTCCTTGGTCCTCTCCGGGAGCGGCGTCCACTCGCGGTCCATCGCCGGGCCGTCGAACGGCGCAGGCAGCGGCATCAGCTCTTCATTTTCGAGATGGATCAGCGGCTCCCGGTCGGGCCGCGACATGTCGGTCAGCTTGACCTTGCCGTTCATCACTTGCTCTCCTGCGCGGGATTGGCGGCGGCGACGTCGGCCCAGCTTCGCTTGCCGTCAGCCATGACGTGCGGGGCCGCCCACGTCGGCCGGTAGGTGAGACACTCGGCGACTTTCGCGCGGAACCGCTTCTCGCGCACGCTGGGCCGGTCGTCCCATCGCACGGAGTGGTAGGTGAAGTACTTGGCGATAAAATGCGACATGTGCGTCATCGGGATGTAGGCGACCAGCAGCGATGCCAGCGCCAGGCCCGCGGCCAGCAGCCCCGGCGCCCGGACGGTAGTGTCGAAAGTCAGCAGCCCGATGGCGATTCCCAGGATGGAAGTCCCCTCCCCCTTGGACGCGTAACCGGCGAACAGCAGGCCGAACGCGGCGAGGAAGAAGACCAGGTTGAAGATGTCTCCCGGCGTCGTGTAGTTCTTGAGATCCGCGTCGGTCAGCCGGCGGATCAGCAGCCCGGTCGCGCCGATCACCGCCAGCGCGCCTCCGGCCACCCCGGTCACGGCATAGAGATAGTGCAGGACGACGCCCGGCGCTCCGGCGATCCAGCCAGGCCGCGCAACGGCGATGGCGGCGGTGGCTGCGACCAACACCGCCGTCCCGATCAGCAGATACAGTCCGAAGTGAAACGGGAACGACCGGTACCACATCGGCCGGTTGAATTCCCAGAGGCCCTTGAGAAAGAGCATCTCGGGGACCATCGCCTTGACCTCGCCGAGCCAGTTGAACGGACTGGCCTTCGTCCACCAGTCCCCCGACTCGAAATACGAGCCGCCATGCTTGACCCGGTCCGGTTCCTCGTGCGGCACCGGGTACAGTTCCCACCGCAAGTGCACTGGCGCCCGGGCATACCGAACCGCGCGGACCACGGACGCGACGAGGAAGATGAAGATGCCGCAGTAGATGATTCCGAAGAGCAAAGCCGTCATGTCCCACCTCAGCGGCAGGTCCGCGACCTGCCCCACGAATTCTATCACCCTACAACAATTATTACCAGATAATGGGACCTGAATTATGTACAATCAGAGCATGGACAGCGAACCGGTGAAGAAGATCCTGGTGGTGGACGACGAACCGGACGTGCTCGCCTACCTCGGCGCGGTCCTGCGCGACAACGGGTATTCCGTTCTCACCGCGCTCAACGGCAAGGACGGATTCGAGAAGGCGAAGTCCGAACGGCCGGACTTGATCACGCTCGATATCACCATGCCCGAGGAGTCCGGCGTCCGGATGTTCCGCGACCTGCAAGAGGCCGAGACGACCGCCGGCATTCCGGTGGTGATCGTCACCGGGGTTTCCCACGACTTCAAGCGGTTCCTCGAAACGCGCAAGCACGTCCGCCCGCCGGCGGGCTACTTCGAGAAGCCGGTGGACCTGAACGAGCTGGTGGCGAAGATCAGGGAGTTGCTGACACCGGCTGGTGCGCCGGCAGCCTGACAGTGAACGTCGAGCCCTCGCCCGGCGCCGAGCGCACCGCGATCGAGCCGCCGTGCTCGGCTGCAACCTTGTGGCAGACAAGCATCCCCAGCCCCGTACCCAGCGCGCCCTTGGTGGAGAAGAAGCCCGCAAACAGGCGGTTCTGCGTCTCTTCGTCCATCCCTGCGCCGTTGTCGGCGACTTCCAGCAACACGTGGCCCGAATCCCGGCGCACCCGCACGATCACCCGGTGCGCCTTCTCGCCGTCGGGATCCGAGGAGCAAGCGTCAACGGCGTTGGCGACCAGGTTCGTCAGCAGCGCGTGGATGTCCTTGGGCTCACCCGCGACGATCGCGTCATCCCGCGGCAAATCGAGCGCGATCTCGATCTCGCGCTCGCGCGCGCGGGTTTGAAACAAGGCGGCTACCTCGCGGGCGACGTCCGGAAGCGCCACCGGCAGTTTGCGCGGAGTGCGGTCCTTGGCGCAGTACAGCATGTCAAGGATCAGCGCCGAGATGCGGTCCACGTTGCGCTTCACCATCTCCCACCCGGTCCGGATGTCCTCCTGGTTGTTCTCGCGCAAGCCCGCGTTCACCACATACACGCCGCCGCGCAGGCCCTCGAGCACGTTCTTGGCGCCGTGGGCGATGCTCCCGACAAGCTGCCCGAGCGCCGCCAGCTTGTCCTCCAGGGCCCGGATTCGGGTGATGTCCGTGGACATCTCCATCACCGCCGTCACGTTGCCGCGGGAATCGCGGACCGGCGCCGTCTGCACCACCACGTGCACCTTCCGCCCCTGGTTGTCCGTCACCACCTCCTCGCTCTGGTGCGACAGCCCGTCCGCGAACGTCTCGGCCACCGGACAAACCTGGCAGCGCTCGTCGCGATGCTTGTACACGCGGTAGCAGTAGCCGCCGCGGGGGCTGCCGAAGCTCTCCTCGAACCGGCTGTTCGCATCCAGAATCCGCAATTCGCGGTCCTGGACCGTGATGTAGCAGGGCGCAACGTCGAACAGGGTGTGGTACCGCGTAAGGCTGTCGTGGAGCCGGTGCTCGAGCTCCTTCTGCACCGTGATGTCGGTGAACATCTCCATCGCCGCCACCAGTTCCCCGCCCCGGTCCCGCAACGGCCGGGTGTGGACGATCGCGTCGTGCGGCAGGCCGCGGAGATCGAAGAGCACCTCTTCGCTGGTATGCTCGCGCCCGTCCTCGAAGGTGCGGCCCACCGGGCACTCCGGGCACCGCTCCCGCCGCCCCTTGTACACCACGTAACACTTCCGCCCCACCGGGTCGCCGAAGTCGGCGATCATCGTCGCGTTGGCTTCGAGTACGGTGTACTCCCGGTCCTGGATGGAGATGTAGCAGGGGACCTGGTCGAACAGCCGGCCGCACGACAGGTCGAGGCCGCTGAGCCTCGCCACCGGCTGCGCGGACGGCGGTGTCTCTTCCATTGACCGGCTCCCAGGCTAATCGTCTGGGCCGCCGATGAACGCCGATGAATCGGCGTTCATCGGCGGCTGACTCCAAGAATCTTCCGTCTCAGTGCATCGTCTTCGGTCGATTGTTGTTCAGCACGCTCCGCACCGTCTCCACGATCGTCTCGGGCGCGATCGGCTTCTCCAGGAAGCCCTCCGGCTGCGGCAATCCCTTCTCCGCGATAAATCCGTGGAAATCGATCCGCGGCTTGTCGACGCTGGCGTAGCCGGAGACGATCACCACCGGCAGCGCCGCCGTCTTCTCGTCCCGCCGCAGCTCCCAGTAGAGCTTCTCTCCTGTCTTGTGCGGCAGGATCAGGTCCAGCGTAACGAGGTCGGGCCTCTCGCTCCGGATGGCGCGCATTCCCTGGTTGGCGTCGGCCGCTTCCACCACCTGGCATCCCTGGTCCTTGAAAATGCGCCCCAGGTAGATGCGGACGTCCGGCTCGTCGTCGATCACCAGGATCTTGTATCCATCGAGCACGCGGGCCGGCTTCTTCTCGATCACCGGCACCACCAGCGCGCTCGCCACCAGGTTGACCAGGAGCTTCACTTGCATGTCGAGCTGGTAATGGCGGATCAGGTCCGTCAAGCCGTCCACACAGTTGTGGCACGAGGTGACAACGATTTTCGCGCCCGTGGCGCGAAGCTGCTCCGCTTTGATCTTGCCGGACTTCAGACGCAGCGGCGCGTACTCGCTCATTGACATCGCCCCGCCGCCGCCCGTGCAGCAGAAGTTCTCCGCGCGGTTGGGATACATCTCGCGGAAGTCGGCGCAGACCAGAGTCAGCAGTTCCCGCGGCTCCTCGGTGACGCCGCAGCTCCGGGCGAGATTGCACGAGTCGTGGTAAGTGACCGGCTCCGCATTCCGGCTCTTGTCTACCTTGATCCGGCCCTGCCGGATATAGTCGAGCATCGTGAACACCGAGCTTTCCATCGGCACGCCCGGGTCGGTCTTGGACCAGTTCGGCCCCTCGCAGATCGTCGACCGATAGCCATGGCCGCACTCGGACGCCACCACCTTCCGGGCCCGCAGCGCCTTGGCCGCGTCATACACCCGCTTGGCCACCGCCCCGCCGAACTCGTCGTCGCCGTTGAACAGGCCGAAGTTGGTCATGTCCCAGCCTTCGCTGGGCATCGTCCAGTTCTCACCGGCGCAGTGAAAGATCAACGCCGCTTCGGCGATGGTGCGCGGATCGTATTTCGCCTCCCGCGGGTTGATCGTGTACATGATGTCGGCGTCCATCTTGTCGATGGGAATCCGGATGCCCGGATCGTTGTACTCGCTTTGCAGCTCCTCCTCCATCCACGAGAGCGTCTCCAGGTAGTCCTCCTTGAGCACGCCCATCTGGTTTCCGATCTCCCACTGGTCTTTCGTGACCACCGACACACCCTCGGGCATGACCCCGACGTGCACCAGCAGCCCGCGCGCCATGCGGTTGAACACCGCCATGTCCACGCCCATCGGGCAGTTCAGCGAGCACCGCCGGCAGTTGGTGCACTTGCCGAAGACGATGTCCTTCAGATCGTCGAGTTCCTCGTCCGTGTACACGCTCTTGGCGCCCACCCACCACGGGATAGCCCGCCCGGTCCAGTCGATGTGCGCCTTGAACAGCTTGCGGATACGGTCCGCCTTGTACGGCGGGGCGTAGGTGGGATCGCCGGGATTAGACAGCACGTAGTGGCACTGGTCGATGCACATCCCGCAGTGAACGCACGCCGCCAGCGACACCGCCATCTGCCGGGTGAGCTTCTCCTGCATCCGGTCGATGACTCGCTGCGCTTTCCAGGTTCTGGTCTGTTCCATCGTCGCTCTCCGGTCCTAGGCGCCTTTCGTCAGCGGATACACCCCGCGGTGCCCGAGCGTCCTGCCCAGGTACCACCTCGCGAACGGATAGTAGATGTAGTGCGAGATCTTGCTGAACGGCACGTAGATCAAGAAGAAGGCCGTCATGAAAAAATACGCGAGCAGCGGCGCCTCGCTCCCCTGTTGGTTGTTCGGAGCGGCCAGGATGCTCAGAACCAGCCAGACAATGAGCAGCGCCAGCGAGAAGTAGTCGTCCGGCGAGCTGATCGACCGGATGTAGGGATCGGCGATCCGCCGGTACAGGCGCATCAAGCCCACCAGGATCGCGGCGCCGTAGAGGGACTGAAACGCCGCCACCGCCGCCCGGCTCTCGATCCACTCCGGCGCGTACGGAATGAGAAACGACATGAGAATCGAGGCAGCCACCGCCAGGTGAAAGACGACGAACTGCGCGTAGAAGAACGGGTGCATGCGCGTGCTGGCCATCGCCCACGGCATGGCGATGCTCGCCAGCGACAATTTCGCGCCGCGCGGGCCGCTCTTGAGCGGGTCCCCCGTGTGCGGCTGCCGGTCGCGCCCCGCGGGAAACCGCAGGATCCACCGCACCTTGAGCGCATACACGACCGCCATGAACGTCAGCGCCGCGATCTGCAATGTGTCTTCCGCGAAATGAAGCAATGGACTGGTCTCTGGCATGGCTACAGCTTCTCCACGTGTTTCCGGAACGCCTCGAAATCCCTCTGATCCACCACGCACAGGATGATCTCGTCAATGGCGGACTCCCCCTGAAGATGGGTCCGGATGGCGTCGAGCATCACCCGCGCACACGAATCGAGCGGCACGCCGTAGAAGCCGGCGCCCATCGGCGGGAACGCCACTGTCCGCAGCCCGTTCTCCTCGGCCGCTTTGAGCGCCGCCAGCATGCAGGCGCGCAGCTTCGCTTCGGTCCCGGGCTCCTGGAATTTCGGCCCGCAGGCGTGGATGATGTGCCCGGGCGTCAGTGCGCCGCCGGCCGTGACCACTGCCTCCCCCATGCCGATCCGGCCGATCCTCTCCAGTTCCTTCTTCACCGCCTGGCCGCCCCGCGACGAGATGGCCGTGCCGTAGCCTGCCCCCAATTGCAGGTCTTCCCGGGCGTAGAACACCACCGCGTCGACTTCGAGCGTGGTCAGATCGCCGTGTTCCAGGCGGATGTACGTCCGGTTCAGCTTCTTCTCAATCGGTGTGATGATTTCCGCGAGCGTCACGCGTACCCTCCACTCGTTTTTCGCGCGTCCAGCGCGCACAGCGGCCCAGGGCCGGCGGGCGCGCGGCCGCGCGAGATCAGGTCCTGAAGCGTGTACCTGCTGAGAATCCTGACGATCGCTTCGTTGATGTCCCGCCAGACGCCGATGCATTCGCAGAAATCGGCGCGATCGCAGAACTCTGGATCGAGCGCGCAGTCAATGATGCCGACCGGCCCGTCGACCGCCTCGATGATATCGAGCAGGGTGATCTCGGATGCCGGGCGGCCCAGGACATAGCCGCCTTTGTTCCCCCAAACACTCCTCAGCAAAGAGGCGTTCTTGAGAGGAACGGCGAGCTGGGACAGGTACAGCTTCGACAGGTCCTGCCGCTCGGCCACGTCCTTGAGCGGCACGGGTTCCGCTGCCCCATACTTGGCGATCTCGCCCATGAGGCGGATGGCATAGCGAACTCGGGTGTTGATTCTCACGGCCCGCTTCACCCGAAAAGATCGAGTTGATCGTTTCGCTCATGATTAAACCACAGGCCCGGATTGATGTCAAGAGTAAAAGACCTGTTTAGCTTCCTTTGGTGGCGCGGGCGCTCCTGCCTGCGCAGCCTCGGCACTCGTGCCCCGGTCTGGCCCTTTCCCGGCCCCCCAAACTCGCCCGCAGCAACGTTCCTCGCAACGCCTCGACACGAGGCTGGGGTTCAGACCACAACTGCGTTGCGCCGCGCAATCTGCCCGAGGTACCGCGCGCTGGGCTTCGGCGTCCGCTCCTGCGTCTCCCGGTTCACCGCGATCAGGCCGAACTTCGGACGGTAGCCGAACACCCACTCGAAGTTGTCGAGCAGCGACCAGTGAATGTACCCGCGGACGTCGATGCCGTCGCCGACACACTTTGCCACGCCGGCCAGCGCCTGCCGGATGTACTCGACCCGCCGCGTGTCGTCTTCCGTGCTGACGCCGTTCTCGGTGACATAGACGGGGACTTTGGCCTGCCCGGCGGCGTAGCGGATGGTCTGCTCGAGCGCCTCGGGCCAGAACTCATAGCCCATTTGGGTGAGTTCGACGCCCGCCTCCGGCGGCAGGTCCTTGTCCTTGCCGACGCGGGACCGCGAGTAGGTCTGCACACCGACGTAATCGCTCTTCGAGGCCGCCGACAGCCACGGCCCGTACACGGCCTCGCGCTTCCGGTCGCGCCCGCTGTCCGGCTCGGCCGCCTGGTCATCCGACATCGCGATGGTTACCCCAACCGGGTACTTGCCCGGCCCGGATTTCATCGCCGCCAGGGCCCGCGGATGCGCTGCGGTCATGGCATCCTGAAGCTTCTCGGCGTTTCCGAACATGCTGGTTGCGAAACGCTCGGAGCCCACGGCGCGCGCCGCTGCCTGCATGAGCGGCTCCATTTGGCCGGCCCCGAGGTTGAGGCCGGGCATCCAGGACCGCAGCATGGGGATATTCGGCTCGTTGAACGTGGCCGCCGCGCCGATCAGGTCGCCGAGGTGTTTCGCCGCGCGCTCCGCGTAGCGGACGAAGAGGTCCCCGGCCGCCTCGTTCTCCCAGGCGCCGAGCGCCGCGAACCAGCGAGGCGAGGTGAAATGGTGAAACGTCACCATCGGAGTGACCCCGTGCTCCCGGCACGTCGCCGCGACGCGCCGGTAATGCTTCAGCGCCGCTCTTGAAAAGAAGCCCTGTTCCGGCTCGATCCGCGCCCACTCGATGGAAAACCGGTACGTGTTGAAGCCGAGTCCGGCGAGCAGCTTGATATCGCCGGCGTAGCGGTGGTAGTGATCGCAGGCATCGCCGGACGGCTCGGCGAACATGCTCGGCCTAAGGTGCTCCAGCACCCACAGATCGCTGTTAATGTTGTTGCCTTCCACCTGGTGCGCGGCAGTGGCGGCGCCCCACAGGAAACCTCTCGGGAATGCCCGAGCTGCGGCCGCGGCGCCGGTACCCGCCAGAACGCCGGCGGCAGCGGCTGAGCCGCCTGCCAGAAAATGACGCCGGGTGGTTGAAAACGGATTCATATTGCTCGGGCGCATCAGACACCTCCTTGTTTTGATTGCCACCTCACAGTCTATTGGAAAGCGGCTTCATCGGCGGCCCAAAAACACCGCCCGCCTTGGCGAGTATGATCGACAAAGCTTGCAGCCTAGGCCAATGGTCCCGGAGCCCATCCGATCCGGGCGCACGACAAAGAAGTTGAGGATTCCGCGGCCGGTCGTGGGGCAGGGCTTTC
>CAZACK010000029.1:0-53363 GCA_964483455.1 uncultured Solibacteraceae bacterium
GCGGTTCGAGGGTGGCGGCTGCGTCCTGCGGACCGGCGCCCGGTTCACAATTACCACCGAGCCAGTGACCGGCAACACGGAGCGGGCCTCCACCGGCTATGCGGCGCTGGCGCGCGACGTGAGGCCCGGCGACCGCATCCTGCTCGCCGACGGCAGCGTCGTGCTGCGCGTTCTTTCGACCGACGGGGTCTCCGTAACCACCGAGGTGCTGTCCGGCGGCGCAATCGGCGACCGCAAGGGCATCAATCTGCCGGGAGTGAAGGTCAGCTCCCCGTCGCTCACCGAGAAAGACGAGAAGGATGCCGAAGCGGCGCTGGCGATGGGCGCCGATCTTATCGCTCTCTCTTTTGTTCGCGGCGGCGAGGACATGGTTCGTCTGCGCGAATTTCTCAAGGCGAGAGGAAGCGATGTCCCGATCATCGCCAAGATCGAGAAACCGGAGGCGTGGAAGAACCTGGAGGCGATCCTGGCTGAATCCAGCGGCGTGATGGTGGCGCGCGGCGACCTCGGCGTGGAGATGGCGCTTGAGAAGGTGCCATTCATCCAGAAGTCGATCATCGAGCGGGCCCGCATGCGGGGGCGCTTTGTGATCACGGCCACGCAGATGCTGGAGTCGATGGTCGAGAACCCGTTTCCGACCCGCGCCGAGGTGAGCGACGTGGCCAACGCGATCTACGACGGCACGGACGCAGTGATGCTGTCCGCCGAAACCTCGATCGGCCAGCACCCGCTGGAGGCGGTTCGCATGATGGCGCGAGTGGCTGCCGAGGCGGACTTCGAGATTGGGGCGGAACGCTTCGTCGATCCGCCGCACGGCCCATCGCCGACCGACGCGGAGATGGTCGCCGACGCCGCGCATCACGCCGCCCGGTCAGCGTCGGTTGCCGCGATCGCGGTGTTCACTAACAGCGGTTTCAGCGCGCGGCTGGTGGCGCGGTACCGGCCCGACGTTCCTGTGTACGCCTTCACGCCTCACCTGCGGGTCGCCCGGCGTCTCGCCCCGGTCTATGGCGTTCGACCTGTTCTTGCCCCCGACATGCCCTCGACTGACGAAATGCTGGCGAGGCTGGATCGCGAACTGGTCGATCGCGGCCTGGCAAGGGCCGGGGACGGGGTGGTGTTTGTCGCCGGCCAACCGATCGGGCGTTCGGGCACGACCAACCTGATGAAGCTGCACCGGGTGGGGGATTGCCGCGCCTGACAAGGCACGGGATTGCAGGCGCCAGCGAACCAAGGAGCCGGGGCGATAGGATAGAGGGCGTCATGCGGCTCCGATGCGCCCTCTTCCTTCTTCTGTCCGCAGCCGCCGCCGGGCGCGGCGGCGAGCTGTTTCGCGACGATTTTTCCCGGTACCCGCCCGGCTGGCTTTCCGCACCCATCGGCCAGTTGAACGCGGCGATCCAGGAGTATCACTACCTGCCGCACCGCGGCGTGCCGCTCGAGCCGTGGGCGAACCCGATCAACCATCTCGACTCGTGGATCACCGGCGACGAAGACGGCAAGCCCTATCTCGAACAACACATCGTCAACAGCGACTGGCGCCGGCTGATGAATCCCACGTTTATCACTGGCGATCCGGAGTGGTCGGATTACGCGCTGGAAGTCAAGATGAAGCCGCTTTCGCTCGCGGACATGGCCGGCGTCGTCTTCCGCTACCACACTAACCGGCATTACTATTTGTTCGCGCTCACCGGCGGCGATAAGGCGCGGCTGGCCGTGCGGCTTCCGCTCGATAAGACGTTTCGCGTCGCCGAATGGAGAGAGCTGGCGAGCGCGGACTTCCCCTATGACGTCAAGCGGTACTACTCGCTGAAGGTCGAGAACGAAGGCCCCGCCATCCGCGCCTACGTGGACGGCAGGTTGCTGCTCGAGGCGAGCGACGGCGAGCTCCTCAAGGGCAAGGCGGGTGTCACGGCCAATATTCCGGCGCGCTTCATGGACTTCCGCGTCAGCGCGGCGGATGACGCCGAGCGCGGCATTCGCGAGCGGATCGCACGCCGGGAGGCGGAACTCGCCAAGCTCCGCGCCGAAAACCCGAAGCCGAAGCTGTGGAAGAAATTCAACACGCCGCGATTCGGGGCCGGCCGCAACGCGCGCTTCGGCGACCTGGACGGCGACGGCGTGCTCGACATGCTGATCGCGCAGAACATCCCGCGGGTGGGCGGCGACGGATACGACCACATCAGTTGTCTGACCGCCGTCACGCTCGACGGCAAGGTGCTGTGGCAGTCCGGGCGACCCGATCCGCGCAACGGCCTGCTCACCAACGATACGCCGTTCCAGATCCACGACATCGACGGCGACGGCCGCGAGGATGTGATTCTCGCCCGGGATTTCAAGCTCCAAATCCTCGAAGGGTCCACCGGCAAGTTGAAGAAGTGGGTCTGGATGCCAGAGACGCCGGCCGACCTCAAAGCGCGCCCGTATGAGCTGAATAACGGCGACTCGATCGCACTGGTGAATCTCTCCGGCGGCAAGTCGCCTCGGGAGATCCTCGTCAAGGACCGTTACTGGAACTTCTGGATCTACGACAGCAGCCTCAAGCTCCTTTGGAAGGGCAGCGGCCAGAACGGGCACTTCCCGTTTCCCTTCGACGTGGACGGGGACGGGCGCGAGGAGATCGCCATCGGGTACGCCTTGTGGAGCCCGGACGGCAGGCAGCTCTGGAGCCGCGACGCCGAACTCCGCGACCACGCCGACGGCATCGCCATGGGTAACTTCAGCGGCGAGGCGAAGGCCGAGCCGCGCGCCTATGCCTGCGGCAGCGACGAAGGCTTCCTGCTGTTCGATAAGCGCGGAAACATCCTGAAGCACGTCCGCATCGGCCATGCGCAAAGCCCGAGCATCGGCAAGTACCGGATGGACGTGCCCGGGCTGCAACTGCTGACGGTCAATTACTGGCGGAATCCGGGCATCCTTTCGCTGTTCGACCACGATGGCAACCTGCTGGTCCAGGAGGAACTGATCCACTACGGCTCACCATTGCTGCCGGTGAACTGGCGCGGCGACGGGCAGGAGTTCGCCATGCTTTCGGGCAGCGTCCAGGACGGCGGTTTGATCGACGGCCGGATGCGGCGGGTGGTGATGTTCCCCAACGACGGCCATCCCGACCTGGCATATTACGTTGCCGATGTTACTGGGGATCCCCGCGACGAGATAGTACTTTGGGACCAGGAACGCGTCTGGATTTATACCCAGGACCGTCCGTTCTCGGGTACCAGAGTGTACGCGCCGATCCGCAGCCCGCACTGCAACGAGTCAAACTACCGGACCACGGTTTCGCTTCCAGGCTGGAAGTGATTGGGCATTCCTTATACACAACAGTGTAAGATGGTGTCGCCGCGGACTTGCGGCTGCCATCACCCGTCACCCGAAAACCTGTTGTTTACCAAAGAGATCTTGTGCCTGGAGGCAAATGGAGCTAGGATTGCTACAGAATCCTCCACAGACTCCGGCCCACCATTGACATAAGGCAGGACGGATGACAATGAACGCGCTCTCGATGACAATGCGCGGCGTGGAGAACTTGAACGGGCAGACGGAACAACCCGAGGCTGCTCATTGCCTTCATTGCGGCAAGCCGCTCGGGATGTTGCGGAAGTGGAAGGACAGCCGATTTTGCGGCGAGCAGCACCAAAAAGCCTGGCATCTCCAGCGCCTGATTCGGGCCCTCGCCCGCTAGAGAGATTGCCGAAGGACTGACGACCGATCGATGGGGAATCAGCGCGGCGGGCTGGCCCCGGTCTGGTATTCTGTTTCGTTGCATGTACCAGAAAGTCCTTCTGGCGGTTCTCATCCTGCTGGTTGCCCTCCGCGTGATCGCCGGCATCCTCAACAGCCCGCGCCTGGCCAAGCTGTGCCTGATCCTGGTCGTGCTGATGGTTGCGGCGGCGCTGATCGTCTGGCTGCTGCTCGGCTGGTCGCCGATTCCGGGGTGGCTGGCCGGATTTTTCCGGCGTGTCGTCCACTGGGTGAGCAACGACCTTCGGGAGGCAACCAACAGCATCAAGTTCTAACCTCCTGAGTCACAATGCGGCTGTGGGTGGCGTGGCACTGGATACCCATTCCGAGGCCGCCGGACACAAGACCTCAAGCGATGATCACAAGTTTACCGGACGGCGATGTTGATGCCATCCTGTGAGCGCATGCCTCCGATCCAGACGATGAGGGAGACGGCATCGCCGGTCGGGGCGTTGTCCGGTACGCGGATGTTCAACTGAAGCGCGCCCTTGATGAGGGAAGGCGCAGAACCGGCGAAGTCGACGGTGGCCGGAACGCCGCCGATCTCGGCGTGGACGGGCAGTTGCAGGAGTTCGATGCCGGACACGATGCGGCCGTCCTCGCCTGGCGGCTCGGTCACTCCGCCAGAGGTCATGTAGACGAGAATAAAGGACCCACGGGAGACGGGGTTGTCCGGTCCCACCACGGAGTAATCGGTATGCAGGGCAGCGGCGCGGCCTGCGCCCGTGGAGCCGATGGCGAAGATGCCTGGGACCGCCCGGGTGACCGAGGCTTGAGCCGTCTTTCCCGTGACGCCACGGTAGCGGACGTTCACCCGAACGCGTCCCCCCTGGACGGAAAGAGGGACCACCACGCTGGTCTGGTCTGAGCGCGCGAAGACCATGGGGGCCGGCGTGCCGCTGAACAGGACCTCGGTCTCGCAGAGTTTGGTGGTCGCCTGGGTCTCGCCAATTAGTTCCATGCCGCAACCCTGCGGAGGCCCGATCCCTTCCCCGAACAGCGTGACGATCTCGCCCGGGGCGACCGCGTTGTGGAGGTAGCTGGCCGCATTGACGACGCCGCCCGGGTAGATTGCCGGCATCGGCCCATCCCAGGCGGCGCGCATGGAGGCCGTGGTCTGCAAATACTGGTCGCCATATGCCCGGCTGGGCTCGATGTGCGTGTTCTCGTAGAACTGGTTCCAACTGGCAATCAGGATCCAGAGGGCGTCCGACTCGATGGCCGTTTGGAACGCGTCTTGGTATGTCTCCCCGCCCAGACGATCGATGAAGCCGGGAGTAGTGCGGCCGAGCAGAGAGTCGTCGTAGCCGGGCTGAACCGTGGCCGTGGCCAGGTTGACGTGCGGGCTGTCAGCCAGCAGGTGGCGGTAGCGAACGGCGGGCCGGTTACGGATAAGCTGCGTATTAAGTTCGTCCGCATTCGTGGCGACGGAACTGTACACGGCTCCGAAGACGTCCAGGCCGTCATTTTCCAGCCCGTGTCCCAGGAAGAACCCGTCCAGTCCCTGCCCGCGGACGGCGGCCAAGACGGCAGACCACGTCGCCAGCGCGAACCGGTCGGCGTGGTTCACGAAGACAACCGGAAGGCCGCCGACGCGGTACCAGGCGGTATGGGCCGCATGAGTCCTCAGCAGTTGGGCGAGTGACTGCTCGATCTGGTCCTGCGCTCGAGGTTGCCCCTGCGCATCGTGCGTTTCCAGTTGGCCGGCGATGGCGAAGTCATTGGCGGCGGCGGTCTGCAAGATGGCTGGCAGGTTGTTATCGGCAGCCGAACCGGGCCCGTCCCAGGAGACGACAAAACCGCCGATACCGGCGTTGCGCGCCTGGTCGATGTGACGCGCGATCGCAGTGGCGTCGTCAGACGCGTAAAGGGAAACTGGTGTGTCCCTCAGCGCCGGATTCCCTGTCCAGCCGTCAGCGGTGTAGGAGGCGAAGTAGAGAGCCCAGAGCATCTTGGCGGGGACCGGTGGGGCAACCTGGTACGGGTTCTGCCGGGTGACGGCGCTGAAGTCGAGCGAGAAGCAACGGGTGTTGTCCGGGTTGTCCAACAAGATCTCGTCGTGTGTCAATTCGGCCAGCGGTTCTAGACCGGAGGGCGTGACGTTGTAAATGCGAAGCCGGCTTTCACCAAGATGGCCTCTCTGGATCCGAATGTCGAAGGGGCCGCGGAAGGCCGCCGGTGCGAAGGCGACGTCGAATACCACCCCCACCTCCGTCCCGGCATTTTCAATTGGCTGATTGACATAGGCAAAGTCCCAGGCTATCTGCACGCTCTGCGGACCGACGGTCTGGCTGATGAGGGAATAATACAACGAGGGGCGGCTATCGAGGTAGAGGTTAGAGAAGTCCGACGTGGTCGTGAAGTCGAACCGAAGCCTGTGGAAGACCTCGGTTGATTGCCCGTAGGCTTGGCTGCGCGGAAACCCGGTGAAAGCAACTAGCAGGAAGGACATCCAGAACAGAAGTGGGCGAGGACAAGACATCATACACCTACCCTTCGGGCCCAGTCCGACAAACGTACGCGCAAGCCCAAGCACGAAAAGGCGGCTACCTGTTCGCACCGGTGTTTCTTTGTGGGCTGATTGCCGCCCATATTATAAGCCCCCGCACTCTGCCCAGCAAGATATATTTAGATCCTCATATCTTAAGGAGTACTGGCCTACCTAGTCATCCGTTAGACTCCTTGCATTTGCAGAATCCGTCCTGCCGACTTTGTGCCGGGTGTGTAGTTGGACGCAGGCGCATCCTAAGCGGCAATCGGCTTCCTTCGGATGTGGCCACAGCCCTGGACGACCTCGCTGCGGCGGGCGCCAAATTGGCCAAACGTGAGGAGACGGAGGAGTTGTACCGCAATCTCATAGCGATTCAGGAAAGACAGAGGGTTGGGACCGGAGCACTGGTCGCGAATGAGATGGAACCACCTTGCCGAGTTGTGCCGCACCCAGGAGCAGTACGCCAGGGCGGAGAATCGGCACTTGAGAGCCGTGTCAGTCCAGGAGAAGGCCCCGAGCTGATGCCCGGACCTCGGTACACCCTCGTCGAATCGCGCCCTCCTGCTCCGGCAGATGAGCAAGAAGAGAGACGCGCGGAGGCGGGAAGACCTGACCCAATCCCTCCGGTCCGATCGCGGCCTGGACAACCCCGCAGGCGCCGCGACCAATCTGGCCGAATTCCGGGCGTCGAAGTAGCCCCGGCCGATGGGCCACACCGAACTGAGGAGTTGCATCGCCGACGGCCGCAATCCGCCGATTCCAAACGGCGATGAATCCCGGGGGTCAGCCCATCCTGCGGACGAGGGCCTGAAACCTCGGTTCGGCGCGCAGCGGGTCCAATTGCGGCAGAACGGGCATCTGGAGGGTGAGCGGTTGCCGCTCGGCGCAGCCTCTCTCCAGCCAGTCGAGGGCGCGTTCGCGGTCGCCGAGGGCCAGATACGCCAGCGCGACATGGATCGGAGGAGCGGGCTGGCCGTCCTGCTTTGCCAGCAGGGTGTGAAGCGCCTGCCGCGCTTCGGAATGCCGGCCCGCGCTCGCCAGGGCCTGGGCGAGCAACGCCAGGGCCATCGCATCCTCGCCACGAAGCGCCCGAATCTTGCGGGCAGCGGCCAGGGCTTCCTCGTGACGGCCGCGCTGGATGTGGACCCAGACCGACAGCATGTTGGGGAGGATGATTTGCGGATCCACCTCGCGCGTCTTGCGGATCTGGTCGAGCGCGGCCTGATATTCACGGCGCACAAAAAGAAGGAGAGCAAGCTGGTAATTGACAATGCCGGACAGGGGATCGAGTTGCAGGGCAACACGAACCTCGGAGTCCGCTTCCTGGAAGCGTCCCTGATTGAGCAACAGTCCGGCGTAGATGTAGCGCGCGGAGGCGTAGCCGGGATTCTGGCGAATGGCGCTGCGGAAGCTGGCCTCGGCGCGCCGCACGTCCCAGTCGTAGAGGATCTCGATCAGGCCTTGTGAGGTGTGCGCCTCGGCCAGCGTGTTGTCGAGAGCCAGGGCTTTGGCGGCCACTGCTTTCGCCTTCCGAACCAGCTCGGCATCCTGGGCGCCGGTCCGCATGCCCATGAAGGCATAGGTTTCGGCGAGGGCGGCCCAGGCGCGCGCATACGAGGGGTCCTTGGCCAGCGCCTGCTCGAACGAGGCGACCGCCGCGTCCATGTCCGCGCGCGAGTGCTTGGCGGCGTGGTAGCGGCCCTTGAGGTACAGGGTGTACACCTCGGGCACGGAAGTATTCCGGTCCTCGGCCCTCACGGCGGCGGCTCCGGCCAGCTTGACCTGCAAGGACCGGGAGACGCTGCGGGCGATCTCGTCCTGCACGGCGAAGACGCTGCTCAGTTCCCGCTCGAAGACGTCGGACCACAGGAGGTATCCCGTGGAGGCATCAGTGAGCTGCACCACCACGCGGATGAGGTTGCCTTGCTTGCGCACGCTTCCGGTGAGTACCGAGCGAACGTGCAACTTCTCGGCCACGGCGCGCACGTCCACCCCCTTGCCCTTGAATTGAAAGGCGGAAGCGCGGGCCATCACGCGCAACTCCGGAACACTGCTCAGCGTGTGGATCAGCTCGTCGGCGATGCCGTCGCTGAAATACTCGTTCTCGGAATCGGCGCTCAGGTTTTCAAACGGGAGGACGGCGATCGAAGGATGCTCCGTGAGCTTTTGGCGGGAATACCAGATGCCGAGCGCGCCGGCGCCGATCGCCACGGCCAGCGCCGCCGCCGCGATCCGATGCCTCCACCGCTTCGCGGGTGGCGCGGGGAGAGGCTGGGTGATGGGCGAGCTTCCGGCGGCGGCCGTCACCACGCCGGCCAGCGCCTGGAGCATGTGGCCGGCGGTTTCGAAGCGCTCGGCGGGATTTGGCGCCAGGGCGCGTTCCACGACTTGCAGGTAGCTCTCGGGCAGGTCGGGGCGCAGGTCGCGCAGGAGCCTTGGGCGCCGATTCCGATGGGCCGCGCTGACCTCGCGCGACGTGCTGCCTTCCACGGGAAAGGTACCTGTCACCAAATGGAACAGGAGCACTCCGGTGGCGTAAATATCAGTCTTGACGGTGGCCCGCTCGCCGCGCAGGAGTTCCGGAGCCATGTAGAGCGGCGTGCCTGCCAGGACAGCCGGGCCGTCAGGCCGGACCGGCTGTCCGAGGCCAAAATCCATGAGCACGATCCGCCCGCCGTCTTCCCGCATGACGTTTTGCGCTTTGATATCGCCATGGATGAGGCCGGCGTTGTGCACGGCGGCCAGGGCGCGGCAAACGTCCATCCCGATGGAAGCCGCTTCGGTGGATCCGAAACGTCCCTGCTGGCGCACGAGTTGATCGAGGGTCTGCCCTTCGATGAACTCCATCCACAGCCCGACGCATCCCTTGTGCTCGGCCACGCCGTGAACCGTCACCACGTTCTGATGGCGGACCTTGGCCAGGAGGCGTGCCTCGGTGGTGATGGAGGTCTTCTGGCCGGTGAGACCGAGATCGCCGACGTACAGGATCTTCAGCGCCACTTCGCGCTCCAGCGCCGGGTCCCATGCGCGGTAGACTTCGCCGAACCCGCCCTGGCCGACCTTCTGGCGCAACTGGAGCTGGCCCCACTCTCCCTGCTGGGGTGCGCCGGGAGCAACACCCGGATGCAGCCCGGGCATGGCGATCGTCTCCATTTCGCCGGAGATGGGCAAGCTGGTAGTTACCGGCTGCGACTGGGCGTCGCCCTTTCGGGGGTCGTCGGAGCTTGGTTTGTCGACAGGCAGGCTCACAAGTCGCACCTATGGTTACGAGATCAGGCCGGTGCTGGGCGCGGCTTGTATTATAGCGCCGCTACGGCCGAACCCCCTCGATGTTGAGCCGGATGCGATACAGCCCTTTGCGCGCCGTCATGTAGAGAGTCTTGCCGTCCTTGTCGCCGAAGGCGCAGTTGGCGGGCACTTCGTCTGGCTGGATCGTGCCGAGGTGGTTGCCCTCGGGCGAGAGAATCCAGATTCCGCCGGGGCCCGTGCCGTAGAGATTGCCGTTCCTGTCGACCTTCACGCCGTCCGGGAGGCCTTCCTCGGTGCGGGCGGTGACGTCGAAGAATACCTTGCCGTTGGCGATTGCGCCATCGGGCTGGACGTCGTAACGCATCCAGACTTTGCGCGCCGGGTCGGAGTTGGCGACGTAGAGGTGCTTCTCATCGGGCGAAAAGGCGAGCCCGTTCGGCCGGGTCTGCTCTTTCGTCAGCAAGTGGAGTCTTCCGGCGGCAAGACGGTAAATCCCGTTGAACTTCAGCTCCTTCCTGGGGTCGTCGTCCTGCTTGGCCAGGCCATAGGGAGGGTCGGTGAAGTAGAGCGAGCCGTCCGATTTGTAGACGGCGTCGTTCGGGCTGTTGAGCCGCTTGCCATCGTACGCGGCGGCGAGGACGGTGAGCTTACCGTCCTTTTCGAGGCGAGTGACCCGCCCGCTGCCGTGCTCGCAGATCGTGAGGCGGCCCTGGCGGTCGAGGGTGAGCCCGTTCGATCCCATGAACGGACCGGGCGGCTCCGCCGTCTCGTGCCATCCGCTGGGCTTGCGGAAGACAGTGACGTTGCCGCCGGGCGTCCACTTGTGGATGACGTTGTTCGGGATGTCGCTGAAGAGGAGGTAGCCGTCGTAGACCCACACGGGACCTTCGGTGAAGGCGAAGCCTCCGGCGAGTTTCTCGATGGCCGCTCCCGGAGGAACGATCCGGTCGAGCGCGGGATCGGTGCGGACGACTTTGCCGGCGCACTGGGCTTGAGTCAGGCAGCAGAGAACAACCGTTGCGAGGACAAGGATGGTGCGAATCATGGCGGCGATTCTACAACATTTGAGGTTCCTGTCAGGGCGTGCTAGGATGAATGACAGCCCATCTTCTTGCGAGCGGGGACGTAGTTCAGTTGGTTAGAACGCCGGCCTGTCACGTCGGAGGTCGCGGGTTCGAGCCCCGTCGTCCCCGCCAATGCCCCTAAACAGTCCCAAGCACCGGTTGCCCGTGGGTTTCGTTCTGTCTTCGCCGGTGCCCCGAACCGTTGATCTACCGGCAGTAGCAGGCTTTTCCTGCGCCGATGGCCGTTGGGAATTCCACGTTGCATGTTGAGCGTACGGCACGGCTTGTTTCGACCACTGTCCGGCTCGCTGAGGAGGATGTTCTGGCATTGAACCGGGCGCGTGCGGTGGGGCTTTGTGCATCCGAGCTGATTCGAAAGGGCCTGCGCGTTGTTGCGTCACGCTACTACTCAGGTCGGCGGCCGCCATCGACTCTTCTCTTTGAATCCACCAACAGCGAGCTCGGCGATGAATTCGAGATCTTCCGGGACCTTGAGCGGTGATCCCACCCGTCATTGCCGATACCGGCGGCCTGCTCCGGGCGCTCGCCCGCACTCGTTCTTGCGGAGGTGGACTACTTCCTCCGAGCGAACCGGAAAGCGATGCGCAGGCTGGGGGCCGAGATCTTCGATCCGGCGACGCGCTAGGAGTACGAGTTGCCTCTCCCAGTCGATATCGCCAGGGCTTTGGAGCTTGACGCCCAGTTCGAAACGCTCGAGCTGGGGCTGGTCGATGCGACCGTGGCCGCCGTTGCGGAGCGGCGGCAAGTCTACCGGGTTCTGACCAGCGATCGACGGGACTTCGGCGCAATCCGCGTTGGTCCGCGCCGCACGCGTGCTCTTCAACTGCTGCCGTAACAGGAGCAGGCCCCAGCCGGCCTCACAAGCTGCGCCCGGACGGAACGGTCTTCGATGGTCGTCATTGACGAATGGGTCCTCCGTGGTTACACGAAGCTGCCATGCCACAGACTACCCGTCTACGCGCCGTCGGCGCTCAGCCTCTCCAGGTCTTCGGGCACATCGACGTCGAACCACTCTTCTCCGATCTCCACCGACAGGCCGCAGGCCCGGCAGGCGCGAATCGTCGCTTGGAGCGCCTCTTGGTGCGACCACGGAACGCCGCGGAACATGCGCGGATGAACGCGCCGGCAGGCGATCGCGTAGTAGCCCCCGTCGCGGCAGGGGCCGAGGGCCACATCGGCGGCCGCCGCCAGGAGCAAGCCGATGTGCGCGGCAGGCAGTGTCGGCGCGTCGCCCCCGACGATCATCACCTGAGGCCTGCCGGCGCGAAGGGCGGCGTCGAGCGTCAAGTACATGCGTTCGCCCAGGTCCCCGGCGGGCTGGAGGGCGCGCGCAACGGCCAGGTCGCTCCATGCGTCCGTCGGAATGTCGGTGTGCAGTTCGAGGTCGGCGGCGCCGGCGTGCGTGGCGAGCATCGCCAGCATGTCGCGCACGAACGCTTCGTGGAGCCGGGCGGCTCGCGCCTCGCCGACTCTCACCCCCAGCCGTGTCTTTACACGGCCGGGAACGGGCGCCTTGGCATAGAGGACGATGACGGGCCGCACGGCAACATTGTAGACTGGTAGAGAGGACTTGGTCGTAATCCAGTAGAAAGGAAAGCCTCGACGGAAGCATGAGACTGACAGCGCTTGCACTCTGTCTCGCCCTCTGCCTGGCGGCCTCCACCGGGCAGGGCAAGGAAAAGGGGAAGGGAGACGCGGAAAAGGGCAAGGCGGTCTTCGAGCAGTGCGGCGTCTGCCACAACGCCGACAGTGATGAGAAGAAGATGGGGCCCGGACTCAAAGGGCTGTTCAAGAAGGCGAAGTTGAACAACGGCAAGAAGCCCACGGAGGCCACGGTCCGCGCCATCGTCGACGAAGGCGGCAACGGCATGCCGGCCTACAAGGAGATGCTCTCCGACGAGGAGAGAGACGACCTGCTGGCGTACTTGAAGACCCTGTAGCGGCTCGCTACAGTGGGAACGAGAGGCTTTCCGAACTTCGTCCCCATCGTCTAGCCCGGCCTAGGACATCGCCCTTTCACGGCGGTAACGCGGGTTCGAATCCCGCTGGGGACGCCATACCAACAAGCGATCGCGGCGCGAAGCTCTCAACCGCCGTGACTTCCGGTGACGCTGTGGTGGGTGCCCCGGCATCAGCGAGCGAACGAGCAGAAATCAACCGAGCTTGCCCGTTTTTGCATCCAAACAAGAGTTCTGACGATCTGTTGGCTCTCCAGACCGATTGGTGGTATCAGTGGTGAACCCCTGGGAGGGGAAAACAAAATGAACATTCTGGGAACCCGTCTGTTTTTGAGCGCACTGGTCCTGCCGGCCCTGTTGCCGTGCGTCGCCGCGGCTCAGCAGGAAGAGAAGACGATCTACACTTTTGTGGCTGAGTGGGCCGTTCCGCGGGCGCAGTGGGAGGAAGCGTCGGCCTTCTTCGAAAGCAGAAGCCGCCCTGTGCTGGAACGGATGATGGCCGAAGGCGCGATCGTGGAGTGGGCCAGAACGGTTGCCGTTGTCCACACCGAGAGCGGCTCGACCCACACGTTGTGGTGGGCGGGGCCCACCATAGCTGGATTGCAGCGAGTGCTCGGCGAAATGCTGAAGCTCACGCCCAGCCCGGCGCTTGTCGCGGCCAAGCATCACGACCGCCTGTTGCGATCGATTGTTTATCGCACGCGCGCCAGCGGTTCGGCCACCGGCTACATGTCGACCAGTGCTACCCAGATCAAGCCCGGCAAGGGCCGCGAGTGGCGTGAGCTGTATGACAAGTACTACAAACCGGCCTACGAGCAGTTGCTGGCCGACGGCACGATCCTGGGTTACGGAGTGGACGTGGAGCTGGTCCACACCGAAGACCCAGGTATGCGCCTACCCTGGGTGCTCGTCCCCAACGCCGAGGCCCTGGACAAGATCGAGGCGGCCTTCGACGCAGTGAGGCAGAAGGCCGGCCCCGAAGGGGCCAAAGCCTACACCGCCGCCCTGGCGGAAGTCGTGGTGCCGGGCGCGCATCGCGACACCCTCGATCGTGTCGTTCAGTACGTGCGTAAGTAACGCGGCCGCACGACCCGCGACGGGAACGGCTTGCTGACAAGCGCGGCCCGGCGACTGCGTTGTCCCGGCGCCGGGCGGCCGTCAGGCGTCTCGTGACACCCGAAGGAGTGTCCGCGCATTTGCAGGCGTCTCCTCCAGGTAACAGGTAAGAGGGTCGCACCCCAAGGAGATCCTGTGGGGCAGTCCCCTGGCCGGTGCATTCCCAGCGTCAAGGCGAAGAACCGGCAAAACGGGTAACCTGTAGTCTTGAGAATCGCGTCACGTGATATCAACAACCCGCTTTGACATCCTCCACCTGCTGGCGATCGCGCGCGAAGCCGGCGGGGCCGTCATGAGCGTCTACGAAGGCGACTTCGAAGTGGAGCAGAAGGTGGACTCCTCCCCCCTGACGCTGGCCGACCTGCGATCGCACCAGGTCATTACGGAACGATTGCAGGCGTGGTGTCCCGACGTCCCGGTCCTCTCCGAAGAGACGGCGGAGCACGCGGACTACAGCGTGCGCAAGGAATGGACCGAGTGCTGGCTGGTCGATCCGCTTGATGGGACCAAGGAATTCATTAAGCGGAACGGACAATTCACCGTCAACATCGCACTGATTCAGAATTCGCAAGCGGTCGCCGGGGTGGTGTATGCGCCGGCGCGGGAGGTCGCCTATTACGGCGCCGCCGGGCAGGGGGCGTTCAAGGTCCAGGACAACCAACCGCCCGAAAGGCTTCCCCGGCCGCAACAGCGGGCGGCGGACACGCTGGTAGTGGTCGCCAGTCTCTCGCATTACAGTCCGGAGGTCGACGAGTTCCTAGCCGAGCAGCGCCGGAGGTACACCAACGTTGAGCTGCTCTCGATCGGAAGCTCGCTCAAGATCTGCATGGTCGCCGAAAACTCGGCGGACGTGTACCCGCGGCTCGGCCCGACGATGGAGTGGGACACGGCCGCGGCCCACGCGGTGGCCAGCGCGGCAGGCCGGCGCGTCCGAAACTTCAGGACCGGGGAAGAGCTTACCTACAACAAGGAAGTGTTGAAGAACGATTGGTTCGTCGTAGAATGACTTCTGATTCCCGCTGTGCCTGCACCAATGGATAACGACCATGGCTGACAACTCCAAGCGGAACGCGTTGACGCTCATATTCGCGGTTGCGGTGATTTCCGGTTGCGGTATGAAACAGGAACCCGCCGGTCCGACCCCGGAACAGGAGCGGCAGCAGGCCCGCCTGGAGCGAGGCCGCTACCTGGTTGAATTTCTGCTGGATTGCTTCGGCTGCCATTCGGAAGTGGACTGGAAGTCCGCCGATTCGCCGATCCTGCCGGGGAGGAAGGGAAGCGGCACGGTGTTCCCAGGCGAAATCGTCCCGTTCCCGATTGTGGCGCCCAACATTTCCTCCGACCCAGAGACGGGCGCGGGCAAGTGGAGCGATGAGCAATTGGCCAACGCGATCCGCAACGGGATCGGGCACGACGGGCGGGTGCTGTTCCCGCTAATGCCGTACATGGCCTACCGGTCGATGTCCGATGAGGACCTGGCCGCCGTCATCGCCTACGTCCGATCCGTGCCTCCGGTCCGGAACGCGATCGCGAGGATCGAACTTCCTCCGCCTGTGAAGGAGAGCTTGCAGGCGCCGCCGCCGGTGACCGCGGTGCCGCCGCCGGATTTGTCCACGCCGGCCAAGCGCGGCGCGTATCTGGTGACGATCGCCGCCTGCGCCGATTGCCACACGCCTTTAGGCAAGGACATGCACCCCAGAGCCGACCTGCCGTTCGCAGGCGGCTTCGTGCTCAAGGGTCCGTGGGGCGAAGTGGCGGCTTCCAACATTACGCCGGACGCCTCCGGCATCTCCTACTACGACGAAGTCATGTTCGTGCACGCCCTTCGCATGGGACGCATCCAGGCGCGAAGACTCAACCCGATCATGCCCTGGCCCCGCCTCCGGAGTTTGGGCGAGGAAGACCTCAAGGCGATGTTCGCCTATCTTCAGACGCTGAAGCCGGTGGCGCACCGGGTGGACAACACCGAGCCGCCGACGATGTGCAAGAAGTGCGGTTATCGGCACGGGTTGGGGGCGAGCAACTAATCTAACAGCCCGCCCTGCCTCTAAGTAACAACATTGCTCGCAAACCTGGTGCAACCCGGCCTCGCAAAATCAGAACTTACCACTCGTACAGCTCGTCCGGAATTTCAGTGGTGGTGCGAACGCTCAGGCCATGATCATGGCACAATTGGCCAGGGTCGGCGGTACGGTGAGCCCGCTGATTGGTTGTACAATCTGAGCATATGGTGACTCTGGGGGGCAGAAATCCCGTGCCGGTGTTGTCCCTTCTGGCGGCCTTTGCTGCCGGCAGCCAAGCGCCCGAGCTGCCCGTGCGCGCATCGCGGGCCGTGGAATTCACCCGGGAAGTCGAGCCGCTTCTTCGAGAGCGCTGCCTCGGTTGCCACGGCGCGCAGCAGCAGATGAGCGGGCTGCGCCTGGACAGCCGGCAGGCCGCTCTGCGCGGCGGCAATGCGGGGCCGGCGATCAAACCCGGCGACAGCGCTTCCAGTTCGCTGATTCTGCGCGTGGCCGGCGTGAAGGGCGTAATGCAAATGCCGCCGGCGGGCAAGAAGTTGACGGCGGAGGAAGTGGGGGTGCTGCGCGCCTGGATCGATCAGGGCGCGCAGTGGGCGGGCGGCGGGACTGCTGCTCGCCAGGTTCATTGGTCGTTCCAGCCGCAGACGAAGCCGGCGACGCCAACGGTGCAGAACCGGGCGTGCGTGCGCAACCCGGTGGACGCGTTCATCCTCGCCCGGCTCGAGCGGGAGCAGATCCAGCCGTCGCCGGAAGCGGACAAAGCGACCCTGCTCCGGCGGTTGAGCCTCGACCTAATTGGGCTGCCGCCGGCGCCGGCGGAGATCGCCGAGTTCCTGAACGACAACCGCCCGGACGCGTACGAACGGCAGGTGGATCGGCTGCTCGCCTCGCCGCATTACGGGGAGAAGTGGGCGCGCCACTGGCTGGACCTGGCGCGCTATGCGGACAGCGACGGCTACGAGAAGGACTGGGTGCGCCCGCACGCCTGGCGCTACCGGCACTGGGTGATCAACGCCCTCAACCACGACATGCCGTTCGACCAGTTCACGGTCGAGCAGATCGCGGGCGATCTGCTGCCGAACGCCACCACCGAGCAGAAGGTGGCCACAGGCTTCCATCGAAACACGCTGACGAATCGTGAGGGAGGCGTCGACAACGAGCAGTTCCGGTTCGAGAACGTAGTGGATCGCACCAGCACCGTTGCCACAGTGTGGCTTGGCCTGACCATGGGCTGCGCTCAGTGCCACGATCACAAGTACGATCCGATTTCGCAGCGCGATTTCTACCGGATGGCCGCCTTCTTCGACAACCTGGAGGAGACGGACATCGACGCGCCGCTCGACGGCGAACTGGGGCCGTATCTACGAGCGCACTCGGAGTACGAGCAGAAGCGCGTGAAGCTGCTCGCCGAGTACAAGGTGCCGGAATTGCAGGCCGTCTGGGAGGCGCGGATGCTGGAAGCGGCGGCCAACCCGGGCAAGTGGACGGACTGGGACCTGGCCTGGGATTGCTTGCTGAAGCTGACCGAAGGCGGGGATGGCGAGAAGATCATTCGCAAAAAGCCGACGGACCGAACGCCCCGCGAGCGCGACGTCCTGATCGATCACTTCGTCCGGAACTATCACTTCGCCATCGGCGACAAAAAGTACGAGGAACTCGGCTTCAAGGAACTCAGCCGGAAGCTCAATGAGTTGAAGGTGGCTTATCCGCAGCTCAGCCAGGCGCAGACGGTGAGCGAGTCGGAGACGCCGCGGAAATCGCACATCCGGGTGCGCGGCGACTACAAGGCGCTGGGCCCGGAAGTCGATCCGGGAACGCCCGCCGTTCTGCCCGCGCCGACGGTCGATCGGAAGACCAACCGGCTGGACCTGGCGCGGTGGCTGGTGTCGGCGGAGAATCCGCTGGCCGCGCGGGTGACGGTGAACCGCATCTGGCAGGAGCTGTTCGGCCAGGGAATCGTCAAGACTTCCGAGGACTTCGGCGTGCAGGGGGACCGGCCGGTCCACCCGGAACTGCTCGACTGGCTGGCATGCGAGTTCATGGAGCGCGGCTGGAGCTTTAAGAGCATTCAGAAGCTGATCGTGACGTCGGCGACCTACCGGCAGAGTTCGCGGGAGCGGCCCGAGCTGCGGAGCAAGGATCCGAATAACACTCTGCTGGCGCGGCAGTCGCGAATCCGCCTGCCGGCGGAGCTGATCCGGGACGCGGCGCTTCAGGCGGGTGGTCTGCTGTCGCTTGAAATCGGGGGGCGCAGCGTGCGTCCACCGCAGCCGCGCGGCGTGGCGGAGCTGGGCTACGCCGATTCCGTAAAGTGGGTCGAGACCGAGGGAAAGGACCGCTACCGGCGCGGCCTCTATATCCATTTCCAACGCACCACGCCCTACCCGCTGCTGGCCAACTTCGACGCGCCCAAGTCCAGCGTGACCGCCTGCCGGCGGCTGCGCAGCAACACGCCGCTGCAAGCGCTGAACCTTCTGAACGATCCGGTGTTCGTGGAAGCGGCGCAGGGACTGGCGTACCGGCTCTACATCGAAGCGCCGGGCGGATTTCACGAACGGCTGCGCCGGGCCTTTCAGTTGACGCTAGGGCGGGAGCCGGATCCCGGTGAGGAGCAGCGGTTGCGCGCCTTCTTTGACCGGCAGAAGGCGATTTTCGAGAAGGAGCCCGAGTCGGTGAATTCGCTGGTGTCCTGGGATGCCGGGAACCGGATGGAGGAGGCGGCGTGGGTCGCGTTGAGCAGCGTGCTGCTCAACCTGGACGAGTTCTTCACGAGGGGGTAGCGCATGAACTTCGATGAGTTCCGTCGCATTCAGACGCGGCGCAGCTTCTTCCGCGACTGCGCCGGGGGAGTCGGCATAATGGCGCTGGCGGATTTGCTGGCGGTGGAAGGGCGGTCGGCGACCGTCGAGATCCCAAAGGACGATCCGCTGGCGCCGAAGGCGCCACATTTTCCCGGCAAGGCGAAGAACGTCATCTTCCTGTTCATGGAAGGCGCGCCCAGCCAGATGGACCTGTTCGATCCGAAGCCGGCCTTACGGAAGTGGCACGGGCAGTCGTTGCCGGCGTCACTCACCAAGGACCTGAAGCTGGCGTTCATCAAGCCGACGGCGTCGGTGCTGGCGAGCCCGCGCGAGTTCAAGCCGCACGGGCAGTGCGGCATGGAGCTGTCGGACCTGCTGCCGTACACCGCCGGCTGCGCCGACGATCTCTGCCTGGTGCGGTCGATGTACAGCGACGCCTTCAATCATCATCCGGGCCAGCTTCTGTTGTTCTCCGGGTTCTTCCAGGCGGGGCGGCCGACCTTGGGGTCTTGGGTGGTGTACGGGTTGGGGAGCGAATCGCGGGATCTGCCGGCGTTTGTTGTGCTCACCTCGGGAGTGGGCACCAGCGGCGGCACCGACAATTTCTCGAGCGGCTTCCTTCCGTCCACGTATGCCGGCACGGTGTTGCGCAACACCGGCGATCCCATCCTGTACCTGTCGAACCCTCCCGGTATCAGCGCGGCCACGCAGCGGAACCGCCTGGACGCCATCCGCGACCTCAACCAGGAACAGTTCGCACGGGAGGGCGACGTGGAGATCGCTTCCCGCATCCACTCCTACGAGCTGGCGTTCCGGATGCAAGCCTCCGGACCGGTGCTGCTGGATTTTTCGAAGGAATCGGCGGCGACGCTGGAGATGTACGGCGTGAACAAGGAGCCGACGCGTCCGTTTGCCACGAACTGCCTGCTGGCGCGGCGGCTGGTGGAGCGCGGCGTGCGCTTCGTCATGCTGATGCACGCAAGCTGGGACCATCACAGCGAAATCAACAAGGGCCTGGTGAAGAACTGCGGCATCACGGACCAGCCGACGGCGGCGTTGCTGAAGGACCTGAAGCAGCGCGGGCTGCTCGATTCAACGCTGGTGGTGTGGGGCGGCGAGTTCGGGCGGACGCCGATGTCGGAGCTGCGGCGGCCCGATGAAGCCGACAACGCGGGCCGCGACCACCATCCGAACGGGTTCAGCCTGTGGCTGGCCGGCGGCGGCATCAAGGGCGGGCAAGTAATCGGCAAGACCGACGACCTGGCTCTCAGCGTAGTGGAAGACAAGGTCCACATCCACGACTTGCAGGCGACGATTCTCCACTGTCTCGGCTTCGACCACACGCGGCTGACGTACCGGCACATGGGGCGGGATTTCCGGCTGACGGACGTGGCCGGGGAAGTGGTGAAGAAGATGCTGGCGTAGGGGTGTGCGGGCCGCGAGTCGAACCGCATTGGACGGATCGCAAAGGACGTCGGTTCCGCCACCTGGACATGTACGGATACGCCGGAACGGCGGGGCGTTGAAGGCGCACTCGCGGTAGTTCCGGTTCACGCCGCCCTGGGCCCAGGTCACTTTTCCGATCCGCCCGGAGCGGATGGCCGCATTCGCTTGCCAGAACGCGTCGTCACCGGTCCACTGTGGGCCGACCTGAAGAACCAGCTTGCTGTTGCGCGCGCGATTCCTCAATTCCAGAGCCTCCTCCACGGTGCGCGTCATGGGCTTTTCCACGTACACGTGCTTGCCCGCGTTCAGGGCGTCGAGGGCCATCTTCGCGTGCCAGTGATCGGGAGTGGCGATCACCAGCGCGTCCACGTCCTTGCGCTCGAGGATCTTGCGGTAATCCGGGTACCCTTCGGCCGCGGAAAGCCGCGCGGCGCGATTCAGCCGCCGCCGGAACACGTCGCACACGGCGACGCAGCGGACGTTATCCGCCTCGGCGCGTTGGATGAGTCCTTCCAGGTGGAAGGAACCCCTGGCCCCCAACCCGATGCAGGCGACGTTGATGCGAGCGTTGCCGCCTTGCGGGCGCGAGTTGTCAGCGGGGCGGAGTGCTGAGGCAGTGGCCGGCGCGGCCATTGCCGCGAAGAAGTCGCGGCGAGTACAGTTTGACGACACGGTGGCATTGCCTCCTATGCGGGATGACGCCTGTTCGTCGGCGCCGGTCTCACCCCGGAAGACAGTAACACAGAAGGCCAGACTGCCGCGTGCCTCACTACACCGACTGACAAGACCTCATTTCCGGCCAGCACGTATATCATGGTTTCCTATGCCGGACTTACGCGGAATCATTGCCCTCCTCACCTTGGCCGGCGGAGCGCCGGCCAGCGAGCTGCGCGTCGGTCGTGGAATGGTCGACATCACACCGCCGCCGAAGATGGCCATGGGCGGCAATTTCTACTACCAGCCGACCACCGGCGTCCACGACCCGTTGTTCTGCAAAGCGCTGGCGCTGGAGAAAGACAGTGTGAAGACGGCCATTGTCGGCTGCGACGTCGAAAGCCTGCACCGGCCGGCGGTCGTTGCCGCCCGCAAACTGATCCAGCAGCGGACCGGCCTTCGCGGCGACCACGTCATGCTCACCGCCACGCATACGCACAGCGGCCCCGAGATGACGCCGATGGTCCTGGAGGGTCTGCCGCCGGAGGTCGCGCCGATCGCCAAGAAGTATCACCAGGAACTCCCGGCCAAGATCGCCGAGGCTGTGCGACTGGCGGAGGCTGACCTCAAACCCGCCAAGGTCTCGGCGGGCCTCGGGCACGAGGAGTCCATCAGCTTCAACCGGCGCCTGCTGCACAAGGACGGCATCGTCCGCATGAACTGGCAGAAGAGTCCGGACATTGTCCGGTACATGGGTCCGATCGATCCGGCGGTGCCGGTGGTGTACTTCGAGGGTCCGGACGCCGTACCGCTGGCGACGGCGGTCAACTTCACGCTGCACACGACCGTCTTCGGCGAGTCGCGGTTCTCGGCGGACTACCCCGGCGTTTTGGCGAGGCTCCTGGCGGAAGTGAAAGGGCCTGAGATGATGACCCTGTTCACACAGGGCTGCTCAGGCAACGTGAACCAGCTCGATGTCCACAGCGATTGGAAGCACTCCGGCCCCCAGGAGTCGGCGCGCGTCGGTACAATCCTCTCGGCGGCGGTGCTCAAGACGTACAAGAAGCTCGAACCTGTATCCGACGAGCCGCTGCGCGTGAGCAGCGTGGTGGTGAAGGCGCCCGTGCCGCAGTACACGCAGGCGGAGCTGGAGGAAGCGAAGACGATCATTGAGCGCTCCCGTAAGCCGGGGCCCGGCGCTCCATCGTTTCCTGAAGTAGTCCACGCCAATCGTGTGTGGACGGTGCTGGAAACGCACGGCGGCAAGCCGCTCGACCTCGAGGTGCAGGTCATCGCGCTCGGCGACAAGGTGGCCTGGGTGGGGCTGCCCGGCGAGGTGTTCGTCGAGTTGGGGTTGGCCATCAAGCTCGCCTCGCCGTTCAAGTACACAATCGTGAACGAGCTGGCCAACGGCATGCACGATTACTTTCCCGATCGGAAAGCGTACGACGAAGGCGCCTACGAGCCGACGACGGCGCGCTGCTCGGCGGGCTGCGGCGAGTTGCTGGTGGACGCGGCCAGGAACCTGCTGGTGGAAGCCTACCGCGGCCGGCCCGGGGCGATGAATCCCTCGCCGAAAGGCGACGGCCGGACGAAAGGATGGATGGACAAATGAGAACGCGAGCGCTGCCGGTGTTGATCCTGCTGCCGGCGTGCCATGCCTGGGCGGATGACTTGCGGGCCGGCGCGTCCGCGGTGAAGATCACGCCGCCCCGTGGTATTGCGATGTACGGCTACTACCACAACCGCGGGGCGGCCGGCGTCCACGACGACCTTTACGCGAAGGCGATCGTCTTCGAGAACGACGGGATGAAGGCGGCGCTGGTGTCTTGCGACCTGGGCGCCGTGCCTCGTGCGATGGTGGAGGAAGCGCGCGCACTGATCGCGCAGCGGACGGGCATCCCCGGCGAGCGCGTCATGATCGGCGCGACGCACACCCACACCGGGCCAGTTCTGCTCGACCGCGCGTCGCGGTACAACCTCACCGGCGAGATGCTCGAAATCACGAAGAGGTACTCCTCCGAACTCCCTTCCAGGATCGCGGACAGCGTCAAACAGGCCCTAGACGTGCTCGGCCCGGTGAAGGTGTTCGTTGGCCGGGGCCACGAGGAGTCGCTGGTGTTCAACCGGCGGTTCTTCATGACCGACGGCTCGGTCGGCTGGAATCCCGGCAAGCTCAATCCGAAGATCGTGAAGCCGGCCGGGCCGGTTGATCCCGAGGTGGCGGTGGTGTATCTCGAGCGGCCGGACGGCAAGCCGTTGGCGACCTACGTCAATTACGCGCTGCACCTCGACACGGTGGGGGGCGACGAGTTTTCCGCCGACTATCCGTACACGCTCTCGACCATTCTCGGGAAGGTCAAGGGACCGGAGATGGTGACGGTGTTCGCCCAGGGCTGCTCGGGCAACGTGAACCACCTCGACGTCAAGAGCGCGTCGCCGCAGAAGGGCCACGGAGAAGCGGCGCGGATCGGCACGGTGCTCGCCGGCGAGGTGCTGAAGACCTGCACGCGGCTGGAGCCGGCGTCGGACGGGCTGATCGGGGCGCGATCGGAGATTGTGAAACTGCCGCTGCCCAGGTTCGACCCCGGCGAGGTGGCCCCGGCGCGGGCAACGGCGTCGAAGTTCGGCGAGCCGGGCGCGGCGCCCTTCCTCGAGTTGGTGCAGGCGTTCAAGGTGATCGACGTGGCCGAGCGGGAGGGAAAGCCTGTGGAAGCGGAAGTACAGGTCATCACCGTCGGCGGCCAACTGGCCTTTGTGGCGCTCCCCGGGGAGGTCTTCGTCGAGTTGGGCCAGGCGATCAAGGCGTCGTCGCCGTTCCCGATCACGGTCGTGGTGGAACTGGCCAACGGATCGATCGGCTACGTTCCGAACCGCAAGGCCTACCCCGAAGGCAACTACGAAGTGGTCAGCTCGCGAGTCGCTGAGGGTTCGGGCGAGATGCTGGTGGAGGCGGCGCTGCGCCTGCTCCGCGAAGTCCGGGAGCGGGTCCGGTAGCAACACACTGGACAACAAAGAGGTCAGAGTGCGCCGGCCATACCGTTCAGCAAGCGGCCGCCGCAATGCGGGACAGGCTTACCGGGCTGCGCAGGCCAAAGACCTGCGCCACCGGGTTTATTCGTCACTGTTGCGCATGTCCTTCTGCACCTGCTGGATCAGCTTGATGAAGCCCCCTGCAATCCCAAGGATGAGGAAGATCACCTTGAAGAAGCCCGTCCCCAGAGCGCGATCGAGGAAGTAGCCGATGGCATAGCCGACCACGGTGGTCGCCGGCAGTAGGAAGGCCAGCGCGCTATATCGGCCGGCGAGGACCCAGACGTTCTTCTTCCCGCTCATACCGGCGAGGCCCGCTTGCGCGCCAAAATCGAGGCCGACTGCTCGGCCGTTTCCTTCACCAGGAAGCCCATCTTCGGGTGGCTGGGAGTGATGTCAGCCGGGATGCCGAATTCATCGAGCATCTCGCCGGTGGCCGGGCCGATGGAGGCGATGACCATGTTGCGCAGGGAAGCGCGGAGCGAATCCTCGGCTCCGGCCTCGGCCGCGATGCGAAACAGGTGCGGCACCTGGAAGGCGGTGGTGAACATGGCGACGTCCGCCTGGCCCGCCACGATCCGCCGCACCGCTTCGCGCAGCGGGCCGAGATCTTCCGGAAGCTGCCACTGGTAGATGCGGACGGTCGTCACCTCGGCGCCGCGGGCGCGCAGAGCCTCGACCAATTCCGGGCTGGGCCGGCCGTACTCCTGGACGGCGATGCGCTTCTCCAAACGCCCGCGTGTGGCAGCGAGCACTTCGCGCCAGGTGTTCGGTTCGGGAACGGCGACTGTTACCGGAACATCCAGCTCGCGGAGCGCGGCCACGGGCTTGGGCCCCCGGGCAACCACGGTGAGGCGGCGCAAGGCCTCTGGGAACCGCCCGGCCGGGTAGCGCGTGGCCAGCAGCCCGTTCAGGGCGCGCGCGCCGACTCCGGTCAGGAAGATCATCATGTCGAATTCGCCCGAGAAGAGCCGCTCGGCGAACCGGAAAGCGTCTTCGTTGTCCGCAAGGGGAGCCTCCCGCATGGACGGGGCGACGAACGCGTCGCCCCGCTGGTTGCGGATCAACGTGGCCATTTCCGCCGCCCGGCGGCTCTCGAAGCTGATCACGCGCATTCCCGAGAGCGTCATCGTTCAATACCGATTCTAACAGGATGATCCGAGGGCCCGAGGCTGGGGGCATCGGAACAGTTGCAGAAGTAAACTCTCGTTACATAAGCAACTCAATTTTACAACAGTCACCCGCGGAATTGGATATATATTTGGAAAATTGGACGTGCGTCATAAGTTATTACTCTAACTTACAGATTCCGCGTGACGCGACTGTCTGGCATGACAACTGCAACATCTCGTCCCCGGAAGGGAGATTATGCCTCAAAGTTCTTGGAAGCTCCTCATCACCTTGCTGCTGGCACTCACGGTCTGGCAGGCCACGACGTTCGCGCAGGCGACCGACGGCAACATCACCGGCACGGTTTACGACCCGACCGGGGCGGTGGTGCCGGGCGCCACGGTCGAACTCGAGAACGCGGCGACCGGAGTCGTCCGCTCCACCCAGACGGATTCCAGCGGAGTTTACAGGTTTAACAACGTGCTCGTCGGTCAGTACCGGGTGACGGCCCGGGCAACCGGGTTCGCTGCCGCCACGCTGGAGAACATCGACGTGGCGCTTAACAAGACCACCACCGCCAACGTGTCGTTGCAGGTCGGCCAGGTGGCCACGCAAGTGGAAGTCGCGGAGGCGGGGGCGCTGATCGACACGACCACGGCGACGATCGGATCGTCGTTCGAGTCGAGAGAGGCGATCTACACTCCGGCCAGCGCGCTGCCGCTCGGCGTCTACAACCTGTCGTTGGTGAGCGCCGGCGTCGCCTCCAGCGGAGGTCTCGGGCTTGGAGAAGGCCCGTCGATCGGCGGCCAGCGGCCGCGGCAGAACAGTTTCATGATCGAGGGCGTCGACAACAACCGCAAGGACGTCACCGGCGCCAATATCCGCGTGCCGAACGAAGCGGTGGCGGAGTTCTCGATCTTGCAGAACCAGTACGGCGCCGAGTTCGGCCACTCCACCGGAGGCCAGTTCAGCGTGGCGCTGCGGAGCGGAACCAACAGCATTCACGGCTCCGTTTACGAGTACTTTCAGAACCGGAACCTCAATGCGGTGGATGAAGCGGACGCGCGCCAGGGAATCCGCGACAATCCGCGGTACGACCAGAACCTGCTGGGCGGCTCGGTTGGCGGCCCGGTCGTCAAGAACAAGCTGTTTTACTACGGCCTGTTCGAGTACAACCCGCTCGGCCAGGCCAGTTCGCCGGCAAGCGCCACTTTCACTCCGACGGCCGAAGGCTACCAGCGTCTCGACACGATCCAAGGCCTCTCTTCGACCAACCTGAGCATCCTCAAGCAATACGCCTCGCCGGCGCCGGCCGCCGACACGACCACAACCGTGCAAGGGGTGGAAATTCCGATCGGAGTCCTGCCGATCAGCTTCCCCAACTTCTTCAACACCTACAACTGGGTCGGCAACGCGGACTGGAACATGCGCGACAACGACCAGCTTCGATTCCGATATGTGGAGACACGGAACTCCGGCATCGACATCACGACGTCGCCGAACCTGCCGGCGTTCTCGAACAACCGCACCATCCGCCAGCGGCTGCTGACGCTGTCACAGTTCCACACGTTCCGCCCGACCCTGTTCAACGAGTTTCGCGTGTCGTACAGCCGCTATGCGGACTCGATTCCGGCCGGCGACTTCCAGTATCCGGGGCTGGACGTGTTCCCGAACATCACCATCGAGCAGGACCTGAACCTCCAGCTCGGGCCGTTCGACGGCGCTCCGCAGGGTGGCACGCAGAACACCTACCAGCTCGTGAACAACATGACCTGGGTGAAGGGGAAGCACAACTTCAAGTTCGGCGTCGACACGCGCCGGTACATCGCCCCGACGGATTTCGTGCAGCGATCGCGGGGCGATTACAACTACAGCAGCCTGGAGCGATTCTTGCTCGACCTTCAGCCGGACATCCAGGCGCAGCGGAACGTCGGCGGGAAGACCTACTGGGGCAACTCATGGGACTTCTACTGGTTCTTCCAGGATGAGTGGAAGATCCGGCCCAACGTGACGCTGAGTCTGGGCTTGCGGCACGAGTACAAAGGCATCCCGGCGGACGACCGCCTGCAAACGCTGAACTCGGTGTCCAACGTTCCCGGGCTGCTGGAGTTCAACGAGCCGAAGGCGCAGACGAAGAACTTCGCGCCTCGCGTGGGCCTGACCTGGTCGCCCGGAACGAGCGGCAACACGGTGTTTCGCGCCGGCTTCGGCATCGCTTACGACGTCTACTTCGACAACCTCGGCACGCTCTCGAAACCTCCACAGCTCGAGACGACGTTTGTGGAGACCCCGAGCGACACTCCGAACTACCTGGCCAATGGCGGCATTCCTCCGAATGCTCCCGAGCAGGATCTGACGCCGGAGGAATGGCGGGCCGCCACCGGCACGTATATCTTCGACCAGCACCTTCCGTATTCCATTCAATGGAACTTCGGCGTCGAGCGCGTGATCGCCAAGGACTACACGCTGAACGTCCGCTACCTCGGCACGCGGGGCGTGCGGCTGTTCACGCAAAGCTGGTTCAACATCCGGCCGGTGGTGACGGCGCAGCGGCACCTGCCGACGTATCTCCAGGCACCGACGCAAGCCGAGCTGGACAGCCTGACCCTGACCCAGGACGACCTGTTCGCCGACTTCGACAACGGCGGATTCTATGTGCCCGCCTTCCTGGACGCCGGCTTCACGAACATCATGATCCCGTTTCTCAACCGCGGGAACTCGGTGTACCACGGGCTGGCCACGGAATTCACCCGCCGGTGGTCGAACGGGTTGCTGTTCAAGGGCGCCTACACCTGGAGCCACAACATCGACGACAGCACCGCCGACCTGTTCTCGACGCTGGTGTCGCCGCGGCGACCGCAGGACTTCCAGGACATGCGGTCGGAGCGCTCCACTTCGTTCCTCGATCGCCGGCACCGCTTCACCTTCAACTACGTGTACGAATCGCAGTGGCTGAGGAACCACAACAACTGGTTCGTGAAGAACATGATCGGGAACTGGATCTTCGGCGGCACCTACACGGCCGAATCGCCGCAGTTCGCCACCGTCCAGAGCGGGCGGGACTCGAACCTCAACGTCGATTCCGCGCCCGACCGCGTGATTGTGAACCCGGCCGGCCAAGACCGGACAGGGAGCGACGTGACGGAGCTGACCAACAGCGCCGGTCAGGTTGTCGCCTTTCTGGCCAATGACCCTAACGCCCGCTACATCCGGGCAGGCTTCGGCGCCTTTGCCACGGGCGGCCGCCAGACGCTCCCGCTGCGCGGCATCAACAATTGGGACTTCACCGTAACCAAGAGGTTCTCCCTTACGGAGACCAAGGCGGTGGAGTTCCGGGCAGCATTCTACAACTCCTTCAACCACCCGCAATACGTGGCGGGAAGCGTCAACAACGTGGCCGCGTACGATTCGCGGCAGACGCGCAACCATCTGATTCCGGGCAACGCGCTGTTCAACGATCCCACAAGGGTTTACGGCAGCAGCCCGCGACAGATCCACCTCGTGGCTCGAGTGACGTTCTAGCTCCCAACCACCTCCAGCGACCCGAGGCGCGGTTTCCGCCGCGCCTCGGCTCCTTTTACCCGCCCGCCACTGCCGGGCGGACTTCACCCGCTTCACGGTTCGCCGGCTTCCGCCCGTTCACCGGCAGCTCCAGCAATGCGCGCAATTCCCCTTCGAGCTTTGCGGACACGTCGAGATTCTCCTTCAGGAACTGCCGCACGGCGTCACGGCCCTGGCCCATGCGCTCACCCCGAAAGCTGAACCACGAGCCGCTCTTCTCCACCAGGCTGCGCGTCACCGCCGTGTCCAGTAGGTCCGCTTCACGGCAAACACCTTCGCCGTGGATCAGGTCGATCTCCGCTTCCCGGAACGGGGCCGCGACCTTGTTCTTCACCACCTTGACCCGGGTGCGGCTGCCAACCACTCTCTCTCCGTCCTTGATGGCCGAGATCCGCCGCACTTCCACTCGCACGGAGCTGTAGAATTTCAGTGCCCGGCCGCCGGTCGTCGTCTCCGGGTTGCCGAACATGACGCCGATCTTCTCCCGGATCTGGTTGATGAAGACCAGGCAGGTATTGTTCCTCGACACCAGCCCGGTCAGCTTGCGCATTGCTTGCGACATCAGCCGCGCGTGCAGGCCGACGAAGCTGTCGCCCATCTCGCCGTCCAGCTCGGCCTTGGGCACGAGCGCCGCCACGGAATCGACGACCACCACATCCAGCGCCCCGGAGCCGACCAACGCCGACGTGATCTCCAGCGCCTGCTCTCCGTAATCCGGCTGCGAGACCAGCAGATTGTTGATATCGACGCCGAGGCGGCGGGCGTACGCGGCGTCGAGGGCGTGCTCAGCGTCGATGAAGGCGGCTTCGCCACCGCCGCGCTGCGCCTCGGCGATCACCTGGAGGGCGATCGTCGTTTTCCCGGAGGATTCCGGCCCGAAGATCTCGACCACCCGGCCGCGCGGGAATCCCCCAACGCCCAGCGCATGGTCGAGCGAAATGGAGCCGCTCGGAATGACGTCGACGGGAATGATGCTGCCGCTTCCCAGGCGCAGGATGGCCCCCTTGCCGAACTGCTTCTCCATCTGCACCAGCGCCTGGTCGATGGCGCGACGGCGCTCTCGCTCCGCTTGTTCCATGTATTGGAAGTGCGGCGGAGAGCGCTCTCCTCTCAGGGAAAGTTGGGCGGCCGGCCAGCCGCCCAACCGAACAACCACCTAACCGAACAACCGGACTACGGCATGGCGGCCCCGGCGGCGCAGCTTTGAATCTGGCCCTTATGCGCTCCGGAGATACCTCCGCCCTGGTTCACCCCGTTCGAAACGCCGGCCACGCAACTGACGTAGTCGCCATGGCTCGCCGCTCCGTCCGCGCAAAGCGCGAGCAGGTCGGCCAGCGAACAGCCGTTGCTGAACATGATGTTCGGCGCTTCGGTCTGGCACCCCGCCACCGACACGGTGGCATCCGTGTTCGACACCGGACAATCGTCGACCCCGCCGCCCGTCGTCCAGCCGATGTCCAGCAGCAGCGGCAGCGTCAGGTCTTCCGGCGGATCCACTTCGTGAGTGAGATCGGAGTTGATCGCCGGCTCCATCAGTTGATTGGGACTCGCGATCTGGTCCCAATGCGAGATGGACGAACCGGACTGCACCGGATTCGGCGACCAGAGCAGCGCCTTGCCGCTCGGATCGGCGCCGGCCAGCACGGTCAGATCCATCCCGAGCGTCGCGTTGACGCCGGCCGGCAACTGGGCCTTGATCGTGTTCCCATCGGCCAGCGTGATTCTGGCCGAGGGGATGACGATGGTGGCATCGGAGCCGCCCGGTCCCGGGGGCGGCGAGCCGGCCACATTGTCGGCGATCAGGACGGCAATCGCGCCGGCATCCTGGGCATTCTTCACCTTGATGACAAACGTGCAAGTGCCCCGGTCCACCAAAGCGATGTTGCCGGCGATTGCCGGGCCGTTGGTCAATGCTTCGCAGGCGTCCGTCGTCGTGCCGACCCCGTCCGTCGCCAGCACCACGTTGCCGGTAATTCCCGGGCTGGCGAGCGGCGGGCCGAAGGAAGCGGTCCCCACCTGGTAGATCCCGGCAATAGCCGGAGGCGAATTGACTGTCAGCAGCGGAGTGCCCGGCGCCTTTCTCCAGGCGTTCGCCTCATCGAGGCTCCGCACACACTTCTGGCTCACGGTTCCGTCGGCGTTGACCTTGGCCACCGAGTAGCTCAGGAATGCCCCTTGGGTGTCGACGGTCAGCATCCCGTTCGGATGCCGCACGGCTTTGAGCTGCTTGGCCGACGGGCCGCTCATCCGCCGCATCTGGTCGGAAAGCTGCTGCGACTCCTCCTGCTCCGGCTCCCGGATCTTGCCGGTCTGCGGATCGATGTGGACCCGCTGCCCGGCGAGCCCGGCGGGCGTTGCCGTCGCCTTCCCTTGCTGCTTTGCGGCTGGCCGCTCGGCCTGTGCCACGCTGACAGCCAGCAGGCCAAGCGACAGCAATCCTTCCTCCAATGGCGAGCATGCGGACGCCAATCTGGCCAAATCTGAGTTTCATCCTCACACTCTCCTTTCCCGTGTTCGCTTCCCTTCCGGGGGCCGTCAGCCGTGCTTGGCCACGCACGGTCTTCACCCCCGGGCGAAACACAGGAAATCCTAGCAGAGGACCCGGACCATGGAGGCTATCTTTCGGTCCTGGTGGGGTCAAGCGCCTACCCGCAGGTTCGCCGTAACGCGGGCTTTCCGTGCGGCCGGCGGCTACCGCAGCCGCTCGTCTTTCTCCACTTTGCCGTCCCGGAGGTGAATCACCCGGTGCGCGTGCATGGCGATGTCGTGCTCATGCGTCACCAGCACGATGGTGTTCGCCTGCTGGTGCAGCCGGTCGAACAGCCCCATGATTTCGTTGCCGGTCGCCGAATCGAGGTTTCCGGTCGGCTCGTCGGCCAGCAGGATCGAGGGGTTGTTCACCAGCGCCCGGGCGATGGCCACCCGCTGCCGCTGGCCACCCGAGAGTTCGTTCGGCTTGTGGTACATCCGCGGCTCCAGGTCCACTTGGCGCATCGCCTGCTTGGCGCGCTCGATCCGGGTTTCCGCCGGCATGCCGGCGTAGATCAGCGGCAGTTCCACGTTGTGCAGAGCCGTCGCCCGCGGCAGGAGGTTGAACGTCTGGAAAACGAAGCCGATTTCTTTGTTGCGGATCCGCGCCAGCTCGTCGTCGTTCATGTCGCTCACCAGCCGGCCGTTGATGTAATACCGGCCGGCGGACGGCGTGTCCAGGCAGCCGATCAGGTTCATCAGCGTCGACTTGCCCGACCCCGACGGCCCCATGATCGCCACGTACTCGCCCTTGCGGATCTGCACGTCCACGCCGGAGACCGCGTGGATCTCCTGGTCGCCCATGATGTACGTCTTCCACAGATCGTACGTCTGGATGACGATCCCGTCCCGCTTGAGCTGTTCGCCGTGTTCGACGGCCTCTTCGACTGCTTCTGCCATGGTTGGATCTCTCTTGCTAAGATCGTTGCGCCGGGCTAGTCGCTCTTGGTCGGCGCCTTGTTGTCAACCTTCACCCGCGCCTCGTTGCGCAGCGTCCGGATCACCTTGTAGCTGCCCGTGATCAGTTCTTCATCCTCTTTGACGCCGTTGAGCACCTCGATGTCCGTGGCGCCGGTGATCCCCGTTTCCGTCTTCCGGAAGACCGCCTTCCCGCCGGCGACCACGAATACCCCCTGGATCTCTTCCTTCCGGGCCTTCTCCGCCGCCGGGTCGGTCTTGACCGCCGCCTGCACTCCCTTCTTCGGTGGTGGCTCCAGGTCGCCTTTCTGCCGGATCGTCAGGGCCTGAATGGGGATCGTCAGCACCTTCTGCCGCGTGGCGGTGGTGATCTTCGCCGTGCAGGATAATCCGGGGCGAACCTCCGCCGGCGGGCTGTCCAGCGCGATCACCACTTTGAAGTCCTTCGCCTCCTGGCTCGAAATCGCGCTCTGCGAGGCTGCCAGTCCGGTGGACCTCAAAATCGCTGTGTTTCCAATCTCGATCACCTTGCCCTTGAAGGTCTTATTCGGGATCGCGTCGATGGTGATGTCGGCCACCTGGTCCAGCTTCACATTCACGATGTCCGTTTCGTCCACCTTGACTTCGGCGGTGATCAGCGACATGTCGGCGATGGTCATAATCAGGCTCGCCGCCGAGTTCTGAATGCCGGGCACCACTGTTTCCCCAACCCGCACCGGGAGGTTGGTGACCACGCCGTCGAGCGGCGAGATGGCCGAGTGCTTCTCTAACACGTCCGAAGCCCGGCGCACGTTGGCGCGGATCTGCGACACGCGCTTCTGCGAGGCCGACAGCACGGAAGCCGCCTGGGTCCGCTGGGCCCTCACCTGGTCCAGCCGGGCCTCGGCCTCCCGCAGCGCCGCCGCCAGGGAGTCGCGCTCGGCTTTCCTCTGGTCGAATTCCTGCCGCGCGATGAGCTTCTCCTTGAAAAGCTGCTCGGCGCGCGAGAAGTTCAGAGTCGCCCGCTCGAGCTCCGCCTTCGCTCGTTCGACGGCCGCCTGGGCCGTGCGGAGGTTCTCATCGGCGGCGCGGACGGCGGCCTCCGAAGCAGCCGCATCCGCCTCGGTGGAACTGAGCGCCGCTTTCTGCGCCTGCACTTCGGCGTCAGCCTGCACCGCCTCCAGCCGCGCCAGCAACTGGCCCTTGCGAACCGTATCGCCCTCGCGGACCAGAATCTCGGTGATCCGGCCCATCGCGTTGGCGCCGATATTGATGTAGTTTCGGGGCTTGATCTCGCCGGAGGCCGTGACCTGGGCCACCAGGTCCTGACGCACCACTTTGCCGGTCTGCACGGTCACAATGTCGGCACGGCTCTTCTTTACGCCGACCGCCACGCCGATGCCGACCACGAGCACGACGACGATAGCCAGCCAAACTTTCCACTTCCGTTTCACACGTATGACTCCCTAGTAAAATAAGGACGAGAAATCGCTCGCGAAGGTTCGCCCTTTCCATCCTAGCACCGCTTCCGGGTGGCGCGGCCCCAGGTGGCGCGTTCAGGAGGTTGGTCCGCGGAAGCCCCGCCCTACCCGCCTTCCTCGAAGAAGTTGCCCATTTCCCGGAACTTGGCGTACCTTTGGTCGACCAACTCCTGCGCGCTCAGACTACCCAGTTCGTCGAGCGCCTCCCGTAGCTGGCTGCGCAGAGCCACGGCCGCGGCGTCCCAATCTTCCTGGGCCCCTCCCGGCGGCTCGGGGATAATGCCGTCAATGAGCCCGAGGCGGAGCAGGTCCTGCGCGGTGAGCTTGAGCGCCGCCGCCGCCAGCTCGGCTTTACCCGAGTCCCGCCAGATGATCGCCGCGCAGCTCTCCGGCGAGATCACGCTGTAAATCGCGTTCTCCAGCATGTACACCCGGTTGCCGACGCCCAGCGCCAGCGCCCCTCCGCTTCCGCCTTCTCCGATGCAAACCACAATAATGGGAATGCCCAGCCGCGACATCTCCCGCAGGTTCACTGCGATAGCTTCGGCCTGGCCGCGCTCTTCGGCGTCGATGCCCGGGTAGGCGCCCGGGGTGTCGAGCAGCGTTACCACCGGCCGGCCGAACTTCGCCGCCATCCGCATCACCCGCATCGCCTTGCGGTAGCCTTCCGGCTTCGGCATGCCGAAGTTGCGGTACAGCTTCTGCTTCGTATCGCGCCCCTTCTGCTGCCCGACCACGACCAGCGGCCGGCCCTCGAAGAAGCCCATCCCGCAAACCACCGCCGGGTCATCCGCGAACGCTCGGTCGCCGTGCATTTCCTGAAAGCCGGTAATCAGCCGCTGGATGTAATCGAGCGAGTGCGGCCGCTTGGGATGGCGGGCCAACTGCACCCTGCTCCACGACGTGCCCGCCGGCGCAGCGGCAGCATCTCCTGGGGTCATCACCTTACAGCCTACCACCCGAGCGGCGCGGCCCGGCCGGCGCGTCAATCGCCTCCGGGTGGCCCTCCCGGTCCACCGCGTCCGCCCTCGAAAACCCCCGCCGACCCCATGGACGCATTTGGCACGCGAGGGGGGTCTGGCGCACCCCCTCGGATCAACCCAAGGCAGCTCAAGTCTGCAAAGGATAGGACCGGCTGGATCCGTCCGGCCAAGCGCCAGGGCCGCGGCCCTGGGACATTCAGCTACGGCAGGCTGACTACCAGGCGCCGGGGCCGGGCAAAGAGCGCGTGTGGTGGAAGGTATATTCACCGAGCAGGCGCTCGCCGCCCGCTTCGTCGAAGGCGACCAGGCGCGCGATCATTTTGTTCGTCTGCGCAGCCTTCGCGAATGTGATCGACTCCTGGTAGGCGATGCTGCTTGCGCCGGAGGGAACGGGGATGTCCGGCAATCGGAGTTGTTCGACGCCGAGCTCGTCACAGATGCAGAGATCGACGCGTGTTGTGCCGCTCAAGTTCGCGGCCAGGCGCCCGATGAGGATGTCGTCTTCGGCTGTCACGGTGCACTGGACACCGCCTCCAGCAGGAGGAGCGTATTCGCGGATGCGCAAGCCTTCTTCAGCGGCACGCTTGAGAAAGGCGTCGCTCACGACCATTCGCAGAGATCCTTCGCGCGCCAGGTTGCGGACGCCATCGGCAAGCGCGATCACTTCGCGAAGCCGCGCGCCGCACTGGTCGCAGTTGAGCAGGTGCTCCTCGACCGCGTCTTCTTCGGGTTTCGCCAGCGCGGCAATCCAGTAGTCGGCGAGGATTGCCGCGTCAATCGGATTGGAGCAGTTCATGCCGCAACCCCCATGCACTCTCGCAACTGGTGGATCGCCCGGTGGCGGATCACCCGCACATTGGCTTCGGAAACGTTCAGGAAACCGGCGACATCCGCGCCCGTCTGCTCGTCATAGAACGTCATGACGACAACAGCGCGTTCGCGCTCCTTCAGGTTCTGCACGCAACGCTTGAGTTGATCATGATCAAGGCGCGGCATCGCCGCCTGAACCGGCATCAGCGGAGCCGGCCCAAACTGTTCGAGCAAGCGCTGTTTCCTTTGCGCGCCGCGGCGCAGGTCGAGCACCATCATCCGGCACGTTCCCAGCACAAAGGATGCGAGCTTCTCCGCTTCACGCAGGCGGCCCGCCCGCAGTGCTTCAAGCGTTGAGATCAGGACTTCCTGTACAAGGTCGTCGGCGGCCGCTTCATCCCTCAAGTGGCGCAAGCCATACAGCCGAACGCGCGGAGCCAGCCGGCGGAACAACTCGGCTTCGGCCTCGCGGTCGTTTCCGGAACCGATTTGCCGCGCCAGCCAGGCGTCGCTCGGCTCGATGTCCATCCCTCTATTTTATGTGTAACGGCGGGCCGGCTCGTTACACATCTAGGCATGTAACGCGGTCGGATCACGGAAGAAGGCGGTCCGCCCAGGCTAAAGGCAAACTGAAGGAGACGCAAAGATGATCACAAACAGAGAAACCGGCACCCGCGTGGACGAGGTCGCGGCCGGAATCTACCGCATCTCGACGCCGCTGGACGTGATTCCCGGGGGATTCACGTTCAATTCTTACCTGGTTGCCGACGACGAACCCCTGCTGTTCCACACGGGGTACCGCAAGCTGTTTCCGGCGACCGTGGAGGCCGTTGGGAAGGTGATTCCGGTCGAAAAGCTCCGCTGGATAGGCGGATCGCACTTTGAAGGCGACGAATTCGGCGCGCTGAATGACTTCCTCGCGGCCGCACCGGAAGCGACGCCGTTTGGCGCCGAAATCGGTGTGCTGACATCCATCAACGACTTTGCCTCCCGGTCCGCCCGCGGGTTCGCAGATGGCGAGGAGTTTTCCATCGGCAGCCGCCGGATGAAGTGGCTCTACACGCCGCACGTTCCGCACGGCTGGGATTGCGGCATTCTGCTCGATCTATCCACCAAGACGTTGTTCTGCGGGGATCTGTTCACGCAACCGGGAGCGAACATGCCGCCCGTCACCGAATCGGAGGTGCTCACGGCAAGCGAAGGTATGCGAGGGATGATGGACTATTACGCGCACGCGACGAGCACGTCGGCCATTCTGGAGCGCCTGGCGGATCTCGACCCGTCGATGCTCGCCTGTCAACATGGGAGCGCTTACCGTGGTGACGGCTCCGCGCTGCTTCGGGAACTGGCCGCCACACTCGAGAGGGGCAACGGCAAGCCGTCCGCGCAGCCGCTTGTCGTGACCGCGTAACTGGCCGGCCGGACAGGGCGCCAGCCCACCCGCTTCATGGATGGACGCCGTCTGAGACGGTGCCGGCGGCGCGTCGCTCGGCCAGCTTCTCGCCGATGGCAATGAGCGAGGTCGGCGGCCAGGGCAGCCAGCGGTCGATGCGCCGCCAGAGCCACACCAGCCGGTCGAAGATCCGCAACTGAAACGGGCTGATGGTGGACCGTTTCAGAATCCTTCCGTTCAGACGCCACCCCGGGCGGGAGATTCGGTTGAACTCGATCATCCGTTCGACGGTGAATCCCGCCTGCTCCATCCGCTCGCGCAGCTCCGAGTGCTTGTACCGGCGATAATGGCCGAGGGCGACGTCCAACGTGCCGAAGATCTCCTGGCCGTGCGGGACGAGCACGATGGCGCGGCCTCCCGGTGCCAGCGCCCGGTGGATGTTGCGAAGCGCCGCGGCGTCGTCCTCGACGTGTTCGAGCACGTTCAGGCAAACCACCGTATCGATCGACTCCTCAAGCCCTTCGAAATCGGCCGGTTCGGCAAGATTGCACTGCCGGATCTCGAGGTTGGGCCGGTGCTGGAGCCGGGTGCGAAGCCGCGCGAGGTGCTCTTCGTCAATGTCGGAGGCAATGTAGCGCTCGCGCCGCCGCGCCAGGTGGCTCGACAGGTTGCCGATGCCGGCGCCGATCTCGAGCACGCGGCGCCCGGTGTACGGCCTGATCGTGTCGGCCATCCAACGATTGAAACGCGACGCGCCCGACAGCGTCTCCAGAACCTCCGGACCGGCGTACTTGTAAATGTCGGTGACAAGCCAGAAGCGGAGAATCGTGCCGAATGCGGCAACGGCGTCGCGGAATCCGATCTTCTTGCCTTCCTCGTACGTGCGGCCATGGTAGCTGACGGGCGTCTCGTAGATGCGCACCTCGCGCTGTGCCAGCTTGATGGTCAGCTCGGGCTCGATGCCGAACCGGTTGCTCCGGATGGGAATGCTCTTGAGCAGCGACGTCCGGCAGGCCTTGTAGCAGGTCTCGACATCGGTGAGATTGAGGTCGGCCGCCATGTTGCAGAACGTCGTCAGCAGCCGGTTGGCGAACGCGTGCCAGAAATAGAGGACCCGGCGCTCGCCGGCCACCAGGAAGCGCGAGCCGTAAACGGCGTCGGCTTTCCCGTCGAGCAGCGGCCGCAGCAGCTTCGGGAACTCGTTCGGGTCGTACTCGAGATCGGCGTCCTGAATAATGGCGAACTCGCCGCGCGCCTCCTCGAGCGCGGTGCGGATGGCCGCGCCCTTGCCCCGGTTGCGCTCGTGGCGAATCAGGCGCACCGCTCCGGGATGGCGGGCGAGGAAGCTCTCGACGGCCTCTGCGGAGCCGTCATCGGAGCCGTCATCGACCACAATGATCTCGCGCTCCATTCCTCCGGGCAGATCCACCCGGAGCACCCTCTCGAGGACCGGGACGATGAATTCCTCCTCGTTGTACATCGGCACGAGAATGGAGAGTGAAGGTGAGCGCATCAAGTTCCGCCATTTTAACCGAACAACCGCCCAACCGCCCAACCGCCCAACCGGCCCTGTATACTTGTGGGCCTGAAGGTGATCCGATGACCAGCCAAGAACACAGCCGCCGTGGATTCCTGGGGGTGATGGCGGGCGCCGCTTCCGCCTTCGCCGGTCAGAGAGATTTTTCGGGCGCAACGCCGATGCGCTATCCGGACCCGGACATCAAGATCCTGGACAAGCGGTTCGCGAAGTACCGTATCGGGAACACGCCGATCCAGCGTATCCACACCGGCTGCCTGTGGGCCGAGGGACCGGCATGGAATGGAGTCGGCCGCTACTTGATTTGGAGCGACATCCCGAACGACCGCCAATTGCGGTGGCTCGAAGAGGATGGGCACACCAGCGTGTTCCGCAAGCCCAGCGGCAACAGCAACGGCAACACGTTCGATTGGGAGGGGCGCCAGATTGCGTGCCAGCACGGAAGCCGCTGCGTGATGCGGTACGAGACGGACGGCAAAGCCACCATGCTCGCCGACAAGTGGCAGGGTAAGCGGCTGAACGCGCCGAACGACGTCGTGGTGCATCCGGACGGCGGGGTGTGGTTCACCGACCCGGGCTACGGAAGCATGGGTGACTACGAAGGCCACAAGGCCGCACTGGAGATCAAGGAAGCGGTGTATCGCATCGATCCGAAGGCCGGCCGGATGGATCTGTTAACGGACGAGCTTGCCAAGCCGAACGGGTTGTGCTTCTCGCCGGACTACAGGAAGTTGTACATCGCCGACACCGGCGTGTCCCCTGGATTGATCAAGGTGTGGGACGTCGCGGAAGGGAAGAGTGTTCGAAACGGGCGGGAGTTCGCCTCGATGGTCCTGCCGGGCTATCACGGCGGGGGAGCGGACGGGATCCGCGCCGACGTGGACGGCAACATCTGGGCCGGCTGCGGCTGGGTGGGCGAAGGCTACGACGGTGTGCACGTGTTTGCCCCCGACGGGCAGCGGATCGGCATGATCCTGCTGCCGGAAATCTGCGCGAACCTGTGTTTCGGCGGCGAGAAGCGAAACCGCCTGTTTATGACCGCCAGCCAGTCGGTGTACGCGGTGTACGTCGAAACCCGCGGCGCCCACATCACGTAGCAGTGGGACCAGCCTCGGCCGGTCCGGACAGCCCGGCAGCGCTGTCCCACCCTTCTCACGAGGCCCTTGGTAATTACCATAAGGGTTATGGAAAACCGCAATCGTCTCAGCCGGGCCGCACTCCTCCTTTGCCTGGGGACGCTGCCTGCCTGGGCTCAGCTTCCCTCGCTGCCGGGCCTCTCGCCGGCCGGAACGCAGAAGCTCGTCGACCGGCTGGGCAGGGACAATCCGCGCAGCGCGCTCATGGGATTCCTGCGGGTGGCGCAGAGGGCCGAGTGGCAAATCGCCTCCGAGTACCTGGAGCTGTCCACGGCCGAGCAGCGCCGGCGGGGCCCCGAGCTGGCGCGGGAATTGCGCGAGATCCTCGATGCCGGATTCGCCGGCGACCTCGATCGCATCTCCGCCGACCCGCGGGGATCGGTTGAGGAGGGCATGGCCGAAGACGAAGAGGATGCCGGCACGCTGGCGGTGCGGCAGCGCCGGGTTTCCTTGATTCTGCGGTCGGTAAAGTCGGAGGCCGGGACTCCGGTCTGGCTCGTTTCGCGCAGGACGCTGGACCACGTGCCGGACCTCTATTCCCTCATCGGCTTCCCGGCCGTCGAGGAGCGGCTGCCGGCGTTCCTGGTTCGGGTCGAGGTGCTGTCGTTCTCGCTGTGGAAGTGGATCGCTCTGATCCTGCTGTTTCCCGTCCTGGTGGCGCTGGGCTGGCTGGCGACGGAAGTGATCCTGGCGCCGTCGAAGATCCGGCGAAGGCTCGGCCACCAGCCGCTGATCGGGCTCACCTGGCAGAAGCCGGTCAGCCTCCTGATCGCGCTCAGCGCCCACGCCTGGCTGGCCACGTTTCTAGGTTTTCCACTGCTCTACCGGCAGTACTACTACAGGCTCATCACCGTCCTGGTGTTCCTAGCGGCCGGCTGGCTGCTGTTGACCTGGATCGAGGTCGGCGCCAGCCGCTTCCAGCGGCGGCTTCTGGCGGCGGGCCAGACGGCGATGCAATCCCTGTTCCCGCTCTCGCGCCGGATCCTCAAGGCGCTGGTGGTGATTGTGATCGGCCTGTTGATCCTGAAATCGCTCGGGGCCAACCTGAGCGTGGCTCTGACTGGTTTGGGCATCGGCGGCCTGGCGGTCGCCCTGGCGGCCCAGAAGACCATCGAGAATCTGTTCGGCGGCATCTCCGTGCTTAGCGACAAGTCGATCCAGGTGGGAGACGTGTGCCGCCTCGGAGAGCATGTCGGACAGGTGGAGGATATCGGGCTGCGCTCCACCGCCGTCCGCGCGCTGGACCGAAGGCTGATCTACGTCCCCAACGGCGTCCTGGCGGCCATGCAGCTCGAGAACCTCAGCCGCCGCGACAAGTTCTGGTTCCACCACGTCATCGGCCTGCGGTACGAGACTTCGCCCAGCCAGTTGCGCTACGTTCTGGCGGAGTTGCGGCTACTTCTCGAGCAGCATCCGAAGGTGGAACGCGGCACTCACCGGGTGCGGTTTCTTCGCTTCGGTGCGTACTCGCTCGACGCGGAGGTGTTCGCCTACATCTTCATCGCCGACTATCTCGAATTCCTGTCTGTGCAGGAAGACTTGCTGCTGAGCATCATGGATATCGTGAGCGCGTCCGGTACCGGACTCGCATTTCCATCTCAAACGACGTACACTGCCCCCGATGCCGGACTCGACCCATCGAAGAGGAAGGCGGCGGAAGAGGAAGTGGAGCGCTGGCGGCGGGAAGGCGTCACCGCAACCGGTTCCGGCCCTCGGCCTGGGGCATCGTAACGCCGAGCAGCGCGGCGACCGTCGGCGCGATGTCCCGCATGTCGATGCGGCCGAGGTTCCGGCCGCGGGGTACGCCGGGGCCGGCGAGGAAGAACGCCGCATCCATGTCCGCAAGTTCGGGCAGAAAGCCGTGCGTGCCCTTCGCCGCCGGCATCGGTTCGGCCAGCGGCCCGTCGAGTCCGCCGCCGATCTGAAAGCCCGGCCGCACGCCCACCAGAAAGGCGGCCCCCGGAAATCCGCCGAGCCGCTCAAGCTCGGGCGGTTCCACCAGCCGCAGAACGCCGTTTGCCGGATCGCCGGCGACCTTGCGAAGTGCGGCGCGCACCTTGCCCCGATCGGCTCCGTCATTCAGCATGATGGCGGCCGAGGCGCCGGAGACCCAGGCCCAGGCTTGCCAGCTCTTGAGCTTCCCGTCCGAGCCGGCGTCGATCAGCCCTGCCCGCCGCAGCGCGGCGTTCAGGTTCAGGGTCTTGTCCACCTTGATGTGGCCGTGGTCGGACACCACGCAGAGATAGACCCGGCGGCCCGGGACTTTCTCCGCGGCGGTCCGAATGTCGCCAACAAGCGCGTCGATCCGCTCCAGCACCGCGAACACCTCCGGCGTGTAAGGGCCGCGCTCGTGCTGCTCGTGATCGAGCGCCGTCAGGTAGGCGAGGTGGAGGTGCGGCTTCTTCGCCCCGATCATCCACGCGTTGAACGCCGCCCGCCTGACATCGGACTCCAGGTCTTCGGCGATTCCGTCAGGGTAGTCGCCGAGAGCCGATTCCGCCTCGGCGACCAGGCCAGGGGTCGAGAGCGCGCGGATGAGCTTGCGATCGTCAGGGGTCCCGGCGCGCCAATATTGGACGATGTTCCACTTGATCCTCGCGGCGACATTGACCGGCCAGTGCACGGCGGCGGTCGTCAAGCCGGCTTCGGCCGCGGCGTCCCAGAGCGCGGGGACGCGCAGGTCCTCGGCGTACCACGTCCAGCCGCCGTGGTTCTTCCCGAAGGGATCGACAGGATGATTGGCGAAGATGCCGTGCCTGGCCGGCGAGACGCCGGTGACCATCGTGGCGTGGCTCGGATAGGTGACCGTCGGCACGACGCCGGTGACGCCGGTCGCGTAAAGACCTTCCGCAACCAGCCGCCGCAGGTTCGGGACCTTCAGGCCGTGCTTGCCGGCTTCGAGAACGTAATCGGGTTTGAGACCGTCGATCGACAGGAGAACGACCAGCGGCGGCTCCTCGCCGCGGCCCGGCGCATGGAAAAACAGCAAGCAAGCGGCAAGGAGTGGGGTGAGTCGAATTGGCGTGAGCATGTTCCCCACCAGGATAACCGTCCGGCTGCTGTCATCGGCGGCTTATCATTGGACGCGGAGACGGAGGATCGTTGCATGAAGAAAACTACCGCTTTCATCACCTTTCCACTAGTTTTGGCCGGATGCTTCCTGGCCGCCTCGGCGAGCGATCTTGAGAAAGGCTTTCGCGCGCCGCCCGATTCCGCCAGGCCGTGGGTCTTCTGGCTTTGGTCCGAGTACGGCCACAAAGACGCAATCACGAAGGACTTGGAGGCACTCAGAAAGCAGGGTGTCGGCGGGCTGTTGTTCGGCGACGGCGATCCGGGCCAGTTGAGCGCGCCGTGGCGCGAGGGCTTCCGGCACCTGGTTCGCGAGGCCGCGCGGCTGGGCTTTGAGTTCAATGCAAACGTGGCCAACGGCTTCGGCACCGGAGGGCCTTGGACCACCCCGGAGATGGCGGCCAAGAAGCTCGTCTATTCGGAACTTCAGGTGGACGGGCCGCAAAGGATTGGAAAGGCCTTGCCAATGCCGCCGCTGCTGGGCGGCTACTACCGGGACGTGGCCGTTGTGGCGTTTCGGGAGCGCGAGAATCGCCCGATGACACCGTTGTCCGTCGAGGCCAGCTCCACACTGGGCGGATACGTCGGCGAATGGAACTTCCCGGCCTGGCACGTCCTGGACCGCGATCGCGACACGATCTGGAAGTCGGCGGACGCGCCCTCGGCGGAAAAGCCGGCTTGGCTGGACTTGCAGTTCTTCGAGCCGTTGCCCGCTTCCGGCCTCTATGTGGCGCCGGCGGCGGATGGCGGGCCGAAAGACTGCGAATTGCAGGTGTCGGAAAGCAGTGGGCAGTTCCGGACCGTGTCGCGTTTCGCGATGGAGAAGGGCCAGGCGAAGCGTCTGAGCTTCCCACGAACCACCGCCTCCCGTTTTCGGCTGCTGATCCGGTCCGCCCATGTGCCGGACGTGCAGGTTGCCGAGGTATGGCTGTTGCGCGAGGGCGACGAGCCATATCTTCGCCACGGATTGAAATGGTGGGCGTTCAAGTCGGGAAACCGCAGCTTCTGGGACTATCCAAAACAAGGTCCGCTCGCGCTGCGGGAGGAGTACTCCGACAACGACTTCGATCTGCGCAAGGACGATGTCATCGATCTGACCGCGAGAATGGACCGAAGCGGGCGCCTGGCGTGGGAGGCCCCCGCCGGCCGATGGACCGTTCTGCGCTTCGGCTTCACGATTCAAGGGACGCCGCCGCGCAGCTCCGCTTCGGGCTATGAGCTCGACATGTACAAAGCCGCAACCGCCGACGCCACGTTCGCCAACGTCGCCAACGTCATGATCGAGGAGGCGGGCCCACTCACGGGAAAGACGTTCTCCGCGGTGCATCTCGACAGCTACGAATACGGCGTATCCGAGCGCGGGCAGTTGCCGACGTGGACGGATGACTTACCGGAGCAGTTTCACCAACGCCGGGGTTACGACCTGCTCCCCTACATGCCGGTCCTGGCCGGAAGAATCATCGAGAGCCGCGAACTCTCGAACCGTTTTCTCTGGGATTACCGGCGGACCATGGGCGACTTATACACCCTGTTCTACGCCCGCCTGCGGGAACTCGCCCACCGGCACAACCTCGAGGCAAACTCGGAGAGCGGCTATGGAACCTACCCGTTCCCGCACATCGACGGGCTGGAGGCATTCGGCGCAGGCGACGTTCCACAGGGCGAATTCTGGACCGCCACGCCGATCATGTCCCAGTTCTACCCCTTCTGCGACTCCGTCCGCACGGCCGCCTCGGCCGCGCACATCTACGGCAAGCGTAAGATCCAGTCCGAAGCGTTCAGCACCTGGCTGCGGCCGTACGAAGCCCACCCGGGCCTGATGAAGCGCTTCGGCGACGAGGCTTTCAGCAGCGGCCTCCAGCAGTGCGTGATTTTCTGCTCGACCAACCAGACGGGCGGCGTGCCGGGCACGGGCACGGGTGGTTACGAGATCGTCAACCGGCACGTAACCTGGTTCAAGCAGAGCAAGGCGTTCTTTGACTATCTGGCGCGCATCCAGTATCTCCTTCTACAAGGTCAGTTTGTCGCCGATGCGCTGTATTTCTATGGCGAAGGCGCGACCACGTTCGTCCCCGGCAGGGACTTTGTCAAGCCCGCGCTCCCAAAGGGGTATGACTTCGACGGCCTGAACGCCGAGGTCTTGCTCAACCGCCTTTCGGTCAAGTCCGATCGCCTGGTGCTGCCGCACGGGATGAGCTACCGGGTGCTGGTGTTGCCGGAGGAGCCCGAGATGTCGCCGCTGGTGCTGCGCAAGATACGGGATCTGATCGATGCAGGCGCCACGGTTGTCGGAAACCGGCCGCTGCGGGCGCCGGGCCTCACCGGCTATCCCGCGGTCGACGCGGAGGTCAAGACATTGGCCCGCGAGATGTGGGGACCGGAAGAGGCTCCCTCCGGAAGCCGCACGCTGGGGCGAGGCCGCCTTATCTGGGGCAAGGACATGGCCCGCGTGTTCGAGGAGATTCAGCTCGAGCCGGATCTCGAAGTCAAGGGCGGCCAGCCTGACGCGAATATCGTTTACACGCATCGAAAGACGGATGCCGCGGAGATCTACTTCCTCAGCAACCAGCGGGATGCTGTGGCGGATGTGCAGCTCGTGTTCCGCGTCGGCGGCAAGCAGCCCGAGATCTGGGATCCGGTCACCGGCCGGAATTGGGATGCAACCGACTTCCACCTGGAGAATGGCCGCACGGCGGCGCCGATGAGCTTCGCGCCTTACCAGTCGCTTCTCGTCGTGTTCCGGAAACCCGGTGGTGAACCGAAGGTGAAACGACCAAATTTCCCGGTCGCTTCCTCGGTGGTTGAGCTGGCCGGCGCTTGGACCGTCAAGTTCGATCCGAAGTGGGGCGGTCCGGAGTCGGTGGTGTTCGAAACCCTGACCGACTGGACGAAGCGTCCCGAAGAAGGCATCAAGTATTACTCGGGAACCGCGAAATATCGGAAAACGTTCGACCTCCCCGCGAGCTGGAAGCCCGAAGGTCCCGGTATCTCTCTTGACCTGGGCGACCTCAACAGCCTCGCCGAAGTGCGGTTGAACGGCAAGGATCTGGGAGTTTTGTGGACCAAGCCCTTCCGCATCGATGTTACCGGCTGGCTGAAAGCCTCCGCTAACATCCTGGAAATCGACATCGTCAACGTCTGGACGAACCGGCTGATCGGGGATGCCGGACTGCCGGCCGAGAAGCGCTACACCAAGACCGACATGGGCGCCAGATTCAAGAAAGGCGACCCGCTGGTGAGTTCCGGCCTCCTCGGGCCGGTCATGCTGAAAGTGATGCACCGGCGCTGAAGCCATTTCCCCCAGTGGTGCGGCCCCATGGGCCGCGTGTTGCGGCGCAGGCTTCAGCCTGCCGCGTCGGCACTCGTGCCGACGGAAGCGGCCCATGGGGCCGCGCCACTGGGCGCGCCGACCGGCAGGGAAGCATCTCTGCTTTCTTTCCCTGAGCGGAGCGACGCTCCGCGCATTGTGGTAGACATATCCCATGCCGAATCTATGGTTGCGCCGGGCCACGCTGTTGCGGGCGGCGGCCGCCATCCTTGCCGGCTTCGCCGTCTACACCTCGATGGGCGATTCGGGCGAAGGGACGCTGTCCGTCGAGATCCGGGACCAGGCGACCGGCCGCGTCGTGCCCGCCATGGTTTCGATCACCTCGCTCGCCGACGGCAAATGGCGCACGCCGCCCGACGGCCGGACCGTGCCTCGTTATACGACCACCAGGGACTTCTACACTCCGGGCGAATGGAAGCCCGGAGACATCGGACCCGTCCGGCTGACCAACGGCGAATACAAAGACAACGACGTCCGGTCGTACGTCTACGAGGGCGGCCCGTGCTACCCGTTTTGGAAAGAACCCGCGGCGTACTTTGTCTCCAAGCCTTTTTCGATCACACTCCCGGCGGGAAAGTGGCGTCTCGGCATCATGCGCGGCATCGAGTACTACACTGTGTTCGAGGAATTCGCCCTCGCGCCTGGCCAGCGCAAGGAGCGCAGGATCACGCTGCGGCGCTGGGTCGAGATGGCAAAACAGGGATGGTATTCCGGCGACGATCACATCCACCACCCGCGCCTCAAGCCCGAGCACAACGAATTCCTCATGACCTGGGCCCAGGCGGAAGACCTCCATGTCTCGAACATTCTGCGCATGGGGGACATCGAGCGAACCTACTTCGAGCAGGCCGGTTTTGGGAAGCAGCACCGGTATCAGCGGGATGACTATGTTCTCGTCTCCGGTCAGGAAGACCCCCGGACCGGCATCAGCGAGCAAGGCCACACGATCGCGCTCAACATCACGTCGCCCGTGCGCGACACCAGCCGCTATCACCAGTACGATTTCATGTTCGATGGCGTCCATGCGCGAGGCGGCCTCGCGGGCTATGCGCACATCGCGTGGGCGCCGGAGCTGGATCGCCGCGCGAATCCGAGACTCAATCCCACCTGGGACACGAGCATCAACGTGCCGCGCGGCAAGATCGACTTTTTCGAGATCTTGCAGTTCACCAAGCTTGGCCTCGAGGACTACTACGATTTCCTGAACCTCGGCTACAAGCTCACCGCCTCAGCCGGGTCGGATCTTCCCTGGGGTAACACGATTGGCGAAGTGCGCGTTTACGCCCACACGGGCACTGGCTTCTCGGCGGACGCGTGGTTCGGCGCGATGAAGAAAGGCCACACCTTCGTGACCAACGGGCCGATGCTCCTGCTCACGGTGAACGGCCGGATTCCCGGCGATGACCTGGCGGTTTCCAGAAACAGCGCCGTTCGAGTCCGCGCGCGGGCCTGGGCGCCGGAGGAAATCGGGTCGCCGAAGCTGCTCGAAGTTGTCGCCGGCGGCAAGGTCGTGCGCGCCGCGGAGTCGGGCGATTCGCGAATGAGCGAACTAAAGGCGGATTTCGATCTCAAGATCGAGAGCGGCCAGTGGATCGCGGCCCGCGCCCGGACGCACAACGGCGGCCTGGCGCACACTTCGCCGGTGTACGTGCTGGTGGACGGCAGTTTCCGCAACTCGGCGGAGGCGCCGAACCTCGCTGAAAAGCGGCTCAAGGTTCTGGATTTCATTGAAGCGCGGCTCCGGGACGAGCGGTTCACGAAGGAAGAAGCCTACCGGGCCGGCGAAGTCGAGGCGCTGCTGGAGCGAATCGGCGAGGCGCGAGCGCGGTATCGGGCAGCCGCCCGGTAGGAGCCCTCCCGGGCGTTCAAGACCAACCGTCCGCCGGTCACGCCTCAGCCCTTCGTCGCTCCTGTTGTGCCGCTGGGATCGTACAGGGTCAGGGACGGGAAAAGGTTCTTGTAGAAGCCGCGATCTCGCGACAACAGGCGTGTCGCTTGCTTCTGCGCGTGGGATCCAACGAGGAAATCCGCCAGAATCCGGGTACGCTTGCCGCCTTGCTGCCGGTAGGCTCGCCAAGCCCGGCTGGCGGCAAAATGAGCCTCACGGGTCAGCGGTTCCACCCGAATCTCGTTGGCTTCCAGGAAGGCGTCACACTCGAGTTGGGCCGCGAAATGGATGCAGAGTTCGGCATACACCAAGTCGCAGATCACGAGCGACCCTGCCGTCGCACACTCCTGCAATGCGGCGGCGGACGCCTCGTAGAGTTCCTCGTTTGCAACCAGGATGTCCAGCAGGATGTTGGTATCGATCGCCGTAATCATCGTCCGCGAACATCCTCAATGAACTTGTCCACGGAGGAATATCCGAGCTTCGCAAAGGCATCGCTGCAACGTCCCTTCCACTTGTCCAGGTTGAGCCGCTTGGGCGCCTTGCTCACAACGATAGAGCCGTTGACTACGCGGAACTCCACCTCGGTCTCCGGCCCAATGCCGAATCGCTCCCGAATCCGTTTGGGGATGGTCACCTGACCTCGTTCGCCTACACGCATATTTCCCAGTATGAATGCGAATTCAACTGTCATGCACGCGCCAGGGCCACAGCCACACCCGCAGCCCGGAACTGGCGATCGCACGGCGGCCACCATGGTAGACTGGAACCTTCTGGGAGCTGGGCCTCCATGAGGGGACTCGTAGTCGTGCTGCTTGGCGCCGCGCTGGCGTCTGCCGCCGGCAACACCGTTGGCTTCAACCGCGACGTCCGGCCGATCATGTCGGACACCTGCTTTCGATGCCACGGGCCGGACAAGAGCTCGCGCATGGCGGGATTGCGGCTCGACATTCGCGCGGAGGCATTGAAGCGCACGCCGGCGGGCGTCACGCCGATCGTGCCCGGCAAGCCCGAGGAAAGCGCCATCATCGACCGGATCTTCACCAAGAACCAGGCGCGGCTCATGCCGCCGAAGTTTTCGCACAAGGTGTTGTCGGAAGCCCAGAAGGAGACCATCCGCCGGTGGGTCGCGGAAGGAGCGGTGTACGAAGGGCACTGGGCGTTCGAGCCCGTCAAGCGGCCCGAGGCGCCCGCCGTCAAAGGGCCCGTCCGAAACCCGATCGACGCATTCGTCCAGGCCCGTCTCACCCGGGGAGGATTGGCGGCGTCGGCCGAAGCCGATCGCCGCACGCTCATCCGAAGGGTCACGCTGGACCTGACGGGCCTGCCGCCCACGCCGCGCGAGGTCCGGGCGTTCGTCGATGACCCATCGCCCAATGCCTACGAAAAGGTGGTGGACCGGCTGCTCGCCTCGCCGCGCTACGCCGAGAAGCAGGCGATGCACTGGCTCGACGCAGCGCGCTACGCCGACACCACCGGCTTTCATGGAGACACGCCGTTTCCCGCCTGGCCCTACCGCGACTACGTGCTTCGCGCGTTTCGCGACAACAAGCCGTTCGACCAGTTCACGCGCGAGCAGCTTGCCGGCGACCTGATCCCGGGCGCGACGCTCGAGCAGAAGATCGCCTCGGCCTACAACCGCATCAACCGCAGCTCGTCCGAGGGCGGCCTCCAGCCCAAGGAGTACCTGGCCAAGTACGCCGCCGATCGCGTGCGCACGCTCAGTAGCGTGTGGCTCGGGCTCACCATGGGCTGCGCCGAGTGCCACGACCACAAGTTCGATCCCGTCGCCACCCGCGATTTCTACTCGATGAAGGCGTTCTTCGCCGACATCGAGGAGACCGGCCTCATCCACTCGACCGGACCGATGGCCTACGGTGCGCGGCTTCCGCTGCCGAGCGAAGAGCAGAGCCGGAGGCTGGCCGAACTCAAGCAGCGGATCTTCCGGACAAGCTGCCTGCTCGATGACGCGGCCGAGCGCATGGACGATCGCCGCAAGGCTTGGGAGAAACAGATCCTTGCCTGGCACGAGTCGGGCCGGCTTGCCTGGCGGTTTCAGCGGCCTGTTTCCGCCAAGTCGGCGAACGGCGCCAAGCTCGCGATCTACAACGACGAGCCGGTCGAGAGCAACTTCTATCTCGTCGGCGGCGGCGCGGCGACGCTGTCGAGCGAGCGCAAGCGCGGCAACGGGCTGATCGTGGCCGGCGGCCCCAATCCCGACAACGAGACGTACACCGTCGTCTGCAAGCCGGGCGAAGGAACCTGGACGGCGCTGGGGGTCGAAGTGGGGCAGGACGAGAGCCTGCCGGGCGCTCGGTTGTCGCGCGGCGCGGACCACTTCGTGCTCACCGAGGTCGAGGCCGAGCTGTCGCCCGACGGGAAGACGCCCGGGGAACGCCTGGACTTTGTTCTTGCTACGCACGACGGCTTCGGGCAGCCCGTCGGATACCCGCCGATGGCCGCCATCGACGTCGATCCGAAGACCGGCTGGGCCATCGCCTACGGCGAAGGCCGGAGCCCGTTCATGGCCCTGCGATTCACGGAAAAGGTCAAGACGGGTCCTGACGCGGTGCTCACGGTCCGCCTCCGGCACGATTCCGATCTTCGAAAAGCGACCATCGGGCGCTTCCGGCTGGCGCTGTCCGAGGGCGAGTACTCGTATCCCGAATCTGGGATCGCCGTGGAGAAAGCCCGCCTCGGCCCGTCCGAGGACCTGACGATCACGCTGCCAGCGGACCGCGGGCTTCCGAAGCTGGTGCGCGAGGCGCTGAGCACGCCGGAGACGGAGCGCGATCTCGAGCAGCGGCGCGCCGCGCTGGAGCACTTCCAGTGGGCATCGCCGGAACTCGAGCAGGTGACGACCACCCTGGCCAAGCTCAAGGCCGACCTCGAGCTGGTCCAGGCGCAGATCCCGGAAGTGGTCGTGACCCGCGCCGTCGAGCCTCGCGAGACCCGCATCCTTCCCCGAGGCAACTGGATGGACGATTCGGGCGAGATCGTGGAGCCGGCGGTTCCGGTTTTCTTGGGGAAGCTCGACACGCGCGGCCCGCGCGCCACCCGCCTCGACCTGGCGAACTGGATCGTCTCGAAGGACAACCCGCTCACCGCCCGCGTGTTCGTTAACCGGATGTGGCGGCAGTTCTTCGGCACGGGCTTGTCGAAGGTACTCGACGACATCGGCTCGCAGGGAGAATGGCCGGCTCATCCCGAGCTGCTCGACTGGCTGGCGGCGGAGTTCATGCAGCCGTCCTGGCAGGCCGAAGGCGCGCACCCGTGGGACGTGAAGCACATCATCCGGGTCATCGTGACCAGCCACACCTACCGGCAGTCCTCCCGGAGCACGCCGCAACTGGACGAGCGCGATCCGGACAACCGCCTGCTGGCGCGGCAGAGCCGCCTCCGCGTAGAGGCCGAAGTGGTGCGCGACATCGCGCTCGCCGTCTCCGGCCTGCTGGCGGAGAAGTTCGGCGGCCCCAGCGTCAGGCCGCCCCAGCCGGACGGGTATCTGCTCGCGATGAACTTTCCCAAGCGCGAGTATTCGTCCAGCCGCGGCGCGGACCAGTATCGCCGCGGGCTGTACACCTTCTGGCAGCGCACCTTCCTGCATCCCAGCCTGCTGGCGTTCGACGCCGCCACCCGGGAGGAATGCACGGTGAACCGGCCGAACTCGAACACGCCGCTCCAGGCGCTGGTGCTGCTCAACGATCCGGTGTTTGTGGAAGCGGCCCGGGTATTCGCGCAGAACATGCTGAACAGCGGACAAGGCTTCGAACAGCAGTTGCGCTGGGCCTTCCTGCGCGCGCTCGGCCGCGGCCCGGACGTCGAGGAGCGGCAGGTGCTGCGCAATCTCTATCGAAAGAGCCTGGAGCAGTTCCGGGCCGCGCCGGCGGAGGCGAAGGCGTATCTCGCCGTTGGGGAAGCGCCGCTGCCGAAGCAAGTCTCCGCGCCCCGGCTGGCCGCGATGACGACGGTCGCACGGGCGATCTTGAATCTCCATGAAACGATCACGCGCAACTGAGGGAATACTTTACCGCCGATGACCGCAGATGAACGCCGATATAGGAAAAGGAGCGATCCGGGGTTGTGGAGCATTCGGCCGCACGGCGCCGCCGCGCCGGCATCGGCGTTCATCGGCGGCTGATCAGAGAACGTCATGAATTCGTCTGAGCCTGACATTTCCGAAACATGCCGCCGGACGTTCCTGGGCCGGGGCGTGGCCGGGATCGGACTGGTAGCGCTGAACTCGCTCCTCGACCGCCGCCTGCTTGCGGGCGCGCCGGCGTCCGAGAAGCGCCGGAAGGGCATTGTCGATCCTCTTCACCATCCGGCCAAAGCCAAACGCGTCATCTTCCTCTACCAGGCGGGCGGACCGTCGCACCTCGAGACGTTCGACTACAAGCCGAAGCTCGCCGAAATGCACGGCAAGGGCATGCCGGAGTCGATGACGAAGGGCCAGCAGATCGCCCAGTTGCAGAACGCGAAGCTGGTCTGCTTCGGGCCGCAGCACGCGTTCCGGAAGTTCGGCCAGTCGGGGCAGGAGATCTGCGAGCTGTTCCCGCACATCGGCAGTGTCGCCGACGACCTGTGCGTTGTGCGCTCCATGTGGACCGAGCAGATCAATCACGACCCGGCGCACACGCTCATGAACACTGGCTCGATCATCGCCGGCCGGCCGAGCATGGGTTCGTGGGTGCTGTACGGTCTGGGCGCGGAGACGGACGACCTGCCGGGCTACGTGGTGCTGGTTTCCTCCGGCAAAGGAGGGCAGATGCAGCCGATCGCCGCCCGCCAGTGGTCCGCCGGGTTCCTGCCGAGCAAGTTCCAGGGGGTGAAGTTCAACGCGACCGGCGATCCGGTGCTGTACATCCAGAACCCGCCGGGCGCCGGCGCCGGCGCGCAGCGCGATCTCATCACCGCCGTCAACACGCTCAACCGGCGGCAGCACGAGAGGCTCCAGGATCCGGAGATCCTGACGCGCATCGCGCAGTATGAGATGGCGTTCCGCATGCAAACCAGCGTGCCCGGCTTGATGGACATGAGCAAGGAGCCGGCCAGCGTCCTGGAGATGTACGGCGCCACCCCGGGCGACGGCTCGTTCGCCTCGAGCTGCCTGCTGGCAAGGCGGCTGGCCGAGCGCGGCGTGCGGTTCATCCAGCTTTACCACCGCGACTGGGACCACCACGGGGCCGTCAAGGAAAACGTCGCCATCAAGGCGCGGGAAGTGGATCGGGCGACGGCGGCGCTGATCAAGGACCTTAAGCAGCGGGGGATGCTGGAGGAAACGCTGGTCGTCTGGGGCGGCGAGTTCGGCCGCACGCCGATGTCGCAGGGCGGCGACGGCCGCGATCACCACATCAAGGGCTTTACGTTCCTGTTGGCCGGCGGCGGCGTCAAGGGCGGCATTAGCCACGGCGCGACCGACGACCTCGGCTATGCGGCCGTGGAGGATCCCGTCGGAGTCCACGACTTCCACGCCACCATGCTGCACCTGCTCGGGATCGACCACAACCGGCTGGCGGTGAAGTTCCAGGGGCTGGACGTGCGGCTGACCGGGGTGGAAGGGCCGCGGGTGGTGAGGGACATTCTGGCCTAGCTCAGCTAACTGGGGCTAACTGCTCATTTCGCCGGCGGGCTTGGTCGCGCTCTTCCTGCGTCCGACGCAACTCCTGTGCCAGTTCTCGGATGCGGCGGAGCGGGTTGATGGACTTGAGAAAACAAATCATACTCTATACGCGCCATCTCAAAGTAATTGCGCATGGGCGGCGCAGGCTGTCGCTGTGGCCGCCCAGCCCGCGAACTCCCACTCCTCGATGACTCGTTCCAGGTGGGACTGAACACTGCGCGGAGCCCGTCTCTCCAGTCCGGTGCGCAGCAGTTTCGATTTTCCGTGGTAGTTTCCGCCCCCTTTTGACGGTAATACAGCAGGAGGCAACCCCGCCCGCACACAGGCGCCAGCCTCCCACGTCGGACAGAGGAGGCCGGGAAATGAAAGCCTACCACAAGGCGTTGCCGCCGGGAACCACTCTCTTTCTTCTTCTCGCTGTGC
>CAZACK010000030.1:0-18749 GCA_964483455.1 uncultured Solibacteraceae bacterium
AGTACATGACGAAAGTTACTCAGGCGGACATGGTGAGCTACGCCCGCAGGATCCGCGAGTCTGGTTTTCCGGGCACGGTTCTGATTCTGGACGACGGGTGGCTCAGTAAGTACGGAGACAACCGCTTCGACGCCAGGGAGTTCCCGAATCCAAAGGCAATGGCGGACGAGATCCACAAGCTGGGATTCCGGTTCGTTCTTTGGAACGTGCCGTTCGTCGAGAAAGCGTCCGCGAATTTTGAGCGCCTGGCTCGCGACGGCTGGCTGGTGAAGGCGGCGGACGGCAAGAGGCCGGCGATGTCGAAGTGGTGGAACGGCGAAGCGGCGATGTTGGACCTGTCGAACCCGGCCGCCTATGCGTGGTTTCTGGGCGAGCATCAGTGGTTACAGAGAGAGTACGGAGTGGACGGATACAAGCTGGACGCCGGCGACGCGGAGTATTTCCAGCCCGAGTTCGTGACCTTTGGCGGAATTACTCCGAACAGGTACACCGACCTGTGGGCGGGCCTTGGCCGCCACTTCGAGATCAACGAACTGAGGGTAAGCTGGCTGGCGCAGCCGTGGGGCCTGGTCCAGAGGCTTCGCGACAAGAGCTCCAGTTGGAGTATCGAGGACGGACTGGCGTCGATCGTGCCGCACGGGCTGACCGAGTCAATCCTCGGCTACCCGTATTTCTGCCCGGATATCATCGGCGGCGGGCTGGATTCGAGCTTTCTCAAACAGGGCTACAAGATGGACGAGGAATTATTCGTCCGCTGGACCGAGGCGAGCGCGCTGATGCCGATGATGCAATTCTCGTACGCGCCGTGGCGGTTGACTTCGAAGTCCGAGGCTATCGTCAAGAAGTACGCGCTGCTGCACAAGGAGCTGGGCGACTACATCTGGCAACTCGCCCTCCGGGCGCGGGAGGACGGGACGCCGATCGTCCGTCCGCTGTTCTTCCGCAATCCCGAGGACGAGCGCACGTATGGAATTCGAGACGAGTTCCTGCTCGGCGATCGCTTCCTGGTAGCGCCCGTGCTCGTGAAGGGCGCCGCCGCGCGCGACGTGTACCTCCCGGCGGGTCTGTGGAAAGACTTCTGGTCGGGGAAGCTGTACCGCGGCGGGCGGGCGGTGGAGAGCTATCCCGCGCCGCTGGAAACACTGCCGGTGTTTGTGAGCCTAGAGTAAGCCTCAGGTGGGTGGCGCGGGCGCTTTCGCCTTCGCCCGGCCGGGCGAGGCGCATGCAATGCGAGAGCCCCGCATGGGCGGGCGCCGACCTGCGTTAGCATCGAGGGATGAACCCTATGGATCACAGCCGTCGCAACTTTCTCAAAATCCCGGCGGCCTTCGCAGCCACCCCGGCAATTCTCCGATCCCAGACCTCCGGCGACAAGCTGCGGGTGGCGTTCGTCGGCGTCGGTAATCGCGGAAGTTTTCTCCTGGAGCAGATGATCAAAGTGCCCGGAGTCGCCGTCGTTGCGGTGTGCGATCTCGAAGACGATCGTGCCCGCAAGGCCGCCCAGATGGTTGCCGCCGCCGGCGGCTCGGTGCGCACCTGGACCGACTTCCGCAAGATGCTCGACGAGCAGAAGGACATCGATGCGGTCGTCCAGGCGGTGCCCGACTTCCGGCACAAGGACGTCAATCTCGCCATCCTCGAGGTCGGCAAACACCTCTATGCGGAGAAGCCGCTGGCGCTGACCATTGAGGACTGCCGGATGGTCGTGAACGCGGCCAACAGGGCCAGGGGCAAGTTCCAGGTCGGCTTCCAGTTGCGGCACGACCCCAACCGGAACGCCGCCGAGAATTTCATCCACAGCGGAGGCATCGGCAAGGTCCTGATGTGCCATGGCATCCGGCACGGCGGCGACTTGCCGCGCGATATCCCGTGGTACTTCGACAAGACCAAGTGCGGCGACATCCTGATCGACCAGGGGATTCACATCCTCGACCTGTTCACGTGGGCGATTGGCGGGCACCCCGCGCGCGCCCTGGCCTCCGGCGGGACGAACCTGTTCATCAACGAGCCTCCGGGGCGGACGGTGATGGACAACTACAGCCTGATCTTCGAATATCCGAACGGCGCGCGGGTCAACTTCAGCCACCATTACTTCGATCCGCCGGGATTCACCGGCATCCAGGAGCGCGTCTTTGGCGCGGGCGGGGCGATCGACCTGATCCGAGCGACGTGGTATCCGCGCGACAGGCGCGAGAGCATCAAGCTGCCCGTTCCCGACGAGGACAAGGACTCGAGCTACATGGCGCTGGCGGCGTTCGCGGACTCGGTGAAGAACAACAAGCAGCCGATCAACAACGCCGATTCGGCGTTCGTCTCCACCGCGCAGGCCATTATGGGCACTAAGGCGATTTACGAGAAGCGGATCGTAACCTGGGAGGAAGTCGCCGGCGGGTAACCCTTACAGCCGCTTGACGCGGATCCGCTTGTACTCGATCCAGTAGCCGGCGCGGTGCGCCTGAAGCTCGATGTGGCCTTCGTCGAGGTTGTCCAGCCGGTCATATTCGAGCACATTTTCGCCGTTGATGCGAACAAGGCAGCGCTTCCCCTCGACCCGAAGCTGCATCAGGAACCACTTCTCGTCCTCGATGCGCGGGTAGATGGCGCGTTTATGGTGGTAGAGGGAGCCGGTCGGATAGTGTGCTTCCTCCACGTTGTGAAGCTGGATCTCGTAGTGGCGCGGGTTCTTCAGGCCCTCGCCCGCCGAGCGAAACAGGATTCCGCCGTTGTGCGCCCGGCAGCCGCGAATGTAGAGTTGTAACTCGAAGTCCCGGTACTTCTGCTTGGTCGCCAAGTGCCCCAGCCCGTCCGTCCGCAGCACCCCTCCGAGCGGCTGGAAGTTCGGTTGCCCTTCCGTGACGAGCCATTTCCCGAAATCCGCCGCCGATTCGTACAGCGTCTCCCAGCTCTCCTTCGACGGAAGCTCGCGGATGCGGAGGTTGCGGAACCGCATCGGCGTCGAGGCCGTGGCGAAGCCCAGATAACCGTGACGGAGCCGGTAGCGAAGCTCGGGGACCGATTCGACGTTGAGCTCCTGCACTTGCTCGCCGTTGGTCCAGACGGCCAGCCGCGGCCAGTCCATCAATATGCGGAAATCGTTCCATGCTCCGCCGCTCTTTACGTTCACCGTTCGCGGCGCGATCAGAGGAAACACGGCGCCCATCGACTCCGGCGCCGGCGTCTCGTCGCGGCTGTGGAAGATCTTGATCTCGAAACCAGTCCACGCCTGCCGTCCGTGCAGCGGCGCCTGGAGATAGATGCCGGAATCCATCCAGCCTTCGATGAAGAACTCGCCGCGATAGTCGAAGTTCTCGTACTCCCGTTCGGAGCGCAGCCATGCCGGCGGGCTGGCGCTTTCGTGCACAAAGAGCGCGCCATCCTGGACGAAAAAGGCCGATTCAGGCCCCTCCTCGACGACCCAACCCTTCAGCGACTTTCCGTCGAACAGGGACATGAAGCCCTCGTCGCCGCTGGTGTTCCCGAACAGGGACGGCAACAGCGGAACAGCCCCCAGGAAAGCGCGGCGGTTCATGGGCGGGCGCGGCCTGTCCGAACCTTCGGAGCGGCCTCCGGTTGCAGGCAGCAACCGTTCAGCGAGACGCCGCAGTGCACGTGTTCGAACTGCACGGTCGTGTGGTTGACTTGGAACCTCTCGGCGAGGACGCGGTTGAGGCGCTGAAGGATCGCATCGCTCGAGGAAGGCGGCTGGTCTTCGATCAAGACGTGGCAGCTCAGCGCGTGCCGGCTTGAGCCGAGGCTCCAGATGTGAAGGTCATGCACGTCGAGCACCCCCTCCACCTCCTTCATTCCCTCCACGACGGTCTGCAGTTCCATGCCTTTCGGCAGTCCCTCGAGCAGGATGTTCAGCGATTCCCGGATGATCTCCCAAGCAGTCCAGATGATAAGTAGTGCGATGAGTGCCGACAGGACGGAGTCGATGCGCTGCCAGCCGGTGTAACGGATCGCGACGGCTCCCAGGATGATGGCGATCGAGCCCAGCGCGTCGCCGAGCATGTGGACGAAGGCGCCGCGGATGTTCAGGTCGCTTCGCTGCTCGCGGCGCAGGCCCCACATGATGGCCAGGTTCACTACCAGGCCAAGCCCCGCCACCACCAGCATCGTGGTCTCGTGGACCTGCCGCGGAGACCGAAAGCGGTGGTAGCTCTCGTAAAGAATGTAGCCGGAGAGAAGTCCCAGGGTGAGGGCGTTGACGAACGCGGCCAGCACGCCGGCCCGGTGATACCCGTAGGTCTTGACCTCATCGGCCGGCTTGGCCTGCATCCGAAAAGCGAAAGAGGCGAGCAGCAGCGCGAGGGCGTCGGTGAAATTGTGGCCCGCGTCCGAGATCAGCGCGAGGCTGTTCGCCTTCAGGCCAGCGACGACCTCCACCAGCACGAACACCACAGTGGCGGCCAAGGACAGCCGGAGGACCTTGCCGGTGTGCACAGTCGCGTGATCGTGCAAGATCGAGCCTCTCTGCCCAGTGTAGAGCATCTGGCGGTTTCCGTGATTCGGTGCTTTCATGAGGGCATGCCTTGGCTTTTCTCCAAGCCTCTTGCGGTGGGAACCGTGGCGCCCGACTTTGCATTGCCGGATGATTCAAGGCAGGTTGTCAGGTTGTCGGAATTGCGCGGGCGGAACGTCGTCCTGGTGTTCTATCCCGGCGACGAGACGCCCGTGTGCCGCCGGCAGCTCTGCGAGTTCCGGGACAACTGGGAGAAGGCGCGGGCGGCGAATACTCTGGTGTTCGGGGTCAATCCCCAGAAAGCCGAAAGCCACGCGCGGTTCCGCCAGCGAAACGGGTTCCCATTCCCGCTGCTGGTGGACGCCGGGCAGCGGGTCGCCGCCTGCTACAAGGCGAAAGGGCTGATCGTCCGGCGAACGGTTTACCTGATCGGGGAGGACGGCGTCCTCCGCTATGCCAAGCGCGGCAAGCCGCCGGTGGAGGAAGTGCTGGGGGCTGCGGGGTGAGTCCGTCTCAGAGGTGCTTGCGTTGGAGGTTCAGTGAGCTGAAGTCTACTGTTCGACTGCCATCGACGTTGTCCCAATCTGATGAAGTGCGGGAGCATGTCCGCGAGAAGTACATCGAGCCGGCTCGTCGCCGCGGCGACGCTCTTGTTCGCGTCCCGGTTGGCGAAGTACACCGAGCCCTGCGGCTGACAAACCTGGTTCCACTGGTCTGTAACGCTCTCAAGTCCAAAATCTTCCTCAGAGAAAACTGTCTGGTTCTGGTTGAGGTTGAGGGACCGCCCTCGGGCTTGAGTACCACCGTTGTGTACACCTACAAACTCCAGTCTGTTTCCAAGGGTAGAGAAGAGCCAAACCATCCCTTTTGGAACCTTCGTGGCGTGGCTGCGGATCTCTTTCGCGGATATGGAGGCGGAGAGGCCTTCCTGCGAGATGAGCGAACCGGCTTCTTCGGAGCCGCGCACGGAAAGGGCGCCAAATCGTGAGCCTCGTGTTTTGGGACACGATGCTGTTCATCTATTGGTTCGAGGACAATCCTCAGTTCGGCGAACGAGTCCGCACCATCTTTCAGCAAATGGAGCAGCGCGAGGACGTGCTCTGCACCAGTGCCTTCACAATCGGGGAGGTCCTGGCAGCGCCGCTTAAGAAGGGCGACACGGCGACGGCGGCAAGACTCCGGAACTTGTTCCGGCCTCCCTTTGTCAGGATTCTTCCCTTCACCCCGGAGACCGCCGTCCGTTACGCAGGGATCCGGGCTGGAATGGCCGTTTCCCCGGCAGACGCCATTCAGTTGGCTACCGCCGCCGAGGCGGGTGTCAACCTTTTCCTGACAAATGACCGGAGTCTTGCCGGCAAGCACGTCGAAGGGGTTGATTTCGTGGCGAGTCTGGACGCGAACGTTTTCTGACCGCCCCGCCGGTCAACCTGGGTCAGCCTGCCTGTCCGATCACCCGAAGGGGCCTTGGCCGCGCACCGCGGCCTCAGTGGCGGCGCGGACGCTGCCGGCGCGGTGGCTGAACGCCGCGGCCAGCACCATCAGCCCGAACAGGGTGTCTTCCGGGTGCGGCGAGAGGCGCCACGGCAGGCCCAATGCGGTCGCCGTCAGTTCCCGTAGCACTTCGAGACGACGCGCCACGCCTCCCGAAAAGACCACCCTCTCAGCGGTCCGGTCCGGATCGAGCCGGCGGGCGCAGGTCTCGCAATTCCGGGCCATCGACTCGAACACCGCCCGAAAAAGGTGGCCGATGGTCAGATTACCCTCGTGGAGGTTCTCGAGAAACCCCGTGTCCCCACAAGGGCCGGGCGAAAAGGCGACAGCCGCGCGCAGGTCCGTCACCGGCACCGCGGCGACCGCCGGATCGATCCGGCTCCACACATCCTCCTTGTCGCCGCCGCCCAATTCGGTCAACAGGCCGACCAGCGCGCTCAGGGCGCGTCCGCCCGGAATGTGCGTGATGGTCCGGAGAAACCGGCCGTCGAAATAGGGCCGGACCTGGCGGCCGTCCGGTGCACTGGAATCGGTGATGAGGGCAAGCTGCGCGCCGGTTCCGATGTTCACGGAAAGCTCGCGGTCGCCGAGCAGCGCGCCGGCGAGCGCGCATTGCTGATCCCCGACGGAGGCATAGCACGGCGCGCCGCGCCGCGTGCCGATGACCGCGCCTGCCAGCCGCACCTCAGGCCAGCGTAGCGAGGAAAGGCCCAGTTTTCCGATGACCTGTTCGTGCCATCGGAGCGTACCCAGCCGCAGCGCGCCGAACGCCGCCGCCTGGGTCGGCTCCATCGCCGGCGGCGCGCCGCACAGCCGGCCGGCGACGTAATCGGCGATCGACACCGGCATGACTTCACCGGACGGCAGCGCGCCGTGCTGCTTCAGCCACCCGAGCAGCGGGAGCGCGATGCTCGGCCGGAACTCGTTGCCGAGCTCGCCGCGCTCTCCGGCGGTCACCTGCGCCGCGATCTCGTCGAATTCCGCCCGCGAGACTCGCTGGTCCATCCAGGAGACGTAGTTGGAGACGGCCTCACCCCGGTCATTCACGAGCACGAAGCCGTGCATCTGGCCGCAGAGCACGTAGCCGTCAAAGCCGCGTGACTGAAGGGTGAGACGCGCCACCAAGTCGTCAACCGCCGCCATGACCGCGCCGGGGTCGACTTCGCGGTGAAGCGGAGGCAGGCCGCCGAGAAAGTCCGGGAACGGCACGCGCTCCGTCCAGCGCAGCTCGAACCGGTCCAGGTCAATGACCGCGCCTTTGATGAACGAGGTTCCAACGTCAATGCCGAGAAAGTCAGCCATCTCGCGCGGCATTCATTCTGGCATAGTTCCCGCGGACGGTGAGTCGGCCGCTGACGGCTGTAGTAGCATGACAGGGCGATGCCAACAGGCGCCGAGTTGTTCGTCGACGCGATGGAACGGCTCGGCCTGTCCGAGATCTTCACCCTGGTGGGGGATCACCTGAACGAAGTGCTGGTGGCGGCGGCTCGGCGCGGGATTCGCATCGTGGATTTCCGGCACGAGTCGGGGGTGACGCACGCCGCCGACACATGGGCGCGCCTGCGGCGGGCGCCGGCCTTGGCTCTGGTCACGGGCGGGCCCGGACACACTAATGCCCTGACAGGCATCGCCACCGCGCATCTCGCCGGCAGCCCGTTAATCGCCGTCAGCGGCAGCCGTGCCAGCACGATGGGGGAGCGGCAGGCGTTCCAGGACATCGATCAGGCGGGGATGGTGCGGCCGGTAGTGAAATGGTCGGCGCAGGTGCCGGATGCCGGCGAGATCCCCTTCTACCTCGGCCGGGCGTACTCCGAGGCGGTGTCCGGTCGGATGGGAGCGGTTCACCTTACGATTCCAGTGGACGCGTTCCGCGGCGCATCGGACTCTCCGTCGCGAGCGCCGTCGCCGGCGAAGCTTCCTCCTGCCGCCCCGACGCCGGACGATGTGGAGCGTGCGCTGGCCCTTCTCCGGAACGCGGCGCGTCCGGTCGTGATCGCCGGCAGCGGCGTGTGGTGGGCGCGGGCGGAAGCGGAACTGCCCGAACTCGTGGAGAGGACCTCGCTGCCGGTCTACACGATCACGTTCGCGCGGGGCGTCATTTCCGACCGGCATCCGTTGTGCATGGGCTCCGCCGACCCGGCGCTCAACAAGGCGGTGCACCGCGCCTTCCAGGAGGCCGACGTGTTCCTGGTGCTCGGCAAGCGGATCGACTACCGGCTGGCGCTCGGCGGCCCGCGCCTGTTTCCGGCGGCGGCGAGATTCATCCAGGTGGACATCCACCCGCAGGAACTCGGCATGAATCGTGATCTCGAGCTGGGTATTTGCGCCGATGTAAAGGCGACGCTCAGCGCGTTTCTCGACGCGCTCGGCGCCGAGACATGGCCTTCCACGCCTTGGCTGGAACGGCTGCGAGGTTTACGCGTCGAGTGGGAGACCGCGCTTGCCGCCCCCGCCGCCGACACGAGTTCGCCGCTCCACCCGGCGGTGGTGTACTTCGCCCTGAAGGAACTGCTGCCGGCCGGTGCGCTGTACTCCTGGGATGGAGCCGATTTTGGCCACTGGGGCCGGGCGATCCTGCCGGCGGTCGTGCCCGGCGGCTGGATCCGGCTCGGGCCGCTGGGAACCATCGGCGCGGCGCTGCCCAATGCGATCGCCCTCCAACTCGCCAATCCCGGCAAGCCGGTGGTGTTGTTCACCGGAGACGGATCGCTCGGCTTCTACCTGGCGGAACTCGACACGCTAGTGCGGCACGGCCTTCCGGTGGTGGTGATTGTCGGCAACGACGCGGGATGGGGGCTCGAGCGCGAGCTACAGAAAGAGCTGAACCCCGGCGAGCCAGTGGTGGCCTGCGAACTGCGCGATACGCGTTACGACCTTATCATGCAAGGCTTCGGTGGAGGAGGGGAAACGGTGGAGACCCTGGAGGAAATTGCCCCGGCGGTGGACCGGGCGTTCCGAGCGGGCAAGCCGTACCTGCTGAACGTGCGCATTCGCGGCGCGCGGTCGCCGTTCACGGAGTGGCAGATCGGCGGAAAGAAGAGGCAATAGGCGGGGATTATTCCAGGTCGGCCTATGAAGGGGAGGGCTCTGCCGGGCGGCGTCTGCATGCCCGACTACGCCGTTCCGGATTCCCGGGACCCCGGCGAGTCCGCCACCCGGATCCCGCTTCGCGAGGTCGCTGTGGAACTCGGCTGTCCCTGGCCGGCGCGCCTTGTGCCTCCGCCGTGGCGGAAATGCCTGAACGGCAATTACCGGCTATTCGTCCGCCAGCGCCGCCTCCGCCGTCCGCGCCAGTGCCTCGACGAAATCGGCGAGCAGGTCCTGCTTGTGACCGGTCTCGGCGGCCAGCACGATGTACGGGCTCATGACCGTCGCGCGCAGCACGAAAATGCCGTGCTTCGGATAGTCCGACGGATCGACCTCAGCGCGCTCCAGGAGGCTGGCCACGGAATGCTCTGAGTATTGAGGAATCTGGAACCGCGTTCTCGAAACGAAAAACGGCTGCGCGTAGCTGTATTCGCGTTCGCCGAGCTCGGCCTCGATCGTGAACTGCTTGTACACGGCCTCCCCCAGCGCGTTCATCCGCTCGAGCGACCGGCTGTCTTTGACGCGGATCACGAAGCACACGATGTTCGTATCGGGAGGCGGGATGGTGACCGGCACGAACTGGAATCCCGTGTGCTCCCGGTTCGCCTTCGCCGACTGCTCCCAGTGCGCGAGCCTTTCGTAGAGTTCGCGGGCGGCGAGCAGCGAGGCGCGCATGATCTCGCCGTAGCCTTCCCGATTGGGCGGGATCATGCGGTGCGAAAGCCAGCAGCCGGCCGCGGCGGCGCCAGGCTTGGAGCCCTCCAGAATGAACGGGCCGACGTTGGCGGGCGGCTCGTAGGCGTGGGGCTGAAGATCAGTCGCTCGAGTGACGGTGATGTAGGGGGCTTCTTGCGTCAGAAACAGGCGCACACGGTCGTTGCGAAACGCAACCACGCCGCAAGGGTAGGGCACGTAGCCCATTTTGTGCGGGTCGACCGTGATCGACTCGGCTCGCGGAAACGCCGCGAACGCGCTACAGACCTCCTTGGCGCCCCAGTGCAATTCGACCGTCCGCGAATATGCCTGCCGGCTGATGTGCAGCTTGCGGTGCGTGAATGCACTGACGGCATCGATCCGCTCCTCCAGGCCGGGTTCACGTTCAGCGTCATCAGCAGTCGAGACTAACAGGGTACGGATGTAGCCGGCCCAGGCGGCGTCCACGTGAAGCCAGAAACTGGCGCCGGTCTCGCTCTCGAGCCGGTGGCGGAACTCGTCGATCTGGTGCACGGGATCGACGGCGCCCTCTTCGGTCGTTCCCGCGATCGCCACTACCGCCAGCGGGAACATGCCGCGACGCATCGTCTCCGCCACCTTGTGCTCGAGATCGCGCACGTCCATCCGGAAGTGCCGGTCCACGTCAACGAGGATGACGTTCTCCTTGCCGATGCCTAGCACGTCGGCGGATTTCATCAGGCTGTAGTGGACGGCGCCGGAAACGAACAGGGCCGGCGGCCATTTTTGAAAGCAGGCCAGCGCGCCGCTGGCGGAGACGCTCAGGCCGCTTTCCCGGATGAGGTCCCAGGCTCGGGCGACCGCCTCCGGCTCGGAAATATCGAAGCAGCGGCGCACCGCCTCGATGAAGCGCGGCAGCAGAAAGGTAGCTTCGTTGGGCTTGATTCCAAGGCATTGCCGATCATCAAGTTCCCGCAGAGAGCGGGTCGAGCCGGAAGAATCGCCCGGCAGCTTCACGCCGAGCGGAATGCCGTGGCGCTCGACGGCGGCGCGGACGGCCAGCGGGAAATAACGCACGTTGCGCGCCACCCACAGCGCCTCGAGGTTGGCCACCGTGCCGCCGCTGGTGATGTGCGCCCAGCCGAATTCCTGCCTGGTCTGCCGGTGCGGCGCATCGCGCGGCGGGGGAGCCTTGTAGCCGAGCATCTTCAGGATGTCGGCGGCGACCTCCAGTTCCCACTCCACCGTTACCGGCGCCGCCTCCGGCGTGACGTTGTTCGGGTTGTACAGCATGCCGGCGAAGTAACCAAGCACCGAAGGAATCGTCTGGTCCGAGAGCATGTGGGCGATGTAGCGCGGGCTGTAGAACGGAAAGTGCCGGCGCAGGCGCGCGAGCATCTCGCTGAGTTGCTGGAGCAGGTTGTCGGTCCAGTCCAGGAACTCGCGCCGCATGTGCTGCGTGACGATGATCTCGTCGGACGGAAAGTAGTTGCGCCGCCAGTAGAAGTAATCGCGCAGGATGTGGAGGATCATCTCCTCCTCGACGGAGGCGTTTTCCGCCTTCGGGCCGAGAAACCACGCGCCGATCTGTTTGGTCTTCTCGCGAAACAGCGGCTTGTCGTCGGGCATATCAGGAGCCCGGTGCTACCAGGTCACGGTCTTGCCCGGCTCGAGCGGCCAGACCGTGATGTCCGGCTGGTCCTTGATCAGCCCGGCAAGCTGCTCGGGCCGGCCCGTGAGCGGCGGGAATGTCCCGAAGTGCATCGGGATCACCTTCTTCGGCTGGAGCAGGCGGCAGGCGACGGCGGCCTCGCGCGGGCTCATCGTGAACAGGTCGCCGATGGGCAGCATCGCCAGCTCCGGTTGGTAGAGTTCCCGGATCAGTTGCATGTCGGTAAAGACGTTGGTGTCGCCGGCGAAATAGATGCGGCGCGAATCCGGCAGATGCAGCACGTAGCCGCACGCCTCGCCGCCGTAGACGATCTTGCCGTCGTCATCGAGGATGCCGCAGCTATGGACCGCGTGCGTCATGGTGACTCCGACCGGGCCGATCTGCTGCGATCCGCCCTTGTTCATCGCGCAGGCGTTGGCGACTCCTTTGGACTCCAGCCAGGCGCATGTTTCGTAGATCGCAACCACCTTGGGCGCAAACTTCTTCGCCAATGGAACCGCGTCATGAATGTGATCGAAGTGCCCGTGGGTGATCAGGATCGCATCGAGCCGGTTGATCTGATGGGCGGCCGGATAGGATGGATTGCCTTCCGTCCACGGATCGAGCAGGAAGACATCGCCGGAAGGAAGTTGAAGCTGAAATGTGCCGTGTCCAAGCCAGGTGATTTCGAGCATGAGGGCGCTCCTCGATTATTGATGATATTCGAAAACCGGAGGGATGCATTCTTGGAGCCGGGCAGAGCCGTGTGCAGCACGGCCCGAAAATGCGTCTGACCGCTTTTCAGGCGTGTGTGCGCTTGGCCTTGAGCGTGGACTGTTGGGTCGCCGGAGGCTTCCTGGCCGCCTTTTTGTGCAGCACGCGGTTGACGGCGCGGATCAATTGCGGGACTTCGCTGGAGCTTTTTGACAGCACGACGTCGGCCCCGGTGTTTGCCTCATTGAGGCCAACCGAGTCGACATAGCCCGACAAGATGATCGCCGGAATCCCAGGCTCGATCTCCCGAATCTTGCGGATCAGCTCCACTCCATCCATCTTCGGCATCTTGTAGTCGGTGACCAATACGTCGAACTTCCCTGGATGGAACAGTTCCAGGGCATCTTCGGGGGCGTTGGCGGTGGCGATGTGGTGCCCGAGTTCTTCGAGGACCGCCTTGCGGGCGGCCAAACCATTCTTGTTGTCATCCACCATGAGAATTCGGGCCGGCTGATGAGTGCTGGAACGCATTGGAACAATCATTGCAGACTCGGCGAAAGTAGCAAAGGTGTAACGATTCTGTCAATTGATTTGTATCGATCTGTAAAAAGGCAAGATCGAGCGCTTGACTTTTCTCGAGGAGTGTCCAGCGGCCGGTGGCGCCGGCCTACTCCACTTCCCGCGGGGCCGTGTAGCCGTTCTTGGCGATGATGGTGTACTTGACCGGCTTGCCCTTCTCGTCGACGATGCGCAGCGGCTCGTTGGTGGCAGGGTTGACCAGTTCCACCTTGATCTTCCGAAACTTGCCGTCGCGCGTCTGGTTGGACGGGTGGTAGGTGAGCGTGTACTGGTTTCGCAGCGACTCGGAGATCGCCCGGAAGATGCTGGGAAATTCGCCGTAGAACCGCGGGAAGAAGGACATCCCGCCGGTCTCCTTGGCGAAGGTGCGCATCTGGTTGTCGGCCTGGAGGAAGTCCAGGCGCTGGATCGGCCCCATGTAGCCGCGGGCATCGTACCATTCCCGCAAGGCCTGCATCAATCCGATGGCATAGATGGGAACCCCGGCGTTCTGGAGGATCTTGCGGGTTTTGTCGAAGGTGAGCTTGCTGAACGTGTCGACTCCCGAGGAGATCAGCACGATGGCCCTGCGGCCTTCGATCGACGACATCCGGTCGGCGGTGTCCGTGATCGCGTCGTAGAGGTTCGATTCGGAGAAGGAGGCAATTCGAAGCCGCTGCATCGCTTCGTAGGCCTTCCGTTTGTCGGTCGAGAAATCGGAGAGGATCTCCGGCCTCATGTCGTAGGCGACCACGGCTACGTAGTCCTCCGGCTTCAGCGTCTCCATGAAGCCGTAAGCAGCCATTAACGTCTGATACCAGGTCTCGCTCCAGTAGTACTGGTAAAGGTTGCTGAACTCGATCACTAGGCAGACGGTCATCGGCGCTTCGCCGGTCTCGAACGTAGCGACCTGCTGCGGGACGTTGTCCTCAAGCACACGGAAGTTGCCGCGGGGGATGCTCGGGATGGGCTGCCCTTTGTTGTTCAGGACGGCGACGTCCACGCTGACGGTGGTGACGTCGCTGCGGAAGGTCGGGAGTCCCTCCGGAAGGTCGGCGCTTTCCTTCTTGCCGAGCTTCGAGGGGATCTTGGCTTCGGCTTCCGCCCCGGCTTCCTTCTTCTTGGGGCGAGCAACCGTGTCGCCGGTCTCCCGCTTCGGTCCCTCCTGGGCGGCCAACAACCCGATGGCGGCGGCCAGGCAGGGGAGGGTCACAAGGACAAGACGACGCACATTTCTCATACGGGCCCTTTGCCTTCCACTATATATCAGGACGTTTTTGGGAGGCAGGCCGTTACGCTCACCCTGTCTAATGAATGCGGTGGTTTCGTCTTCCGTCCTGCTTGGCCATGTAGACCTGGAACTTCTTCCTAGCCCGCTCCCGTCTCCATGTCTGGACGCGTCGCGAGACGACATCGACCAAATCGACCCGAAACCTGCCTTTCTTCAGGTACAGGTAGCCAAAGATCATCCCCCCGAGGTGGGCGACGTGGCTGACGCCGCTGCCGCTGGCGCCGATCGAGCTCAGAAATGCAATCGCGCCGATGATCATCACGAAGTACTTCGCCTTGATCGGGAACAGGAATCCGAGCAGCACCATGCGGTCGGGGTACAGGATGCCGAACGCCAGCAGCAGCCCGTAGATCGCGCCCGACGAGCCGATGGTGCTTGTGTTCAGCGTTCCCGCAAAGAGGTTGGCCGCGACGACGCAGAGGCCCGCGCCCACCCCGCAAAGGAAATAGTACTTCAGGAAGCTTCTTGTGCCCCAGCTCCGCTCCAGGTCCGTGCCGAACATCCACAGGGCCAGCATGTTGAACAGGATGTGGGCAAATCCACGCGGGTCGTGCAGAAACATGTAGGTGACGAACTGCCAGAAGGCGGGCGGCAGCGAGAGCACCTCATCTGGCCTAAGGCTCAGATTACGGAACAGCGATCCATAGCCGGTCCCCGCTCCCAGAGAATAGACCAGGAAGTAGACGACGAAGAGACCGCAGTTAACGATCAGCAGCCACTTGACTCCCGGCGGCAGACCCCCGGAATAGAATGGCCGGGAGGTGACATAACTTCGTTCGTTATACGGCATGGAGGGAAAAGGCCCTGTCTGCCAGAATATCAGATGCTCGCATGATGCGGTCGAAAGCGAAACAGGCGGCGAAGCGGCTTCATCCGCCGGGATTGCTCGAGCGCCTGCTGGACCGGATTCGCGGTCGAGACCAGAGGCTGGTGCGCGCCGGCGACGACCTGCCCCTGCTGCTGCTCAGCTTTCCGAGAGGCGCCGATCGGGCCGGAGATGAGATCGAAACGGCCTACACGCACGTGCTGCGCAGTCTCAGCCCCGCGACCCGCGAGCCATACGAGGCGCTGTTCCGTGTCTTGCCCGCGCTCGTCGTGGTGGTCCTGCGGCCGAAGAATTTGTGCGGCTGTCTCGGGCATCATCATCCGCGGGGCACCGAGTCGCGGCTCACGCGGCGCCTGGCTGCCGACATCGGCCGGCAGGTCGGCGAAATCGACCTCGCCTATGAAAGTCTCCGCGAATGGCGCCCGCAGCCACTCTCTCGCCTGGCGGCCGGGGATGGCGGCGATCTGGAAGCCGTTCACTTCCAGGCCGCGACCCTGGCCGTACTCCTGCACGAACTCGAGCACCTGGGCTTTCCCGAGAAGTCGGAGCAGGAGATCCGGCTTCGGAGCAACGCCTTTTACGAGGCGGCGATGGATGAACTGCTGAGGGGCGAGACAGGCGCGGGATACGGCATGGGTTCGCCGTCCTCTCGTCCTTGAGCCGCGTACTCCCGTGCAATTCACCGCGGCCGCGCCGATTCAGGACGACCGGCAATCTGGTAGATTGTGAGTCTGAGAATCACCGGTTTCACATCAAGACGAAAGGAGTTCGCGACACGAGAGTATGCGCAAGATCAAGACCGCCGTCATCGGCGCCGGATTCATGGGCCGGTCGCATTCGGAAGCCATTCGCCGGTTGGGACATGTCGAAATCGCCGCGGTGTGCGGCATTTCTGAGCAGGAGGGCAAGTCATTCGGCGAGGCCATCGGAGTGGAGAGGACGACTGGCGACTACACTACGCTGCTGGCAGACCCGGACATCGAGGCCGTGCACGTGTGCACGCCGAACGCGCTGCACGCGCCCATCTCCAAGGCGTTCATGCAAGCCGGCAAGCATGTGCTGTGCGAGAAGCCGCTGACGCTCAACGTGGCCGAGGCGCAGGAGATGGTGGACACGGCGAAGAAGAAGAACCTGGCTAATTGCGTCAACCACAACCTCCGGTACTACCCGGTGGTGCAGCACATTCGCCGGATGATCGAGGGCGGGGAACTGGGCGAGATCCTGCTCGTTCAGGGGACCTACTCGCAGGACTGGCTGCTCTACGACACGGATTACAACTGGCGCATCGAGGCCAAGGACAACGGAGCGCTGCGCGCGATGGGCGACATCGGCTCGCACTGGATGGACATGATCCAGCACTTGACCGGGCTGAAGATCACCTCGCTGTGCGCCGACCTCGCCACCTTCCACAGGACGCGCAAGAAACCGAAGGTGGCCATCGAGACCTTCGCCGGCAAGACGCTGCGGCCCGAGGACTACGACGAGGTGCCGATCGACACGGAGGATTACGGGGCGGTGCTGTTGCGGCTCGGTGACCGCGCCCGCGGCGCGTTCACGGTCAGCCAGGTGGCGGCGGGCTGCAAGAACCGGTTCCAGGTCGAGGTGTTCGGGACCAAGGCCGGGGTCGTCTGGAATCAGGAGAAGCCGGACGAACTGTGGATCGGCCAGCGAAACAGCGCCAACCAACTCATCATGAAGGACCCCTCCATTCTGCACCGCCAGGCGGCCTCGTATGCCGACTACCCGGGCGGCCACAGCGAAGGCTACGACGACACGCACAAGCAGGTGTTCAAGCGGTTCTACAGGAAGATCGCCGACCCGTCGGCGCCGGTGGAGTACCCGACGTTCGAAGACGGCCTGTGGGGGATGAAGCTGCTGGCAAAGGTGCTGGAGAGCGTCGAGACGAAGGGCTGGGTCACGGTGTAGGGGCAAGGACTGCCCGGCCGGCGTTGGCCCTCGTGCCGAGGCTCGAACGTTCTCCGGCTGGCTTTTCTCGAACAGCGGAAGTCCCATGAAGCTCAGACTGCCTTTGCCCCTGACTGCACTTCTTGTTGGTATCTGCCTCTTCGCACAGGACCGCACCATCCCAAAATCCGGCTATCGCGACTGGACCGTCTACGGCGGCGGTCGGGACAGCATCCGATACTCCGCACTCGACCAGATCAACCGGGCCAACGTCCACAAGCTGAAGGTCGCCTGGACCTTCGACACCGGCGACGCCTATAAGGACTCGGAGATGCAGTGCAACCCGATCGTCGTCGATGGCGTGATCTACGTGACGAGTCCGAAGCTGCGCCTGTTCGCGCTGAACGCCGCCACAGGCAAGACGCGCTGGAGCTTCGACCCGAACGAGGGCAAGCCGGTGACCGGCAAGAACCGGAACCGCGGCGTCACGTACTGGTCGGAGGGGGACGACCGCCGCATCTTGTTCTCCGCCCGCCACTGGCTGTATGCCCTCGACGCGCGCACCGGCAAGCCTGTAGCAGGCTTTGGCCGGCGCGGTCGCGTCGATCTTCGCGAAGGCTTCGGCCGCGATCCCGAGTCCATCACGATCACCATCACCACCCCCGGCATCATCTACAAGGATCTGCTGATTACCGGCAACATCTCCAGCGAGGACCTGCCGGCCGCGCCCGGCGACATCCGCGCCTACGACGTCCGCACGGGCAAGCTGCGATGGAGCTTCCACACGATCCCGCACCCCGGCGAATTCGGCTACGACACCTGGCCGCCGGACGGCTGGAAGTACCTCGGCGCGGCCAACAACTGGTGCGGCATGAGCCTCGACGAGAAGCGGAGCCTGGTGTTCGCGCCGACCGGTTCGGCCGCCTTCGATTTCTACGGCTCGAACCGCGCCGGCGACAACCTCTTCGCCAACACGCTGCTGGCGCTGAGGGCGGACACCGGCGAGCGGGTGTGGCACTTCCAGGCGATCAAACACGACGTCTGGGACCGCGATTTTCCTACACCGCCGAGCCTGGTCACCGTGCGGCGGAACGGCCGCCTCATCGACGCCGTCGCCCAGACCACCAAGTCCGGGCACGTGTTCGTGTTCGATCGCGAGACTGGCACGCCGCTGTTTCCGATCGAGTATCGCCCGGCGCCGGCCTGGAACATCGAAGGCGAAGTCCTCGCCAGGACACAGCCCTTCCCGCTGAGGCCGCCGCCGTTCTCCCGGCAGAGATTCACCGTAGATATGGTAACGAAGCGCACGCCCGAGGCGCACCGGGCCGTACTCGAGCGTTTCCGCCGCCTCCGCAACGACGGGCCGTTTACTCCGCCGAGCCTCGAGGGCAGCATCGTCTTCCCGGGCTTCGACGGCGGCGGGGAATGGGGCGGCCAGGCGTTCGACCCCGAAACCGGACTGTACTACGTGAACTCCAACGAAATGGCCTGGGTGCTACGCCTGGTCGAGCGCTCCAAGGCCGAGGGGCGCACCACCGCCCGCACGCTGTACTCGGCGCACTGCGCGGGATGCCATCGCGAAGATCTCAAAGGCAGCCCGCCCGAGTTCCCCGCGCTTACGGACATCTCCCGGAGGCGCGCTGAGGAACAGGTGGCCACGGTCATCCGCGAAGGCGCCGGGCGCATGCCGGGCTTCGGCCACATCGGCGGTCCGGCCGTCAAGGCGGTCACGCGGTATCTCATGACAGGTCAGGATTCAGACGTGGAAGCGGAAACGGCGCGAGCCGCCGGACCTCCGCTCAAGTACACCATCGACGGCTACAACAAGTTTCTCGATCCGGACGGCTATCCCGCCGTCGAGCCGCCCTGGGGGATGCTGACCGCCATCAACCTCGACACCGGCGAGTTCGCTTGGCATATTCCGTTCGGAGAAATTCCTGAACTGGCAGCCAAGGGAATGTCGAACACCGGCAGCGAGAACTACGGCGGGCCGGTCGTAACCGCCGGCGGCCTGCTCTTCATCGGCGCGACCAACTACGACCGCAAGTTTCACGCTTACGACAAGCTCACCGGCAAACTGCTCTGGGAAACC
>CAZACK010000030.1:18849-43275 GCA_964483455.1 uncultured Solibacteraceae bacterium
TCTCCGCCAGCCCCACCGACCCGTTGCCGGTGCGCGGGCTGCACGTCTCGGCGCCGAAGGCGGAAGAGCTTCCGGCCTGCCTCCGGTTCATCCGTGAGGCGCTCCCGAAGGAGGGAGTGAATACCCTGGTGGTCGAATTCAACTACCAGTACCGGTTCACCCGGCGGCCCGAAGTCGTCGAGGCGGACGCCCTCACCCGGGAGCAGGTTAAGGAACTGGTTTCCGCATGCCGGCAGGCGGGAGTCCGCCTCATCCCGCAGATCAACATGCTCGGGCACCAGTCCTGGGCGAAGACAACCTTCGGGTTGTTGAGATCCCATCCCGAGTTCGACGAAACGCCCGGCAAGTATCCGAACAATGAAGGCATCTATTGCCGCAGTTACTGCCCACTGCATCCTAGGGTGCACGAGGTTGTCTTCGACCTCGTCGACGAGCTGGCCGAGGCGTGCGAGGCCGATGCGTTCCACATAGGCATGGACGAGGTGTTCCTGCTCGGAGAGGACGACTGTCCGCGCTGCAAGGGGAAGAACAAGGCCGAGCTGTTCGCCGGCGAGGTTCGCGCTCTCCGCGACCACCTGGCGAAGTCCGGCCGGACAATGTGGATGTGGGGCGACCGGTTTCTGGATGGCGAAGCCACCGGCATCGGCAAATGGGAGGCGAGTGTGAACGGCACCGCCCCGGCGATCCAGCAAGTCCCGCGCGACATCGTGATTGCCGACTGGCACTACGAGCGCGCCGACCCCACCGCCTCGTGGTTCGCGCTTCAGGGGTTTCCGGTGGTCAGCTCGCCGTGGCGCAAGCCCGGCGTCGCGCTGGAGCAACTGAATCTGATCCGCTCCGCGCGCAAGAGCGCGACGCCTGCCGTGAGTGGCCGCATGCTCGGAGTGCTTCAGACCACCTGGTGCGGCATGGGCCAGTTCGTCAAGGCCTACAACCGCGATGGACCGGCGGAGGCGCCCGCGGCCGAGGCGGCGACCTGCTTTCGCGAGCTGTTCGAGGAGCTGCGGCGCGGCGGGCTGAAGTAGCGTCTACAAGCCTTCGAAGAGGCGCGCGACCGGAACCGACAGGCCGGGCAGCCAGTCTAGCTCGATCTTCTGATCGCCGCGCACCACGCGGGAAACGCCGGCGGGGTCGAACACGTGGACGGTCCGCTGCTCCGGATAGACGACCCAAACGGATCGGCTGCCCTTCTCCAGGTAAAGCTGGACCTTTCTTTCCAGGTCGGCGGCGGATTCCGATGAGACCACCTCGACAGCCAGCGCCGGGGCTAACTCGAACAGGCCTTCCGGCAGTGGGACCGGAACCTGCTCGTTGAGAAGGACGGAAACATCCGGTATCCGCGCCTCGGTGTCGGCAAGCCGGAACATCGTGTCGCCAAATGCTTTGCCAAGTCGGCTTTGCTCAAGGTAAACAACCAGAACACGAAGAATGTTGGCCTTGACTGTCTCGTGCCGCGCACCGGCAGTGCCCATCGTCGCAACCTCCCCGTCCACCAGCTCGACACGCTGATCCTCAGGGAATTTCTGCGCGAGGAACTCCTTCACCGTCAGAGCCGAGGTCGTAGCCATCAGCCAAATTGTACCACCGGGTTCCGCTCAGTCTTCGAGAATCGCCTGCACCGTGCCCGGCGCATTTCCTTCCAGCCGGTTGTTGACGAAGATGAACGCCGTCTGCCGCGCCTCGCGCGCCCGCCGGATCACATCGCGGATCGCCTGCCGGGCCTCGGGGTTTGGCTCCTGTACGTGTTCGTAGGGGGCGAACTTGCGGACGGCCTCCTCATACGTCCGGCCGCGCCGCAGAAGCGCTCGAATCACCGAAAAATCCGAGGTGTAAGCGTCCACGATCCGGGTTTGCCGGGATAGTTCCGGCATCTTACTCCAGGCGTTGAAGACGTGCGCCACCTGGTGACCCCGAAGGCAGGAGAAGTAATCAGGCCCGAGAAACTCCGGATTGCGAATTTCCACCGCGTAACGGAACCGCCTCGGCATCGCGCCGAGAAACTTGTCCAGATCCTCGAAGAACTGGCCCCGCCTTTCATAGCTTGCGCGCCCGAACGCGCCGAACTCGAAGATCAGCACCGCGACCTGCGATCGATAGCGATCCAGCAGGCGCAGGAATGAATCCTCGAACAGGGCGGCGTTGAGGAACGTCGGGTTCTCCTGCCCGGCGGCGTCGCCGTAACGGTCATGCGCCGGAAAGCGCTTCACGGTAATCTGCTCGGGGACCTTGAACGCGTACAGCAGCGACGGCGGAGCAGACCGGAACAAGCGCTGCCAGTAAGCCTCCGAGGGAAACTGGTAGAAGGAGAAATCGCCACAGACGACGGGAAAGGTTTCGGCATATTCGCGCAGGCAGGTGGCCTCGAACAGCCGCTGGGAGAAGCGGCCACGCTCCAGGTACCGTTCTCGCGTGTAAACCTGCCCCAGCCAGCCCTCGTACTTCCAGGAACTCGTGCCGAGGTAGACCCGTTCCTCCGCGAGCCGCCGCACGCCGGCGGCCAGCTTCGCCCGGTCGAACCCGGCCGGCTCGGCGAACAACGCCGGCTGCCAGGCGCGAGCATCATCATCGGCGGTTGACATGGCTGCGGCGAAGATGTAAATATTTATAGTAGCATGCTCACCGAACGCCAGCGAAGCATTCTCGATTTCATTGTCAGCTTCCGGCGCAAGCACGGCTGCTCGCCCTCGATCCCCGAGATCCAGAAGGAGTTCGGCATGCGCAGCCCGAACGGCGTGGCCGGCCACCTGAAGGCGCTCGAAACGAAAGGCTTCATCCGACGCGCCCGGCGAGGTTCGCGGCAGATTGACCTGGCCGGCCCGCTCGAGTCGCTGCGCGCCCCCAGTTTCGATTTCCCGCTTTTCGGACAGGTTCCCGCCGGACCTCCGGAAACCTTCACCCTGGCGCAGCCGGACGGCTGCGTCTCACTCGACGAAACGACTCTCGGCTTCCGTCCGAAGGAAGGGTCATTCGCGCTCAAGGTGCGCGGGGACTCGATGAAGGACGCGGGCATCTTCGACGGCGACACCGTTGTGGTTCAGCCGACACCAAGCCCCCGCGCCGGGCAGATCGTCGTCGCGCTCATCGACGGCGAGAGCGCGCTGAAGCGGCTCGTGCGCGTCGGTGGAAAGTGGTTCCTCAAAGCCGAGAATCCCGCCTATCCCGAGCTGTATCCGCGGGCGGACCTGGTCATCCAGGGCGCCGTGCGCACCGTGATCCGCAAGCTCGATTAGTCCCCAACCAGCGCCTACCACGCATGCGCCACCCGGTAGCCCGCCGGCTCGGCCCCCGCCTCGATCACACCGCCCGGCGTGACACGGATCACAACCGGATAGGCGCCCGGGTGGAACCGCGACCGCACCGACGCTTTGTGCCCGCGCTCGGCAAGCTGCGCGACCACGGCTGCGGGAATGCGCTCGTCCAGCAACAGGTCCCCCGGATACATCGGGTGGTTGTCGAAGCTCGAGACAAGGTGTCTGGTCTGCGCGCGCGGCGCTTCGATTGCCGCCTGCACGTTCATCCCGAGTTCGAGGATGTTCAGCATCACCTGTAGCAGCGCCTGGTCCTGGTTGTCCCCGCCTGGTGTGGAAAGCGCCAGCAAAGGCCTGCCCTTCCACGTCACCAGGGTCGGGCTCAGCGTTACCCGGGGCCGTTTGCCGCCGGCCAGCTCGTTGGCGTGGCCCGGGATCAGCAGGAAACTCTGCGCCCGCTGCGTCAGCGGGATGCCGGTATCGCCCGCGATGACCGGCGGCATCCACGCGCCCGAGGGCGTGGCCGAGAACATCACGCCGTCGCGGTCGATCGCGTCGATACATGTGGTGTCCCTCGAGGTGTCGGACGGCTCGACGGGGCCCAAGAACTCCGAAGGGTGCCTCGCGCTCGATCCGGGAATGCGGCCCGGCCGGAAATCAAGCGAAGCTTGCTCGCCCACCAGCTTGCGCCGCTCGGCGGCGTAGGATTTCGACAGCAATTGCTCCGCCGGAACCTTAACGACGGCCGGATCTCCGTAGTACGTGTCCCGATCCGCATAGGCCAGCTTCCATGCCTCGACAAGCGTGTGTATGTAGCCGCCGGCATCCGCCCGCAAGGCTCGAAGGTCGTATGTCTCCAGGATGTTAAGGGTCTGGAGCATCACCGGCCCCTGGCTCCAAAAGCCGGCTTTGTAGACCGTCCAGTCGCGGTAGTCCGTCGAAGCGGGTGCCTCCGGCGCAATTCGGAAGGCAGCCATGTCCTCGTAGCGCAGAAGACCGCCGTTGGCGCGGCTGAAGGCGTCGATTTTGCGGGCGATCTCGCCGCGGTAGAAGAAGTCGCGCACCGCGTCGATGGCCGCGGATCGTGCGATGCCGGAGGCGAGCGCCTTCTTCTCCGCCTCCGCCATTGCCCGCAGTGTGTCTGCCAACTGCGGCTGCCGGAAAATCTCGCCCGGCAGCGGCACCCGGCCGCCGGGGAGAAAGACGTCCTGCGAGGTCGGCCACTTTGCGAAGAAGTGCCGGGCCGCGCGTATGCTTCGGGAACGGGTCTCGTCGATCGCCAGGCCGTCGGCCAGCTCGATCGCCGGTGCGACCACTTCTGCGAACGACTTCGTGCCGAACTCCCGCAACGCCACCAGCGCCGCTTCCGGCATGGCGGGCGCCAGGGCCGGCAGCAGGCCGGTGGACGGCAGGAATGCCTCCAGCCCGCCCGGCTCGAGCATTCTCATCTCGGCGCTGCTTGGCTTTCGTCGGCGAAACAGGTCCGGCGTCGCTATCTTCGGCATCGTTCCCACTCCGGCAAGGGCCACAACGCGGCCATCCTTCGTCCGAATCAGGATCGGAGCTTCCCCGCCGAAACCGAAGTGAGAGAACTCCGCCACTGCCGCCGCGAGCATCGCCGCCACGCCCGCATCCACCGCATTTCCGCCTCGGAAGTACAGGCGCATCCCCGCCTGGGCGGCGTATTCGCTGCCGGCCGCGATCGCGCCGCGAGTTCCTCGCGCAGCCGAGCGGAGCAACGGCTCCGCGTCTCTCTTCTGCGCCGCGCCCGCCGTGGCCAGGCACAGGAGGATACCGAGGACATTCCTTGGCATGCTGGTCCTGCCCCATTGTACATGCGTCGCTACGCTATAATAGCCGCAATCCCCTGGATGGAATCCGATCCCAAGGTCTCGCCGCCTTTACAGGAGCAACACCAAAAGGAGGAACCTATGCTCCACTGCCCCGTCTGTAATAGCAGGCTCGCCGAACACAAGTGCAAGCTGGTGTGCGAGGGTTGCGGCTATTACCTGAGTTGCTCGGACTACTACTAATCGAATGTCCAACCTCTCAACCAACCAACCGAACAACCAATCAACCGCCCCACCGAGCAACCAAACAACCGCCCAACCCACCTCGCCACTGGCGGGGCTCCTTGAGCGGTTTCGCCGGGGCCCGGAGGTTGTCGCTGTAGCCATCACGGGCGCAGCCGGCTCGGAGCTAGACTACTCGCCGGGACCAGGACAATGGAACATCCGGCAGATCCTGTGCCATCTGGCCGACTCGGAAATCGTAGGCACGGATCGCTTCCGGCGCACCATCGCCGAGGACAACCCGACCCTGGTCTCTTACGACGAGAAGGCCTGGGCTCAGAACCTCGACTACGGCCGCCGCAAGATCTCCCAGGCATTGGAAACCTTCCGCCGTCTGCGCGGGGAGAACTATGAACTCCTGAAAGCGCTTCCGGAATCGGCGTTCGAGCGAGAGGCCACTCACACAGAGCACGGAGTCATCACCCTGCTCGACCTGCTGCGCATTTACGCGGAACACGCCGAGGGCCATGCCCGTCAGCTCCAGGCTGTCCGGGAAAAGTACAAGCAATCCAGGACATGAAACTGCGCCGGACCCTCGCGCGATTCTCCGCCCTCGCCCTGCTCCTGTGCTTCGGTGATTCACTACAGGCCGCGCAGATGCCCTCTGCCGGGCAATCCTAGTGGAAGCACGTCGATGAACTGGGGAGCGACGAAATGCAGGGCCGCGCCAGCGGCTTACCGGGGCACCGAAAAGCCGCCGAGTACGTCGCGCGGGAGTTCGAATTGGCCGGGCTGAAACCTGCTGGAACGTCATCCTACTTTCAGCGGGTGCCGATCCGGACGAGCAGGATCATCGAGGCGCGGTCCCATCTTGTGCTCCGACGCGACGGAGCCGAAGAAGCTCTCGATCCGGGCAGGGACGTGCTCATGAGCGGGAAGGCGGATTTTTCCCCGGAGTTGTACGCTCCGGCGACCCTGCCGGCCGCGCTACGTGCTCACTACCAGTCGTATCAGGAACGCTGGCGCGCTCTGCGAGCCGCCGGAGCCGTAGGGATCGCATCGATCCCCAACCCAAGAGCGATGGATATGCCCTGGGAGCGGCTGAGGCTCCTCCGCTTCGCCCCTCCCTGACCCTCGCGGATGAGCGTTTTCTGGACACGCCGGGGCTGAAGCTCGCATTCACCGTGAATCCCGCCGCCGCCGACAGACTCTTCGCCGGCACAGGCCACACTTTGGCGGAAATCCTTTCGTTGGCCGAGGCGGACCAACCGCTTCCCAGGTTCCCCCTTCCCGGTGCGATACGGGCGCGGGTGGCTGTGGAGCGCGGCGAGGCTGCCTCCGACAACGTCATCGGCATCCTTCCCGGCGTGGACGGGAAGCTCAAGGATGAATATGTCCTGCTGACGGCGCACCTCGACCACATCGGCGCCGGCGCCGCCATCGCTGGCGATTCGATTTACAACGGAGCCATGGACAACGCCGGCGGCATTGCCTCCCTGATCGAGATCGCGCGGATGCTTGCCGCCTCGCCCCCAAGACGCTCCGTGATTCTCGCCGCGGTCACCGGTGAGGAGGGCGGACTTCTCGGCTCCCAATACCTTGCGGCGTTCCCCACCGTGCGGCTGGAGTCGGTCGTGGCGAACATCAACCTCGATATGTTCCTGCCGCTTCATGAATTCACGGTGCTGCACGTGTACGGGATGCACGAGTCCACCATCGGCCCGACGGCCTGGGAAGAGGCCAGGCGATTCAGGCTGCGGGTTGTCGGCGATGCCGAACCGGAACGGAACATCTTCATTCGCAGCGACCAGTACAGCTTCATTCGCCGGGGAATTCCATCGATCTATCTCAAGTTCGGCTTTGTCAAGGGGTCGCCGGAAGAGAAAATACAGAAGGACTGGCTGCGCGAGCGCTACCACTCTCCTTTCGACGACACCAGCCAGCCGGTGGACATCGCCGCCGCCGACCGCTTCAACCAGTTGATTGCGGGCCTGGTTCGCAACCTCGGGAACGGCAAGCGCCGGCCCCGGTGGCTTCCGGGCCGCTTCTTCCGCCGCTACACCCAGCGCGCCACGTAATTCATCGATAACCCCCCGCGTACCTCGGGCCCCATTGCCGATGGCATATCCTGATGGACGATGCGGCTGCTCGCCACTCTGGTCGTTTCGTCACCATTGATGGCGCAGGCCGTTTCGCTCGGGGTGCGTGCTGGCATCCCGATCACTCCGCTGCTCACCGCCGATGGCCGATACGAGGCGTCAGCGCCCCGATATGCGATTGGCGCCCTGATCGAGGTTGACTTGTGGCAAGGTGCCGCCCTCGGAGCCGACTTTCTGCTTCGCCGCGCCGAACTCGCGATCTCCCCGCTGGAGTCGCGCGCCGGACTGTGGCGATGGGAGGTGCCGGTTGCATTCCTCTATCGCTTTCGCGCTCCGGCACGCCCCTTCGTGCGTATCGGCGGCTCTGTCAACCGCATGTTCGCAATCAGCGGCGCAACCGAATGCGGGCGCGGTCCCCTCGGCGAACACTTCTACTGTCTGGAAGGCAACCCGCTCGCGGAACTTCGTCACCGCGGCACACTTGGTCTTGTTGCGGGAGGCGGCCTGCGGTTCAAGCTCAACAAACTCTCGCTCGAGCCGGAGGTGCGGCTGACGCGATGGATGGATCGCAATTTCGGCGTGCGGGATTCCGAGGTTCGCTCGAATCTGAATCAGGTCGACGTCTTGTTTGGCGTGGTCTTCTGAACCGGCCAATGCACTCCGCCACCTCCCGCATTCCGCCGCTGCCCCTGGTACCACGACGAGGAGTGGGGCGTGCCGGTGCACGACGACCGCACCCTGTTTGAGTTCCTCATCCTCGAAGGAGCGCAGGCCGGCCTGAGTTGGGAAACGATCCTCAAGAAGCGCGAAAACTACCGGAGAGCCTTAGGCCAGTTCGATCCCAGGAAGGTGACCCGCTTCCGCGCGCGGAAGATGAGGGCCTTCTCGCCGACCCGGGCATCGTTCGCAACCGCGCCAAGATCGAGGCCGCCGTCGCCAACGCCAAGGCGTTTCTCGCGGTCCAGCGCGAGTTCGGAACTTTCGATGCCTACGTCTGGCGCTTCGCCGGCGGGCAGCCAATGAAGAATGCCTGGCGCTCACAGAAGCAGATCCCGCCCCGCACCCCGGAGTCCGACGCCATGAGCAAGGATGTGCGCGCCCGGGGCTTCTGCTTCGTCGGCTGCACCATCTGCTACGCCTTCATGCAGGCCGTCGGTCTCGTAAACGATCACACCGTGGACTGCTTCCCGCACGACCAGGTTTGACAGCCGGAGGCGTGGGGCGGGCGGCCGTCATCCGGCTTTTTTCTCCAGGGCCTTCCGCAGCTTCTCATACCCCGCGTCCTCAAATAGGTCGACCCACTGTAGTCCCTTGAGTCGTTCCGGAATCGGGCACTCCTCGAACCGGACGGGGATCAGAAAGATGGCGCCTTCCGGTTTCTCCTCCGCCACCTCCAGCACGTACCGCAGCTCCCGCTGAAGATACCCCTCCTTGGTGACGGAACCATTCGACAGGCACACCAGCACGACGTCGGCTGCCTTCGCCGCCTTGCGGATCTCCAGGTTCCAGTCCTGGCCGCCCAGGATCTCCTCCGCGTCCAGCCAGGGGTGGTACCCGTCGCCCTTCAATCGCTGGTAGAGAGCGCGCACGGCCGGCTTGTCCTCGGAGGCGTGGCACAGGAACATTCGCAGCGGCGCTGCTTTCCGGTCCTCGGGAACGGCCTTCTCCTCCTGCTTCAGGCTCACGATGTGGTACTGCTTGTGCCGGATGCCGACTTGCTGGTCCGGCTTGCGAAGCTCAAACACGGTCGGCCCCCGCACCTCGCCGACCAGGTCCTTGGCGCCCGCAAGCGTCGGCTGATCCACCAGCACGCGCTTCCCCTGCCTCGCGACGTTCTGGAAAGCCGCCGCCAGGTTCACCGGCGTGCCCAGTACTGTGAAATCGCGAACCGCCCCGCAGCCCACCGTGCCCATCAGCACATTGCCGGTTACGATGCCGACCCCCATGTCCAGAAAGCCCAGGTCCTGCGCGTGTTGTTCGTCCCATTTCCGCCGCATCGCATCGAAGTCTTCCAACATCCCGAAGGCGCACCGCACCGCCCTTGCCGGCGTGTCGTCCCCGGGGAAGAACGCCAGCACGCCATCGCCCAGGACCTTATTCACCACGCCCTCGTAGCGCAGGATCTGGCGTGTGAGCATGGTGAGGAAACTGCTCAACAAGGATTCGAGCTCTCCGGGATCCGTCAGCATGTAGCAGAGCTGCGTGAAGCCCCTCATGTCGGCGAACAGGATCGTCAGGCTCGCCGGCTGTGGCGGCTGGTTCAACCGCTCCAGCCAATGGTACGGGTCGCCCGCGCTGTACAACCCCATGTGCCCAAGCAGGTCGCGAAAGAGGCTTGCGTTCCGGATGGCCAGCGCCGCGTAGCCGGCAAACCGGCCGAGCAGCACTTCGTCGTGATGCGTGTACAGGCCCTGACGCTTGTTCAGGATCTGGATCACGCCGATCCTTCGCGCCGCGCCGGAGGCCTGATCCGCGAATTCGAGCGGGACGCACACCATGGATGCCGTTTTATGCCGTGTTTGTTCGTCAACGCCTTTGAAGTGCTCCTGGTCAGACGCCAGATCCTGGTCCACCAGCGCGCGGCCGCTGGAAAACACCGCTCCTGCCTTGCTCTCGAGTGGAACCCGGTGCTCGGAGGATTCCCCCCACCGCTCCAGCACCTCGTGCGCGCTCGCGCCCGTCGCCGCGGCGAAGTACAGCCCCGCCCTCGCCGGATCGTAGAGGATCACGGCTCCATCCGGAGAATCCGTCAGCCGGCAGGCGGCGTCCAGAATCTCCGCCAGCAGTTTCCTCAGGTCAATTTCGGAGGCCAGCCGCTGGCCTACATTCGCCAGCTCCAGCAGCTCCTTTTCATCGAGCACTGATTCAGCCATGCTTCTGCCCCTCAGACGTCCGGCAACTACTCGCCCAGCTCCGCCCCGCGCTGCTTGAGATGCGTGATGATCTCGCTCAGTGGGCCAACATCCGCACCCGCCCGTTTCCTCGCCTCGGACAGCATCTCCAGGTTGTCGGTCGTCGTCTTGGTCACCCACGCCGCCTTCGCCGCCGCCAGGACCTTCGGCAGGACCCGCCGCGCGCTCTCCCAGTCGCCGGCGACGGCCGCCAGCTCCAGAACCGTCGCCAAGTCCCAGTAGTCGCTCGACGCCGCCCCGCCCCGCCGCGCCACCGCAAAGCCAACCAGCGGCGCCAGCCGCTCGGCCTCCTTCAGGTCGCCCTTCTCGACCAGCAGGCTGACGGCGTTCACGCCGGGATAATAGTCCCGCGGATCCGCCTCAAAGCCGTTGCGGTACGCCTCGATCGCCTCGTCCAGGGAGGCCGCAGCCATGATGCTTCCGCTCGCTTTCAGTTCCTTGTACCGGTCCTTGTGAACGCGGCCGAGAATGCCCAGCGTCTCCGGATCGACGCCCCGTTCCCGAATCAGCTTGTTCAGGATAGTGACGGCTTTTTCCCTGTCGCCGGTCTGTTTCCGGCGGTTCAGCGCCAGCGCCCACTGCTGCCGGACCACCACGTACTGCTGCAAGTAGTCCGGCAGTTCGTCGCACAACCGGACCATCTCGTCCCACGCGCTCGCATCCCGGAAGGAAAGCAGCAGGTCCACGAGCACCGTCGGCTGCGCTGTTTTCAGGTTCCCGAGGCCGCGCCGCACCTCCAGAAGGGCTGCCTTCCGCTCCGCGTCGCTCGGCCGGCTGCGGGCCTCGGCCAGCTTCTCGCGGAACTGCTCCTCGTGCCGCACGCGGTCTTGAAACGCCTCCGTCACCTCGTGCGGCAGGTCGGTGCGCGGATACTCCGGAATAAGCTGGAACAACGGGCTGTCGCTCGTCGCCGGCCCCTGAATGGCTGCATCCAGCCGCGTCCTAATGGCGTCCCGCAGCGCCGCCGCCGCCGAATCCGACAGCACTCCGTCCTCCAGCGTGTAGCCGATGGCGCGGATGATCGCCACGTCGAACGGAAGCGCATGAACGTTGGCGAAGATCGGCACGGTGGTGAACGGCCTGGCCGCATGCCGGATGCCCAGCTCGTAGAACACGTTCGGGTTCGCCAGCGTCAGGTCGGCGACGACGAATTCCGCCAGCAGCAGCCGGGCGAACATCGGAGCGTGGATGATTCCGCCCGTTCTCTCTTCGTCGGCCCGCAGTGCCTCCAGGCCCGCCGCCTCGATCGCCGGCCTAATCGCCGCGTCGTAGACCCGATTGAAGTCGATCTCCACGCCGCTGACCGGGTCCTTCTTGTATCCAAACGGCATGGCCACGAAACAAAGCGCGCGTAGGCTCATAGAGGCACCTTAGCCATCGAACCGAAGGTATCAGGATCCGAGCCCATGCGCCACCAAGAAGACAGGCCACCTCGCCGGCTCCTGGCCTGTCCACAGTTGTAGAGGTGACGGAGGCTTGAGCCCGCGCATGCATGGCCCTGCACCGACTGTTTTCACTGATCCGGATGAATCATCGCCGAGCGGCCACCGGCATCACTGATCGACACGGGGGAGTCGGCCGTGTTCTAGAGGTCAATCCGCGCCCAGTGAGCTATCCCGATGGTCGCCCAGAACAAGACAGCTCCGGTCCGGCGCAACAACTTCTCCGGTCACGACCTGTTTGTCGTGGGCCTTCCCGTTGAAAAGCGCATTGCTGAGCACCAGGACTGGTCGAAGGCCAGCCTGCCCCCGGCCTCGGACCAGGTTGAGATCCGCCCAGTCGACCTCGCCCCTCGCCGAGCGCACGGCATCTTCAGACGGCCTTCAGCCGCGACCCGAACCTGCCGGCCTTAGCCGGAAGTCCTCAGTTCACCGAACGTTTTCATCAGCCTGCGGCTCCGAGCATCTCCTTTCCCCCGGCTTTCGACGGCCGCAAGCTGAAGAAACCTCTTTCATTCACAACACTAGTCGATTTTTCAATTCCTTTGTTTTCAGCAGAGTGCGTGTGTGGACAAAGTTGCGGTTAGGGATGGAGGTGGTAGTCTCATGTCGGGCACGGAGAAAGACAGCCCGCGGAGGGCGAAGAGGAGAAAGTAGGCGGTTGCAGTGCCGGAGGCGTTGCGATGGCCCAGACAACAACGGAACATACAACGGCAAGGAGCAGGCGTGAGAGAGCGAGGAAACAGGCGGAGAAGAAGGTGAGGGAGAAAGCAAGAACTCCAGAGGTGATGGTCATTGAAGAGATCATGCAGAACGCGGCGGAGGCATTCAGGAAGAAGAAGCGCTCGGTGTCGGTGGCCGAATACCTCCGGTTAATGCAGATGAGGAGAGAGATTGAAGGGGAGCCGCCAGAGGAGGTCCGGGTGACATGGGTCGAGCAGGAGCACGAGTCTGCCACCGAGACATAGCATACAGCCCGCTCCGATCGCAGAGCCAATTCCACAAATCCACTGCAAGGTTCAAAGGATTCTCAGGGCCGGTTGGGTGCGGCAAGAGCCAGGCCTTGTGTCACGAGGCAATTCGGCTGAGTTACCTGAATCCGGGGCGGTTGGGGTTGTTGGGGGCGCCCACGTATCCTATGTTGAGAGACGCGACGCAGAACACTTTGTTTGAGATACTCGGAAGAAACAAGATCCCGCACGATCTGCACAAGGCCGAGAACCTACTAGTCATGAAGGACACGCGGTCGAGGATCATCTTTCGGCCGGTGGAGGAATTCGAGCGGCTGCGGGGGACCAACCTCGCTTGGTTCGGGCTGGACGAGTTGACGTACACAGAGGAGGACGCCTGGCTGCGGCTGGAGGGACGGCTGCGCGATCCCAAGGCGTCGCGCCTGTGTGGTTTTGCGGTCTGGACGCCAAAAGGGTTCGACTGGGTGTACAGACGGTTCATCCGACAGCCCGTGGACGGATACGAGGTAATCCTGGCGCCGCCGTTCGAGAACCGATTTCTGACGGCCAAAGTGCCGGACTACTACGAACGGCTGAGGAAGAGCTATGACCCTCGATTCTTCGAGCAGGAGGTGTTGGGGAAGTACCTGAACGTCAATGAGGGGCTCGTGTACTACGCCTTCGAACGGACGAGGAACATCGCCGACGCGTCTGTGGATCCGAGCTTGCCTCTGCGGTGGGCGCTGGATTTCAACGTCGATCCGATGTCCTCGGCGGTGGCGCAGATCCGGAACGGGAAGCTGTACGTGCTCGATGAGATTACCATTCGGCGGTCGACCACGGAGGAAGCCTGTCAGGAGTTCCAGAACCGGTTTCCCAGGCACACCAAGGGAATCGTGGTGTACGGGGACGCCAGCGGATCGCGAAGGCAGACAACGGGGTGGAGCGACCACGACGTCTTGAGGCGGTTCTTCCTGAGCACAGGGTACGGCTCGGTGTCGTTTCGGTTTCCGCGTGCCAATCCACCCGTGGAGCAACGAGTGAACCTGGTGAACGGCCTGCTGCGGTCGGCGGACGGAGAGACGCGGCTGCTGGTGAGCAGCAAGTGCGAGCAACTGATATTGGATTTCGAGCAGGTGGTGTTCAAGAAGGGAAGTTCGGTGATCGACAAGGACAGGGATCCGCGGCGCACACATCTTTCGGACGCGCTGGGATACCTGGTCTGCGAGGAGTTCCGCAGGAGAGCTGAAGCCGGCGAGAAAGGTCAGCGGCTCCTTTGGTGAGTCGTGGCAGTGAAGGAAAGGAGATGAGGATGTTTAAGTTCGACTTGGAGCACCCGGAGTACACGGCGCAAAAGGGCGCATGGCGGGTGTACCAGGCGCTGTACGCCGGCGGGGAACAGTTCCGGCTCCGGGCAAGCGAATATCTTGTGAGGCGCCACCGCGAGCCGTCGGACATTTACAGCGAGCGTCTGAGCCGAGTCTTCTATGAAAACTACCTGGGTTCGATCATCGACTGGTACTCGGCCACGCTATTCCGGAGAGAGCCGCTACTGAGCTTTGAAGGCAGCAATGAGACTGGCCGGGAATTCTTCAACGATTTTGCCGAGGACTGCGACCTGCGGGGCAACTCGCTAACCGAGTTCTTTCGCAAGCAACTGACGACGGCGCTAGTCTACGGGCGGAGCTACATCCTGGTGGATTTTCCGCGCTTAAAGGGGCAGCCCGCAAATCGAGCGGAGGAAGAGGCGGCCGGCGTGTCACGGGCGTACCTAGTGGATTACAGCCCCGAGGAAGTTATCAACTGGAGCCGCGACGAGCGGGGGGCCCTCGAATGGGTGGTGCTGCGAAGCCGGAACCTGCGACAGCGCAATCCAGGCGACTCGACATGGGAGACGGAGACCCGGTGGACGGTCTTCGACCGGGAAGAGTTTCGCACGTACCGGAGGCGGGAGGACGAGGAGGAGAAGAACGAGCCCGTCCTGGTGGACCAGGGCAGGCACGGGTTAGCGAAGTTACAGCGCGTCCCGCTCTTTGATCTCCGAATCAGTGATGGGCTGTGGCTGGCGAACAAAGCGGCATTGCTACAGCTCGAGCATTTCAACAAATCGAACGCGCTGGCGTGGGCGCTGACGATGGGGCTGTTCGCTTCGCCGGTGGTGTACACGGATCGCGAATGGAACCAGATTGTCGGGGAGTCCTACTACATTCAACTGGGACCGGAGGACAAGTTCGGCTGGACGGAACCGGAGGGCCACGTATTCCAGATCGCAGCGGACAATCTGAGCCGGCTCAAGGACGAGATCTACCGGGTGTGTTACCTGCTGACCCAGGCGGGCGGGGCGCTTTCCGTTCCGCAGTCCGGGCTCAGCAAACAGCGGGACTACACGATCACGCAGGAGGTCCTGCGCGCATACGGCGACGTGGTGAAGGACACGATGAAGCGCGTGCTGCGCGGGATCGAAGCGGCTCGAGAAGATGGTCTGACGATCGACGTGTCGGGGCTGGACGAGTTCGACATCGGCGACTTCAGCAGCGAGCTCGAGGACGGGGTGAAGCTGCTGTCTTTAGGCGCAGGATCGACGACGCTGAAGAAGCAGGTGATCAAGAAGTTGAGTCTGAAGTACCTTTGCGACGTCCGGCAGGAGATCAAGGACCAGATCGCGAAGGAGATCGAGGACTGGTGCGAACGAACTGAGGGAGGCGAGGTGAATCATGGGTGAACACAAGGAAGAAGGAGGGAACGCGGTGAACCAGAGCGAAGCGCGGTCTCTCATCCGAGAGGTGATTGAAGAGTACCTGAAAGGGGAGGCGGCGAAGGCAGAGCCGGCATACAAGAACGAGCTGATGGAGGAGCGCAAACGGCGCGAGCAGCTCGAGCGACGGTTAAACGAGCTGGTGGAAGAGAACGCTCGGAGCCGGAGGCTGGCGGAGGAGGCGGAGCGGCACGCGGCAGTGAAGGCCGAGCTGCAAAGGCTCGGGGTGGCGAAAGTTGAAGTGGCCTTCAAGGCGGTGAAGGACGACATCCACCGGGCGGAAGATGGTCGACTGGTGGCGAACAGCGAACGCGGACAAGTGGGGCTGCGGGAATACCTGACGCAATTCGTGAACGACAACCCGGAGCTGCTGCCGGCGCGAAACCTGGGCGGGTCCGGGGTGACGTCGGGGTCGAAGACGCCGCCGCCGGAGGCGCCCGCTGTGGAGCTGGAAAAGATCCGTCCGGGCATGAGCGCAGAGGAACTAGAGCGCGCCCGGCGAGAGATTGCACGCATCGCCTCGCAGTCACTCTATGCGGGGTGAAGGCGGGTGAGCGGGCAATGACAAACTCGACGCCCTCAGAGGCGGAGGAAAGACGAACAGGAGAGATGAATGCCTGCAATTACATCGACAAACGTGGCTAACGCGATTGTCAAACTAGTGGCGGTGGATGCCTTACCCGCCCTGATGGGTAACCTTGTCATGGGTAACCTGGTCAATCGCGATTACGAGCCGACTCTGGCGCAGGCGGGGGACACGATCAACGTGCCGATCCCGCCGACGCTGGTAGCCAACAACCTGGCGGAAGGCGGCACGGTTCAAACGCAGAATCCGAGCCTGGGAAACGCGCAGATCGCGCTGAACACGCACGCGGAGGCGACGTTCCAGGTGCCGGACGTGACGAAAGTGCTGGCGGTGCCGGACCTGCTGAAGCTGTACATGCAGCCGGCGCTAGTGGCTCTGGCCGAGAAGATCGAGTCGGATCTACTCGGTCTGTACGCGAGCTTCACGGCGAACGCGGCGGTGGGGACCCCCGGCTCGGCGATTACCGAGGCGGTGATCGACGCGGCGGAGACCGCACTGTTCCAGGCGAAGGTTCCCGCAAGTGAGCCGAAGTACCTGGTTGTGGACGCGTCGACGTATTCGCAGTTGCGGCAGATCGAACGGTTCAGCGAATACGGGACGGCGGGCGAGGCCGGTCTGCGGGCGCTGGTGGACGGGAGCGTCGGGAAGATCAAGGACTTCTTCGTCTTCCGGTCGCAGTTCGTGGCGAAGACTGGAAGCGCCCCGGCGACGACCCACAATTTGGCTTTCGGACGCAGCGCGATCGGCCTGGTTGTCCGCAGGCTGCCGCAGCCGCTGCCGGGGACGGGCGCGGTCGCCGAGTACGCGGAGATGGGCAACTTCGGAATGCGTGTGGTGATGAGCTACCAGCCGAACACACTGGCGCAGCAGTTCACGGTGGATGTGCTCTACGGCGTGGGCGTGCTGCGGAACAACTTTGGCGTTCAGGTCAACAGCTAACGCCGGCACTGGTGACGGAGAGGCGGCGCCGGCACACAAACGGCGCCGCCCCACTTGACAACTGGAGGCGAGAAGGACCATGGACTTGAGGGTTTACTACAAGAAGTTGAGAGAGCTCGAAGCCAGCCTACCGGAGGCGGACGTGGTGGTATCGAGCAAGGCGACGCCGGACGGCGGCATAGCGGGGGTGCTGACCGAGGTGCCGCGAAGAATTGCCGCCAAGCTCCTGCTGGAAGGGACTGCAGAGCTGGCCGGCCAGGAGGACGCATCGTCCTTTCGCGCGCGGGCGGCGGAAGCGAAGCGGCTGGCCGACCAAAGGGCGGCAGCCGGCAGGCTGCAAGTGACGGTGGTCTCGGAAGCGGACACCGGCCAGCTGGTTGGGACGCCGGGCGGCCGGAAGAAGTAGGAGGAACGGCCCGGCGACGGTGTCGGACGATCCTCGCGGTGAGAGGGGCTGATTATGGCGCTGTTCACGGACGGCAGTATCTCGACGCTCGAGGACCTGCGAGCATATGAGAGCGCGATCTTCGACGTCGCGAGTACGGAACGCATCGACCTGAGCAAGAAGCAGGTTCTGGCGCAGGAGGAACTGGAAACGGAGCTGAATTCGCACTTGCGCCAGCAACGTGAAGAGGTCGAACTTACACAAGTTGTGGTGACAAAGCCGCTGCGGCAATGGCACGTCTTTCGAAGCCTTGCTCTGACCTACCGGGACGCGTACAACAGCCACCTCAACGACAGATATCAGGGGAAGTGGAAGGAGTACGACCGGCTGGCGAGCTGGGCGCAGCGGAAACTGCTGGAGACGGGACTGGGAATCGTGGCGGCCCCGATGGCAAAGGCGGCGACGCCGGCTGTCCGAGCGACGGTGGGGAGCCTGCCGGCGGGAACGTACTGGGTGCGCGTCGCCTGGACTGACGCCGGCGGAGCCGAAGGCTGCGCCAGCGATCCGGCAAACCTTCCTGTCGAAGCCGGTTCGGGTCTGGTCGTGAGTGCGAAGAAGCCACCCGAGAACGCGACCGGGTGGAACGTGTATGTCGGGACGGCTCCAGAGGAGACCCAGAGACAGAACGAACAGCCAATCGGAGTCGGGACGGAGTGGCAGATGCCGGACAGGGGCCTGGTGGAGGGGGCACTCGCCGGGGAAGGACAGCCGGCCGATTCTTTTCTGACGCAAAGGCGAGTTCTTCAAAGGGGTTAGGCCGTGTCACAAGCCGCTACAGTCACTACCAATCGCGTGTTGACCATACTCCAAGACCCAACGGGGCTTCCGTTCGCGGTGGGAGCGGTGGCCGCCCGGGCGTCGGTCACATTGGAGCCGGTAGAGGTGGGCAGGATCATTTCCCAGAATGTAGCCTATGATCTAGCGGAGAAGACAGCGGGAGCGCAGTACCCCTCAGTGTACGTCTACTGCGAGAAGATCTCGAACCTGCTGACCGAGAAGTTTCGCACATTTTCGGGCAAGGCCAGCATGGTTGTGGATGTCCGGGTCTCTCAGGACCGGCTGGAGGGCATCGAAAATCAGGTTGCGCTTTACGTCGAGGCAGTCACCGACGTGCTGGATGGGCATCGCGGCTGCTGGGGGCAAGGGATGATCTACGGGGGCGGATATGAGGTGAGCTTCGGCGGAATCAAGCACGGGGGGAAGAATTTCATTCAGTCGGCGAAGGTGTCCTTCGAGGTGGACATCAGCCTGGGATGAGCCGCGCGGCAGAGGGGGGAGCAAGAAGGGGTTCACGACAGAGGTGACGATCGCATGTCCTGTTATATCTCATCAACAAACAATCGGTTCTACACGGCGCTGGAAGTAAGTTACGGGCAGGTTCCACCGGTGACCGCGGGGGGCCGGATTCCGGCTGTCAAGCTGGCGATCCGACAAGAACCGGATGTGGCGGATCGGAAGGACAAGACCGGGAGCCGGACGTATTTCGGCCTACCATCGCACACGCGCCGCCAGACGAGTTATGAGCTGAAGACATACTTGACAAACTGGCCGGGCGCCGGCCAGGAACCGGCCTACGGGCCGCTGTTTCAAGCGGCGCTGGGCGGGGCGCCGGCGTTCTACAACGGGGGTGCGGCGGGCGAGGGAAGCAGCGGGAAGACGCTCCGGTTCGGATCAGCGCACGGGCTGGCGGTGGGGCAGGCGGTGACGTTCGGGGGAGAGATCCGGTTCGTGTCCGCGATCGTCGACGGATCGAGCGTGATCGTGAACGCGCCGTTCAGCCTGCTGCCGGTGAGCGGCTCGCCGATTGGCGCAACGGTGACTTATTTCCCGACCGCACAGCTACGGAGCGCTAGTATTTGGGATTACTGGGATCCTCCGGAGGCGGTGCAGAGGCTGCTGTGCGGGGCGGGCGTGGACGAGATGCGCATCCAGATTAACGGAGAGTTTCACGAGTTCACGTTCCGGGGGGCGGCCATGGACGTGATCGACGACGCGAGCTTCACCGCCGGCCAGGGGGGACTGAGCAGCTATCCACTGGAACCGACGGGGGACGTGTTCGATTACACGATTATTCCCGGGCACTTGGGCCAGGCCTGGCTGGGGAGCGCGCCGGACCAATTCTTCACGATCACCGGGGCGGAGGTCGTGATCGACAACAACCTGGACCTGCGCGCACGAGAGTTCGGTGCTCAGGGGCCGCGATGTCTGGCGGCGGGGATGAGGTCGGTAACGGTGAACTTCGATCTGTATGAGGTGGACGATCAAGCGACACGCACCCTCTACCAGGCGGCGAGGCAGCAGTCGCCGATCGAGGTGATGTTCCAACTCGGGCAGGAGGCGGGTCAACTATTCGGAGTCTACATGAAGAGCGTCGTCCCGCTGGCGCCGGAGTTCGACGACAGCGAAGCGAGATTGCAGTGGCGATTCACCAATTGCCGCGCCCAGGGAAACGAAGACGATGAAGTGGTTGTGGCGTTTGGATGAGCCATGGTGTACGAGAGTCTCACGAGAGTTGCTTCAAAGAGCCGGCCAGGGGTGACGCTGATCATCCGCCGGATGTCGTTCGCCAGACGGAATGAGCTGATCCGGGAACTTCGGGAACTCGCACAGAGGGTGGAGTTTCACGAGGCGGGCGGCGGTCTTCGAGATGCGATTGAAGCGGCCGCCATTTCCGCGGAAGTAGACAGGCTGTACCTGGCGTGGGGGCTGGCCGGAGTGGAGGGGTTGGTCATCGACGGCAAGGAGGCGACGCCGGAAGAGATGATCTCGGCGGGCCCCGAAGATCTCAGCCGCGAGGCAGTGAATGCCATAAAGGCGGAATGCGGCCTGAGCTCGGATGAACGAAAAAACTGATTCTCGCCTTCCATTTTCAGTATTCCGACCAGACCCGTTGGAAGTGCGAGGACTGCCGTTCGAAGGGTCTGGAGGGAAAGCGACATTGTGGGTTTTCTGCGAATTCGAGTCCGGCGGCAAGGCCGGTATGGGCGCGAAAGAAGGTCTCTGCCAGCCAGTGCCCGAAGTCGATTATCACCGGAGCGAGCCTGGCATGGCTGGAACAGTATTTCGCCTGGAAGCTGCTCGGCCAGGCAAGCCTCGTCGACCTGAGCGCAAAACAGGTGGATGCATTCTGCGTGCTGGAGTGCGAGTTGAGAGCGGAGGAGCGAGATGGCGAACGGTGATCCAGAGAAGACGATGCACGACGCTGTGCGCAGCTTGACAGGACAGACGGAGGGGCTGTTGGCAGAGGAATTGCTGCGCGCTGCATTGCGGGCGTCGGGAAGCGGCGTGTTGGAGACCATGGAGTCCCTTAACCGGCAACTGGACCAACTGAGGCGGGCGAGCCAAGCGGAGTCGGAGGCGGTTGAAGAGAACACTGAAGCGATTCGGGTGAGCACGGCGAGTCAGAGCGCCAGCACGTTGTCGCAAGCGGCCCGGATTGCCAGGGGATCGCTGGGAGGATTCGGAGTTGGGCTGACGCTGTCGCCGTTGTTGAGCGGGCTGCTAGGACTATTCGGTCGGGGGAAGAAGGAAGAGTTGCCCACCCTCACGCAGTATGTGCGTCCTCCGTCAGTCCATTTCACGGGCATGGCGCCGACCGAGGCAGGCGGCGCGTTCTTGCCCGTCGATTACGAAGCCGGAGGCATCCCGCGCACGGCTCCAGCGGCGGCGCCCGCTCAGGTTGCCAACGTGACGGTTCAAGTGAACGCGATCGACAGTCGGTCGTTCCTGGACTACAGCGACGAGATTGCGCGGGCCGTGCGGCAGGCGATGCTGAACGCTCACGCGCTGAATGACGTAGTGAACGAACTGTAGGGCTGAACGGTTCGTGAGACAAGTCTCGCCGTGGCCGACAGGAGTGTTTCTGCGACAAAGGCCATCAAGGTTGACACATGAGTGATTTTCCACTACTGAAGACGGGGGCACTCGCCCAGTACCCGTTCGAGCGGCGACTGGAGTATGCGACGGAGGTGCTGCGCTTCCTGGACGGGACCGAACAGAGGTTCCGGCAGAGAGGCGAGGCCGGGCGGCGGTGGGTTCTCCGGCTGAGCCTTCTCGACGAAGATGAACTAGCGAAGATCGAGGCTTTCTTCCAGACCGAGCAGGGCCGCACGGGGAGCTTTGCGTTCACCGATCCCTGTGACGGGCAGACGTACGCGGATTGCAGTCTGGAGAAGGACACGATTGAACTCGGCTATGAGGAGATCGCCGGCGGCGGCACCACGATTGTGATCCGCGAGAACAGGCCATGAATCGATGACATACTTTCCTCAGTTATCCACCGGCGCCCTGGTACAGTATCCGCTCCGCAAGTGGCGCATCAGCAGGGCGGTGGTCAACAGCATGCACGACGGCAGTGACCGGAAGCTGCTGGATCCGGTGGCGGCCGCAGTCTCCTGGAGGCTTAGTTTCACGGGATTGACTTCCGAAGAACGGATTAAGCTGGAGCAGTTTTTCGAATTCGTCGAGGGGAGGCTGGGCACCTTCACGTTCTTGGATCCGACAGACAACTTACTGCTCTGGAGCGAGCAATTAACGAGCCCGGCATGGATAACGGGTCCGCTGCTTGCGCTCGATGAAGGGTTTGCCGATCCGCTGGGTACAAACCGGGCGACAAGGATCACAAACGGAGGCGCAACCGTCCAGGCGGTGGAGCAGACTATCCCGGGTCCCGGGTGGTACAGGTACTGTTTCAGCCTGTGGGGGAGAAGCGCGGCGGCGAGCAGTGTGACGCTGTTCCGCAGCACGGCAAGCACGACGGAGAGTTCCAAGCACGCGGTGGGAACATCCTGGCGCAGACTGGTCCTTTCAGGAAGCTTTGAGAACACAGACGAGGGCGTCAAGTTCGGGCTTCAGTTTGAGCCGGGCGCCGGCGCGGAGGTCTTTGGGATGCAAGTGGAATGCCAGCCGGCAGCCTCCGACTACAAGCGGACGACGTCGCGGGCCGGTGTGTACGAGATGGCGCGGCTCGACGACGACTCGCTCGATATCGTCACCGAAGACCTGGACGCGCACTCTTGCATGGTGAGAATCACGGCGATGGCGGCAGGATGAGGCGAAGATGGCGACGATTTCCGAACTGAAGGAACAGGCAGTTACCGAGACGCCGCTGTTTCTGATCGAGTGCGAACTGGCATCGGGGGAGATCGAGCGGTGGAGCACCCATGGCGTGCAGGCCGGAGGGCTCGACTACGAGGCGCGGGTGCTCGGTCACAATCTCTTCGACATCCGGGCGGATTCCGAGGACGGAGTAGAAACCGTTTCGAGGGTGTCGCTGACACTGGCGAACGACGATTCATACGGGTCGCAGATCGAGCGAACCATCGGCTGGAAGGGCGCCAAGTGCACCATTCGTTTCCTGTTTTACAACCTCAAACAGGGCGCGGCGGCTTCGGAAAGCATCGTCGTGTTTCGCGGTGTGGTGAACCCCCCGGAAGAAATCACGGAAAGGACGATCCGTCTCAGCCTCGCGAGCCGGATGAACCTGCAACGGCTGCTACTGCCGGAGGTACGAATCCAGCGGCGCTGCCCGTGGAAGTTTCCGGCGACGCCGGCACAAAGAACGGAGGCGGTTGACGGAGGGTCCAAGGGCAGATTCTCGCCGTTCTACCGATGCGGATATTCGGCGGACATCGAGGGAGGGGAGGGGAATCTAACCGGCGGCAGCGCCTATACGACATGCGGCGCCACACGGGCGCAATGCGAGGAGCGCGGCATGTTCGGCTCCGATTCGCGCGGCAACCTGACGAGGAGATTCGGCGGGATCGAGTTCGTTCCCTCGACGACGATTGTCCGGAGTCATGGAGAGAAGGGGTTCCACGTCTCCCCTCTTGTCGAAAACGAGGGGCGGTACAACGATTTCGTCCCGCTGGTCTATGGCACGGCCTGGTATGCGCCTCCGATCGTGTTCGCTCGCAACGACGGCAACCTGACACGAATGGAAGTTCTGCTCGGGATGGGAGAAATCCAGGGCGTGCTGAAAGTGGTGGTGAACGACGTCGAGATTCCGTTGGGGACCGTCGGCGCGAACCCGACGGCGACGGGCTGGTACACGGTGGTGACCCACGGGGCTCGGACCGGAGCTTTCAACCCGGACTTTCAGGACAGCGCCGGGCAGCCACTCGGTGATCCGTACGGAAGCATGGCGATGATGACGCTGGTAGTTCCGAACCGGATCAACGACGGGCGTAGCCTGCCGAGGATCGAAGTCCTGTTGCAGGGGCTGAAGCTCGCCCGCTACGCGGCGGACGGCGCATACCTAGGGGACGAGTTCGACAACAACCCGGCGTGGGTCATTCTGGACGTGCTCCGGCGCAGCGGGTGGGGCGCCGAAGAAATCGACTTCGGCAGTTTCGCGACCGCGGCCGCGACCTGCGCGGAGATGATCGAGGCCACAGACCTGTTCGGGAATCCCGTGTCGATTGCGCGATTCCAGTGCAACCTGGTGGTGAGAAAACGACGAAGCGTGGCCGATGTTGTCCGAGGGATTCGGAACGCGGCACGGCTGTGTCTCACCTTCGGTTCGGAGGGGAAGTTCCAGTTGCAGGTTGAGGACACGCTGGCCAGGCAGCAGCCGGTGAAGCCTGTTGGGAGCAACAGCACGGAGCCGCTGAACGGAGGCTGGCCGAGCTACGAATTCGGCGACGGTACACACGGCTTCTCGGGGATCTTGAGGAGAGGAAACGGTGAGCCGGCTTTTTGTGTGTGGTCGCGGAGCACGGCGGATACACCGAACCGGTTCAGTGTGGAGTACCAGGACAGTTTCAACGAGTATCAGCAGGACAGTCTGTCGTTGGTCGATGTGGAAGACGTGCTTCGAACCGGGCAGGAGATCAGCGCCACGCTGCACGTGTTGGGAATCCCGAATAGCCACCAAGCGGCGAGGGCTGCGCAGTTACACTTGGATAAGTCCATTCGCGGGGGAACCTATGTCGAATTCGAGACCAGTGTTCGCGGGGCCGGTCTCAAGCCAGGGGACCTCATTACAGTCACGTATCTCAAGGAGGGTTTCGACAGGCGTCTATTCCGGATCAAGAGCATTTC
>CAZACK010000030.1:43375-49255 GCA_964483455.1 uncultured Solibacteraceae bacterium
GTGCGCGCAACGATTCCGACTGGCGGCAACACGAACAGCGTGCGGCTTACGGCGTTGAGCTTCAGTCAAGGGACGGCCGGCTTTCATGTCTATCGGGGCGAAGAGCCCAACCGGCTGTACCGCATCGCTTCCAATCAACCGATCAGCGACAGCTTCTCGGACACGGGACTGGTGAATCAGCTCGTGGCGCCTCCTGACGCAAACTTCGACCATGCGAATTTCTACTGGAGGCTGGAACTTCAGCCGGAGTCCGCGGCGACGGTCCACTCGCCGAACAGTATCGGCAACGACACGCTGGCGATGCCGGCGGACCAGTACCGTGGAGCGACTGTTCGAATTCTGCGAGGCAAGGGAGCGGGACAAGAGAGACTCATCGCCGCCAACACGGCCACAGAGGCGACGATCGAGCCGGCCTGGGACGTTGAACCGGACGCCGGCAGCACCTTCGTGGTGGCCGAGTCTTCGTGGCACTTCGGCGCCCTGGGGCGGAGCAGCCCCGTAGAATTCGCCGCGCCGAACCGGCTTGGGGCGACGATCCACATCTCGGGACGGTCGGCAAACGTCAACAACAAGGAGTGCGCCTACGAATTATCGCCGCTGACGCGATGGCGAATCGGCGCCGGCAGCGGGACCGGGGTGGATCTGGACGTTCCGGGAAAGCCGGTTTTCGGGTTGCTGCCAACGGGCAAAGGTTCCGTCGAGGTGGCCGGGATCGGATTCGAAGACCTGGCGAACACGCGAACGGTCTCAGCGGCGACTCTGACGCTTCATTATTGGAATGAACTGACGGTGGCTCCGCCGCCCCAACTGGCTGCGGGGCTCGGCGAAGCGGACACGATAATCACGCTTACGGCGCCAGGAAACGGGCAACCAGGCCGGCTGATGCAGGTTGACCTGGAAATCCTGAGGATCGAGGAAGTGTTGGACGGTGGATTGACCTACCGCGTGGCGCGGGCGCTCTACGAGACCCTGCCAGCATCTCACCCAGCGGGCGCTCGAGCATACCACCTGCTGAACAAGATCTTCATTCTGCCGTTTTCGAGAGACTTCTTCGGAAGTCCCGCCAGCGGAAGTTACAGCCATCCGATCTATCTGCCCGACGCACGGATCGCCGGGGCGGAGATGTTCGTGAGTAACTCGCGAGGCAACAGCCAACCGTCGCAGGTCAGCTTCACGGGGACCCTGGACGCGGGGCTGCGCACGCTGGTCGGCGGGCAATTGTCCATCCAGGTTGAGGGGTACCTGGCGATTCAGTCGGACGTTGCCCCGCCGCTGGTGATCGAGGAAACTCACAGCGTGCGCGACATCTTCGCAGTGGTGCGGGAAGCGCCAACGGGGGCGCCCATCCAGTTGCAGCTTCGACACGACGCGCAGGCATACTGCACGCTGACGATCCCGGCCGGGGCGACGGTGTCGAACGTGGTCTGGGGGTTCGGGTTACCGCCGCTCGAGGCGGAGAAGCAGCTCAGCCTGGACATCTTGTGGGTAGGGCAGGGCGTCAACGAGTTTCCTGGCAAGGATCTGACGGTGACGGTGAGGCTGTAGGCACAGGGCACGCAATCGCGATATAGTTGGTCATTGCCCCGTGGTTCTTGTCCAAGGAGTCTCCAAAGTCTACAGCCTGTACCAGCGGCCCTCCGATCGAATTCTCGAACTTCTTCCATTTCGAAGACATCCCTTGCATTCCGATTTCTGGGCGCTGCGGGACATCCATCTGAGGGCGGAGCGCGGCGAGTTTCTCGGGATCGTCGGCCCCAACGGGTCCGGCAAGAGCACGTTGCTCCAGATTCTGAGCGGAATCCTTCGGCCCACCACCGGCCGGGTCGTAACGGAAGGGCGAGTGGCGGCATTGCTGGAGCTCGGCGCGGGATTCAACCTCGACTTCACGGGCCGCGAGAATGTCTACATCAACGCGGAAATCATGGGCTTGTCGCGTCGGGAGATCGACAAGGCGTTCCCGAAAATCGAGGCGTTCGCCGAAATCGGCGAGTTCATTGACAGGCCGGTGAAGGAATATTCGAGCGGCATGTACGTGCGGCTGGCGTTCTCCACGGCCATCCACGTGGACCCGGAGATTCTGATCGTGGACGAGGCGCTGGCGGTTGGCGACGCGATCTTCGCCAACCGTTGCATCCAGAAGTTCGAGGAACTGAGAAACCGGAAGGTCACCGTGCTGTTCGTCTCGCACGACCTGGGCCTGGTGAAGCGCCTGTCGGACCGCTCGATACTCATGTTGAACGGGCGCATCGAGGCGGAGGGCAGCCCCAGGGACGTGGTCAACCGTTACGTCGGGCTGGTGCTGGAGCGGCAGGCGAGCGAGCGTAGTGAGGAGGACGGCCGCTTGCCGGCGAGTTTCCGGCACGGTGACGGCGCGAGCCGGATTCTTGGAGTTGATCTGCTGGACGCCCATGGCCATTCGGTGAGGTCCTTGTACCACGGGGATCGACTGACAGCTGTCGTGCGGATCCGGTTCGAACGGTCCGTGAGCCGGCCGATGGTTGGGATGCTGATCCGGAACCGGCTGGGGATGGACGTGTTTGGCACGAACACGCGGCTGGAGAATATAGAGCTCGGCGACTTCGCGTCGGGCGAGGAACTGACCGTGCAATTCGAGCTGGATTGCCTGCTGGCGCACTCGGAATATACACTGACAGTTGCCACGCAGTACTGGGACGGCTCAAGTCAGGACTGGCTGGATGACGTGTTGAGCTTCTCGGTGGTGGACCCGCGCGGGGGGGCGGGTGTCGTCAGCCTGGATACACACGTGACATGGCAACGGGAACTCAAGCGAAGCTGACCGCCGCGGACATTAGTTTCTTCGGCCATCCACGGGGGCTGGCCACGCTTTTCATGACAGAACTCTGGGAGCGGTTCAGCTATTACGGGCTGAGGGCGCTGCTGATCCTGTTCATGACCGCTTCCGCGGCATCGGGCGGCCTTGGCTTCGACACCGTGAAGGCGGGGGCGGTCTACAGCCTGTATGCGTCCATGGGTTACATGCTAAGCCTTCCGGGAGGGTGGGTCGCTGACCGGATCATCGGCCAGCGGCGGGCGGTCCTCTATGGCGGCATCGTAATCGCCGCGGGCAACTTCTGCCTTACGATTCCGAGCCTGGCAGCGTTTTACTTCGGGCTCGCGTTGATTGCGGCCGGAACAGGGTTACTGAAGCCGAACGTTAGTGTGATCGTAGGCCAACTGTATGCGGCCGAGGACAGGCGGAGAGACTCGGCCTTTTCCATCTTTTACATGGGTATTAACCTGGGGGCATTTCTATCGCCCCTGGCCTGCGGGTATGTCGGGCAACGAATCAACTGGCGGCTGGGTTTTGTCCTGTCAGGTCTGGGGATGGTGCTCGGACTCATTCAATTCGTTGTGGGCGGCAAGCACCTGGGCGGCGCGGGTGTGCATCCGGGAGGCGCGGCTACCAGGGATGACATGAGACGGGAAGCCAAGCGGCTGGGGGCGGCGATCGGCGGAGGCTTGGGTCTGCTGGTTGTCCTTGGAATGCTGGACTGGGCCGGTGTCATGGAACTGACTGCCGTACGAGTGTCGAACGCGGTCGGGGCATTCCTGCTGATCGCAGCGGTTGGGTTCTTCGGGTGGCTGCTCGTCTTCGGCGATTGGACCGCTACCGAACTTAAGCGGCTGGTGGCTGTGGGAGTCTTCTTCGTCGCATCGGCGCTGTTTTGGGCCATGTTCGAACAGGCGGGCTCGACGCTGAATTTATTCGCCCAGCGAAGCACGGACAAACAGATCTTGGGTTTCTCATATCCGGCGAGCTGGCTTCAGTCGGCCAACGCGTTTTTCATCATCACGCTGGCCCCCGTGTTTGCCTGGGTCTGGCTGAAGCTGGGATCTCGGGATCCGTCCAGCCCGGTGAAGTTCGGGCTTGGACTGGTCACGGGCGGACTTGGGTTCGTGTTGCTGGCCGTGGCGGCGCAGCGAGCCGAAGGCGGTGTGCTGGTCAGCTCATTCTGGCTGGTCGGCGTGTACCTTCTGCACACGGTGGGCGAGTTGTGCCTGAGCCCGGTTGGATTGAGCACAATGACCAAACTGGCGCCGACGAGGATCAGCGGCATGCTGATGGGCGTGTGGTTTCTCGCTACCTCGGTGGGGAACTATCTCGCGGGACGCACTGCCTCATTTTACGAGGCTCTTCCTTTGGACACACTATTCGGCACGGTGGGCGTATTCGGAATGGGAGCAGGGGTGCTCCTTTTGCTGTTCGTGCGGCCGATTCAAAGGTTGATGGTTGGGGTGAAGTAGGCGCGGCATGAATCTTGCGGCGATACAAGAGGCGATTCGCGAGCAGGGGCTGGACGGGTGGTTGTTCTATGACCACCATCGCCGCGATCCGCTGGCGTACCGGATCCTCGGGATCGATCCAGGCCAGACTCCGACGAGGCGCTGGTACTATCTGATCCCGGCGGCGGGCCAACCGCTCGCGCTGGTGCATCAAATCGAGCGCTTCATACTCGACCAGTTGCCTGGCGTTAAGATCGTTTACTCCAGTTGGACGACCCAAGCGGAAGGGCTTGGCAAGCTGCTTTCCGGCCGGCGCCGAGTGGCCATGCAATACTCGCCGAACTGCGCCATTTTCTACGTCTCGATGGTGGATGCCGGCACAGTGGAACTTGTGCGCAGCTTCGGTACGGAGGTAGTGAGCTCAGCCGACCTCGTGCAGCCTTTCGAAGCGCGGTGGAGCCGGGAAGCGTTGGAGTCCCATCTCGAAGCGGGGCGGCGGGTGGATGAAATCAGGCGGCGGGCGTTCCAGTTTGCGGGGGAGAAGCTACGCGGGGGCGATAGGATCACCGAGTTTCGCGTCAAGCAGTTCATTCTGGAAGCGTTTGGCGCAGCGGGGCTTGTCACCGACCACGGCCCGATTGTCGCGGTGAACGAGAACGCATCGAATCCGCATTATGAGCCGGCGGCGGAGGGCAGCCGGGAGATTGCTGCGGGCGACGTTCTATTAGTCGACATGTGGGCGAAACTGGACAGGCCTGGCAGTGTGTATTATGACATTACTTGGACAGGTTACTGCGGGCCAGCGGAACCAGAAAGCGTCAGAACCGTCTTCGAGGTGGTTCGAGAGGCTAGGGACCGGGCGGTTCGGCGGGTCGAAGACGCAGTACGGACCGGGGAGGTTATCCGGGGATTTCAGGTTGATGACGCGTGCCGAAACTACATTGAGCAAGAGGGATACGGTGAATATTTTGTGCATCGCACCGGGCACTCCATTGGTGAAGACGTGCACGGCAGCGGCGCGAACATGGACAACCTGGAGACTCACGACGATCGCAGAATTATCCCTTGGACGTGCTTCTCGGTCGAGCCTGGGATTTACCTTCGAGACTTCGGAGTGCGGTCGGAGGTGAACGTGTTTGTCGGCGAGAAGGAAGCAAGAGTGACGGGTGAGAAGCAGGAACGACTGGTGATGGTGTAGCGTGGTGATCGGACTTCTCCTTAGTTGGGTGCTTTCTGCCGATCCAGCCGTTTCTGAGCCGGTCGCGCACCTGCGGAAGGGAAACGCTTGGGTGTTTGTGCTCCGCGAGGGCAAGGCGGTGCTGGAGTGGGTGAGCCCTTCGACGTTTCGGTTCTGCCGCGATTGGAGCGGGAAGGAGTGCTCGGAAGACTCTATCTGCCAGGACGAAGTGGAGGTCAAGGAGTCGCTGGCTGGCGGCCGGCTGGTCTATGAGACGCAGTATCTGAGGGCAGAGGTTGACAGCGCGACGCTGCTGTTGCGTGTGACCAGCGGGGAGGGGAAGCGGATTCTCGAGGATGCCGGTCCAATTCGGATTGTCGATGGCAAAATTCTTGTCGAGCGGGTTTCACCGCCGGACGAGCAATTCTTCGGGTTGGGCTTCCGGCCCGACGGGCCGG
>CAZACK010000030.1:49355-51870 GCA_964483455.1 uncultured Solibacteraceae bacterium
CCATGGCACTTTGCCATTCTGCACGAGCGACGCCTGCCGAGGGCAGCCATGCGAATTCCAAGCGCTGCCGAGCCAAGCTGGGAATCACTGCGAAAGACGGTTGTCTCGCTGGTGAATGGCTCGATGTCTGCCATCCTCCTGCCCGCAATGGACATCGAGTCCTATCGGGAAGCGCCTTTGCCACTGTACCGGCGCGCCCTGCAACTTGCTAGTGTGGCGCCGCTTGTTCACTCCAAGTTCCACTTACTCGATGATGAGAAGCGCCTGGACATTCATTACGAAATGGCGCAAGCCCGCAAGCGACTCAATCCCTTCTTCGTGTCTTACGCCAGGGACATCGAGTCGCGCGGCCATCCGATAGTCCGCGGTTTGCCACTCCAATTCCCGCGCGACGTCGAGGCGGCCGCGGTCGATGACCAGTTCATGCTTGGCGACGAGATTCTCGTGGCGCCAATGCTGGGCCCGGGGGTGCGCCGAGGCGTATACCTGCCGATGGGATTGTGGACGGACCTGAGGACTAACGAACGGTTGGCGGGGCGCGGAAGAGTGGAGCTGGAAGCCGGTGAGGAAGGGCCCATCCTCCTGGTGAGAAACGGCTCTATCCTGCCGCTCGGGGCCCTGGAGGACGACGCGCCGATGGACCTGCATTATTTCCCAAAGCTGGCGGCGGAGTTTTTTGTGTTCGAGCCAGGCGTCAACGACTATACGCAGCTTCACGCGGGACCTGCCGTGGACCAAATGAGGCTCGAGATCGAGTCCAAAGCGAGCCGGACCTACGAGTGGATCGTACACCATCTGCCCGCGGTCGAAGAAGTCCGCAGCGACGGAGCGATCATTCCACGCGTCGCACAGGGGGTGGGTTTGGAGACCGGATCCTGGCGCCATGACCGATCAAGCGAGATGCTTCGCGTTCGCGTGACAGTACCGGCTAACAGGCAGAACGTAATCTTCGTTTCTTTCAAGAGTGGGAGTGACTGACGAGTGAGTAACGGGAGAATCCAGACGAGAGTTGCACGGGCGGCGGGGGTATTGCTGTTGCGAGCCACCCGCTCGGTGCGAGCCGACTGGTTAACATTCGGTGGGGACCCGCAGCGAACTGGATGGGCGAGGCACGAAACGGCGATTACGAAGGAGAACGTCGGAAAGCTGAAGGTCCTGTGGAAGGCGAAGCTCGACAGCGTTCCCAAGGAAATGACCTCGCTGACCGCGCCCCTGGTGGCGGACGGGATCATCACGCCGCGCGGTTTCATGGAGCTGGTGTTGGTGGCAGGCGCTTCCGACTCGGCGCACGCCATCGACGTCGATACCAGCAGTGTATTCTGGCAGAGGAAGTTGGCCGCCGAGGGGACGCCGAAGAGCCCGCCGTAATAGTTGTGTCCAAACGCCCTGAACGCCACACCGGTCATCAGCAAGGAGCGGCGTGCGATTTACGTGCTGGCGAGCGACGGGAAGCTGCATTCCCTGAGCATTGTTAACGGAGAGGACCTGGCGCCGCCCATTCCGTTCGTCCCCCCGTTCTCGAAGAACTGGAGCCTGAACCTCGTCGATGGAGTACTGTACACGGCGATCTCGCAAGGGTGCAACGGGGCGAAGTCGGCGGTGTACGCGATGGACCTGAACAAGCCGGAGCGTCCGGTAACCAGCTTTCTGGCGACCACCACCGGCGGGGCGGGGATCTGGGGCCGGGCAGGGGTGGCGATCAGCGCGGACGGATCTGTGTTCGCGGAGACGGGTGACGGCCCGTACGATCCCGCGGTCGGCAAGTACGCCGACACATTCCTCAAGCTGTCGGCCAAGGACCTCAAGCTGGCCGACTACTACACGCCAGCCAACCGCGCCTGGATCACGAAGAAGGATCTCGACATGGGCTGCATCAGCCCGGTGGTGTTCCCGTTCCAGAACGGGGAACTGGTGGCCGGCTCAGGGAAGGAAGGCGTGATCTACCTGTTGGATGCCAAATCGCCCGGCGGCGCCGATCACAGGACGCCGTTGTTCCGGAGCGGCTTGATCACGAACGAGGAGGCGAATTTCTGGGGCAGGGGGTTTTGGGGATCGTTCGCGACCTGGGAGGATCCGAAAGGCGTGCGCTGGCTTTACGCGCCGGCCTATGGGCCTCCGACACCCGACGCACCGAAATTTGCGCACTCGTATGACGAAACACCGAACGGGAGCATCATGGCGTTTCAGGTGGAAGCTAAGGACGGCATGCCCTTGCTGAAACATGTTTGGATGTCGCGGAACATGTCTGTTCCCGAGCCGCCGATCGTGGCCAACGGAATTGTCTTCGCGCTTTCAAACGGGGAGAACGTGGAACAGGTGGACGGCCAGGGAAGGATTCTGCCCTCTTCGGCGCGGATTTCGAATCCGTCGGGAAACGCGGTTCTCTATGCGTTCGACGGCGAGACCGGCAAAGAGCTGTACACGAGCGGCGATTCGATTCCCGGCTGGACGCACTTCAGCGGCCTGGCGATCTCCGGGGGCCGGATTTACGTGGTGACCCACGATTCGACAGTAT
>CAZACK010000031.1:0-50580 GCA_964483455.1 uncultured Solibacteraceae bacterium
CCTGACGTTCCAGGAGTACCTGGCGGCCCGCAAGATCGCCGGGTTGGCCGACCAAAGGCAGTACGAATTGCTGCTCGCTCGCGACAAACTGTACCGGTCTGAATGGCGCGAGGTGATGCTGCTGTTGGCGGGCGCGCTTCAAAGGCAGGGGAAAGAGAAAGCCGAGGAACTGTTCCGGGCGATTCTGGACAAGCTTGGGCAGCGCCCCGGCTTGCCGGAGCAGGCGCGATGCGCGGGGTTGCTCGGAGCGATGATGCGGGACCTGGCGCAGATGGAGTTTGAGCCGAAGGATCCCCGCTACCAGCAGACGGTGCTGGCGATGCGGCGGATCTTCGACCCGAAGGAGTCCGAGTCGATCGACCTCAAGACGCGGATCGAAGCCGCCGAGGCGCTCGGGCAGGTCGGCGATCCGCGGCTGGAGGAAAACAACTGGGTCACGATTCCGGCGGGCGCGTTCTGGATGGGAGCACAGACGGGAAAAGGGCGGAATCAGGACCCCGAAGCATTTCAAGATGAGGCGCCCGTACACGAAGTGTTTCTCAACGCCTTTCAAATCGGCCGCTACCCCGTCACCGTCCAGGAATTCGGCAGGTTCATCGAAGACGGGGGCTATGAGGACGAGAAATATTGGAGGGGACCCGGCGGCTTCGGGCGATTCGAGAAACCGTACGAGTGGGAGGACCAGCAACTCTACACCAACCGGCCGGTGACAGGAGTAAGCTGGTACGAAGCCGCGGCGTACTCGACGTGGGTGGGCGCGCGGCTTCCGACGGAAGCGGAATGGGAGCGAGCCGCCCGAGGTGATCAGGGCGGCAAGTATCCTTGGGGGAACGAGCCGATTGATCCTACTCGGGCGAACTATAGAGAATCTCAATTAGGGCGGCCGACGCCGGTGGGTTTGTATCCTCGTGGCGTTACATCGGAGGGCGTTTGGGACATGTTGGGCAATGTCTGGGAATGGTGCTCGGATTGGCATGGTCCTTATGAGAGCGGGAAGGTGGCGAACCCCTTGGGACCCAAGAAAGGGGAATACAGGGTGTTGCGCGGGGGTTCGTGGGGCGATGTTCCGCGGGACGTTCGCGTCTCCGACCGGTACGGGGACCGTCCTGAGGTCCGGTTCGACGGCATCGGTTTCCGGTGTGTGCGGGAATTTCTTAATCCTTAAACCCTTTTCCCTTAACATTTCAGTTCGGGTTTGGTAAGAAGAGAGAGGAGGTCCAGGGGCGCAGCCCCTGGCGGAAATTTTTCGCGGCGAGGTCCTTTTGCCGGGCCCCAAGAAGAGCGATGAGCCGGCGGTCGCTGTGGGGAAGGCGTACGACCTGGCTCTGTGGCTGATTCAGAAGGTCGAGCACTTCCCGCGTTCGTACCGTTTCAGCGTCGGTGACCGGATCGTGAGCAACGGGCTAGATTTGTTGCTGACACTGGTGCAGAGCGCCTATACAGCGGACAAAGCGCGGCTGCTGGAGTCGGCAAGCGCGCGCACGAATTCGTTGCGCTACTTGCTGCGGCTGGCCAAGGACCTGCGCCTGATCAATATCGATTCGTACGGATACTCGACCGGGTGCATCGAGGAGATCGGACGGATGGTGGGCGGATGGCAGAAGGCGGTGGCGCGGCGAGCGTGAAATCGGCGGGACCTGGATGAAGCGGGTCGGGAACCTGTGGCCGCGGATCGTGAGTTTCGAGAATCTGCTGGAGGCCGCGCGAGCGGCGGCGAAAGGAAAACGCAAGCGCCCCGACGTGGCGCGGTTTCTGATGAACCTGGAGCTGGAATTGCCCCGACTGCGGGAGGAGTTGATCGAGGGCAGCTACCAGACGGGCGGGTACCGAACGTTCACCGTGCTGGAGCCGAAACCGAGGCAGATTTCCGCGGCGCCGTTCCGGGATCGGGTGGTGCATCACGCGCTGACGCGAGTGATCGAGCCGATCTTTGAGAGGCGGTTCACGACCGACTCCTGCGCGTGCCGAAAGGGATACGGCACTCATCGGGCGCTGGCGGCGGCGCGGCGGGGCTCCTGGAACCATGCTTTCGTGCTGAAATGCGACGTGAGGAAGTATTTTCCTTCCATTGATCACGAGATACTCAAGGAGCAACTGGCGCGTGTGGTCAAGTGCCCCCGGACACTGGAGCTGGCGGGGAAGATCATTGACGGGTCGAATCCACAGGAAGAGGTGCTGGAATGGTTCCCGGGCGACAACCTGTTCACGCCTTTGGAACGCCGCCGCGGGCTGCCCCTGGGGAATCAAACGTCGCAGTTCTTCGCCAACGTCTATCTCAACCCGCTTGACCACTTTGTGCGGCAGGTTTTGCGCCCGGCGCTTTATGTCCGGTATGTCGATGATTTCCTGCTGTTCGGCAATGACAAGGCCGAATTGGGAGAGATGAAGCGCCGGATGGAGGAGTTCCTGTCCGGGCTGCGCCTGCGAATCCACCCGGGCAAGAGCCGGGTGTATCGCACCGCTGACGGCGTGACGTTCCTCGGCTGGCGGATCTTCCCGGGCCGGTTGCGGCTGGAGCGCGGCAACGTGGTTCGGTTTCGGAGGCGCCTCGGGCGGATTTGGCGGCGGCACGCTGAAGGCCGCGCGGGGTGGGGGGAAACACGGGCGAAAGTTCGCGGCTGGATTGCTCACGCGGCGCACGGGGATACCTGGCGCTTGCGGAGACGGCTGTTTTCGCAGTATAGATTTGGACCAAGGAGCGCGGTCTCAAACGGTGTTGCGCGGGGGTTCGTGGAACAATGATCCACAGAACGTTCGCGTCTCCAACCGGAACAGGAACCAACCTGAGAACCGGAACGACAACATCGGTTTCCGGTGTGTGCGGGATGTGAAGCCGGATCGCCTCGGTGGTCCGGGGCCGGAGATCGGACGGTCACGGCCGTCCGGTGCGAGCGATCTTCACTTCCGGACCGCGCTGCGGACGCGAGTTGAACGCGCGTCAAACAGAAGCCGGGCCCCGGGCTTGTGGTAGCCGCCAGGCGAAGCCGGTCCGGGGCGTTCTTGCTCTGGTCATTGGACACTGTGTTCAGTTACACAGGCGCTGCGATTGGGACGGCTGGACCAGCAGGGAGGCCGGTCCCGCCTTACCTGTTCACCGCCTCGATCATCGCCTGAATGTATCATAGGGCGAAGGCTCGGGAGCGGTAACCGCCGAGGTTGCCGGGGAATTCCGTGTCGCCCTCGACCGCCGGGCAGTGGTCGTCGATGAACACGCCGTTGTAGCCCACTTCTCTATAAAGCTTCATTGCTTTGTACATGTCCACGTAGCCGGTGTTGATGAATTCCTCGTGGAATTTCGGGACCTTCGCCGAAACGTTGCGGAAGTGGACGTAGAGGATCTTGTTTCGCGCGCCGAAGTAGCGAATTGCGTCGTAGACGTCGTCCTTCATTTCCGAAAACGTTCCCTGGCAGAACTCGATGCCGTTGGAATTGCTCGGGTGGATCTCGATGAGGCGGCGGTAGGCCGCGTGGTCGCGGAAGAGGCGCGGCACGCCGGCGATCTCCTCCACCGGGGGGTCGTCGGGATGAATCCCGAGCCGGATGCCTTCCTTCTCGGCCACCGGCGTCACCTTTCTGATCCAGTGCTCAAGGTTGTCCCACATCTGCCGCTCGGAGATTTCCTGAGGCGTTTCCGGCAGGTTGGCGCAAGCGATGAAGGGCAGCTTCATCCGCGCCTGAAACTCCTCGCAGGAGGCCCGGTCGCGGATATCCTTGATCAGTTCGAAGTCAAAGGCGGTCGCCGTGGCGCCGCCGCGGATGGTGGCCGGCGGGGTGCGCCATACGAGGGCCGGCATCCAGTGGTAGCCGTAGACAGGCACGCCGGCGCGGGCCATGTCGCGGATCTCGGCGATCAGTTCGGCAATCAACTGATCGCGCCTCGGCCCGCCAAAGACGACGTCATGGTATTTCGGGAGCTGCACGAAGCCGCCTTCGAAGGCAGCCAGACGAAGGCCGTATGATTCCAGGCGTCGCCGGAGTGCGAGATAATCCTCCAATCCCGCGCGAGGCTTCGCCAGCGGCGTGGATGTGCCCGGCTCAGTGGCCGCGCCCGGCCCGCCGTAGACGATGATGTCACGGACGCCGAACTGAGCCGCCAGCTTGAGTACTTCGCCGGTTGCCACCCGAATCGCCCAGGCGGGACGCATTCCGGCAGGCTCGGGAGTTCGGGCGCCCTCCTCGGTTTTCTGCCGGTCCGCCGGAGCGCTCAAGGCGGCGAGCAGCAGAGCCATGCATGGTGCAAATCGCCTGCGGATCGGCATGATTTCACCTCCTGATGGGAGTTGTCGTCATGCTGTTATATAACAATCGCGAAGACGAGGGCCTTTGGCCTGTGGGCTTGGCCAGCCTGGTGGCCCGTCCGGCCCGGCACTGTGTCCACACCACGACATTGTCCGGTGCGAGCGTCTCCTGGCCGGTTGACGCCTTTCGAGAGTGGCCGCTATCATGAAGTTGGATTCCCGCACGGGAGGAAAGGCAACCATGGGTCCGTTGGGCTGGCAAGAAACCGTCGTCATCTTTCTGCTCGCTCTGCTCATCTTCGGTCCCAGGAAGTTGCCGGAACTGGGCAAGACGATCGGGAAAGCGATCACCGAATTCCGCCGCGCATCCAGCGACTTGAAGGCCACCTTCGACCGCGAGATGCGCAGCATGGAGCAGGAAACACAGTCGTTGCGGGAAGTCACCAGCAGCTTCCAGAACGAACTGTACAACGCCACCAGCGATTCTTCGCACAACTCCTCCAGCTACGGATACGGGGATTCCTACCCGTATTCGGACTCGTCTTACGGCAGTTCCGATTCTTCCACCACGTCCACCCTCAGCGCATCCGCAACAGAGGGCGCTGAATCGACAGACGGTTCGCCTTCGGATGCCAATGGCGACGCGGCTTGCGGCGCGCCAGAGGCCCCGCCGGAAACCGTGCCGAGATCAGCCGAGCCGCCGGCGGCGGCCGAGGCGTCCGACTCCCGGGCAGTCACAACATAAGGAAGTATCCCGACCCTGAATGGATTTCAACGAGGAGCAATCGGGGCCAGCGAGTCCCGGCAGTGGAAACATGCCTGCTGACGGCTCGACGGACGGCGAGCGCGGAACCGCCGGGGAAACCCACGCCCAGGAAAGCGTGAACCCCCCTGCCGTTGCCGAGCCGGCGGAAGCGCCCGCCGAAGCGGCCGCCGGGCACGGCGGCGTTGCGCCTCCGCCATCCAAGCAGGAAGAGGAAGAAGAAGGCGATGAGGAAGGCATGCTGCGGATGTCCTTCATGGAGCATCTGGAGGAGCTTCGCCGGCGCATCCTCTGGAGCCTCGCGGGCGTGGGAATCGCCTTTGTCGTTTGCATTGCCTTCGCAAACCGGCTCTGGCTGATCATCAGCGCCCCGGCGGTGGAGGCCCTGCGCAGAATCGGCGCCGACCCTAACCTGGCGCAGATCACGCCCATGGACGCGTTCATGACGGTCTGGGTGAAGGCGCCGATGCTGACGTCGCTTTTTCTGGCCTCTCCGTGGGTCTTGTACCAGGTCTGGGCCTTTATCGCCCCCGGCCTCTACAAACGGGAACGCCGCTGGGCCGGTCCTTTTGTCATCTGCACGGCGGGGTTGTTCATCCTCGGCGGCCTGTTCGCCTACTTCGTCGCATTCCGGTTCGGGCTCGAATTCCTGCTCAGCATCGGGCGCGACATCAATGTCAAGCCGGTGGTCTCGCTCACCGAATACTTCGATCTTTTCGTGAACGTAACCCTCGGCATCGGGTTGGTCTTCGAGCTGCCCGTCTTGCTCTTCTTCCTTACGCTTCTCCGAATCGTCAACCCGCGATTCCTGCTCCGAAACACCCGCTACGCGGTGCTGCTGATTGTTGTCCTCGCCGCCATCGTGACGCCGACCCCGGACGTCTTCAACCTGATGCTTTTCACCGTTCCGATGGTGCTGCTGTATTTCGTCGGCATCTTTGCGAGCTACCTGTTGGTGCTGCGCCGCGAGCGCCGCCGTTTCCCGTGGGGCAAGTTGTTGATCGTGCTGGCAGTCGTTCTGTTGCTGGCGGCCGGCGTCTTCTACCTGTCGGTCACACGATTTGGCTTCCGCTTCATCCCCAACTGGCCATTTCTTATGCGCGGGTAAAGAATCTCGCTGGATTTCGGAAAGAAATCGTTATACGATAGGCGAGACGGGCGCGAGATTATAGGAGCGAGGAGTTTTCGGAATGGACTTGTTTAAGGCCATTCGCGACTTGTACGCGGAGAAGAAGCGCCTGGAAGACGCAATCGCCTCCTTGGAGCAGCTTCTGGAAGCGAAGGCGGCGACGGCGGAAAGCTCCCAGTTGGGCGACGCAAGACAGCGTCGCGGCCGCAAGAGCATGGGGCCGGAGGAGCGGCGGAGAGTCTCCGAGCGAATGAAGAAGTATTGGGCCGCCAAGAGGTCAGGGCAAGCTGCCAGAGTTTAGGCGGGCTGCCAGTCCGGGCGGGCGGCCGGCCGCTGGCAGGGCCTGCCGGCCGCGCCTATGGGTGTGCGCCTGCCCTCCAGGTGGCCGATCGAGAGACAAGAAGGCTGCTATTTGCCTGGGCCAGAACTGACAGGCCGGGAGGCTTGTCCCACCTTCCTGGATTCAGGCATTCCCGGCCGTGGCGGGGCCGCCGCCCATCTTCTCGATTTCGCTGAAATATACGCGTCGTCCTTCGTCCATCGCCAGGTTGGAGAGAATCACCGCGGTCGAGTCCTGTAACCCGATTTCGAGGTCGGCCTTGGGACGCGCTCCGGTGCGCACGCAGTTGAAGAAGCTCTCCAATTCCACGTCCACCGGATTGCGGTCCTCCTCCGGCAGCATGACGCCCTTGCTGTAGAGCCAGCGCCGGGCGAACTTCATCTCCTTTTCCAGGAACGACTCGTTGCCCCGCATCTGGTCCTTGTCGAGCAGGATCGGCAGTGGGCGCATGCCGCGGCCGGTGCTCGCCAGTGTTGCGCCCGCAACCACGACCTCCTTCTTGGCCTGGCTGGCGGGCGTCACCTCGACGGGCTTCGGCTCGTAGTACCACAGGCCGAGCGCCGGCTCATTGTCGGTTCCCACGGTGATCTCGATGGTGCCGCCGGTGCCCATGATCCGCTCGCCGAACTCCGTTCTCGATCCCGCAAACAGCGGCAGATGCTTGTTGGTGCTGATGGAGGTGTAGACGAGCTTCTGGCCCTTCGGGTACCTGTAAATGAGCTGGATATTGTCGTAGACGTCGCGGCCGTCCTTGATGAACTCGATGCCGCCCACTCCCACGACGTATTCCGGATGCGAGCCGAACATCCAATCGGCGACGTCGATCTGGTGCGAGGCCAGTTCCGCCGTCAAGCCGCCGGAAAACTCGCGGAACAGCCGCCAGTTCTTTTCCTTCGGGCCGGGCTTCATCTTCCAGCCGGGGTTCCGGTGCCACTGTGCCTGGACGTGAGTCACCTGGCCGATCATGCCCTTGTCGACCATGTTCTTGGCGGCCTGGTAGAACGAGCTGTAACGCCGCTGCAAGCCGACCTGAAGAACCTGCTTGGAGCGCTCGTTCGCCAGCGCCCGCAGCGCGTGGAGCTCCTCCGGCTTGAACACGAGGCTCTTCTCGCAAAGCACATGCTTGCCGGCGAGCAGGGCGTCGCGGGTGACGGGAAAATGCACGTAGAGCGGCGTGGTGACGATCACCGCGTCGATGTCTTTCCGCGACAGCACTTCCCGATAATCCTTGTATGTCCGGGGGTTGGTCTTGGCGGCGGCGACTCCGTTCTTGAGACTCGTTTCGTCGATGTCGCAGACAGCGATGCAACGGCCGTTGTCGATGCCAGTCAAGTGCTTCAGCAGATAACTCCCGCGGCCGCCGGTGCCGATCACCGCGAACAGCACCTGGTTGGTGGCGGCTCGGACCTTCCGGATCGCCGGCGCCGGGAACGCCCCCGCCGACGCGGCCGTAGCCGCCCCGGCTGCCTTCACAAAGTCACGACGAGTGGGATTTGCTGCCATCTGGGAACCTCAAGTTCAGGATGAAGCCGTGCTGCGCGTGCCGGCCCATCTCAGTCTATCGCAATCGCGGCCTGTCTGGCCGCCCTCCGGGCAGCCCATTCGGCGCCCGCCATCACGATCATCGCCCCGAAGAAACTCCACACCAGGATGCTGGCGGAATAGAGAAACGGGCCATACTCACGCGCCAGCTTCGCCCGCAGCAGCGGCCAGCTCAGATCGTTGAGCAGCTTCAGGACTTCGAGGGCCAGGCCGACCACCACCGCCGAGGGCAGAACCTGCAACGGAGCGATCCTGCGGTTGGGCAACAGCCAATACACGAGGAACAGCATCAGCATCGACAGCGGCACCGCCGCCATCTTGAACACCGTCAGCCCGATGGCTGCGCCGGCCGCCGGCGCGGCTCTCGGAAGTCCTCCCAAGATCTGCGTCCCGAAAGCGGTAATCACGGTAGACAGAAGAGCCAGGCCGCCACAGATGAAGATCAAGCCCATGCTGACCAGTTGGTTCTTGAAAAAGCTGCGGTGCTTGGTCACGCCCCAAACGCGGTTGAGCGCAACTTCCAGGGGCTCGAAGATGCCGTTGGCGACAAACAGCAGAAGCACCAGCGACAACACTTGCGCCGTCGCCCGGCCCGCCACCGCCGCGTCCAGGTTGCGCTGGATGAAGCTCACTACCGGTTCCGGAAAGTAGTCGGTCAACGCCAGCCGGATCGCGTCCACCGCCGCGCGCCACCGGAGCACGTGGCGGAAGAACGACGTGATCACGATAAGAAACGGAAACAGGGAAAGCAGCACGCATGCGGCCACCGAGAAGGCATACACGTGGACCTCGGTCTCCATCCAATAGCGAACCGTTGGGTGAAATGCCCGCGCCACGCGCCGCCAGCGGCTTTCCGGCACGTTCAGAAAGGTCAGGTCCAAGTTCCAGATTACGCCAGCCGGAGCGTCTCGCGGAGGGAGGGATCGTGCCGCACGCGCCAGATCTTGCTGTCGAGGTAATCGTGCGTCAGGCCGAAGCCGCAGAACAAGCCGAACGCAAGATCCGAAATCCGCCCGAGGTGGAAGCCCGGAGCCCGGTACAGCGCGCTGAACACGATCGCCAAGCCGGCGTACCAGGCGAGGCTCCGGCCGGCGGCGGCCGGGATGCGGCAGAAGCGGCCCGCCGCGCATTCCTCGTTGCCGTACCTGTTGCGATTGTGGAACCAAATGAGGGCGTGATATTGCAGGTTGTGAACAATCGTCACGGTCGGCGTCGCCGCCTGCCAGCTCAGGAACGCAAACGTGAGCCAGCACAGCGGGACGATCGCGGCGAGCAGCAGGAGCTTCGGAGGGTTGAGGGGCTCGCCGAGACGAATCCGTTCCCACAGCCGCGCCCCGTGAGCCACGGCAACGCCGGCCAGCCCGGCCCATAGGACGGGTTCGAGGCCGGGAATGTTCTCGAGAGCGGTCCGCTCCGGCAGGCCCAGCTCCTCCGGGGAGTGGACAAAGAACCGGTGAAAGGGCGGAGCGGCGAGCATCACGCCGAGGAACAGCCGGTCGAGCCGGTTGTCGCGCTTGGCCAAGTCCCGAAGATTTGCGTCCCGTCCAGCCCGAGTGACCAGAACGACCAAAGCAGGGTGATCGGCACATGCAGCACAAGGCTCCGGAACAGGTGCAGGTACCCGGCCAGAGCACTGCCGATCCCCCGGCCCTGGGTGAAAAAAGGCCGGCGGCGGTGAGGGCTGGCTGGGGCAATTCCCTCAGTCTTCGCCACAAGCCTTTGTTTTCCAACGCCTTCCGAAGGGTCCGAAGCTGGAATCGGAGATGCAGGCCTCAAATCTCATGGCCGAGGAAGTCTGCCAGCCCGAGGATGTGATCCGCCACGCCGCCGACGCCTTGATTTCCATCGGCGCGGACGGCCGCATCCTCAGCATGAACCCGATGGCCGAAACACTGACCGGCTGGCCGGAAGAGGAGGCCGTCGGTCGGCCCTGCCGGGACGTGTTGAACGCCTCGCTATGCTCCGACGGCTGTCCGTTCGACCGCGTGTTCGTCCACGAGGAGCAGGTCACCAGCTTCGACACGTGCATCGCCGGGCGCAATGGGGAAACGGTCCGGGCGTGCATCAACACCTCGGTCCTGAAGAACGCTCAGGGAGAGAAGATTGGGCTGGTGGAGAGCATCCGCGACATCCGGCACGTTCTGAAACTGATCGCGGAGCGGGAAGCCGCCGTCGCCCGCGCCGAGAAGTTGTCCTCCTGGCTGGAGGCTGTCGTGGAGAGCATTAGCGACGCGGTTATCACCTCCGACCTGGAATGCCGCATCACCAGCTTCAATCGGGCCGCCGAAGCACTCACCGGGTACTCGCGCGCAGAGGTGGTGGGCCAGATCTGCAAGGAAGTCTTCAAGCCGGATTTCTGCCCGCTGGAAGTCACCCTGGAGCGGCGGTGTGGCCTTCCCGGCAGCGAGTTCAACCTCCGCACCAAGGATGGCGGCTTGGTGCCCGTGTGGTTGTCCACCGAGCTGCTTCGCAACGAGAAGCAGGAGATCATCGGGGCGGCGCAGCTCTTGCGGGACCAGCGCGAGGTGCGCAGCCTTCAGGAGCAGTTCCGCGAGACGCACGGGCTGGACCGGCTGATCGGCAAGAGCGCTCGCATGCAGGCCGTGTTTCAACGGATGGAGCGGGTGGCGCCCACCGATTCCACCGTGCTGATCTGCGGCGAGAGTGGAACCGGCAAGGAACTGGTCGCGCAGATCCTGCATTCGCGAAGCCCGCGATGGGACAAGCCATTCATCAAAGTGAACTGCGCCTCGCTGCCGGAAACCCTGCTGGAGGGCGAACTGTTCGGCCACGTCCGGGGCGCCTTCACGGGGGCCGTAGCGGACCGCGCCGGACGCTTCGAAGCCGCTCACCGGGGCACGATCTTCCTGGATGAAGTCGGGGACTTGCCGCTGGCGCTCCAAGTCAAGCTGCTGCGCGTTCTCCAGGAGCGGGAATTCGAGCGTCTCGGCAGCACGCGCACGATCCCCGTCGATGTGCGGGTCCTCGCCGCCACCAACCGAAACCTGCGCGCCATGGTTTCTCAAGGCCTCTTCCGCGAGGACTTGTTCTACCGGCTCAACGTGGTTCCCATCGAGTTGCCTCCCTTGCGCGACCACCCCGAGGACATTCCGGAGCTGGCGGCGTCGTTCCTGAATCAGATGGCGAACCGCACCCGGAAGCCCGCTAAACAACTCGCGCCTCAGGCCATGAAGCTCCTGCTGGATTACTTCTGGCCGGGCAACGTGCGCGAGTTGGAGAACGCGCTGGAGTACGCGGTGGTGACCAGCGAAGACCAGTGGATCCGCCCATCCGATCTCCCGCCGCACCTCGGCGCGGGCTGCCCGGCCTGTGACGGCAGGCTGGCAGCCGCCGTCTCCTCCACTGAGCGGGACGCACTTGCGGCCGCCGTTGCCAGAAGCACGACTTCCGACGAGGCGGCTCGGATGCTGGGGCTGAGCCGGGCCACATTCTGGCGCAAGCTCAAGAAGCACGGCATCTCGTTTTCGAGACTCTCGTCTCAAAAGTGATACTTATGTGTTTTGAATCACTTGCCTGGAGAACGTCTCAGGAGTGAGATTTCTGCCGAGGCAGCCTCCCGCAACCGCCTGAATCCAAAACAGGATAATCAGCTCTTGTTATGGCTATAAAGCTGCACGGCTCACCCACGTGCAGCAGATGGTGCACCTGAAGCTGACCGGCGACCACCCGCCCGAGATTCAAGAGGTTGCGGTGATGCGGGACGCCAGTGGGCGGAAGACGGTCTGTTGCACGGCGGAGTTCCCGCAGGGCACGGTGGCGCTGACGGTCAGCGTGCCGCCAGGGGGGATGAGCGATCCGCTGTCGTTGGGCGGCCTGCTGGCCGAACGGCTACATTCGGCGGTGCCATACGAGGCCCTTCGCCGGGACCTGCGTGAGTTGGTCAGGAGCTTGGAATGATCCTACCCTTCCTTCTTGCAATTCTCTGTTTCTCTGCCTTGGCCGCCGATCCGGGGGCGTACGCGGGCGATGAAGCGTGTTCCGGGTGCCACGCTGACAAGGCATCGCAATTCCGCTTCAGCCCGCACGGGCGGCTCAAGGATTTCGAGATGCGCGGTCACGCCTCGAAGTGCGAGTCGTGCCACGGCCCGGGCGCCCGGCATGTGGAAGCCGGCGGCGACGCCGCCCTCATCGGTGGCTTCAAGGGCAAAGAGGGTTTGGAAACCTCGCGCTCCTGCCTCGGATGCCACTCGGAAGGGAAAGCGGCGGACTGGCACGGCAGCCCGCATGCCATGGCCGGCGTCGGGTGCGCTACCTGCCACGTAATCCACCGGTCGCGCGCGGTGATTGCGCCGGCGGTGACCCCGCTGATCGGAACGATCCGTCCGGCGAAGGCGGATTCGCCGCCGCCGCCCGGCTTGCTGGCAAAGCCGGAGCCGGAACTGTGCTTCGATTGCCACCGCGAGAAGCGCTCACAGATCAACTACAGCTCGCACCACCCGATCCGGGAAGGGCGGATGCAGTGCAGCAGTTGCCACACGGTCCACGGTGGTGAGGAACGGCTGCTGGCCTCCGAAGAAGGCACAAACGGCCTGTGCACCACGTGCCACACGGCGAAGCAAGGTCCGTTCGTCTTCGAGCACGCTCCGGTAGAGGAAGGCTGCCAGACGTGTCATGAGCCGCATGGCACGGTCGCCAACAACCTCTTGAAACAGAACGAGCCCTTCCTGTGTCTGCAATGTCACGAGGCGCACTTCCACATCGGCCGGGCCGGAGTCAGCACCCCGGTCCAATTGCCGAGCGGCGGGTCGACCAACCCGTTCGGCGCCTCCGGCTGGCGCCAGGCGTTCACCACCAAGTGCACGCAGTGCCATTCTCAGGTTCACGGCAGCGACCTGCCCTCGCAGTCGATTACCAGCGGGGGCAAGGCTTTGACGAGATAAACGAGGCGGGCATCATGAAACAGATTCTGGCTCTCTTACTGACTTACACATTGCTGGCGGGGAACCTGCTGGTAGCGCAGTCGCCGGCGTCACCGGAGCAACAGCCGGCTCAGGGCGCCGCGCCCGCGCAGCCCTCAGGCTACGGCGGGAACGTGTTTGTAGGCACGCGCGGTCTGGACAACAACAACTATCTCGGCCGGGTGAGCGAGTACGACACCTCGCGCCAGGGCCTGCGCCCGAGTATCGGCGCGGGCTTCTGGGGCCAAAACGGCAATGTCTACCTGGACTTTCGCGGCGAGCATCGCGGCGATGCGAGGGATCAGCAGTATTCCTTCCAGCTTGACGCCGGCGGGTACTTCAAGATCCGGACCACTTATGACCGCTTCATCCATCGCCTGGACCACGATCCGCTTTCCATCCTGGACGCGGCCAAGGGTAGCGTCGTCGTGCGGTCAAACGATTTTGCGCCCGGCGCGGAGTATGTCCCAGGCCGCAACGAGGTGCGGACCGAGATCACCGGCCGGATTCCGTCGCTGCCGTGGCTGACGCTGCGCGCCGGCCATCGCAGCCAGCTCCAGCACGGCGACGTGCAGGCGCGGACGCTGGCCAAATGCTCGAACTGCCACATCTCGGCCGTCAGCAAGCGGATCGACCAGCGGCTGCACGATCTGACCGCCGGCCTGTCGCTGCGGTTCTCCCACGTTGCGATCGATTACGACTATCTGAACCGGCAGTTCAACGAGCGCGGCTTGACGCCGTCGATTCAGTATGACGATGCCGTGCACCCGGCCACGCTGACGGATGTATTCGGCAACCGGGTGTCGTTCGACAACGCGCAGGGCCTGTTCCCCTTCAGCCAGGTGCCGGACGTGCGCAAATCGGCGCATTCACTGAAGGCCCGCTTCGGCCTGCCGAAGGAGGCGAAGCTGTCGGCGGCGCTGACCAGCTCGCACGGCGAGAACAAATTCACCGGCCTGGGCGTGGACGCGCTCGGCTGGAGCTCGAAATTCACCGTCCCGCTGGGCAAGCGCGTCAACTTCGTAGCCCGCTTCAAGAAGCTGGACGTGGACGCCGACGACGTGTTCGTCGATCTCGGCGAGCCGGTCTCGACCGCCGGGCCGCAGGCCGGCAAGACCTTCTCGGAAGCCTACCCCGGCTACGGCTCGGTGGACTACTGGCGGCGGTCGGTGGTTTCCCGTTCGCAGGTCACCACCAGCGCCGAGCTGGGCGCCCGGCTGGCGAAGTTCACCACCGTGCGCGGAGGCTACCAGTTCAACCAGGTGAAACGGGACAACTTCGAAATCGAGAAATCGGACACAAACCGGGTGTTCGCGTCGTTCTTGACACGGCAGTCGAGCAAGAGATGGGGCGACTGGTCGGGCCGCATTCGCTACCTGCTCGAGCACACGCGCGACCCGTTCACCTACCGCAACGCGGCGCTGCCGCCGGAGCTGCAACCCAAGCCAAGCCCCGGCAACCCGCCGTCGCCGCTGCTCGGAACGCAATATTACACCATGTACGCGGCGCGGCAGGCGAACCTGACCAACTTCCCGAACTGGTCGCACTCGGTGGAGCCTTCCTGGACGTGGTCGCCGAACCCGCGGGTCTCCATGACACTGCACTACCGGCTGCGGTCGGAGAAGAACACCGACCTGAATTTCTCCGACTGGGAGCGCGACGTGCACATGCCGGGGGCCGAACTGTGGGTGGCCCCCACCGGCAAGCTCAACTTCACCCTGGCCTACAGCTTTCAGAACGAGAGGAGCCGGAGCCTGTTCGTCTTGCCCGCCTTCGATGGTTGAGCGGGCGGAATCACGGTGGGCCAGTTTGGCTCGCTCTACGACATGATGCATTATTCGGTCCGCAACCATGCCGCGTTCGCCGCCGCGAATTACGAGGTGAACGCGAAGGTCTCGCTGTTCGCGAACCTCGTCTACAACGACGGTCGCGGATCGTTGGGAGGGATCGATCTCGACACGAAGCAGATTTCCGCCGTCCCGGCCGGGTTTGATTATGCCGCTGTCTCGGAGATCGGCCGGTTCTCGGCGCTGAACGTCGAACGCGTCCAGCAGATCTACGGGATGAACTACCAGCTCAGCCCGAACTGGGTGATCAGCACGGTGGCCTATTACGGCCGCTACAAAGATCGCCAGCCGTACCTGTTTGACGCGAACGGGCGGACCTCAGGCGTGCATGGAGGGATCAACTACGTGTTCTGAGGGGTGAAGGAATAGGGCTCGGCTTCGGCGCCGCGCCTCTGACGGGAGGGAACCGTTCCGTCCCTCCCGTTTGGCCCATTTGACAGTCGGTCCGGAAGTCGTACAATTGATAGTGCCTTCATAGCTGGGATGTATTCGTAGATCTTCTCGGTGTTGCTACAGGGCGATGGCGTCCCCGTCGGCGTCATCGCCGCCTGATTGCTCGCCGCCGAAGGGGCTGGGCTTGTCGATTCCCCGTGGCGGCCAGAGGGGACGAGACATGGGTGCCATCCTGACTGAAGCGCCTCCGCGGATCTTCGAGATTCCTTCCGAGGCCCGCCGGGAGTTTCCGTACCCCGGCATTCCCACCACATCCGACGGCGCCGGCGCCGTCGTCTGGGTCGAGACCCACATCTCGCAAGGGGCGGGCGCCTTTCCCATCACTTCCTCCACCACCATGGGCGGCGGCTTCCAAAGCGCCATCGCCAACGGCAAGCGGAACCTCTGGGGAGAGGAACTGATGTTCATCGAGCCGGAGTCCGAGCATTCTTCGGCGACGATCTGCGAGGGATTCGCGCTCGCCGGCGGGCGGGTAACCAACTTCACCTCCGGCCAGGGACTCATCCTCATGAAGGAAGTCCTGTACACCATCGCCGGCAAGCGGCTGCCGGCGGTGTTCCACATCGGCGCCCGCGCACTCACGTCCCACTCGCTGAACGTGCACGCCGGCCACGACGACGTGGTCGGGGTCGCCGACTGCGGCTGGGGCATCCTGTACGGGCGCAACGCGCAGGAGGCGGGCGATCTCGCGCTCATCGCCCGGCGCGCCGCCGAAGAGTCCGAAACGCCGTTCCTCAACGTCCAGGATGGTTTCCTGACCACCCACACCATCGAGAATCTCCGCCTGCCCGAGCCCGAGTTCATGCGGAGCTACGTCGGCCATCCCTCCACCCGCCTGCGCAACTTCATGGATCCGGAGTTCCCGGTGATGTCGGGCGTGGTGCAGAACCAGGATTCTTACATGAAGGGCAAGATCGCCCAGCGGGCGTACTATGACCGGGTCATGCCCGCGCTGAAGTCGGCGATGGCAGAATTCCACCGCCAGACGGGGCGCCGCTATGACGTGGTGATGCCGTACCGGCTCGAAGACGCCGAGTACGCCATCGCCGGCTCGGGCTGCATGATGGAGACGGCGGAGGCGACGGTGGACTGGATTCGCGCGAACCTCGGCGTTCGCGTTGGCGTGCTGCACATCACCTGCTTCCGGCCCTGGCCCTCGCGCGAGATCGTCGAGGCGCTGGCGCACGTCAAAGCGGTGTCGGTGATCGAGCGGCTGGACATCCCGATGCAGCAGTCCAACCCGCAGCTCTGCGAGCTGAAGGCCTCGTTCGCCGATGCCCTGACCGGCGTGCCCGGCTACCCCGCCATCCGCCGCATGCCCAGGTTCTACGGTGGCTCGGCCGGCCTTGGCAGCCGCGACGTCCGGGCCGGAGATTTCATCGCCGTTCTCGAAAACATGCTGAGCGACCGGCCGAAGCACTACTTCAGCCTCGGCATCAAGCACGAGTCGGCCCTCCCGGTGGCGGAAGATCCGGATATCCGGCCGCCGGGGTCGTTCTCCATGCGAGGGCATTCCGTGGGCGGCTACGGCTCGGTGACGACGAACAAGGTCATCGCCACCATCGCCGGGGAAGTCTTCGGCATGGACGTGCAGGCCTATCCGAAGTACGGCTCGGAAAAGAAGGGCCTGCCGACCACCTATTACCTGACCATCGCCAAAGAACACATCCGCTGCCATTCCGAGCTGGAGCACGTGGAGTTTATCCCGCTGAACGATGTCAACGCGTTCAACCTCGGCAACCCGCTGGCGGGCCTGGCGGACAACGGCATCGTGTTCGCGCAGAGCCATCACACCGATCCGGCGGAGATCTGGCAGTCGGTGCCGGCCTGGGCGCGCAACCGCCTTCGAGAGAAGAGCGCGCGGATGTTCGCCCTCGACACGGTGCGCATCGCGCGCGAGTGCGCGAGCAAGGCGGATCTTCAGCAGCGGATGCAAGGGATCGTGCTGCTCGGCGTGTTTCTGAGGGTGACGCCGTTCCGGGAGCAGTCGGGACTGAGCGAGGCCGACCTTCTCCAGGGGGTCGAGAAGTCTCTGCGCAAGTATTTCGGCAAGCGCGGCGAGCAGGTGGTCCAGGACAATTTGCGGGCCGTGCATCGAGGTTTCACGGAAGTCCTCGAGATCCCGCGTGCGACGATGATGGCGAACGCCGCCGCCGATAGCGCGGACGGGAGACTGAGGGTAATCCAATGACCGATCCGGTGGTGCTGGAGCTCGAGGCGAAACACGAGGATTTCCGCCTCAATGTTGTCGACATCGAGGACTTCAACGAGCGCGTGGTTGGCGCCTACAACAACGGCACCGCCGAGCGCGGGCTGGACGCGGACGCCTTCGTGGCGCGGAGCATCATCCCGGCCGGCACCGGCGCGCTGCGCGACTTCAGCTACATCGCTCCGGAGATCCCGGAGTTCATTCCCGACAAGTGCGTCGGCTGCATGGAGTGCGTCACTCAGTGTCCGGACACCGCGATCCTCGGCAAGGTGGCCGAGCCGGAGGCGCTCGAGGCGCACCTCCGTAACGTTGACCCGGACTTGCGTCCGATGGTGGCCGCCCAGTGGACCGAAACCAACAAGTATTGGCAGGTACTCGAGAGGAAGGGAGTCGGCGGCGGGAAGTTCGGCATCTTCATCGACCCGACCAAGTGCAAGGGCTGCGCCGAATGCGTGGACGCCTGCGGGGACCATGCCGCTTTGCGAATGGTCAGGAAGACCGGCGAAAGCCTCGACTGGTACCGCAAGTCATTCCAGTTCTACAAGCACATGCCGGAGACCCCGAGAAAATTCGTCAACGAGAAGGCGCTGGCCGACATGATGCTTTCCGACCAGTCCCTGCTCTACGTCGGCGGCGCGGGTTCGTGCATGGGCTGCGGCGAGGCCACCGTCCTGCGCATGATGCTGGCGGCCACCGGTTTCGTGTACGGCGCCGACAACGTCGGCATCGTCGCCGCCACCGGCTGCAACACAGTCTATGGTTCCACCTATCCCTACAACCCCTATCTCGTTCCGTGGACCAATTCGTTGTTCGAGAACGCGCCGGCCGACGCCATGGGCGTCCGCTCGCGGTGGGATCAGCTCGGCTGGCGGAACAAGCGCCTGTGGGTGATCGGCGGCGACGGCGCCATGCTCGATATCGGCTTCCAGTCGCTGTCGCGGATGCTGGCTTCCGGGATGGACATCAAGGTTCTGGTGCTCGACACGCAGGTTTACTCCAACACCGGCGGGCAGGCCTCCACCAGCTCTTATCATGGCCAGAACGCCAACATGGCGTTCCACGGCAAGGACATTCACGGCAAGACGGAGCACCGCAAGGAGCTGGCGAACATCTGCATGATGCACCGCGACGTCTACGTGGCGCAGACCACCGCCGCCCACATGAACCACTTCTACAAGGCGGTGATGGAGGCCAACGAGTTCCCCGGCCCGGCGATCGTCAATTGCTTCACCACCTGCCAGCCCGAGCACGGGGTGGCCGACAACATGGCCGAGCACCAAGCCAAGCTGGCCACCAACTCCCGCACGTTCCCGATTTTCATCCACGACCCGCGGAAGGGATCGCGCCTCAAGGAGCGCCTCAGCCTCGTCGGCAACCCCTCGGTGAAGGACGACTGGTACGTGCATCCGAAGACCGGCGAGCAGATCGACTTCATCTACTTCGCCCGCACCGAAGGCCGCTTCGCCAAGCACTTCGATGAGAACGGCAATCCCTCGGCGGAGCTGCTGGCGGCCCAGCAGGACCGGCTGGACAACTGGCGCCTGTTGCAGGAACTGGCTGGGCTGCGGTAGGGGGATCGGGCCGGCGCGTTTGACATCTTCTGCCCGGCGACAAAGATCATGTTTCTGTGAAGACCACCATTTCGCTCCAAGCTGTTGCAGGAAAAGGGCCGTGCCTGCCGGGATTCTTTCGGAGGCGAGCGGATCCCGCTGGGTTTCGGCTCGTTCCTCGATGAAACGGCCATGGCCCTTGCGCAGAATGCCTTTTGCAGAGGAACATCGTCCACGCCCGAATCTCAAAAGCACGGCGGCACTGTCTGAGGCCGATTGCGGCATCCACATCGCGAGCTGCTCGACTCCCGGGCGCTCAGGACTCTTCTTGGTCCCCCGACGGAAAGCGCCTGATTTGCCACTTCATCGGCGCGCGGCGGCGAGACCTCTGGTATCTCGATCGCAAGGCTGGCGGCTCCGGCTATGAGGCGGTCCCGTTTCTGGTGACGGAGTCCGACGAAGGCGAGCCTGACTTCTCGCCCGACGGGCGATTCGTGGTCTACACGTCCGACGAGTCCGGCAGAAGGGAAGTGCATATCCGTCGCTTTCCCGACGGCGGCGGCAAGGTCCAGGTGTCGACCAACGGAGGCGGCCAGCCCCGCTGGCGGGGACGCGGCACCGAGCTGTTCTATGTGGAAGGCGAGACGCTGATGGCGGTTCCGGTGACGGTGGCTCCACAGCTCCGGGTGGGCCAAGCCAGGCGGCTGTTCGAGCACGCCGGCATTGCGCGCTGGCCCGGCCAGCAGTACGATGTGTCGGCGGACGGCGCGCGTTTCGTGCTGATCGAGACGGTCGGCGGCCCGCCTCGCCCGTTTGCCGGCGTGGTGCAGAACTGGTTTGCCCCGTTTCGGGATAGGGGGAAAGGAACACGAGCCATGAGAGAACCCAATTTCGATAATCTCCGCATCGCATTGCTGCGGCGGGGCGAGCCGGCCTACGTGCCGATCATGGAGTTCGGCGTCGACTACGACGTGAAGTGCGCGTTTCTCGGCGCGCCGGTCAAGACGCTGCGCGACGAGGTCGAGTTCTGGTATCGCGCCGGTTATGATTTTGTGCCGCTCCAGGCCGGCATCCGTAGCCTCTTCTGGCCGGGCTACGCCGTGTCGGAGAAGAGCACCGACCGCGGGCTCGATACGGGGTATCAACTTTACCGGCGGACCCAAACGAAGTTCAGCGTCTACCAGGAGTCGGAGCGCGACATGTCGTGGGCCGAGGAGGGCCGGGGCGTCATCACTTCGCTCGAGGAGTTCGAGGAGTTCCCCTGGCCCGATCCCGACCGGATGGACCTTTCGGCGTTTGAAGAGATCAAGCAGTACCTGAAGCCGGGGATGAAGGTTATCGCTTACCTGGGGTACATCTTCACGTCGGCGTGGTGGCTGATGGGGATGGAGACGTTTTGCCTCGCGCTCGGCGAGCAGCCGAAGCTGATCCGCAAGCTCTACGACCGCATCTGGGCGATCCAGAGCCGGATGCTGCTGCGGGTACTCCGGTGCGACGTGGTCGGGGCGGTGATGCACGCCGACGACCTGGCGTACGCCGACGGGCTGATCGTGTCACCGAAACATTTACGGCAGTATGTGTTTCCGTGGTACCGCTGGTGCGGCTCGCTGGTGCGCGACTGCGACTTGCCGCTCATTTTCCATTCCGACGGCAAGCTGGATACCGTGCTGGAGGACGTGCTGTCGTGCGGGTTCAACGCGCTGCATCCGATCGAGCCCAAGGCAATGGACATCGCCGAGCTGAAGCGCAAGGTGGGCGACCGGCTGTGCCTGATTGGGAACATCGATCTCGGATACACGCTGACGCGGGGGGCGCCGCGGGAGGTCGAGGCGGAAGTCGCCGAGAGAATCCGTGCGATCGCGCCCGGCGGCGGTTACTGCGTGGGATCGAGTAACTCAGTGCCGGCCTACGTGCCGCTCGAGAACTTCAATGCGATGCGGGAGGCGGCGTTTCGGTACGGAAGGTACCCGATTCGTGCTTGAGCTGGTGCGGACGGGGAGGGTCGAACTCCCAAGGCCGTGAGGCCAGTGGATCCTAAGTCCACCGCGTCTGCCAGTTCCGCCACGTCCGCTCTGCGGTCTTCGAGCCCATGATAGCATCGGATGACGAGCCTCAATCAGCGGCGCAGGAGGCAGCCATAGCTGCTTCCGGCGCCGGCGCCACAATTGGCGTGAGATTGCGCCGGCGAAGACCGATCAGCCGCAGGCACGTCCGGCCGCAGCCGCAGGCGGATCGTTCCAGGCGGCCGCTCAGGCCGGTGGCGACGCGGATCAAGGGACGGTGCAGGCTCGCCAGGGATGTTACCAGCAGCTCCGGATCGCCTCCACCTTCGTCGGTATCGAAGATGGCGTCTTCCTCGCGGACGTGCCAGCCTTCGTGGGCCTCGCATTCCCAAGCCAGCAGTTCGCCGTCCAGGCCCAGGAACTGGCCGAAGACCGGCACCTCAAACACGCGCCACAGAAGGCGGCGGGCTTCGTCGCTGAGGAAGGCCCAGTGCGGACCGCTGAAGGCGACGACGCCGTGGGATACCCGCGGCATGGGCGCGCCCTGGTCTTCGGCGGCATCGGCGAGGTGTCGCAATGTCCCGACCGGGCCGGCGAGAACCGCCGGGTGGAAGTGGATGAGCTTGGAGCGGGACGGTTCCGGAAACACTCGCACGCCGCGGCCGGCGCGAAAACCGGAAGCGAGGACGGCGATCCGCTCGGTGGGCGGCATCGGGCAGAAGAAGACGGAAGCGGTGGGTTTCGGATTCTGGCGATTGGCGAAGGCCTCGGGATGGCAGCGAAGGGCGGAGTAAGCAACCGGAGGCAAGCGGCGCAGCGCCCGTTCCGCCGCTCCTGGGGCATCAAGGTCGCCGGGGGCCAGGCATCCGGCGTCAACCAGCAGCGACCGGTAGTGCCGCGTGTTCCAGGCGGCCTTTAACAGGGACCGCAAGCGCGTCGGCGGATCGCTCGGGCGCGGGGGCTGGCGTCGCTTCCAAAACGTTCGCAGCAAGGGGGATCCTCTCGGTTCTGTAGTGGAAAACCGCGGCTATTCTTCTCACAATTCGTGCCCATTTCTTACCGGCGACGCTCGTTGTGATACCCTGGATAGTTGCGCTGCGCTGTTCATCCGCGCAGTTCAGCGGACCCACCCTCTGTTCCGAAGGTGCATGGATTCATTTCAAAACGTACTGTTCCGGCTCAAAAAATACTGGGCTGACCGCGGCTGCGTCATCCAGGAGCCGTACGACGTCGAAGTCGGCGCCGGCACGATGTGCCCGGAGACGTTCCTTCGCGTGCTGGGCAAGAAGCCGTATCGCGTCGCCTACGTGCAGCCCAGCCGCCGCCCCGCCGACGGGCGCTACGGCGAGAACCCCAACCGCCTGTACAAGCACTGGCAGCTCCAGGTGATTCTCAAGCCCTCTCCGGCGGACGTCATGGACCAGTACCTGGCGAGCCTGGAGGCCATCGGCATCGATCTTCGCAAGCACGACATCAAGTTCGAGGAAGACAACTGGGAGTCGCCGACGCTCGGCGCCTGGGGCATCGGCTGGCAGGTGATGCTCGACGGCCTGGAGATCACGCAGTTCACGTATTTCCAGCAGTGCGGCGGCGTCGATCTCGACCTGGTTCCGGCGGAGCTGACCTACGGGCTGGAGCGCCTTTCGGCGTTTCTTCAGGGCAGGGACAGCGTCTACGAGGTGGAGTGGGCGCCCGGCTTTTGTTACGGCGACGTGCGGCTTGCCGATGAGCTTCAGTTTTCCGTCTACAACTTCGAGATGGCCGACGTGCCGACGCTCTGGCAGCTCTTCGAGCTGCACGAGAAGGAATGCCGGCGGCTGCTCGATGCGTATCCGGATTATTCGGACAAGAAGCGGTTCCCGCTGCTCCCGGCTTACGACCAGGTGCTGAAATGCTCGAACCTGTTCAACCTGCTCGATTCGCGCGGCGCGATTAGCGTCACCGAGCGGGTCGGAGTAATCGGGCGTGTCCGCAAGCTGGCGGTAGGCGTGGCCCAGGCCTGGGTGGACCAGGAGGCGGCGGCGTGAAGACGCTTCCGTTTCTGCTGGAGATCGGCGCCGAGGAGATCCCGGACTGGATGCTCCGTCCGGCGCTCGAGAACCTGCGCGAGCTGTTCGCCGGACTTCTGAAGGCCCACCAGCTTTCGGGTGATGTGACGGCAGTCGATGCGACGCCGCGGCGGCTGGTCCTGCGGGCCGCCGGCTTGCCCGCGAAACAGGCTGACCGCACGGAGGTCGTCACCGGCCCTCCGAAGGCGGCAGGCGACGGAGCCGCCGCCGGCTTCGCCCGCAAGCTCGGTGTCGAGGTGTCGGCGCTGAAGGTCACCCACACGGCGAAAGGCGAGTATTTCTCCCACCAGCGGAGGATCAAGGGCCGCCGCACCGCGGACATCCTGGCCGAGGCGCTGCCGGATCTCATCTTGAAGATCTACTTTCCGAAGACGATGTACTGGACGGCGGCGGGCGAGCGCTTCATCCGGCCCATTCGATGGATTGTTGCTTTGCTCGGCGGCAAAGTGGTTCCGTTCGAGCTGGCCGGCGTAAGGTCCGGTAACGTCACAGCGGGCCACCGGCTGCTCGGCAAGAGCAAGTTCAGGGTAACATTCGACACTTACGAGCAACGGCTTCGAGAGAGTGGCGTGCTCGTCTCGGCGGAAGAACGCCGTAAGAAGATTGAGACAGAGATCGCGGCATTGCTGCCCGGCGGCACGCGCCTCAAGCCCGACCCGGCGTTGCTTGAGACCCTGGTCTACCTGACCGAATTCCCGACGCCGATCCTCGGTTCTTTCGGTGAGCAGTACCTGGGTCTCCCCGAGGAGGTGCTGGTGACTGTCATGCGGCACCACCAGAAGTACTTTTCGGTGGAGGACGCGGAGGGCAGGCTCGCGCCGCATTTTGTGGCGGTCATGAATACCAGCGCGGACCCCGAGGGGCTGGTACGTTCGGGTAACGAGCGCGTGCTCCGGGCGCGGTTCAATGACGCGCGGTTCTTCTGGGAGTTCGACCAGCGGAAGAAGCTGGCCGATCGGGTGGAAGATCTCTCGCACGTCACCTGGCAGGCGCAGCTCGGCTCGTACCTGGAGAAGACGAAGCGCGTCGTGGAGCTGGTCCGGGAACTCGGCGGGAACGAGCATGCCCGGCGGGCGGCGCTGCTGGCGAAGTGCGACCTGACCACCGAGATGGTGAAGGAGTTCACCGAGCTTCAGGGCGTCGTCGGTGGGCTGTACGCGCGCGCGCAGGGCGAGCCAGAGGCGGTCTGGCGCGGGATCTACGACCACTACAAGCCGGAGAGCATGGAGGACAGAATCCCGGCTACGCCCGAGGGCCGCCTGGTGTCGATCGCCGACAAGCTCGACACGCTGCGCGGCTGCTTTGGCATCGGCCTGGTTCCGAGCGGGTCCAGGGATCCGTTCGCGCTGCGCCGCGCCGCCCAGGGCATCGTGAGAATCCTGGTGGAGGGGAAGCTGTCGCTGGGGCTCTCGCGTCTCGCCGGCGACTTGCCGCAACTCCGCGAGTTCCTCATCGACCGGATCAAGTACTACTTCCGCGAGATCCGCGGCTTCCGCTACGACGAAGTGAACGCGGTGCTCGCCGCGGGCTGCGAAGACCTTGTGGACGTCGAAAGCCGGCTGCTTGCGATCCAGGCGGTCCGGCCGACGGACAACTTTGAGCCGCTGGCGGCGAGCTTCAAGAGGATCCGGAACATTCTCAAGCAGGCGGAATTTTCAGGAGCTGGGCAACTGGATGAGGGTCTTCTCGAACCCGGCCCCGAGGCGGACCTGTATGGCGCGTTCACAAGTACGCGTGTTCTGGTCGGGCTGGCCGGCGCGGATTATGCGGGGAAGCTGAGGACGATTGCCGGGCTGCGGCCCGCGGTCGATCGGTTCTTCGACAAGATCCTGGTCATGACCCCGGACGAACGGATCCGGCAGAACCGGCTTACACTGCTGCACAGGCTGTTGACGGAGTTTTCGACGATCGCCGACTTTTCGGAGATTGTCACGCAATGAAACGAACTTATCGTTACAAGGAGAGCTGAATACTCATGAACAAGTACGTCTACACCTTCGGCGCCGGCACGGCCGACGGCGATGGAACGATGAAGGACACGCTTGGCGGGAAGGGCGCGGGTCTCGCCGAGATGAGCCGCGCCGGGGTGCCGGTGCCGCCGGGCTTCACCATTTCCACGGAAGTCTGCAATCTCTACTTCGACAACAACAACACCGTGCCCCGCGAGGTCGATGAGCAGATTGCGGCGGCGCTGGCCACGCTCGAGGAGCGTATGGGGCAGAAGCTGGGCGATGTCGCCAACCCGCTGCTCGTCAGCGTGCGGTCGGGCGCTAAGTTCTCCATGCCCGGCATGATGGACACGGTCCTCAACCTCGGGCTCAACGACAAGACCGTCGAGACGCTGGTCGCCAAGAGCGGCAACCCGCGGTTCGCCTATGACTGCTACCGCCGCTTCATGCAGATGTTCGGCAACGTCGTCCTGGAGATACCCAAGGACGAGTTCGAGCACCTGTTCGACGCCCGCAAGAAGAAAGCCGGCGCCAAGTTCGATACCGACCTGACCGCTGAAGACCTGAAGGCGGTGATCGCCGACTACAAGAAGCTCGTGCAGAAGAAGACGGGCGAAGCGTTCCCGCAAGACGCGCCCAAGCAGCTCGAAATGGCGCGCAACGCGGTGTTCCGGTCGTGGTGGAATCCGCGCGCCTCGCACTACCGGCGCATGAACAAGATCGCCGACAACCTCGGCACCGCCGTCAACGTGCAGGCGATGGTGTTCGGCAACATGAGCGACACCTCGGCCACCGGCGTCGGGTTCACGCGGAACCCGGCGACCGGCGACAAGGAGTTCTACGGCGAGTTCCTGGTGAACGCTCAGGGCGAGGACGTGGTGGCCGGCATCCGCACGCCGAAGCCGATCGCCGAGCTGAACAGCCTCATGCCAGAGGTGTACGCGCAGCTTCGCGAGATCACGACGAGGCTTGAGAAACATTATAAGGACGTCCAGGATTTCGAGTTCACCGTGCAGGAAGGCAAGCTGTACATGCTCCAAACGCGGAACGGGAAGCGGACGGGTCCGGCGGCGGTGAAGATCGCGGTGGACATGGTCGAAGAAGGACTCATCAGCAAGCGGGAAGCGGTGCTTCGCGTCGACCCGCAACAACTCGACCAGCTTCTGCACCCGGTGATCGACTCAGCCTCTCGCAAAAGCCTCACGAAGCTCGCCACCGGCCTTCCGGCTTCGCCGGGGGCGGCGGTCGGTAAGATCGTGTTCACAGCGGACTATGCCGTCGAGGCGGCCAAGCAGTCGCCGGTGATCCTTGTCCGCAAGGAGACGGTGCCGGACGACATCCACGGGATGGAAGTCGCCAAGGGCATTCTGACCGCGCGCGGTGGCATGACCAGCCACGCGGCGGTGGTCGCCCGTGGCATGGGCACTCCGTGCGTCGCCGGCGCCGAGGCGATCCTGGTGGAGGAGCAGAAAAAGCAGTTGACGGTTAGGGACACGGGCCTGGTGCTGAAGGAAGGCGACTGGCTCTCGATCGACGGCTCCACCGGCGAAGTGTTCGCCGGCCAGGCGGTCACAGTCGACGCCGATCCGTCCTCCGGTGTGCTGGCGAAATTCATGGCCTGGGCGGACGAATTCCGGGGCGGCTTCGGCGTCCGCGCCAATGCCGACATTCCGCGCGACGCGAAAGTCGCCCGCAAGTTCGGCGCCGAGGGCATCGGCTTGTGCCGCACCGAGCACATGTTCTTCGGCCCCGGCCGCATCGAGCACATGCAGGCGATGATCCTCGCCGAGGACGAGAAGTCGCGCAAGAAAGCGCTGGCCAAGCTGCTGCCGCTCCAGCGCAAAGACTTCGCCGGGCTGTTCGTGGCGATGGACGGCTTTCCGGTGGTGATCCGCACGCTCGATCCGCCGCTGCACGAGTTCGTGCCGAAGCGCGAGGACCTGATGGTGGACGTCGCCAGGCTGCCGCACGCCGACGCGAAGGCCAAGAAGGAGATGGCCGAGAAGTACGGCATGAAGGTTGGCGAGCTGAAGAAGGGTCTGCCGGCGCTGCTCAAGCGGGTCGAGGCGCTGCACGAGTTCAATCCGATGCTCGGCCACCGCGGGTGCCGTCTCGGCATCACCTATCCGGAGATTACCGAGATGCAGGCGCGCGCCATTTTCGAAGCCGCCGTGCAGGTGGCGAAGAAGGGCGTGACCGTCATCCCCGAGGTGATGATCCCGCTCATCGGCGGCGTGCAGGAGCTGGCCCACCAGAAGGCCATCGTCAAACGGGTCGCCGAAGAGGTTCTCAGCAAAGCCGGGATGAACAGCCTGAAGTATATGATCGGGACCATGATCGAGATCCCGCGGGCGGCGATCACCGCCGGCCCGGTGGCCACCGAGGCGGAGTTCTTCAGCTTCGGCACCAACGACCTGACGCAGACCACGATGGGGCTCAGCCGCGACGACTACGTCAAGTTCTCCAAGGACTACGAGGAGAAGAAGATTTTCAAGGCGGACCCGTTCGCCGTGCTGGACCAGGAGGGCGTCGGAGTGCTGGTGGACTGGGCGGTGCAAAAAGGGCGCCAGGCCCGGCCTGATCTCGAAGTCGGCATCTGCGGCGAGCACGGCGGCGAGCCGAGCTCGGTCGAGTTCTGCTACCGGGTGGGCATGGACTACGTGTCGTGCAGCCCCTATCGTGTGCCGATCGCGAGGCTGGCGGCGGCGCAGGCGGCGATTTCGGGGGATAAATCGGAGACGATGCGCACGGCGTAGAAAGTGGCGCGTGGCCATGCCCCGCGATCCGGCGGCGGGCCTCCCGGCTCGCCGCCGGATTTTCAAGCTGCCTTCTTTTTCCTCGGCTTGTCAATTCATCTTCACCCTCTCAGCGTGAACCGCAAGCCCGGCGGCGGTTCCGGGTATACAATTGAAAGCGGCTTGGAAAACAGATATCCAAACCTGCAAGTCTCCGTTTGGAGGTCATGCGATGGTCATCGAAAAGCTGCCAAGTCACAAGCTGTTCGAACTGCTGACGCCGAAAGAAGTGGATCGGATCAGCAGCGCGTCAGCGGTCATGAAACTCAAGAAGGGCGAACGAGTGTACTCGGATGGTGTCCCGGCCAGCCACCTCTTCATACTTCTCAAGGGAAGCGTGCAACTGAGGAGGCCGACGCAGGGCGGGCTCAGCTTCCTCGTTGAAGATGTTCCCGAAGGCAGTTTCTTCGGCGTGTCGTCGCTCATGGGAAGAGAGCGGTACGTTTTGAACGCCGAGTGCGTGGAGGACTCGGAGGTCCTCAAGGTCGAGGTGGACGTCCTGCGCCGCATCCTGGACGAGAACCCGGTGGTCGGTTATGCCACGCAGGCATGGATCTCCCAGATCTTCTTCAAGCGCTACCTGGACGCGATGGAGAGGCTCCAGGCGGTTGTGCAGGCGATCCCGACGGACCACTCGTAGCGGCCGGTCACTCACAGTTGCCGGCGTAACTGCTGGGCGCAGATGAGCAGCGGATCCCAGACGTTGGCGTACGGCGGCGCGTAGGCCAGATCAAGCTGCTCGAACTCGTCGAGGCGCATGCGGGCCGTCAGCGCCGCGGCCAGTACGTTGATCCGCCCGGCGGCTCCGGCTTCGCCCAAGACCATGCCGCCCAGCAGCCGGCCGGTGGCCCAGTCGGCCACCAGCCGCACGGTCGTGGGGCGGCCCCAGAAGTACTTGGGGCGCTCGCGGGCTTCGATGGCGGCCGAGACCGGATGGAAGCCTTCCTTTTTGGCCTCGGCCGGGGAAAGTCCGGTCATGGCGATGGCCAAACCGCAGACCCGCACGATCGATGTACCGGCCACGCCCGGGAAGCGTTCGCGGCGCCCGGCGGCATTGGCGCCGGCCACGCGCCCTGTCTTATTCGCCGTCGTACCGAGCGGAATGTAGACGGGAGCGCCGGTGACCACGTGGGTGGTTTCCGCGCAATCCCCGGCGGCGTAGACGCCCGTGAGGTTCGTTTCCATGCGGTCAGTGACGCGGATGGCGCCGGTGCGTCCGAGGTCAATCCCGGCCTCGGCGGCAATTTCAACGTTGGGCAGCAACCCGGCGCAGAGCACCACCAGGTCGCACGGCACATCGTTGACGCGGTTCGGCTCGATCTCCCGGACGGGCTCGCTGAGTCGCAGGTCAATGTGGAACTGCTTCAGGTGCTTGTGGACTGCCTCGGTCAGGTCGGCGCACGGACGGTTCAGCACGAAGGCCGAGGATTCAAACACGGTGACGGACAGGCCATGCGTTCGCAGGGCGTCGGCGGCTTCGAGGCCGATGTAGCCCGCGCCCACCACCACGGCGCGGCGCGGCTTGCGCTCGCGCAGGAACTCGCGCAGGCGCTCGGCGGCGGCGAGCGAGTCGAGGGTGAACACGTGCGGCTGGCCGGCCCCGGGGAGCCGGCGGTCCGGGCGCGCGCCGGTAGCGATCACCAGGCGGTCGTAGTGAACCCGCTCGCCTCCAGCCAGCGCCACCTGGCGGGCGGAATGGTGAATGGAGTGGACCTCGGCATGGGTTCGCACGTCGATGTTGCGCTCGCGCCGAAACCGCTCGGGCGTGTAGACGATCAGATCCTCGCGCGAGCCGACGCGGCCTTCGACGAGGTACGGCAGGCCGCAGGCGGCGTAGGAGATGACGTCGCTCTTTTCGAGGACGAGGATGTCCAGCGACGCGTCCAGCCGGCGCGCGCGGGCCGCCGCGCTCAAGCCCGCGGCCACGCCGCCGATTACGAGGAGGCGCATGGCTGGATCATGGCGGCGGGCGCGGGGAGGAAAGATTGGGCGAAGATCACAGGTTCAGGCCTCGCGCTGCCGCTCGACAAAGGCGAGGATGTCGAAACGCTTGATCTCGCGGTCCGGGAAGAAGCTGTTGACGGCCTGCTGCTCGTCGTCGAAGATCTCGAAGACAGTCGAGAGCTTGGTGAGGACAAGCAGCTCGATGTTGCGCTTGTTGAGGTTCAACAACACGAGCTTGCCGCCCGCCTTGCGAACGCTGGTGAAGCAGACAACCATCGAGCCGAGGCCGCTGCTGTCGATATAGTCCACGCCGGCGAGGTCGAGTATGACGTTGGCGCGGTTTTGTTCGAGCAGCCCGCGCAGGCGATCCCGAAGCTGAGTGGTCGCGTCCCCGGCGGTGAGCGAGGCCTTCAGCTCGAGGATAACGACACCCTCCTTCTCCCGCTGGCGGATTTCGAGTTTCATGGTGACTCTCTATTGTATGGCCTTCGCGCGGCGGGCGGCTGCCGGCGGGAGTTCCGATCCGGCTAAAGCTCGCCTGTGGTGGCGTCGATGAGCTTTACTGAGATGGACCCTTCCCGCCACACAGGAGTCATCGACGCAAGCCTTCCGGCGGTTGTGGAAACCGGGGTCAAGGCACAAGGCCGATTGAAATCGCTGCTCCATCTCCATGCGGCCTGGCTGGCCGGACTAGCGGAGGGACAGAGGGCGGAGCTGGCCGGCGCGCGGTTGTGCGGGCTGTCCTTGCGGGCGGCAAACTTCCGCCGAGCCGTGCTGCGAAGAGCGGATCTCCGGGAAGCTGACCTGACGGACGCGGATTTGGAAGGCGCGGAACTGGAGGAGGCGGATCTCCGCGGGGCGGCGCTCGACCACGCGAACCTGACCGGAGCAGATCTCGACAAGGCACGGCTCGATGGCTGTGGTCTGGCCGGGGCCGGACTGGCAGAGGCGAAACTGACCGAGGCGAGCCTCCGGCGGGCCTGCTTGCGCCGGGCGCGAATGCACGACGCGATCTTGAGCCGCTGCGACCTCACCGAAGCGCAGCTTGACTCGGCCAGCCTCCACCACGCGCGCCTCGTCGAGTGCAATCTCGCTCGCGCCGATCTCACCGACGCCCTGCTCTACCACGCTCGCATCCGGTTCAGCAACTTCGCCGGCGGCGCCCTGCCGCAGGCGAACTTCGGCAACGCTTCCCTCCAGGACTGCAACTTCCGCGGGGCGCAGATGCGAGGCGCGAAGTTTCACCAGGCCGACGTTTCGCGCAGCGAATTTCATCGCGCGGTACTGGCGGATTGCGATTTCACTTCGGCTGTCCTTTCGGGGGCCAGCTTCTCGGGCGCAAGTCTAATGCAGGCGCGCTTCAGCGAAGCTTCGTTGTACGCCGCCGACCTGCGGGGCGCGAACCTCAGCGGCGCGCGGGACATGACCGGCGAGCAACTCTGCCAGGCGCGGACCTCTACGGAAACCATTCTCCCCAACGGCCGGCGTGGGCCGTACACCAGAGGGTCCCGAGCCGAGCGGCCGGCGTTCTAGTCCGCCAGGGCCTCCGCGCTAGTCTCCCGAAACACGCCGGGGCTGGAACTCCAGGAACGGATAGGCGAAGGAAAAACCGGACACTCTCCACTTTTTGTAGTTGGTGCGGATGACGGACAGGGAGAGCATCAGCAGGATCACGCCGACGGCGGCCAGCGCCGCCTGGACGCTGTTCAGGCTCTCTTTCCAGAACCACAGCCAGCGGCCGTACACCAGTTCGGTGTGGACCCAGTAGACCAGCAGCGAGGTGGTTCCGAACTGCCGCACCCAGCTCCACCCCTGGCCGGCGCCGTACACGGTCCAGAGGTAGGCCGCCGTGAGGATGAGGAGAATGACGCCCAGCTTGACGAGAATCAGCATCGGGCTGTTGATCCAGAAGTCAGAGTTCGAGTACAGCGAGTATGGGATGCTGGCGAAATAGCGCCCGGCCAGGATCAGGCCGAATCCCACCAGCCCGCCCCACTGCATCACCCGGTCCATCTGGTCTCGCCGCACCATCCGGAGGATGCTGCCGGCGCTCATGCCGAAAGCGACGAAAGCGCCCCACGGGAAGAACCCGAACGTCAACGGATCCGGCGCCAGGTAACCTTTGATCACCGCCGGCACGCCACTCCAGTTCAACTGCGACACCAGCGGCGACAGCCCGGCGATTCCCAGCCCGGCGACCGCACAGAAACGCACCCGCTCGGCGGTTTTGAAGATCGCCATGGTGGACAACACCGCCAGCGCGAATCCCATCGCGTTCAGGATGTCCACCCGGAACAGGTCGGTCCAGGTCGTCTGCGGCAGGCCGAACAGGTAGAGCTGCAATCGAAACAGGAAGGCCAGTCCGAACAGATAGCTCGCGCGACGGAGAGCGGCGAGCACGCGGCGGCCAGCGGTCATTCCCTGTCGCTCGCGGCTCTCCATGAGGAATGCCAGCGTGACTCCGGTCAGGAACAGGAATACGGCCGGGGGCATGCCTCCGACGAACTGCGAGAGCACGAACGGCGCGTCCTGCCGCAATTCGGGCTTGGTGAAGGAGTGGAAGACGTGGCCCTGCAACATGATCAGCGCGGCCAAGCCGCGTGTCCAGTCCAGGTAGGCCAACCGGGAAGACGATGTTTGTCCAGACGCCATTCTTTGCGGGGGAACCGGGGTAACTACCAGTATACCCTACTTTTGCGGGAATTCGCGCTTGACTCCCGGAGGGAGCGTCTGCGCCAGCGCGTCCTTGCCGAAGGGCGGGTTGATGGCGAGATCCGAGTAGACGACCAGCGTGTAGTCGCCGGACGGCTTGTAGAACTTCTGCTGCACCGGATGTCCCGAAGCGGAGAGCCACAGGTCCACCTTTGTCAGGTGTTCGCGCATCGCCGGCGACTTCGGCCTGAGCTCCAGGCGAGCAGTTGACTGCCCCGCGATGCTCTCCTCGCCGACAAGCTTGACGTCATAGCCTCGCTGCAACTCGCTGCCCGGCGTGCCAAAGCCGAGCAGCAGGAACTGGTCGACCAACTGCCGGTGCTTGCCGAGATCGTATACGTGGACCGTTCGGATGTTCGGGTAGTAAACCTCGGCTGTTTTGCCGGCCAAGGTGACCGTGCGGACATCGGGTTCCTTGAAGTCGATGCGCAGGCGCACACCGCTCTTCTCCGAGCGCTGCATCCGGATGGAGCCGGTTTCCTCGCTGGTGTCTTTGATGATGGCCGTGTAGGTGGACTGTCTCAGGTTGGCGGACATGCCTCGGAAAGAGGCGGCCGCGCGGTCCATGGACGCAAGGACCTGGTCCAGCGAGGCGGCGGATGCGAAGGCCGGCAGGATGAGGAAGAGCGCGAGCGCCGGCACGACGCACCGGCTAGGGCTTGACGATCGCCATGTACCCCTTGACTTCCGACTCGGCATCGAAAATGGCCTCTAATCGAATCAGATTCATCTTGCCGCCGGTGCGTTTCCGCAAGATCTCCATCGCTTGCGGGCGCTTCTGGTCCTCGGGCAGCCCGGCGAGCAGGTCGCGCTCGATCCAGAAGACCCTTGTGGTCGCGTCGGCTTCCAGCATCACGACATTGGAAGCCCGAGGCTGGTCGCGGAACCACTGGCGCGGCGTCAGGAAGATGAACGCCAGGATGATCCCGACCATCACGTCGTACTGCCACGAGGCGCGCGGGTGATCCCAGAGGATGAACCGCTTGAGGCCGTTCCAAAATCGGGAGGCCATGGCAACCGAAAGTGTAACATGCGCGGGCGACACTCGCCAGATTCGAAGTCCGGCCTGGGGTGTGCCGGCGGCGCAATTTGGGGTCAGCGTAACCTGTCACCGAATTCCGATGTCCACCAGGTCGCTGAACACGCCGTAGGCGGTCTGGTCGACTCCGGGGGACACCGAGAGGACGCCGATCGTCCCCATCAGGTCGGTGTGCAGGAGCAGCAGGTTGGATGTGCCGCGGAGGGTGGCCAGCGGGTCGCTCTCCGGCAGGACCTCGGCGCGGACCCTCAGTTTGACGCCTTCCTTGTTTTGCCGAGCGCGGCTGACGAGCACCACGGTCTTTCCTTTGGCGGCGAGTTCGGCGACGCGCTCCGGCGTCAGGCGTCCGATGCCTCGGGTGTCCACCTGCTGGGGGGTGACGCGGGCATCCATCAGCACGTTGGCCAGCGCGGCGGTCTTGGCGGCCGAATCCCAGCCGTCGATGTCGAAGCTCGCGTCGGCCTCGGTGATACCCAGCCGGATGGCTGTTGCGATTCCTTCCTCGAAACTGTGTCCGCTCCGCATCGCTTCGAGGATCACTTTGGTCGTGGAGTTCAATGCCCCGGTGAAGCCGAGAACCCGCGCTCCCGGCAGGTTGTTCCGCACCAGGTTGAACAGCGGCGTACCGTCCATCACCGTGGCCTCGAAGCGGAACCGCACGCCGGCGCGGTCCGCCTCCTGCTGGAGAGCGGCGTAGGCGTGGGCGATCGGACCCTTGTTCGCCGTAACGACGTGCATCCCTCGGGCGAATGCCGCCCGGATGTGGGTGATGGCAGGCTCGCCGGTGGCTGGATTCAGCGGGGTCAGCTCGACCAGCGTACCGGCTCTTGCAGCGTCGAGGAACTCCTCGACGGAACACGCAGCGGGTCCGAAAACAGGCTCGGCGCCGGCGGGGTTCAGCGCCGTCCCGTGACGGGCGGTGTGAATGCCGGCAATGCAAAAGGGGAAGTCGGCGCGCTGTCGATGAATGAGGCGGGCCAGCGCCCGCCCCACGTTGCCGAATCCGAGAAGCGCGAGCCTCAAAATTCCATCTGCTCGATGAGGGAATTGAGTTCCGATTCTAGCGCAGCTTTTTTCTTGCGGAGCTCGGCAAGCCGGTCGCGCAGCGCCGCCAGCTTGGTTTCGGTGGCGGCGAGCTGGCGGGCATAGACCTGCACCTGCTCCTGCTGTCCGGGCACTGAGGAGAGGCTGCTGATATTGCGGCGCAGCCGGTCCTGGTCGGACGACAAGTCATTGTGCTCCTGGTCGCCGACGCGCATGGCGCGGTCGGCGTCGGCGATCAGCCGCTTCTGCGCGAGCACGGCTCCGAGCTGTTTCCGCGCGGTCTCACTCAGCTCCTTGTTCTGGAGGTAACTGCCCAGGACGTCGGGCGTGATGTTCGCCAGGGCAGTGGAGGATTCGATCAGGTGTTCCTCGATCACAGGGAACTTGTCGGTCGCTGCCGGCCCCACTTTCAGTTCGAAGCGGTAGGCGTCTTGCGTCGTCTCCGCGGGCTTCACGTTCACCAGCTTGAATCCGGGACGAACCGGATGCTCGATGACGAGCGTCTTGGCCTTCGGTTCGACGTTACGGATGGTGAAGGTTTTCGTCTCCTGGATAGCATGGCGGGTGGTGAGGACGCCGCGACGGAAGTGGACTTCGCGCAACGTCTGCCCCGATGAGTCGAACCGGGTGGTGATGCGCACGCCGAGATCGACGGCGTAGCTGATCAGCCGCTTGTCGCCGGTCTTGACCGTCTCGACCAGCGCCTCGCCGGCATAGACGCCTGCGTCGTACACGGTGATCGGGCCGCCGTCGAGGGTCTTGCCGGTGCTGTTGGTGATCTCGGCGGCGTTGGTGGGATGCTCGGAGCCCCGATCGGAGAAGATCAGGAGTTTGCGTGCGGTCACCTTCTGCTGCACGAAGGGCAGCATGGCCGACTCGCCTTTGCGCACCGTTACCGGCAAGGCGAACTGGTATTCAAAAAGCTCGCCCGCGTCGCGGGTCTCGGCGACGGAAGCTACCGCGCTGGGCGCGAACGGCCTAGGCGCCGGGAGGCCCGCCATGGGTTTGGCCTCAACCGGCTCGGCCAGGGCCGCAGCGCGCATGGCCACTTCCTTTCGAACCTGGTCCCGCCGGCGTTCACCGCTTTCTTCCTCGATCGCGCCGCCGTGCACCACCGGCGCCGCGGCCTGTTCTTCCGGCAGCTCGGAATAGGGACGATTGACGTAGCGGGGTTCATAAAGCCGGCTGATAAAAGAGATGGGCCTGCCGGAGACCAGGGCCAGGCGCACGCCCGTCCAGTCCTCTCCAGTGACGTTGTCCACGATGGCCCAGCCTTCGAGCGTCGGATCGGCCCCTTCGCCGAAGATGAGGCGGTAGCTCGACTTCCAGACCGGCGTCGGAACCATGTAGCCGGCCACAATCTGGCGGCCAGCGGCGCCGGTCGAGTCGATGTACACGCTCCGCTTGTCGCGGGACCGGGCGCCGGTCAGGGCGGCGAAGTATTCCTGGAGCATGTTCTGCAACTCAGCATCCTGAAAGCGCAGGTTGGTGGCGCCCGACAGGTCGATGGTGCGGATGTCGCCGGAGTCGACCAGGAGGGTCAACAGCTCGCGCTCCGGGCGCTGCTCTCCACCCGGCGAGAGTCGCGCGCTGACCACGGCCCCCTGGAGGGTTTCCGGTCCCAGGCGGACCTGCACCCGGGCGCCCTTGAGCGAATCCAGGAGCGCCACCAGCGGCTGCTGCTCGCCGAGGCGGAACGGAAACTCCGACAGCTTGCGGGCGAGCGGGTCGCTGGAGTCGTAACGCAGGCCGGAAATCTTCCCGCCCTTGAGGTCGCCCACCGTCAGCGACTTCAGGACGTCGTTCATTTCGGCTGCCTTGAAGTCCAGGCGCGCCGACTCGCCGGGGCGCAATTCTCCGGAGCGTTCAAAGTAACCCACCCCATGCTTGTAGAGAATGACGTGCTTGACGGGCAGATCGGCGCCGGCCGCGGCAGCCGCGCAAAACGCAATGCCAAGGATGCGATTCATGGTTCCTCCACCGAGAAATGCCGCCGGCGGCGGCTTCCTTTCATGGCATAGTCCCCTTCGGCGGCGGAGCCACCGCCTGACGTTCCCTGACGTTCCGGCTTGACATGACTATGGCTGCGCGTCAGACTTTGAAGGTTGCCGGAGTTGTTGCCGGGGCACCCGCGCGAACCCAGTGTACGGCAATCAGCACCCGTAGGTCATTCCTTGCGAGCGGAGGGACATTGAAGGTCCATAGACGGTTGTTGATGATTGGCCTGACCGTGGCGGCATTCGCCCAAAGGCCGGACTACGAGGGACCGACCATTCTGAGCCGCGGGCTGGGACCGATCCTGGGAGGCGGGGGCGAACAGGTGCGAATTCGCCCGTACTTCGGGCTGAGCGGAGTGTATGACTCCGGGCTGACCCCGGTTTCGGTCGACTCGGAGGGCAAGATCCCGGAGGACGATGCGTACGGGGTCGAGGCCAGCTTCGGGGCTTACGGGTATCACACCTGGCGCCGGACGGTCCTGGGGCTCGACTACCGCGGCAACGCGCGACATTACAGCCGCAATACGTACTTTGACGGCAGCGATCACCAACTGACGCTCGGAGTGACTCACCAAGCCTCGCGACGGTGGGTCTTTTCCCTGCGGGAATCGGCTGGAACGTTTTCTCGGAATTTCGGCTTGCTGAGCGGCTACGGGTTTTTCGACCCGTACTTGCCCCACACTCCGGCCAATGAGCTGTTCGACGGGCGGACGTACTACGCCTCGACGAACGGCGATCTGACGTTCCACAAGAGCCCGAGGCTGTCGTTCAACATGGGCGGTACAGGGCTGCTAGTGCGGCGCCGTTCCTCGGCGCTGGTCGGCGTTACCGGGTGGCTGGCTCGTGGGGACGTCGCCTGGCGCGTCAACCGCTCGAATATCATCGGCGCCGATTACGCCTTTACCCACTACGAATTCACCAACGCCTTCGGAGCATCCGATTTCCACACGGTCGCCTACGATTGGTCCCTGGAGTTCGCCCGCCGGTGGCAGCTCAAGCTGAGAGCCGGCGGCTCCAGAGTGGAGACGCTGGGGCTTCGTTATGTCGCCGTGGATCCGGTGATCGCAGCGATCATCGGGCAGTCGACCGGCATTGAAGCGTTCTACGTTGTGAACTATGTGCCGACCGGAGACCTGCGGATTTCGCGCTCGTTTGAGCGCTCCACCGTCGCGCTCAGCTACAGCCGGGCGGTTGATCCGGGCAACGGCTTCTATCTCACCTCGCGACGCGACGGGGCCGAGTTCTCCTATAGCCGCACGGCCCGCCGCAGGTGGAACTTCGGCGTGTCTGGAGGCTATTTCGCCTACTCCAGCCTGGGGCAGCGGCTAGGCCGATACCAGAGCTTCGAGGGAGGTGGAGGATTCACCTGCCAGGTGGCCAGAGCGCTGCACCTGGTGGCCCGGTTCGACACCCGCCGGTACGAGGTCCAGAACACCTCGCTGAAACGAACGCACCTGCGAGGCTCCGTGGGATTCACCGTGAGTCCGGGCGACATCCCCCTGTCGCTGTGGTGACTCGCAGGCGCGACCGATGCGGCGGATTCTTGCGGTAGACGACGAACCGGCTCTTCTCGGGCTGATCGAACGGTACCTCATCCGGCTTGGCTATGCGGTGGACACGTGCATGACGGCCAGGCAGGCACTCGAGCTTTTTGCCGAGGACCCGTCACGCTACGGTGTTACCCTGGTCGACCTGCACATGCCCGACATGCCGGGTACCGATCTGATTCTTGAAATGCTTCGAGTGAAGCCGGATGTCCGCCTGCTGGTTTGCAGCGGCTGCCCGTTTGACCTCCAGGAAATCCCGATGGAAGCAAGACGCCAGATCGGAATCTTGCAAAAGCCGTTCATGCCGGCGATGCTGGTGCGGGAGATAGAGCGGCTGCTGGCACTTGGACCGCCGTGAGGTTTCCGCAGAATTCTGGGCGCTCCAATGATAAATTGAAGGTATCGGGTTTGCGTTCTTCGCGTCGATAAGGATAGAGGGACCGGAGATGGATCTCATCGGCGACCGAAAGTACGTGGAGATTCCCGGCGACAGGACGCTCGAATTGCCACCGCTGCTTGTGCGGGGCACGCCCGAGGTCAACCGCCTGGACCGCGTCCTCAGTATGGCTGCTTCCGTAGTGGAGTCCGAAGACATGGTCCCGAGCGTCCCGGGCGACGAGTGGGCGCCGGAAAGCGACGTTGAGCGGCGCAAGATGGATCTCGCCATCAACCTCGTCGAGCAGTACCTGGGTCTGCTGGCTCATTGGCGCTGGGGCGACTCCGTGCTCGAATGGATCCGCCAATGTGAGATCACTTTCGAGAGCAGGACGGAGTTGCGCCCGCTCCTGCATCCCGACGTCTGGCCGCATGCCGGCCGCCGAAGCTTTGTCGAACTGCTCGCCGACAAGGGGGTGCTGACCCGTGACGTCACCCTCGAGAAGGCCGTCGGGCTGCGACTGACCTTCCGCCAGCCGCCTCCCCTGCGGTGCTTCTCCGACCAGTTTCTGTTCTACCTGAATTCCCCGGTTGCCTCGAGCGCCTACCTGAAATGGGCGGAGATGACCCCGGAGCCCCTGGCTTCCCTGCCGCCGGAGAGGTTCCACTTCGAAGTCGTTCAGATGGCCGCGTAGTTTCGCCTCACCTCTTTCGCTCCGAAGGCTGATACCATATTCCTCTCTATGAAGATTGGAGTCATCGGCCTGGGATTCATGGGTAGCACCCACCTGAAAGCCTTCCAGAGCATTTCCGGAGTGGAGGTCGCGGTGGTCGCCAGCGACGACGAGCGAGCGCTCAGCGGGGACCTGAGCCACATCCAGGGCAACATCGGCGGTCCCGGCGAGCGGCTCGATTTCTCCGGGGTCCGCAAGTATCGAGACTGGCGGGAAGCCGTGGCTGACCCCGGCATCGACGCCGTGGACATCTGCCTTCCCACCAAGATGCACGCTCCCGCCACCATCGCCGCGCTTGACGCCGGCAAGCACGTCCTGGTCGAGAAGCCGATGGCGCTGGACGGACCCTCCACCGACGCGATGATAGAGGCCGCCCGGAAATCGGGGCGCACGCTGATGACGGCCCAGGTGCTCCGGTTCGTCCCCGAGTATCGGGCGATGGCGGAGCGGGTGAAGTCGGGCAGCCTGGGCGCCGTGCGTTCGGCGATCTTCCGGCGGCGCTGCTCGGCGCCCGCCTGGAGCATCTGGATGGGAAACAAGGAGGCTAGCGGCGGCGGCGTGTTCGACCTTTTGATTCACGACGTCGACTTCTGCCAGCACCTGTTCGGCCTGCCCGAGGCGGTCTCCGCGACCGGCTACGAAGACATGCCGCGCGGCATCGACTGGATCACCGCCGAGTTGCACTATCCGCAAATCGGAGCAGTGGTGATCTCCGGCGGATGGCACCACCCGAAGTCGTTCCCGTTCTCCATGGAATACACGGTCGTTGCCGACGGCGGCACGATCGAGTTCAGCTCCACCGGGCACCCGCCGGCCCTGTATCGGGCCGACGGCGAGAGGGAAATGATCGAGATTCCGCCGAAGGACGGCTACCGGGAGGAGATCCTGTACTTCGTCGAGTGTGTCCGCAACGGGCGGCAGCCGGACTTCTGCCCACCGGTGGAATCCGCCAATGCAGTGAAACTGACCAGGCTGATGGCCGAGGCTCGCAACAGGAAAGGAGAGAAGATCGCATGCAAGCTCTGAAGGAGATGGAAGTCGGCGTGATGTTCTGGGCGGGGCCGGACCCGGTGGCCACTTTGCGCGGCGTGAAGGCGCTTGGGGTGCGATGCGGCCAGATGGGCATTCCTGGCGAGCTGAACTTGGCCGGCGCCGCCCCAGCGTGGAAGGCCGCCCTCGAAGCCGAGCAGTTCGCGTTGGTGACGGTGTTCGCCGCGTTCACCGGCGAGAACTACGCGGACGCGCCGACGGTCGAGCGGACCGTCGGATTTATCCCGCCGGCGACCCGGGCTGAACGCGAGGCTCGAACGCTCGAGATCAGCGATTTTGCCGCCGCCCTCGGCGTGCCGAGCATCGCGCTCCACGTCGGGTTCGTTCCCGAAGACACCAGCCACCCGGATTACGTTGCCGTGCGCGAGATGGTCCGCCGCATCTGCGATCACGCCGCCAAGCATGGGCAAACCTTCGCCCTCGAAACCGGCCAGGAACCGGCCCATGTCCTGCTCAGCTTCTTCCGGGACGTCAGTCGCCCGAACCTGGGGATCAACTTTGACCCCGCCAACATGATCCTCTACGGCACGGGCGATCCGATCGAGGCGCTGGGTGTGCTCGCCCCGCACGTCGTTTCCGTCCACTGCAAGGACGGCGACTGGCCTCCGAAGGACGTGCCCGGGGCACTGGGCACGGAGCGTCCGCTCGGGCAGGGGTCGGTCGGCATGGAGCGGTTCATCGCCAAGCTGAAGGAGATTGGTTACAGAGCGCCGCTCAACATCGAGCGGGAGGTAGAGGATCAGGAACAGCGCAAAGCCGATATCCGCATGGCCGTGGACCTGCTGCGAACACTGACAGCGTAGAAAATCGGTGACAAGAAAATCGGAGTCACCGATTTTTTCCGTTGCCCGCCAGTCGATCCGGGCGTATACTCGGTACTCGGAAGGTCGCCATGCGCAAATCAAACGTTCTGGTGCACACACTACCGGTTCTTCTGGCCGCCCTGGCGGGATGCGGCGGCGGGCGCCACGAGGCAACGGAGGTCTATTACCTCGTCACCGCCAACACCAAGATCGCCTATTGGCAGGAGGCAGCCGCCGGGCTGAACGCGGCGGCGAAACAGTTGGGCGTGCGGAGCGATCTGGTCGGGCCGGAAACGTACGATCCGCAGGCCCAGAAGCAGGCATTCGACAAGCTGGTCGTGACGAAGCCGGCCGGCATACTGGTATCACCCGCGGACCCGGCGCTGATGCAGGGCTCCATCGACGCGGCGGTGGAGCAGGGGATCCCCGTGATCACCGTCGATTCGGACTCGCCGGGCAGTAAGCGGCTGATGTTCATCGGCACCAACAATTACGAGGCGGGTCAGACCGGAGCGGACGTGGTCGCCAAGCAGCTCAACGGCAAGGGCAACGTCGTGGTCTACACCATCCTGGGCCAGGCCAATCTTCAGGAGCGGATGGACGGCTACCGGAGGGTCTTCTCGGTGTATCCGGACATCAAGATCGTCGAAACCGTGGACATCAAGGGCGACCCGGTGGTGGCCTTCGAATCGACGAAGACCATTTTGGAAAAGACCAAGCCGCAGCCGGACGCCTTCGTCTGCCTGGAGGCTCTTGCTTGTGAGGAAGTGGCCGAGGTGATGGACCGCAACAAGGTGACCGGCAAGACTGTGGTAGCGATGGACACCAACCAGGGCACGCTGGAATGGATCCAGAAAGGCGTGATCGCTGCTACCATTGCGCAGAAGCCGTATACGATGGCATACTTCGGCCTCAAGGTACTCGATGACCTGCACCACTACAAGCTGCCGCGCCTGGACGCCAGCTTCGCCGCCGACACGCGGGCTCCGGTCCCCGAGCTGGTGGACACCGGGGTCACATTGGTCACCAAAGCGAATGTGGATGCGTTTCTGAAGCCGGCCGGGGCGGCTGGCCAATAAGCGGCGGCATTTCCATAATTTGCAGTGCATCTCCGCTCCTGTTGCAGGCCGGGGCGAAATAGTGTAAATTTTTATACAAGACGAGCGTCCGTTCGACTCCCGGCGGGCGCGCGGCCCGGTTGGAGCGAGGCGGTCATGCGATCCGTGGTTCACTGGGACGGGGACAGCTTCTTTGCATCCATCGAGCAGGCGGGCGACCAGCGGCTGCGGGGCCGTGCGGTGGCGGTGGGCGGGGCGCGGCGGGGCGTGGTGGTTTCGGCCAGCCTCGAGGCGCGCCGGTTCGGCATCCGTCCCGGCATGCCGATGCGGCGGGCGCGGCGGCTGTGCCCGGGGCTGATCGCCGTTCCCGGACACTTCGATCTCTACGAGCAGTTCTTCCACCAGATCCTCGGGCTGTGCGAGGAAGCCACGCCGCTGGTCGAGCCGGCCGCGGTGGGGGCGGCCTGGCTCGATCTGACAGGCACCGAACACTTGCTGGGCAAGGATCCGAACACGGTGGTGGGGGAGCTGCGGCGCACGGTGCGGGACTGGCTGCGGGTGTCGATGTCGGCCGGTCTGGCGAGCAACAAGACGGTGGCGCGGATCGCGGCGCGGCTGCGCAAGCCGGGCGCCCAATTGGCAGTGCCGCCGGGCGGGGAGGCGGCGTTCCTGGCGCCGCTGCCGGCCGGATGGCTGCCGGGCGTAGGGCCGGAGATGCGCTCGGTGCTCGAGCTGGCGGGCCTCACGACCATCGGGGATCTGGCCCGCGCGCCGCTCGACGCGCTGGGGCTGATTGTCGGCCGCGGGGCGCTCGCGCTCCAGCGGCGCGCCCAAGGCGTGGACGAGGAGCCGGTCGCGCGCAAGCCGGCGGGGGAGGACAGCCGCCGGGAGACGGTCGAGTTCGCCGAAGACGTCTGGGAGGAGGCGGTCATTCTCGGCGCGCTGCGGGCGATGCTGGAGCGGCTGATGGCGCGCATCCGCGCCGAAGGCGTCGAGGTGCGGCGGCTCACGCTGGCGCCGCGCTACACGGATCGCGAGGAGTGCGAGCGCTCGCTCGATGTGGATGAGCCGACGGATCTGGAAACCGATTTTCTGCCGCTGCTGCCCGGCCTGCTGCGCGCGGCCTGGCGGCGGCGGGTGCGGCTGCGCGCCCTCACGTTGCGCGCCGGGCGCGTCTACCTGCCGTCGCCGCAGTTGTCGCTGTTTGGCGGGGAGTCCCGGCCGGCGCAGCACCGCCTGGCGGTGACGATCGACTCGCTGCGCCGCCAGTTCGGGGAAGCGGCGGTGATCCGTGGCTATGCCCTGGGTCGTACGGCGTGACCGTTGCTGACGCGCCGAAGCGGGAGTGTTATGGCAGTAACAGTAGTCCTGGAAGGTTCCAACGCGGAAGCACCTTGACAAGGGTTCGCTTCACGGTTATACATCGAAGTCATACATCGAACTACAACAAGAAAGTGCGTCCGTGCGTGATTGTTGCGCGGGCATCGGCAAAGGCGCGAGAGACTTAGTCAAAAGGATGATAACAGAATGCGATGCTCAGTTGTTGTTTCCGTAGTCACATTGCTCGCTGGAACACTGCTCCCGGCGCCGCCTTCGAGCGGCCAGAGCGATGAAGGCTTCAAGAAGGAACGCCGCGAAAAGCGGAGACAAGTCTTCGAAGACTCGCACAGGGACACCAAAGGCAAAGTGCGGATGGATCTCTGGAAGAAGGGGATCCAGGACGCCAAGAAGATGAAGATCGCCGCCGGCATACGTCCGGAGCCGGCGGGCAAAGGCAAGGCGGCCCCGCTGGCGGCCGGCGGCGTCATCGGCGTGCAGTGGACGCAGATCGGGCCCCAGCCCCTGCGCATCACGAACGCCGGCGAGTACATCTACATGGGGACCGGCCCGGATTCCGGCGAGGTGACTGACATCGCCATCGATCCCCGCAACACGTCCGACCAGGTGGTCTACATCGCCACCGACGACGGCGGCATCTGGAAGACGACGGACGGCGGCAGCACCTGGGCTCCCAAGACCGACTACATGCCGTCACTTTCCATGGGCGCCGTGGCGCTGGATCCGGACAATCCGTCCATCGTGTACGCGGGCACGGGCAACCTGTTCGATATGGGCGGGATCTTCTTCAAAGGCGTCGGCCTCTACAAGTCGATCGACATGGGCGAGACCTGGGCCAACCTCAACCCGGACAACATGTTCGATGGCATCGGGATCAACCGCATCGCGGTGCTCGCCGGCTCGGACGTGGTGCTGGTGGCCACCAACCAAGGTCTGTTCCGTTCCATCAACGGCGGGGTGAACTTCGGCGACAACGCGCCCCTCTACGACGACGGCGATCCCATCCTGAACGGTTTCATCTCGGACCTGGACGTGGACACTGCCACGCCCACGACCGTCTATGCCTCGGTGCGAAACACCGGCATTTTCCGGTCCACTGACAGCGGTGCGACCTTCCCTGACAACCTGTTCAACAACCCTGGGGCGCCGGCGAGTTTCGCCTGGATCGTTTTCGCGCAATCAGTGAGCCCCAACAACCAGACCCTGTATGCCCTGATCCAAAGGACGGACAATGGGCGCCGGGCGGACCTCTACCGGTCCGATGATACCGGGGCCAACTGGGTGCTTCCTTCCAACAGCGCTTTCGATCGCTCCGCCGAGAACAACGGCTGCCAGTGCCCCGCCGACCAGACGCTGGGCGTCGATCCCCAGGACCCCGCGCGCGTCTACATCGGGTTCCAGGAGCTCTACGTGTCGGCGGACTGGGGAGTGAACTTTGGGACACCCGCCGTGAGCCGGGACAAGATTCACTGGGACCATCACGCGCTCTACTTCAGCCCGCAGGCGCACTGGGACCCCGCCCCCACGCGGATTTGGGTCGGCACCGACGGCGGCGTCCATGCCAGCGTGGATGGCGGCGCCAACTGGGCCAACCTGAACGAGACGATCGCGACGCAGCTTATCCATCATCTCGACATCGGGCGCAACTCAACCACGAACAACGCCTACAGCTACGCGGGTACCTGGGACACCGGCACGAACCACCGGCACCCGGGGTTCGCGGGCAATGACTGGCACCTGAACATGAACGGCGACGGGACATCCGTGGCCGTGTCGCAGAGCGATCCGCTGATCGTCTTCGCCGGCAGAAACGGCGGGTTCAAGAAGACGGTTAGCGGCGGCCTTGACAACTGGACCGCCGGCGGCGGAGCCGGGCTGCCTGCATGCGGCGGGTTGTGCAGCATGGAACTTGCCGTCGATCCCAACAATGACGACAATGTCTTCGCGTACACAACCGCGAACGCGGCCACGCTGTACCGCAGCACGGACGAAGGCGCCAACTTCGGGGCAATCGAAACGTTCTCCGCCAATATCTCAGGCTCATGGGTGTGGAGCTACGCCACCGTCAAGGCGGACTCGAACACGCTGTGGGTCGGGCTCACGAACAGGAAGGTCGCGCGAACAACGAATGCCCTGGCCGCCGATCCGGCTTTCACGGAGATTACCCCGACCGGCGCGCCGAACCAACCGGTGACCGGGATCGCCATTAACCCCCTGAACACCCAGGACGTCGTGGTCGTTTATCCGGGCTTTTGCGGCGGAGGCTGCGCCGCGGGCAATCGCACGAAACACGTCTTCCGGACCACCGACAACGGCACGACCTGGACGGACATCAGCGGAACCGACGGCAATCCGTCGGGGAACTTGCCGGACCTGCCGGTGCACTCGGCGGTGTTCGACCCCGGCACCTCGCCGGCGACCATCATCGTTTCGACGGACGCCGGCGTCATGCGGTCCGCCAACAACGGCGCAACCTGGGAAGTGATGGGCGTGGGGCTGCCGACGGTCGACAGCAAGCAGCTCGCGCTGGACCCGTCGGCCAGCCCGTCACTATTGCGGATCGGAACCTATGGCCGCAGCGCTTTCGAGCTGACGGCAGCTACTGGTCCGCTCCTGGCGGTAAACGCCGACCTGGGCTTCGGCACGGTCTGCCTTGGCGAGCGCGTCACGCGCATCGTGCAGATCTTCAACGTCGGCTCAGAGGACCTGCACATTGCGAGCTTCTTCCGCGCCTCGGGAAGTACGGATTTCCAGATCATTTCCGGGCCCGCCTCGCCAGTCACGGTTGCGCCCGGCGAGGAGATCGACTACACGATCGAGTTCGAGCCGACGAGCGTGGGTGACCAAAACGCCGTCTTCCAGATCAACAGCGACGATCCGTTCCAGCCGGCCAAACAACTGCTTGCCAGCGGGACCGGCGCCGCCCAGAACATCACCACCTGGATCGCCGATCTCGGCAATTTCGGCAACGTGTGCCTGGGGAGTTTCAAGGATCTGACGCTGCGGATCGGCAACAACGGTTGTGGAACCGTGACGGTGAGCGGCATCAGCTCGAACTCACCCGAGTTCAAGGTTCCCAACGTCGTGTCGTTCCCGATCGCCATCGCGGCCGGGACGGCGGTGGACGTACCCATCCGGTTTGAGCCAACGAGTCTCGGCGCCAAAGCCGCCGCCATCACCATCGCCAGCAACGATCCGGACACGCCCAACGTGGTCGTCAACGTGTCCGGCCAAGCGCAGCCGGGCGACGTGGCGGTATCGGGCTCCACGGAGTTCGGCGACGTCTGTGCCGGCACGCAGGCCGAGAAGACCATTTCGGTTTGCAATGTCGGCAAGTGCACGCTCAACGTGCTCTCGGCGTCGCTGGGCGCGTGCGTGGACTTCCAGATCGTCAACAATCCGTTCCCGGCTCCGGTGAGTCCCGACTTCTGCGTGCCGCTGACGATAAGGTTCACGCCTACTTCAGCGGGGCCGAAGCAGTGCACGCTGACGATCACCACCGACGATCCAGACGAGCCGATCGTGGAGATTCCGGTCACCGCCAACACGCCGCTGGCCTCGATCGACGTGCCTCCGGACATGAGTTACCTGCCGGAGGTGGTTCAGACCGTGGGCGCCTGCACCAGCGCCAAGCCATTCCCCGTCTCTAACACGGGGACGTGCAACCTGAACATCACGAACATGACCATCGGCGGACCCGATGGGGCCGACTACTCGTTCTCCGGGCTGCCGTCGATGCCGATTATCCTCGAACCCGGGCACGTGGCCGGCGAGGGCAACCTGAAGGCAGTCTTTGCTCCCTCCGTGATTGATCGGGACCGCTTGGCCACGCTGAATGTGACCTACGAGTCCGATCCGGTGACGCACGACACCACCCTGGTGTCCAGAAACCTCTGCGGTGAGGGCGTCAATACGGGCGCCCGGGTGCTGGTGAGGGTGGCCGGAGTCCCGCCGCCGGTGGTGTCGGGAATTCACCTCCAGCGGGTCGTCGGCAACCGCAACCGTCCCAAAGTGGACAGCGTTGACGTGGTGAAGAACGCACCCCTGCAATCGGTGATACCCGCTCCACCGTGTCCGCCGTTCCAGTTCCACCGGGAGTACGGCACGGTATCCAACCCGGTACTGCTGCTGCCCGGCTCTTACACCGTCACCGCGACGGCCATTGTCGGAGGCAAACGCAAGAGTCAGACGGTCAGCTTCGACGTGACTACTTGCGACTTCAATCCGACCGTGGTGATTGACTTCTGATCCGGCAAACGGATGGCGGGCGGAACGCGTTTCCGCCCGCCGCTCACGTATAAACGCCAGCCGGCGCATAAGCTCGAAGCCAGAGTCACCCGATCTTCAGCGCCAGACTGTCGCCCGGTCCCAATCTCACCACGGCCCGGGGCCGGATGACGGCCTCGCCTTGCTCGCTCTCGGCGCTCGCGGCGACGGAGGCAGTGACCTTCGGGGCCGCTCCGGGATAGGGAAGCCGGATCTGCGCGAGTTCGAGGACTCCGCCCTCGACCTTGATCCCGGCGTCGAGCTTTCCGCCGGCCCGCGTTTGCGAGTACGAGCCCCAGGCGACGCCGGCCGAGAACAGGCAGCGGAAGCTGTCCGGACTGACGCGGGGACGGAAGCGCAGCGTCTTTTCCGGAGCGGAGTAGGAGAAACCGGACAGGGCGCTCAGCAGCGACCAGCTCGACATCGCCCGGGCATAGTGGTGCCCGCACTCGACTTCGTTCCACGGGTTGCGGCGGACGCCGTCGTAGCGGTCGCGGACGGCATCGACGATCGCCAGCCCCTCCTTGACCATGTCCTCGTAGATCAGGTGGGCGGCGACCTGGTATTCGATTCCGGTCCACACCTCGTCGGAGTACACGAAGGGAAGAGCCGGACGGTTTCCTCGCGGCCAGCTACAGAGCAGCAGGCCGCGCTCGTCATTCATGGCATACAAACGCTGGGTGTTCGGGAAGTCGGAGAAATCCCGGCGGAAGTTGTGGCGAAAGACGGCCGCCAGCGCGGAGCGGATGTGTTCGGGCGGCAGCAGCTTGCCCAGGCCGACGACCTCGGCGAACCACTGGCCCAGCAACTGGTCGGAGAGGCAGCCCTCGCCGTATTGGTACTTGCCTGCCTTCTCCGCCTTCTCATCGATTTTCTGGATGTAGTATTCGCCGTTCCAGAGCGACTGGTCGAGCCTGGCGGCCCCGGCGGCGCGCAGGCGCTCGTAGTGCGCGGCGGTGTCGGCTTCGCCGAGATGCCTTGCCATCCGGGCGGCGGCGGCGAGCGCGCCGAGATACAGCGAGCCCATCATGGTGTTCGGGCCGTAGAACTCGATGTCGTAGGTGTTGTGCTGCTCGCCCTCCATGACGCCGTCGCGGTCGGCGTCCCACTTTGTCCAGGCGTACTCGAGGGCGCGCTTCACCTCGGGCCACAGCTTTCGCAGCCACTCGTCCCCGGCGCCGAGCCGCCACTCGCGGTAGACCTTCATCACGCAGCCCATTTGGCCGTCGGCGGCGGGAAAGGGCACCGTGCCGCCGGGACGGAGCGGCACCGCCGTACGGAAGCCCATGCTGCCGTCCGGCCGCATGTTCACCAGGAAGTCCGTCTCCCGCATGCTGCGCTCCAGGTCCGGATAGAGGTGCGCCATCGCCTGCTCGTAGTTGTAGACATGCGTGCAGTTCATCGGGCAGCAGCCGGCATTGTCGGCGCAGCCTTCGAAGGCCAGTGTGCGCTTTCCTTCGAGAACCATGACGGTGTTGGTGCGGACAATCGAAGCCTGGCTGGAGACGGCGTCGATCACCGCGGGTGGCAGCGTGGATGAGTAGAGCGCGTCGCGATACCGGTGCGAGCGGTCCTCGAGCGAGGCGAGGCTGGTCAGCGCGTAGGCCCCCGGCTGCCAGGCGGAAGGCCACCGTGTTCCGTAATGGTTCTTCAGCGCGCGGCCGTGAAATTCCTTCTCGCGGTTCCAGTAGTTCTCCGTGTTGGGGAAATGCCAGGCCAGGACAAACGGAACCTTCCGGCTTTCTCCCGGCTTCAAAGAAAAGTGAACGGCGAGAGAGGCGTACTCCGTGGAGCCGTCTTTGGAAGGCTGGGATGCGCCGCCGGGGAAGCGGCCCTTCTCCAGAAACTCGTCCCACCACTTCTGAAATTCGTCCCACCAAGAGCCGTGTTCCCAGGCGAGACGATACGAGACGTCCACCGCGTCGGTCAGCAGCGCCATCGAGCCGTAGCGGACGGAATCGGGAGGATACTTGCCCGAGGTCAGCAGCAGCCCGCGGAGGCCTGCTTCCTCCTTGAACTCGTTGACATTCTGGCCGAAGAACGCCGCCGTCCGCCCGTCTAGCTTGGCGACGCCGTCGTAACCGACCGGGTTCATGATGGAAAAGCAGAGGGCGGCATCGATGGCGGAAGGAGCCCTCGATGAGACGGAGTAGCGGAGGATCGCGAGCGGAAGGCCGGAATCATCCGTATCGAGCGGGATCATCGGGTTGAAGGCCTCCAGGGTGACGGCGACCGGCAGGCGGCGATCCTCGAACTGGATGGTGGCGAACGGGTAAGAGCCGGTAAAAACGGCCTCTCTGAATCTGGGCAGTCCAAGCCCCGTTTCCCGCGCCACGCCGAAGCCGCCGGAAAACGGCGGCAGCGGGCGGCGCTCGACGACGCGAACTAGGGCCCGGGCGAGGCCGCCGCCCGACAGCCGCAACGCGGCGAAAGTAAATGGCAGGACGCCGCCCTTGTGCGGGCGGTTGATGATCTCCCAGTCGCGCAGGTTGCCGAAGCCGCCGAGGGACACCGTGCCGGTGCCGATTCCGCCGAGGGGAAACGCGATTTCGCGGAGAGCCTCGCCGGAGAAACGCCGTCCCGTGGCGCCTTCGGGCTTTGTCCGGGCAGCCGGCCGCTGCGAGGCGGTCGCAGCGGAGGCGGCGGCGCCCAGGAAGAGCTGACGTCTGCTGAGTCTCATGGGACCTCGCAACCGACGGTTGACTGTATCACAACCGGCGAGGCTCCGCCTCCGCCCGGCCAGATTTCTGAGCCGCCGATGAACGCCGATCAAGAGGACAAGCGTGCGGCTTGGCAAACGAGGATCGGCCTTCCGGCGTTGCTCTGAAAACACCCTCCTGTTCAGTGAGCCCGAGAGGCCGCAGATT
>CAZACK010000032.1:0-50148 GCA_964483455.1 uncultured Solibacteraceae bacterium
TTCGACGCGCGCGTGGACGTGAAGCAGGAGGCCCAGCCAGGCGGCGCTCAACGGATCCTCTACAGCATTGATCGGGGCGAGCGGCACAAGGTGGCCCAGGTGGAGATCCGCGGCGCCAGGTACTTTGACGAGGCGACGATCCGCGAGCGGATGTACGTCGCGCCGGCGTCGCTCCAGTTGCGCCGTGGCCGGTACAGCCAAGCCCTCGTTCAAAGGGACCTTGAGGCCATCGCCGAGCTGTACCGGACCAACGGCTTCCGGGATGTGCGCGTCACTTCGAGTGTGCAGGATGACCACCGAGGAAAAGAAGGCGATGTGGCCGTCATCATTGAGGTTGCCGAGGGACCGCAATGGTTCGTCGGCAATCTCGACATCGTGGGGGTCAGTGCATCGGATATGGAGAATGTTCGCTCTCTGCTTCAGTCCCTTCCGGGCCAGCCGTTCAGCGAAGCCAACGTGGCTGCCGACCGCGACAATATCCTGGCTTCCTACTTCAACAACGGCTACTCCGATGCGTCCTTCGAGTGGACCTGGCAGCCTTCCTCCCAGCCCAACCGGGTTGACCTGCGCTACACGATCACGGAAGGCAAGCTGCGGCACGTTCGTGAGGTGCTGATCGGCGGCCTGGAGGCGACCGACAGGCGGCTGGTCCATCGCCGGCTCCTCCTCAATCCGGGCGATCCGGTGTCGCAAACACAAATCCTGGAGACGCAGCGGCGAATGTACGACCTCGGCATCTTCGCGAAGGTCGACACAGCCATCCAAAACCCGGAAGGCGAGGAGCCCTATCGGAACGTCTTGTACCAGTTCGAGGAATCGCGCAAGTACTCGATCGCCGGAGGATTCGGCGCGGAGATTGCGAGGATCGGAGGCAGCCAGACGTTCCTGGACGCCCCCGCGGGCGAGGCCGGGTTCAGTCCCCGGGTTTCCTTCGACGTCAGCCGGCTGAACCTCCTGGGCAAAGCGCACACTGTCAGCTTTCGCAGCCGTCTGTCCACCATCCAGCGCCGCGGTCTCATCACCTACCTCGCGCCGCAGTTTCGGGGCAACGAGAAGATGGACGTTTCCTTCAGCGCCTTGTTCGACGACTCGCGCGACATTCGCACGTTTTCCGCCAGACGATGGGAAGGCTCGGCGCAACTCGCCCAGCGCTGGACGCGCTCGCGAACGCTCTTCTATCGCTTCGCCTACCGGCGGGTGGCGGTGGACGAAGGGACGCTGAAGATCCGGCCGGAGCTGATCCCGCTGCTGTCGCAGCCGGTGCGCGTGGGAATCCTCTCGGCCGGCTACGTCGACGACCGGCGGGACGATCCCACCGATTCGCGAAAGGGCACCTACAACTCTCTCGACCTGGGCGCCGCGTCGAGGTTTCTTGGCTCCCAGACCGATTTCTTCCGCCTGCTCGGCAGGAACTCGACCTACCATCCGCTGGGCCGCAAGCTGGTCCTGGCGAGAACGATCATCCTGGGATGGTTGCAGACGCTGCGCACGAATCCGGACCTGCCGCCGGACGAGCAGGACATCCCCCTTCCGGAGCGGTTCTTCGCCGGCGGCGCCTCGACCCACCGCGGATTCCCGGATAACCAAGCCGGCCCGCGCGACGAGATCACCGGGTTCCCCCTTGGAGGTAAAGCGCTGCTGGCGTTCGGCACCGAGCTCCGGTTCCCGCTTGTCGGAAACAACATCGGCGGCGTGCTGTTTCACGACGCCGGCAACGTCTATTCCCGCGCCGGCCTGGTCTCCTTCCGGGTGAAACAGCGGGACTTGACGGACTTCAACTACATGGTCCACGCGGTCGGCTTTGGCGTTCGCTACCGCACTCCAATCGGCCCGATTCGCGTCGACCTGGCGTTTGTCCCGAATTCCCCCCGATTCATGGGTTTTGAGGGCACGCGCGAAGAGCTGCTCTTCGGGGGAGGTGTGCGGACAGAGCAGAGGATCAGCCGGTTTCAGTTCCACTTCTCGTTGGGCCAAAGCTTCTGATGCCAATGAGACTCTGCCTCGTGCTGGTGACCGCCGCTCTCGGCCGGGCGGAATTGGTCGACCGGATCGCGGCAACCGTGGACCGCGACGCGATTACCGAGAGCGCTTTGCGGCTGGAAATCCGCATTACCGCCCTGCTCAACGCGGAAGAGCCGCGCTTCGACCCCGAGGAGAAGCGGCGGATGCTCGACCGCCTGATCGAACAGCGATTGATCCGCCACGAAATGGAGATGAGCCGGTACACCGTGCCGGAGGCCGAGGCCGGGGTGCATCTGCAATCCTGGAAGAAGGAACGGTTCACAAACGACGGGGAGTACCGAAAGGAGCTCGAGAGGTATCGCGTGCGAGAGCAGGATCTCCTCGACCGATTCCGGCGGCAGCTCGCCACGCTCCGCTTTCTGGAGCTGCGCTTTCGGCCCGGAACACAGGTGCAGGAGGCGGACCTGCGAGACTATTACGACAAGCGACTCACTCCGGAGTGGCAGAATAAAAACAGCGAGCCGCCTCCGTTTGAAGAAGTTCGCGGCCGGATCGAAGAGATCCTGATTGGCGAGCGCGTGGACAAGGCCCTGGACGGCTGGCTGAAGGAAGCGCGAGCGCGCTCTCGGATCGAGGTGCGGGAAGAGGTCTTGCGGTGAAGAGACTCGCCGGAATCCTGCTGCGGTTGGCGCTCGGCTTGCTGGCGCTGGCGCTCGTTGTTGGCAGCCTGGCTGTGGTGGTCCTGCGAAGCGGCTGGTTTCACGACCAGGTGCGCGCGCGGATCGTCCGGGAAGTGGAGCAGGCCACCGGCGGAAAGGCCGAGCTTGGCGCGTTCTCCTTCGACTGGCGGACGATGACGGCGCGCCTCGCGCCGTTCGTGCTTCGCGGCACGGAAGGCGCGACCGAGCCTCCATTGCTGCGGATCGGGTCGATCGAGGTGGGCCTTCGGGTCGTCTCCTTCCTCCGCCGCGACGTGGATATCGAACTGCTCGCCCTGCGGGCGCCGCAGCTCTACATCGCCTTGTACGAGGGTGGACGGACGAACCTGCCGGCGCCGGCCCGCAAACGCCGCGGCAATGCCCTCGAGGAGATCCTGGCCCTGGCGATCCAGCGGTTCCGCGTCGAAAATGGCCAGGTCCGGTTTGGCGTCCGCGCAATCCCAGTGGACCTGCGAGGCAAAAACCTGAAGGCACGCTTCGTCTTTGACGCGAAAGGCCCTCGCTACACGGGACAGATCAGCTTTCGCGGGCTCGAGCTGCGTTCCCCCACGCAAGTGCCGGTCGCACTGGACGCCGAGGCCGCGCTGGCCATTGCGGACGATCGGATCGAGTTCAGCGGCGTACGGGTGGCCGGAGGAAAGACATCCCTGAAGCTCGAAGGCGTGCTGCGGGACATCCGCTCGCCGAAAGCGGAATGCGCTTTCGACGCGAACGTTTCTCTGGCCGATGCCGGCGCTTTCCTGCGCCCACCCGTGGATCATACGGGTAGCCTCGAGCTGGTGGGAAAAGCGCGCTTCGCCGGCGCCAAGGAGTATTCGGTGGAGGCTCGAGTTACCGGCGGCGGCTTGTCGTTCCGGCAGGCCGGGGTCCGGCTCTCCAACATTCGCTTGCGCACCGAGGCGAGCCTGACGCCGTCGAGCCTGGCGCTTCGCCAGTTGCGGTTGTACGCGCTCGGGGGCAGCTTCGCCGGAGACGCGCGCCTCGATGATCTTCGGTTCCTTCGCGTGACCGGCGAGATCAAGGATGCCTCCGTTCTCCAACTAACCGGCCTGGCGCGGATCAAGGCGGGCGGCTGGAGCGGCCGCGTTTCCGGCCCGGTGTCGATGAAGGCCGAACTGGACGGCAGGCGGCTGGGAGGAGTGAAGGCCAACGCCCGGCTGGCAGTGGTCGCTGACTCCGGCGGGCTGCCCGTCCTGGGATCGGTCGAATTCCTGTTCGACCAGTACAAGGACAGGCTGGTCTTCGTGGACAGCCGGCTTTCGGCAGGCTCCTCCCATTTCACGTTCGATGGTGGCTTGCCGGATGGCATCCGCGTGAGCCTGAGCTCCCGAAACCTGAACGACTTACTGCCCCTGATCGCGGCGGTAAGTGAGGAGCCGCCGCCGTCCTTCCCGATCACCCTGGACAATGGAGAGGCCAGGTTCACCGGCGAACTGAAGGGCAAGCTCGCGGAACTGCGTGTCTCCGGGCGTGGTGACGTCACCCGCTTCCTCTACGAAGGCCGGAGGGTCGACCACTTGTCGGCTCGCGTGTCGCTGTCGGCGGAGTCAGCCCGGTTGGACAATCTCGTTCTCGAACACGACGGCGCCACCATGCGCGGCGAGGTTCAGGTCGGCCTGCGCAACTGGAAGCCCGCGCCCCACAGCCCGCTACGGGCTTCCCTTGTCGCCGGCGGGATCGATCTGATGAAGCTGCTCAAGGAAGCGGGCCTGGACTGGCCGGTGAGCGGTGAACTGGCGGGCCGCGTGGATGTTGCCGGCCATTGGTCCTCGCCGTCCGCTACAGCGAAGATCGAGCTGCGGAAACCGATGATCCGGCAGGATCGCCTGGAGCGAGCGCGGGCGGTTCTGCAATACTCCGGGCGATCGCTGGAATTGATCTCCGCGACCGTCGAGGCCGGAGCGTCGGTCCTGCGCGGCAAAGGAAGCTACGTGCGTGAGGGCGAGGACTGGAAGAGCGGATCCGCGCGATTTCGCTTTGACGGAGATCGGGTTGTCGTCTCGCGCGCGAGCAATTGGCTTGGTCTTCCCGAGGGGCTGGAAGGGGAAGCGGTCCTTCACGCGGAAGGGGAAGCCCACCTGGCCGGCGCTCGGGCGGAACTTGGCCGGCTGACCGGCGCGCTGCGGTTGCAGAAACTCACCCTCAACCGAAAGGAGTTGGGCAACCTCGAGTTCACCGCCGATACGAAATCGGGAACGCTGCTCGTTCGCGGCGGCGGGGACCTGGCCGGCTCTACGATTTCCGGCCAGTCCGAATGGCGCCTGGAGAAGGATTTCCCGGCGCACGGGGAGCTGCGCTTCTCTCGGATTTCCCTCTCGATGTTGCGGTCGTGGTGGATGGAGCGAACCGAGGCGTCGGCCTTCGAGGCTGTCGCCGAGGGCAAGGTCGCGTTTTCAGGCAAAGGACTGCAACCGGAATCCTGGCAGGCGCGCGCCGAGATTCCGGTGTTCGAGTTGACGCCGCGCGAGCAAACCGGGCGCCTGCGCCGGCTTGGACTCCACAATGACGGCCCGGTCATTGTCTCCGTCGCCAAGAAGACGATCCACGTGGAAAGGGCGAAGTTGACGGGGCCGGAGACGCATCTCGAAGCCAGCGGCGCCTTCTCGTTCGACAAGAATGCGCCGCTCCAGCTCCGGATTGTGGGCGACGCCGACCTGAAGATTCTCGAGGATTTCGAGCCGGGGCTGACAGCCTCGGGGCACTCGACAGTCGACGCGACCATCCGCGGCAGCGCGTCGAGGCCGGAGACATACGGAAGGCTGGCATTCAAGGAGGCGTCGTTCTATCTTCGAGATGTGCCGAACGGCCTGGACAAGGTGAGCGGCACGGTGCTCTTCTTCCGGGACCGGGCCACCATCGAGAACCTGACCGCCACCACCGGCGGCGGCAAGCTGAGCGTGAACGGCTTCGTCGGCTACGGCGATAAGGAGATCACCTACCGCTTACAAGCGCATGCGAGTCAGGTGCGGGTCCGGTATCCGGAGGGAGTCAGCACCACCGCCGACGCGTCGCTGAATCTTACTGGAACCTCGACGCGCAGCCTGCTCTCCGGCACCATCACCGTCCAGCGGTTGGGGTTCACGCCGGAACTGGACCTTGCGGGACTGGTCGGCAAGTCGTCCCAGCCGGTGCCGGCGCCGTCGACACAGAACGTGCTCCTGCGAGGCATGCAGTTCGATGTGCGGGTCAATGCCTCCACCGGCGCCAAGTTCGAAACCGCGGTCACGCGGGACATTCAGGCCGAGGCCGACATGCGGCTCCGCGGCACACCTTACAAGCCGGTGCTGCTGGGCCGCGCCTCGATCACGCAGGGCGAAGTCATCTTCTTCGGCAACCGCTACGACATCAGCCGGGGCGACATCCTGTTCCTGAACCCGGTGAAGCTGGAGCCGCTGCTGAACTTCGACCTCGAAACGCGCGTTCGGGGAATTGACGTGACCATCTCCTTCGCCGGGCCTCCAACCAAGCCGAACGTCACCTACCGGTCCGATCCGCCGTTGCAGCCGAGCGAGATCATCGCCCTGCTGGCGGTCGGCCGCGCGCCCACTTCCGATCCCGCCCTTCAGTCCCGGCAGGACCAGCTTGGCCAGGACTGGGGGCAGCTCAGCGCCAGTACGGTGGTTGGACAGGCCCTGACGGCGCCGGTCGCCGGCCGCTTGCAGCGGTTTTTCGGCGTGAGCCGCATCAAGATCGACCCGCGGCTGACGGGCATCGAAAACAATCCCCAGCCGCAGCTCATGCTGGAGCAGCAAGTGTCCAAGGACATCACTTTCACCTACATCACGGACCTGTCGCGAGGTGAGCAGCAGGTGATCCGCGTGGAATGGAACGTCAACCGCCAGTGGGCCATCCAGGCGGTGCGGCAGGAGAACGGCTTGTTCGGGATCGACTTTCTCTACCGAAAACAGTTCAAATAGAGCGGGAGGAACCAACGTGGATTGGGCCGCGCGCCGGCGCGAGATGGTCGAGCGGCAGATCAAGGCCCGGGGCGTTCACGACCCGCGCGTGCTCCAGGCCATGCTGGAAATCCCTCGGGAGAAATTCGTCCCCGAAGAGTGCCGCAATCTCAGCTACCAGGACGACCCGGTGTCCATCGGCTGCGGCCAGACGATCTCCCAGCCGTACATGACCGCGCTGATGGCCGAGTGTCTGGAGTTGAAGGGCGACGAGACGGTGCTCGACGTTGGCTCCGGATCGGGCTACCACGCGGCCGTGCTCGGCGCGCTCGCCGCCCGCGTGTATTCGATCGAAATCATCCCGGAGCTGGCAGAGCGCGCGAGAAGGAACCTGAAGGCGACGGGCCGGGACGGCAACATCACCGTCGTCTGCGGTGATGGCTCTCTGGGGTACGCCGATCAAGCCCCGTACGACGCCATCTCGGTGGCGGCGGCCGCGCCCGAGGTCCCGGCGAGACTGCTGGAGCAACTGAAGGACCGGGGCCGGCTGGTGATCCCGGTCGGCTCGCTGTGGGACCAGGAACTGCGGGTGATCTCGAAGGCCGCCGGCAACACCCAATCCCGCCTGGCCACCTACTGCCGCTTCGTCCCCTTGCGCGGCGGCGGCGGCTGGAAGGGGGAATTCTGAATCGATCTCACCACAAAGACACAAAGGCACAAAGAAGACAGGCAATCGAATCTGCCTGAAGCCCTTTGTGTCTTTGTGCCTTTGTGGTGAAATCGTTCTGAATGCGACTTCGCGCGGCGCAGGGCAAACTCAAAGTCGAGCACAGCATCCTCGCCGGTGTGCGCGACCTGTTGGAGAGGCTGCTCGCGGAGAATCCCGACGTGCGCTCGGTAATTCCCGGCGTCATCCGGCCCGTTCGCGATGCCAGGGGGGCGGTGAAGGTGCGCGTCACCGTACCCACTCCGAACGGCTGGAAAGCAATCGCCCTGAGCGCGGGCGCCCGCCAGGAACTGTTCATCAGCACCTCTCTGGGCAAGGAACAACTGGAAAGAGCCCTCGATCGCGCCGCCGGAGTCAGGACCGGGCGATGATACAATCGGTTTTCGACGAGTCCGCTTGAGCAAAATCGCAAGGCCCCTGCTGGGGCTATCTCTTGTCCTCCTTGGACTTGTGGGACTGGTGTTGCCTATTATGCCTGGCTGGGTGTTCTTGATTCCCGGGCTGATCATCCTGAGCGATCACGTCCCCTGGATCAAGCGATTGCTGGAGTGGGCCAAGAGGAAGTCCGGAATCGGGCATCCTGGAGGACGCTGAGGGGCTTGGGTCGGTGGAGCCGCGCCACGGCACCCTGATCAGGGCGCCGCGCCGGTGGACACAATCCTCGACTCGGCCTGGAACTTCCGGTAGCGGCTGTACGTGTTCTCCTGCTCGACGTTCACCCGCTTGAAGATGCCGATGCGGGCCGAAGCCACGAACCATACCCGCAACGGGAGCCACACCTCGTCGTTGACCCGAGTCTGCTCGAGGCGGACGCGTGCGCCTTTCGCCACGCGGACCAGGATCCAGCCGAAATGGAAGTTGTCGATCAGCTCCGCCTCGGTGCGGGCCCAGTGGTAGTCGGTCTTGCTGATTCGCAAGGTGCCCTTCAGGTGCGCAAAGAGCCGGGCGTAGCGGCTGCGGGGCCTGTAGCCCGGCTTAGGGAGCCCCTCGATGATGTACACCGGCCGGCCGTCGATTTCTTCTTCGCCGAGAAGGCGGAAGTTGTAGGCGTCCGGTATCTCTCGCAGCGCGTCTCGATACTTCGTCCTCTGCTTTTCGAAGTCGGCTAGGCGTTTCTCCCGTTGCTTCGGCGTTTCCTTGAGCCGCGCCTCGATGCTCTTGCGCAGATCCTCCTGCTGCCGGCGCTCTTCCTCGGCGGGCAGCGGCTCGTCGTCGCGCTCCACCGGCCGCCGGTACGGGGAGCCTTCCACCATCGTGACATCGTGGGTCTTGGCGGATTTCGATTTCACCCGGCCGTCGCCGTCCAACTGCCGGGTTTCGACCCGCTCGAGAAATGTGTAGCTCAGGGCGATTTTGGAGTTTTCCCCTTCGAACGCGTCGAGCGAGCGGCGGACGATCTCCCGCGGATCGGGCTGCGCAACTGCCGGGCAGGCAGCAGCCACAAGCAGGCACGGACAAAGCCTCATCAAGAGAATAGATGCGCGACGGCGAAACCCGTTTCGCTGAACCATCAGAACTGAAATCGAGCGCTCAATTGCAGCCGCCGGGGAGGCAGAGTCGACACCGCACGGCCAAAGAACGGCGAGGTGAGCGCGCCGATGTAGTTCTGGTAGTTGACCCGGTTTAGGGCGTTGAACGCATCGATGCCCAATGTCAGGGACGGACTCTTGTCTTTTCGCGGCGGGTTGAAGCGGAACTCGTGGAACCATCGAAGGTCGATTGCGATCCAGTCGGGACCTCGCCCAGTGTTCCGGCTCACCCCATTCGGCCGGTCGATCGCCATGCCGTCGCGGTTGTCGTCGCGCCCGGTGGTGATGTTGAACGGAAGTCCCGAAGCCGCGACCGCCGACACGCCCAAGTTGATCCAGCGATGAAGGGCTGCGGTGGCCAGGAGGTTGAACTGGTGGCGGCGGTCGGTGTCCGAACGCCCCCATTCGCCCCACGGGGAAAAGCTGTCGGCGGGAAACCAGTTGACGCCGCCCGTGCTGGCCATGGTCTTGCCGAACACGTACTGCACCATGCCCGTGACTCTCGGTGCGATGTCTCCACGGAGTCCGATCTCAAGCGAATTCCCTTCCATCCGGCCGGCTGACTCGATTTGCCTGAGCACGTTCACTCCAGGGTCCGGCCGGGCGCCGAACAGCGGCGGCAGCGGCGCGTTCGCGTCCCTGGAACGAAGCTGTTTCACACCGCGGGTCCCGACGTAGCTGATGGCGAGCAACGCCTTCTTGGTGAGCTGGCGCTCCAGGCCGGCGCCGAACTGCGTCACCGCCGGCAGGGCGACTCCGGACTGGAGCCGGTGAATGCTGGTGGGCAGGTCCTCGCCGGAGAACGAGTCCAACGCCGCGGGGATCTGCGCGCCGCTGAGAACGTACCGGCGAAGCTGAACGCCGTTGAAACGAAGAATATCCCAGACGGGCCCTGGTCCGGAGCGGTCATAGAAGAATCCCGCTCCAGACCGGATCACCCAATTTTGCGACCGGCCGGGCGACCAGGCGAAGGCCAGCCGCGGAGCAAAGTTGTTGTCATCGCCGAAGTGGTTCTGCCAGTCGTAGCGAATCCCGGCGGCCACCGAAAGGCCGGGCCGCCCCTGCCACTCGTCCTGAAAGAAGCCGCCGACGTTCTTTTCGATGAAGACCGTTCGCGGGTCGCCGCGCTGAAGCACGGCCGCAAACGGGCGTGATGCCGAATAATCGGCGAGAGAGGCGAAGGACAGCGTTCCGACCCGGTTGGTCCGGTCGCTCAGCCCACGGCGGCTCCAGTCCGGCACGTTGAATCCGTACTTCAGCGTGTGCTGGCCGATGGTGTGAGTCAGCAGCCAGGTGATCGACGTGTGGATCTCGGTCGAAAGCCGGTCCGCTTGCGCGCCGCCTCCGGTGAAAGCATCGGTCACGACCATTTTGACCGCATCCGAGCTGCTCGTTGTCGGTGCCCAATAGCGGCCCAGAAGAATGCGGAACTGCGAGAGCAGCTTCGGGGTAATCACCGCCCGATGGTTGAAGATGAACTCATCTTCTCGGAAGCGCGATTGCGCGCCCGCCTCTGCCAGGGTTGTACCTCCGACTCCGAGGTTGTTCTGCCAGCGGTCCTGGAAGTTGACGTGCCAGAACATCGCCTGGTTGTCGCTTGGCTGGTGGCTGAGGCGCAGCGAGCCGACGGTGTTCATCTGTGGTGTCGGGATGTTCTCGCGGATCGGACCGCCGGGACCCTCCGCGAACACCACCGCGACCAGGTCTTCTGCTTCACGGGCGCCGGAGAGCAGGAAAGAAGTCCGCTTGCTCTTCGCTACCGGACCGAACAGGCTCCCTTCGAAGATTCGCCGTTGTTCCCGGGGGCGCTCGGCGGCCAGGGCGTCGCGCGCGTTCAGGTGATGGTCCCGGAACAGGAAATTGAGCGTTCCATGATAGCGGTCGGCGGCAGACTTCGTGATCACCTCAATCCGGCGGCGGCTCCACCGCGGATACTCCGCCGTGTACGGATTGTTGTTGATGCGGATTTCCTGGATGGCAGAGGGGGTCACGCCGATGTTGCGCGCCTCCATGCCGTCCACCACCAGCGATCTGCCGGCATCGCCCGGAGAGCCAGGATCCAGGAACCGGGCGAGGGCGGTCAGATAGTCGTTGTCCAAGACGGGAATCGTGTCGAGCAGGCTTCGCTCCACCGAGATCGCATCGGCGTTTCGTCCGGCTTCGGCGGAAAGCCGGCGCTCCTCGCCGGCGACGGTAAGCTCCTCCTTCAGAACCGCGAGTTTCAGCCGGACCACCAACGGCCTGCCCGTGCGGGCCCCGAGGCTCACCGATCGCTTCACCGGATCGAAGCCGGGAACCGCGGTCAACAGTTCGTAGCGGCCCGGCGCCAGGGTGTCGAATTGGAATTCGCCGGTCGGAGAGGTCACCGTCGAGCGTTCTTCGCCTCCCCCGCGCAGCACGATCCGTGCGTTGGGAACAGCAGCGTTCGACGGATCGATCAGGACTCCCGATAGCGAGGCGCCGCCCGAGGCGGTCTGCGCATGCAGCGCTCCGCTGAGGAGCAAGACAGCGGTCATCGAGCTGCCCGCGAGCAATTGACCCTCTCTCCCAAGGGTACACCTCGAACCTCGACCCGAATTCGCGTTTGACCCGCTCGACCCGCCGCAGGACAATAGGAGGTTAGCCTCTCCCCTCCGAAGCTCACCATGCTGGATCGCATCAGCGTACACGGCGCACGCGAACACAATCTCAAGAACATCGACGTCGAGATCCCACGCAACACGTTCACCGTGGTGACGGGCTTGAGCGGGTCGGGCAAGTCGTCGCTGGCGTTCGACACCATCTACGCCGAGGGCCAGCGGCGGTACGTGGAGACGCTCTCGCCCTACGCCCGGCAGTTCCTCGACCAGATGGAGCGGCCCGAGGTCGACTCGATCGATGGTCTCAGCCCGGCGATCTCCATCGAGCAGAAGACCACCGGCCGCAGCCCGCGATCCACCGTCGGCACCATCACCGAAATCTACGACTACCTGCGGCTGCTCTACTCCTCAATCGGTGTGCCACACTGCCCGCAGTGCGGTCATGAGATCTCGCGGCAAACCACCGAGCAAATCCTCCAGCAGATTCTCGCGCTCAAGATGGATGAGCGCATCATGATCCTGGCGCCGGTAGTGCGGGGCCGCAAGGGCGAGTACAGGAAGGACCTCGAAAAGCTGGCTAAGCAGGGATTCCTGCGCGCGCGCGTCGACGGCGAGCTGCGAAGCCTGGATGAGGACATACGGCTCGACAAGCGAAGGAACCACACCATCGAGGTCGTGGTGGACCGCCTGCTGCTGAAGCCCGGACTCGAGAAGCGGCTCGAGGCGTCCATCGAGACAGCCGCCAAGCTGGCCGGCGGCCTGGTGCTGGTGGCGGTGGTGAACGGCGAGGAGCGGCTGTACTCGCAGAAGATGGCGTGCCCGGATTGCGGGACCAGCGTGCCGCAGCTCGAACCACGGTCGTTCTCCTTCAACAGCCCGTACGGCGCGTGCGAAACCTGCACCGGGCTCGGCAGCCGCTGGTCGTTCGACCCGGTGAAGGTGATCGCCGACTTCTCCAAGCCCCTGTTCGAGGGCGGCCTCGGGCCGGCCGCCGGCTCCGCCTACATGACGCACAAGGTCACCGCGGCGGCGGAAACGCTGAAGATCGATCTGTCACAGCCCTTCGAGCAACTTCCCAAGAAGCACCAGACGACGCTGCTGTTCGGTGCCGGCGATTTTCCCGGCGTCTTGAAGATCCTTGAAGAGACCTTCGAGCAAGCTTCGGAAGGCTATCGCGAATGGCTTCTCGATTACATGTCGCCGATCATCTGCCCCGACTGCCAGGGCAAGCGGCTGCGCCCGAGCAGCCTGGCTGTCCGCGTGAAGGGAAGGTCGATCGCCGAGTTCACGGCTCTGTCAGTGGCTCGCGCACTACCTGAAGTAAAGAGGTGGAAGCTCGCCGACCGCGAGCGACAAATCGCCGCGCGGATCGTCGAGGAGATCCGCAACCGGCTGGAGTTTCTGAACGCTGTCGGCCTCGACTACCTGAGCCTCGACCGCTCGGCGGCAACCCTTTCGGGGGGAGAGGCGCAGCGCATCCGCCTGGCGACGCAGATCGGCTCGAAGCTTCGCGGGGTGCTGTACGTGCTGGACGAGCCGAGCATCGGGCTGCATCCCAGGGACAATCACCGGCTGCTGAACACGCTGAAGCGCCTTCGGGACATGGGCAACACGGTGCTGGTGGTGGAGCACGACGCCGAGACGATCGAACGCGCCGACTACGTCATCGACCTGGGGCCTGGCGCCGGGCGCCTCGGCGGCGGCCTGGTGGCGCACGGAACGCCGAAGCAAATCGAGCGCAACCCCGGCTCGCTCACCGGCCTCTACCTTTCCGGCGCGCGGCGCATCGATCTTCCGGCGGCGCGACGCACGGGCAACGGCAAGCGGCTCATCGTGCATGGCGCGCGCGAGCACAACCTCAAGCACATCGACGTCGAGTTTCCGCTCGGCCTGTTCACGGTGGTCACCGGAGTTTCGGGAAGCGGGAAATCGACGCTGGTGAATGACATCGTCTACCGGGCGCTGGCCCGCCAACTCTACAACTCGCGCGAGGAGCCGGGCGCCCACGACCGGATCAGCGGCCTGGAGCACATCGACAAAGTGATCGAGATCGATCAGGCCCCGATCGGGCGGACGCCGCGGTCGAATCCCGCGACTTACACAGGGGTGTTCACGCCGATCCGCGATCTCTACGCCATGCTGCCGGAATCCCGGGAGCGGGGCTACAGGCCCGGCCGCTTCAGCTTCAACGTCAAGGGCGGGCGGTGCGAGGCGTGCCAGGGCGACGGACTCAAGCGCATCGAGATGAGCTTCCTCCCCGACGTCTACGTGACGTGCGACGTGTGCCGCGGGAGGCGCTACAACCAGGAGACATTGCAGGTGAAGTACAAGAGCGCCTCGATCGCCGACCTGCTGGAGTCCACCGTCGAGGACTCGCTCGGGTTGCTCGAGAACATCCCGCAGATCCAGGCTAAGCTACAGACACTCCGCGACGTCGGCCTGGGCTACATCCATCTCGGACAATCGGCAACGACGCTTTCCGGCGGCGAGGCGCAGCGCATCAAGCTGGCGCGCGAGCTGAGCCGCCGGCAAACGGGCCGGACCTTCTATATCCTGGATGAACCGACCACCGGCCTGCACTTTGACGACGTCAAGAAGCTGCTCGACGTGCTTCAGCGGCTGGTGGACCTCGGCAACACGGTGGTGGTGATCGAGCACCACTTGGATGTCGTGAAATCGGCCGACTGGATTATCGACCTCGGGCCGGAAGGCGGCGAGAAGGGCGGGTACCTGGTGGCGGCGGGCAGCCCGGAGCAGGTGATTCGCGGGCGGAAGAGCTATACAGCGCAGGCGCTCGCGAAGGTGCTGCGCAACGGGCGGAGCGGATGAGCAAGTACAGGCAACAGCCGATGGACTTCTCCGGGCTGCGGACAGTGCCCATCCGAGACCGCGGCGGGAAGGTGCGAGTCGAGGATTTCGCCCGTCCGTACGAGAAGGGCGCGGGGCTGGCCGCGCTGGTCGATTTCCTGCCGCGCATTCTCGCCGGCGACTCTTTCCGCGCGGTGGTGGACGCGATCCTGCGCGCGCGGGCGGCGGGAAAGCCGGTGATCTGGGGGATGGGCGGCCACGTGATCAAGTGCGGCCTCGCGCCGGTCCTGATTGACCTGGCGCGCCGCGGTTTCGCCACCGCATTCGCGATGAACGGCTCGGCGGCCATCCACGATTTCGAGATCGCCATCGCCGGGGCGACGAGCGAGGACGTCGAGGCGGTGCTGCCCGACGGGCGCTTCGGAACAGCCGAGGAAACGGGTCGCGAGATGAACCAGGCGATTGCGCGTGGCGACGCGGAGTCGCTTGGGATCGGCGAAGCGCTCGGACGCCGCCTCGAGGAGATCGCCGATCCGCGATACGCGCCGTCGAGCCTGCTGCTCAACGCCTGGCGCGACTCCACTCCGGTGACGGTGCATGTCGCGGTGGGCACCGACACTCCACATGCCCACCCGGCGGCGGACGCGGCGGCGATCGGACGGGGCACGCATCGCGATTTCCGGCTGTTCTGCTCGCTGGCCGCCGAACTGAACGGAGGCGGCGTCTACCTGAACGTTGGTTCGGCGGTCGTAATGCCGGAGGTGTTCCTCAAGGCGGTGTCGGTGGTTCGAAACCTGGGGCACCTGCTGGCGGACTTCACCACCGTCAACCTCGATTTCCTGCAACACTACCGGCCGAAGGTGAACGTCGTCGAGAGGCCGCATGGACGCGCCGGCGGGCGGGGAATCGCACTCACCGGACATCATGAATTGATGCTGCCGCTGCTGGCCGCGGCGCTGATCGAGCGGAGCGCATGAGCGAGTTTGAGACCACGGGCCTGCCGGCGGCGCCCATCGAAGAAGCCCCCCCGGAGCGGTACCCCTTCTGGAACTACTCGGACCTCGCCGTCTTTCTGCTCATCGCGTTCCCTTGCCTGGTGGTGGCGGTCATGATCGTTCGCACCGCGCACCTGGCGCTCGGCGCCGGCGGCAGCCGGGCTGTAGAGTTGCTTCCGGCGCAGTTCCTCGGGTTCGCGCTGAGTTTCCTGCTGCTGGCGCTGTTCCTGCGGCTGAAGTACCGGCGCCCATTCTGGCGCTCTCTCGGCTGGGTTCGGCCATGGGATGGGTTTGCGTACCGGGCGGCGTCCGGCGTGGCGCTGGCGTTGGCAATTGCCGCCGCCGGGGCGATCCTAAAGACGCCCAACATCGACATGCCGATCAAGGAACTGCTGGGGGACAAGCTGTCGCTGGTGCTGGTGGGGATTTCGGCGGCAACGCTTGGGCCGTTGTTCGAGGAGCTGGCCTTTCGGGGATTTCTAATGCCCTTGCTGGTTCGGTCGCTCGGCGCGGCTGCGGGAATCGTGATGTCCGCGCTGCCGTTCGCGCTGTTGCACGGTCCTCAGTATGCGTGGTCCTGGCGGCACCTCCTGCTGATCACGCTGGCCGGCTCGGCCTTCGGATGGGTGCGATACCGCTCAGGCTCGACGGCCACGGCGGCGGTGGTGCACGGCGCCTATAACGCGACGCTCATGGTCGCCTTCGCAGTTTATGGAGAGGACTCCCCGGTGAAATGGTAGAGACAATCGTCTGGACGGACGCGGGCGTGGTGATGATCGACCAGAGGCGCCTGCCGCGAGAGGAATCCTACGTCACCTGTCGCGACTATGGCGAGGTGGCCGACGCCATCCGCTCGATGGTTATTCGGGGGGCGCCGGCAATCGGTGTCGCGGCCGCGATGGGTGTGGCCCTGGGGGTGCTCCAGGCGGACGGGCGGAACCTGGACGCCGAGTTCCAGACCATCTGTGATGCGCTGGCAAAGACCCGGCCCACGGCCGTCAACCTGTTCTGGGCCATCGACCGGATGAAACTCGTCTATGCGAGCATGCGGGGAAGGCCGATCGAGGAGATTCGCGCGAGGCTCGTCGCCGAGGCCCGGCAGATCCGGCTCGAGGACATCGCCATCAACCAGGCGATCGGCCGGAACGGCGCCGCGCTCGTGCCCGACGGCAAGACGGTGCTGACGCACTGCAACGCTGGCGCGCTGGCCACCGCGGGCTACGGGACGGCGCTCGGCGTGATCCGGGCGGCGGCAGGCGCCGGCAAGAAGATCGACGTCTTCGCCGACGAGACCAGGCCGTTCCTGCAAGGGGCGCGGCTCACCGCGTGGGAGTTGCAGCACGACGGCATTCCTACCACGATCATCACCGACAACATGGCCGGGCATTTTCTGAAGAGCGGCCGCATCGGCTGTGTGATCGTCGGCGCCGACCGCATCGCCGCCAACGGCGACGTTGCCAACAAGGTCGGGACGTATGGAGTCGCGGTGCTGGCGAAGGAGAACGGCGTGCCGTTCTACGTGGCGGCGCCGATCTCAACGCTCGATCTGACCCTGGCTTCCGGCGACCTGATCCCGATCGAGCAGCGCTCGGCCGACGAGGTGACACATGTCTTCGGCGTGCCGGTCGCGCCGGAGGGCGTTCCCGTCGAAAACCCCGCCTTCGACGTTACGCCGGCCCGCTACGTGTCGGCGATTATCACCGAGCGCGGTGTGGCCCGGTCGCCGTACGAGGAGTCGCTTCAGCGCTTGGTGCGGGGTGGCGGCTCGAAGCTATCATAAGGACATGGCGAGTACGACGTTCCTCTCGATCGCCGACTACCTTGCCACGGACTACAGCCCGGACTGCGACTACGTCGACGGGCTCATCCTGGAGCGCAACCTGGGCGAACACGATCACGCCAAAGTGCAGAAGAAGCTTCTCCTTTACTTGGCAGCGCGCGAGAAGCAATGGAACATCTATGCGATCCAGGAGCAGAGGATCCGCGTTTCGGCCACGCGATTCCGCGTTCCCGACACCTGTGTCGTCGCCGGGCCTCCGCCGGAAGAGCAGGTGTTCACCCGGCCGCCATTCCTATGCATTGAAATCCTGTCACCCGAGGACCGTATGGACAGGATGCAGGAACGCATCGACGATTACCTGGCGTTCGGAGTCAAGTACGTTTGGGTGCTCAACCCCAGGACTCGCAGGGCCTGGAGCTACACGTCCGAGGGAATGACCGAAGCAAAGGACGGCGTCTTGCGGACCGAGAACCCGCCGGTCGTGCTTCCATTGTCAGAGGTCTTTTAGCTCTTGCCGGGACAGGACAAAGTCATCGAGTGGCTTCTCGAGCCGGACAATCCACCGGTCCGGTACCTCGCCTTGACGAGATTGCTCGGAAAGGCGGAGGCCGATGCCGAGGTGCGGCGCGCCAGGGCGAACCTGATGGATTACGACGTCACCCGGAAGATCCTGAGCCGGTACTCGGATTTTCGCGACGACCGCGACGAGCGCGCATACTGGAAATATTCCGGCAAGTACTGGCAGCTCATCTTTCTCGGCCAATTCCTGGCGGACGGCAATGATCCTCGAGTTGCCGAACTCGCCGAAGGCATCCTCAATCGCCGGACCTGGGTGAACGCGGCGGGCGGGCAATGTCTTACCGCCTACATCCTGGCCGCTTTGACCCGCCTCGGACACGGTGACAATGTGGTCAGGCAGGAGACGGAGGCGCTGGCCGGAAGGATCGTTGCCAGCGGCGGGATCGATTGCTCCGTGATGGATTATTCTCTCCTGTCCCGATGCTACATGGCTCAGCCGAAGCTCCTGTTGTGCTTCACGCAGGTGGCGTCGAAGAATCGGTCTCCCCGGCTTCGCGCCGCGATCGACCTTCTCGTCAACAGCCTTGTGGAGCGGGAGGTATACGTCTACGTGCCGGGAAATCGCAAAGGGTGGGCGAAGGCGCTGGAGGGCCAGCCCAAGCGAGCCGATCTGCCAACGGGTCAGACGGTGAAGCAATCTATCTCCATCCAGCGGGAGACATTCATAGCCGAGCACGGGCTCGGCGAGAGGGCGCCGAAGGCCGGATGGCTGAAGTTCGGCTTCCCGCTTCACTACAACTCGGACGTACTCGAGGCGATGTACTCCCTGGCGCTGGCGGATGTCCCATTCACGCCTCGCCTGGAAAAGCCCCTCCGGACGATCCGCGAGAAACAAACGCCGGATGGCAAGTGGCTGCTCGAAAACTCTCTCAACGGGAAGATGCTCGCCGATGTCGAAAAGAAAGGAAAACCAAGCAAGTGGCTGACGTTCTTCGCTCGTTATGTATTGAGGCATTTCACCGGCTGAGGCCCGCTCCTCCGCTCCTGTTGCTGGCGGCATCGCTGCTGGGCGGCCCGGGCCTGCTTTCGGCTGCCGGAGAACTTTCCGGCCGGAGAGCGCCTGGGTTCGCTCTGCACGACTCGAACTTCAAGCAGCACGATCCCCAGGATTATCGTGGCAGATTGCTGCTGGTCGAGATCATGAAGACCGACTGCCCGCACTGCCGCATCTTCTCGAAGATCCTCGAAGAAGCGAAGGCGAAATACGGCAATCGGATCGCGATCCTCACCATCGTGAACCCGCCGGATACCATGGCCACCGTCTCCAGGTACATCGTCGAGACGAGAACGACGATCCCGATCCTGTTCGATTGCGGCCAGGTTTCGGCCTCGTACTTGAAGATCACGCCGAAGTCCACCGTCGTTGGAGTCGACGTGCCGCACGTGTTTCTGATCGACGGGCAGGGGATGATCCGCAACGATTTCGGCTACGGGCCGGACACGAAGGAGATCTTCGAGGGCAGAGCGCTGTTCGCCGAGATCGACCGGCTGCTGGAGAGGAAAGCGGCGCCCGCGAAGAAATAACCGGTGCGCTGAGGGTTGCGGTGGAAAGCCGCTTGAAGGCGTGGCGCACGCTCTCGGCGTGCCGCGTCCCGACTTTTTGGGACGCATGGGCGGCCCAAAAGGGCGGTGGGATTGGACCCGGAGAAGGAACCTAAACAAGAAACAAAAGTGGCAGGCCGGGCTAGCGCTCCTGTACTTTCTCCTCCGCCAAATGCCGGCCTGCCGGTGTCATTTCAGGGAACGGGAGCGGGTTGGCCTGGTCGGCCTCACCCGCCCCGCATCCCCTCAGTTTTCCTTGGCAACCCGGCTTGGCGTCGCAGACTCGCCGGTACCCACTTTCTTAATTTCAACGCCTGCTCGAGTTGCCGTGTTCTAATTAGACCCCAGCAGCCAATTTTGGTCAATACTGAATATGGGTGGCGTTTTCTCACTAACAAAGGTTAATGTCCGGTTCTCAGTACTATAAACCGCGCTGGGTTTCGGCCCTGGCGGCGGCCATGACGATGATGGCCGCCGACGGCGTCGTGGTCAAACCCGTGGCGGACATGCATTCCGGGCCGCGGGAGGACTCCGATGTCGTCTCCCAGGCCGTGTTCGGCAGCCCGCTCCGCTTGCTCGAGGAGAAAGGCGGGTGGGCAAACGTCCGGACGGACGACGACTACCGGGGCTGGATGAAGAGAGAGGACCTGTACCCGCTGCCGCCCGGCGCGAAACCCTACGCAGCCTCAGGCCGCATGGCCCGCGTGACCAGCCTCTTCGCCAACCTCTATCGAGAACCGGACGTGACCAAGCACAAGCCACTGCTCACCGTGCCGTTTGAGGCCCGCCTCGAAGTCGCGTCCGAGTCCGAGAACGGCGAGAACCGGTGGGTCGAGGTGCGGCTGCCGGACGGCACGCGGGCGTGGGTACAGGACGGCGATGTGTCTCTGGCTTTCGAGCCCCTGGGTATTCCCGAATCGGTCACACTGGCCAGACGCTTCCTCGGCCTGCCGTACCTGTGGGGCGGAACGTCGACCTTCGGGTTCGACTGCTCCGGGTTCACGCAAATGCTCATTCGCCGGCGCGGTCGGATCATGCCTCGGGATGCCGCGCCGCAATCGCTGTGGGACGGTTCGATGCCGGTGGATCGCTCCGCGCTCCAGCCGGGCGACCTGCTCTACTTCGGCGGCTCGGCCGACAAGATCACCCACACCGGCATGTATGTCGGCAATGGTGAATTCATCCACGCCACCACCAACGGCGCGCCGGTCGTGCAAATCAGCCGGTTGGACGACGAGCCGTGGACGGGCCTGCTCAAGCTCTGCCGGAGGTTGCGGTGACCCGCCGGGACTGGATCGGCGGGCTCGCCTCCCTGGCTGTCCCCCTGGCCAGCCGGGCGGCGGCGGTCGAGACCGAGATCGTGCGGCTTCAGCTCCGCCACACCTGGACAACGGTCATGTCCTCGAGCCAGTACCGCGACAACCTGCTCCTGCGTTTCCGGCACGAAGGGCTGACCGGCTTGGGTGAGGCCGCGCCGATCGTCCGTTACGGCGAGAGCGCCGAATCCGCGCGGCGGGCCGTCGATTCGATCCGCGACTACCTCGCCTCGGCCGATCCCAGGCTCTTCCGCAAGCTGATGGCCGACGTGTTCCGCAGAATCGATGGGCAGTACGCCGCCAAGGCCGCCATCGACATCGCGCTGATGGACTGGCTTGGCAAGAAACTCGACATCCCGCTCTGCCGGTATTTCGGTCTCGACCCGCGCGACACTCCGCTGACGACCTTCTCCATCGGCATCGACACGCCGGAGATGACGCGGCGCAAGGTTCGGGAAGCCGAGGCGTTCCCGATTCTGAAGATCAAGGTCGGGCTCGACACCGACGAGCCGACGATCGAGGCGGTGCGCAGCGAGACATCCAAGCCGCTCCGCGTGGACGCCAACGAGGGCTGGAAGGACAAGGAAGAAGCCGTCCGCAAGATCAACTGGCTGGAGTCGCGCGGGGTGGAATTCGTCGAGCAGCCGATGCCGGCCGAGATGCTGGAGGAGACGCGCTGGGTCCGGAGCCGCGTGCACCTGCCGATCATCGCCGACGAAGCCTGCCTTCACCCGGCCGACATCCCACGCCTGGCCGGCTCCTTCGACGGCGTCAACGTCAAGCTCATGAAGTGCGGTGGCGTGCAAGAAGCGCTGCGGATGATCGAGATCGCAAAATCCCTCGGAATGAAGACGATGCTCGGCTGCATGATCGAAAGCTCGATCGGCATCACCGCCGCCGCGCACCTCTCGCCGCTGGTCGACTATGCCGACCTCGACGGCAACCTGCTGATCGCCAACGATCCGTATTCGGGCGTCAGAGTTGACAAGGGGAAACTCATTCTGCCCAGCGGGCCGGGTCTCGGGCTGCGCGGCGAGTGACAAGACGTCCGCCGAAGGCGTACCTCCATTCTTGCCTCTTGATTTGTCTTACAGCGGCAGCTTCACCGTCACCCTCGGCTTTACCTGCCCCTTCCGATAAGGTGTCAGCGTCACCACCAGGCGCAGGTCCGTCGCGCGGTCCGGCAACCGCACCACCAGCTTGCGCGTCCCCTCGTTCCTCGCCTGGGGAGCCGGCTGGGCTGTCGAAACTATCTCGAACACGGCGTCTTCCGGCGAACGGATTTCACCGGCGAGGATCCAGCCGCCCTGTTCCAGTTCGGCGCTCTTTCCATCCAGCCGGATCTCCGCGCCGGTAACCATTCCCCAAAGCGCCTCCACGGGCCTGTCCGCCTCGATCTGGTCCTGGATCACAACTTGCTTTCGCTCGACCAGCGCCGCCGTTCGCTCGTGGCGCTTCAGCTTGCCGGCGTATGCCTGCCTGAGGTCGATGCGCGCCAGCGACAGTCCGGGCGAAAAGCGCGTGTCCGTGACCGGCGCCTCAGCCTTCTCGTCCTGGTTCTCGCCGTCGATCAGCACCGTGTTGTGCGACTCCGTCCGGTTGCGGTAGTAGCTCCAGCGAAGCTTGCCGAAATACTGCGGCAGATCGTAGTCGTCGGCGCCGAGATCGACCGCCCAACGAACGCCGCCCGCATCCAGCACGAACGTTCCCAGGTCAAGCTGCCCGTGGTTGGCCTTGTTGTCTCCGCCCTTGACGCCGACAAAAATGGCCCGCGGGTTGTCCCATTCGCTCCGCAGGAAAGCCACATTCACCCCGCGGAAGAAGGCGTCGGGCGGCCAGCCTGCCTGGCGAGGACCCAACGCCTCCGGCTGGTACCACACCAGGTCAAGCGCATCAGCGGAAGCGGCGGACTCGAGCAGGCGGTGCTGCTGCCACGCGTAGACCGGCTGGGCGAACTTGCGCGCCAGCCAGAGCATTTCCGCCGCCGGCCCGACCGTGTCCCGCGCGTCGGCATAGTTGAAGCTCCGGCCCGTCGGGCCGCTCGAGTAGATCCGGAAGTGCCCGGCCCTGTCGAACCCCCGTGAGGCGGACAAGCCGAAGTCCGTGCCGAGCGCCGTTTCCAGTGCAGCCAGGAAGTACGCCGTGTAGCTTGTCGCGTAGTGCCAGTAACCCGGGCCTTCCGCCCACCCGCCGTCCGGCGCGTACGACGCCAGGGCCAGCGGCAGCGATTTCACGGCGTGGCGCAAAACCTTGCTGGCGCGCTCAGGCTCTTCCTCCGCGATCGCCAGCGCGCCGATCCCGATCCCGCCGTTGCACACCTGGTTCCAGTTGTACTCGCTCGTCGTCCACCAACTCTGGCTCTCGTAGACCCGCAGCGCCGGGTCGATGCCGTGGTCGACGATGGCCCGGCGGATCCAGGCCCGCTCCTCCGGCGTCAGGGCGAAGTACAGCCAGTCGTAGCCGATGGCGAACGCGTGTGTCATTTCCGCCGTGTCCAGGAAGTGCGAAGGATTCCAGTTGGGAAAGTAGGAGGCGGCCCGGAGTTCGTTGACGGCCCGAACCAGGTGTTGGCGCCTGCCGTCCAGCCGGTGCAGCAACGCGAGCGTGTAAATGCGATCCAGGCAGCGGCGGCTTTGGGCCAGTAGCCGCGGGCCCACCAGCTTGTATTCGACCGGCGGCGCCGGTTCCAGTCTGGCGGCCTCGCGGACCAGGCGGTTGTAGATCTCCTTCGCCAGCCGGTCGGTCTGAATAAATCCCCTGATCCGCTCGATGTCCTCGTCGAGCGCCATGATTCGCGGGCGATTCTTCCGCAGCGTCTGAAGCGGCTCCACGCCCTGCGCCAGGCAAACCCCCGCCATCACCGCGGCGGCCACCAGTAGTCGGAGCATGTGTTTCTTATAGAATTACAGTGACAGGCTACGCAACCCCCAATTTCTCGGACACCGGAGGTGAAGCACATGGATCGCAGGAAATTCCTTCAATCGACGCTGGCTGGCGGCATGTCGGCGGCTGAGCTGGCAGCGAAGAAGAACAGCGCCATCCCCAAGCGCCTTTATCGCGACAACGTCGAGCTCTCGATCATCGGTTTCGGCGGCATTGTCGTGGTCGGCATGGAGCAGCCCAAGGCGGACCGAACCGTGGCCGAGTCCTACGATCGTGGCATCAACTACTACGACGTCGCGCCCACGTACTGGGACGGCGAGGCCGAGATCAAGCTCGGCATCGCGCTGAAGCCATACCGCAAGAAGGTGTTTCTCGCCTGCAAGACCGTCAAGCGTGACGCCGCGGGCGCCGCGCAGGAACTGGAACGGTCGCTACAGCGGCTTCACACGGACTACTTCGACCTGTACCAGTTCCACGGCCTCACCTCGATGAAGGACGTCGACCAGATCCTCGGCCCCGGCGGCGCGGCGGAAACCTTCACCAAGGCCCGCAAGGATGGCAAGGCGCGCTACCTCGGCTTCTCCGCCCACCACGCCGAGGCTGCCCTCGCGCTGATGGAACGCTTCCCTTGCGACTCCGTGCTGTTCCCGATCAACTACGTCTGCTACCAGGAGGGCGGCTTCGGGCCCCAGGTGGTCGCCAAGGCCAAGGAGAAAGGCGTGGCCCGGCTGGCGCTCAAGGCGCTGGCGCACCACCCCTGGCCGGAAGGGATGAAGCGGGAGCAGAGCAAGTACCCCAAGTGCTGGTATCAGCCCATCGACGACCGCGAGCATGCCCGCAAGGCGCTGCGCTTCACCCTCTCCGAGGACGTCACGGCGGCGATCCCGCCGGGCGACGAGGGGATTTACGCCATGGCGCTGGATCTGGCCGCCGGATTTCAGCCGCTGACTTCCGCCGAGCGCGAGGAACTGCTGGCCTCGGCCAAAGGCACCGCCCCGCTGTTTCGAGCCGGCTAGGGCGTCCGGCCCCAGCTCGCCGCGCGCATCCGAGCCCGCCGGCCTATTCGCCCACCAGGCGGACGGTTCGCTTTCCCTCTGCCCGATCGCGGAACACCACCACCCCCTGGGCGTTTGACTCGACGCGCGCCACGCGTCGGCCGTTCACCTCCACGCGCAATCTGCGCCGCGGAGGCAGCTCAGTCAGCAGGTGCCGCGCGGCGTAGCCGGCGGGAACCTCATAGGACACCGGCAGGGGGATGGGGCCGCCGGCCGCATCCGCGGAGAACAGCACTACCGCGGCGTCGCGGCGATCCCGGATCAGCGCTCCAGCCAGCTTGCCGCCGCCATCGGAGATCAATTGCGACTGAGCCGGCTCAGCCGGCGGCGCGCCGGCCATCTGGAGGACGTGCAGGAACGCGTCGAACGCAACCGTCTGGCCGGGGCTCACCTCGATCCGCCAGTTGCCGGCCTCCCGGGGATCGGCGGCGCGCCCGGCGACGGAAACAGGGTAGTTCCTGTTTTGGAAACGGTTGAAGAACTCGAAGCCCGGCCCGCCCACCACGGCAAGCAGATGGTCCATCGGCAGAAGCGTTTGGACAAACAGCGTCCCGCCGTAGCGGAACACCCGCGCGCCCGCGTCGAACTGTCCGGACCGCCGCACCGAAACCAGGCTCGGATTCGCGAACGCCGTCACGCCGTCCGGCGGGTCGCGCCCGTCGACGCGCGGGCGGTCCTGGAAGTGCAGCAGCCAGCGCTTGGCGAATTCCGGCCGCTCCGCGGTTACGCGGTCCAGCACGATCAGCGTTGCCGAACCGGGGAGCCAGACGAACTGCCTGTCGTAATCCGCCACTTTGGATGAATAGGCCTTGGACAGGTTCAGGCGTACGTAGTGATAGCCGCGTGCGGGGTCCGAGTCATACGCCTCGACGTCCGCCGTGTTGAGCCCCTCGCGGTCGCGGTGCGCGACATAGGACGGCCAGTCGCGGTGATGCTGCAATCCGCGCAGCACGTTCTGGCCGCCATCGTTGGCGTAGCCCTTCGCAAAGCGCTGGTCCGGATCGAACACCAGGAGAGTATTGTGCGCCAGGGTCCGGCAGGAGTATTCGTTCCAGTGGCCGCCCGGCTCGTAGAGGTGGTCGTACGCGCCCCCGTCCACCACCAGCCCGCCGCGGCGGTAGAGGAGGAAGTGTCCTTTGTCGAAGTGCTGGTGATCCGTGAAGTGATCGCCCGCAACGATGGTGACCTGGGCGCTGTCCTCGTCCCATCCGGTGCGGAAGACGATCTGGTCGGTCGAACCGGCGCCCATTCGCATCGACAGCGGGAGGGATCGATACGAAGGCGCACGCGGCGCCTTCGGATCGTGAAACACCCGCATTCCCCAGTCGAAGAAAGGATGAATGGCGTGTTCCCCATATGCCTCGAGCAGAGCCGCCGCAAACGACCGCAGCCGCGCGGACTCCGATTGGTTTCCCAGGCCCCACGCCAGCATCTCGACTGTCAGCGGCACGGTATGATTCGCGGTCACCCGGTTCGGCGTGCAGTCTCCGAGGCGCTCGAACGTCAGGTCGGGACGCGTATTGCCGATCAGGAAGCGCCCGGTCTTCACCAGGAAATCCCCGTGACGCCGCTCGATTCGTGCGAAGTAGTCGGCATCGCTCGCCGTGCGATAGGCGGCGAACATCAGCACGAGGTTACGAATGGTTTCGTGAAACGTGTAGTGGCTGCCCTCGGCCCAGGCGCCTTCGCGCGCGTTCCAGGTGTCGAGCGCCATTCCCGGCCCTTCGATGAACTCGCGCGCAAGCTCCAGGTACTCCCTGGCCTTCTCGCCGTAAGGAGGCGCTTCGCCGGCGAGCGCCAGCCCGCAAACCGCCACCGTGGTCAGTGCCATGTAAGTGTAGTTGTGGTTGATGTCCGGCTCGCCGTGTCGCAGGAACCTGGCTGAGCTTTCCGCCGTGGTGACGAGGTTCGCAAGGATCGTCGAGCGGTCCTCCTCGGACAGGCCCGAGTAGATCCAATCGAACGCAGCCGCCGTCTCCGCGCCGGCCATGAAGCCGGAGACATCATGCCGCTCGTAGGAGAACGTGTTGGACCGGAGGAAGTCGCGCACCTCGCCGAGGTCGGCGGCGTTACCTTCTTCCAGGTACCGCATCGCCCGCTCCAGCATGGCCGCCGCGCCGCGCCCGGTCACCGGCCTCCGCCAGCGGGCGTAATCCGGTTGCCGGAGGCGGCCCCGCGCTTCGGCTACCGTTACGCCCTTCCCCAGCTTCGCCTTGTCGTGGCGGACAAAGACCCGCGGGCGCAGCGTTGAAACCTGGATTCCGGCGCCTGGCAGAGCGATTCCCGCGAGAACTGCCGCAGCCAGCCCGGCGATCCGCTTTGCCATCTCCACAGCTTCGCAGATTCCGGCTGTGGCGCGAAGCGCCGGGCTACTTGCCGGGCCGCGCTGTGTCAAGCGTCCAGCCGGGCAGCGCGGGCTTGCCCAGACCGGCGCCATCCACAAACCCGCCGAGGATGGCCAGTACGCCTTCCACGATTCCGCCGCCTCCGCAGCAGCGGCCATAGTCGATGTCCGGCCCTTTCACGAACACGCCTCGCTCGATGTCGAAGTACTCGGTGGTGACCGTGCGCTTGCGGTTTTCCGCCATCCCGCCGACGACCCACAACCTGCCGTTCTCCACCACGGAGGCGGAGCACTGCGTGAGGAAGAACACCCGCCTCTCGATGCGGCGGGCGTCGATTTTCCTCCACCGGTCGGCCGCCGGATCATACTCCAGCGCCCCGTCCGCCCACAGGTAGTCGCCGTGGAAGCCGTACTCGCGATTGCTGCCCGGCACGGCGTAGATCTTTCCTTTGTACGGCCCGGAGGCGATGTAACAGCCGGGTTCCGGCGCGTCGGCCACGCGTGTATATGTGTCCGCCGCCGGGTCGTACCGGTAAGTGGTCCGGTATTCCTCGACGACGCCCTTCTTATCTCCGCCCTGCCGGTTGTAGCCCTGCGAGATGTAGATGGCGCCGCCCGCGGCGGCGGCAAATCCGTTCATGCGAGGCTGCGGCAGTCTCCGCAGCCCGGCCCACTTGTCCGGAACCGGATCGTAGACCCACGCCTCGTCCGTGGAGGTCATTCCTTGTCCGGGCTTGTAGTACCCGCCGCCAAACAAGTAGATCTTGCCGTCCAGCACGGCGGGCATGCCCCATGCCGAGGCAAGCGGAAGTTCTGCGCGCATCTCCCACTTGTCCCGGTGCGGATCGTAGACCTGGTGCGCCGCGCTCGGAACTTCCCAGTTGTCGGTGTGGCACCCGCCCAGCAAGTGGATCCTGCCGTTCAAAGCCGCTCCGGCGTGCCCGTAAACGTGGAACGGGATGTCCGACCGGACTCTCCAGTCCTGCCCGGCGGCCACTGCCGCCAACATCAGGCTTGCCACAAAGAAATGCGTCCGATGCATGCTGGTCTCCTCACCGCCCGCGCTAGCCGAACTGCGGCAGGTGCTGCTGTTGCGCCTGAATCAGCTCATCCGTCAGCTTCCCCGCAACGGAGTAATCCGGCACTCCGCCATCAAGAATCAGCGCTTCGACCATCAGCTTGCGGTTTCCTGTCACCGCCGCCTCGACGGTCGCCTCGACGGCGGCAAACCGGCGGAGCAGAATGGCCGTGATTGCCGGCGGCAACTCGCCGATCGAAACCGGTAGCAGCCCCTCGGCGGCGGCGATGGCCGGCGACTCGAGGATCGCATCGCCGGGCAGGTTGGGAACCGTGCCGCGGTTCGGCGCGTTGACCGAATACCACCGCCGGCGGTCGTGCCGGATGCTGTCCAGAATGTCGAGGCATTGCACGTGCTCGCCGCCGCCCGTGCCGCCGGCCATCTGGGTGGCGAGCGTCGCCTTGTCGATTGGACCGTCGCCTTTGGCCAGTTCGATCGTCTCCGCGTAGATCTTGTCCCCGCGGGCGATGGTTTCTTCGAAGGAGTAAGCGTCGACGCCCAATGTCTTGCCGTAGTACCTGCCGTTGGGAAACCGCTCGGGAAAGAACTCGACGGCGTGATTGTCGCTTGGCCCGGGCCAGGCGCCAAACTGGTCAAAGAGTTCCCAACAGAACGGATGCCGCAGGTTGGAGGCGCCGCGCCGCCGGGCCACGATTCCCCGCAGCTTCGGCCACAGATCGACGCCGTCCGAGCGCAGATCGTGGATCCATGTCAGGTGATTGACGCCGGCCCATCGGGCCGTGACGGTTTCGAAGGGCGCGTCCGCCATGCGCGCCAGCGAGCGAAGAGTCGAATCGGTCCCGATGCACAAGCCGATCGCCGGGACGGAGGTGTGCTTCCGCAGCGCGTGCATGATTGCGGTCATCGGGTTCGAGTAATTGACGAACAGCGCCTCCGGGCACAGGCGCGCCGCGTCCTCCGCGATGGCGATCATCGGCGGGATCATGCGCATGGATCGCGAGACCCCGCCGGGCATGACGGAATCGCCGACCGGCTGGAAGATGCCGTGCTTCCGCGGCACGAACACGTCCTGCTCCCAGGCGCGCCGGCTGCCGACACCAATGGTGCAGATTACCGTTGTTGCTCCCGCGAGCACCTCGCGCCGCTCAGTGGTGGCGGTGATCTTCGCCGGATGGTCCGCCGCCAGCATGTAGCGCCGCACCAGCTTCTCGGTGGCGGCGAGGATCTCGGGGTTGATGTCCACCAGTGCGATTTCCCAATCCTCGCGCGGCCGCCGCCTCAGCCAGTCGACGACGATGCCTTGCGTGAACATGGCGCTGCCGGCGCCGACCAACACTATTTTGTGTTTCGGGCCCGCAACACCTTTTGCAGCGGGCGGGGCGCCGCCGGCGGGCAACATCGTGAGCGATTGCAGGAACGAGCGCCGATTCCAGGTGGTCATGGTTCCGGGATCATTCCACCAGACGCTCGGGGAGATGTCAACGGCGCGGATGAGGGCCTCACCCGTCTCCACGATTTCAGACTGTGGCGCGAGGGCCGGGACATCCCGCTCAGTTTTCTCTGAACAGGAGCCACAGGATGATGCAGAGGGCGGCGAATCCGCCGCCGCCGGCGGCGCCGATGGTGATCGCCTTGGCGCGCCCGCTCATCCTGCCTTTCAGAAGCTGCACTTCCGAGTATGCGACATTCGCCGAACCGCGATCGCCCGTGCTCATCATCAATTGTTCCGCATCCACTTTGTCGAGGCGTCCTTTCAAAGTCCGGCCATCCTTCGTTTTCAGGGTGATGGTGGCTCCCTCCCCAAGTTCGACAGCGAGTCGCCGGGCGCCCGCACCATCCGGACGCTTGTCGGCGCGAAATTCCCTGGTGGCAAACTCGAAGCGGGTAACGTCCTCGTAGCGGATTGCTCTCGATCCTCTGGGCTGCCGCTGCTCGATCACGAAGGAGACCTCGCCTGCGGATTCGATCCGCCCTTGCAGCCTCTGGTCACCGCCGGCATCATGCGCGAACGATGGGATCGCCACGATATCGAATGCATCGCCCGTTCCTGCCTGGTGTTCGCGAAGGAGCAGTCCATGCGAATGGAACGGAGCGCGGTGGCGAGGCTGGAGGGGTCTGTCTTCTCCAGTCAGGCTGTCCGTGCCCGATTTCTGTGACAGGCTACGCAATCCCCAATTTCACGGAGATTCAGCCCTGTCGAAACTCAACTCCCCCGGATCGTCCGCACGATAGCCCCGCCGGAATCGCGAATCCGAAGCTCCAACTCCGGGGCGCCGGTGATCGCGTGCGTCGCGCAACCGTTGCAAGGATCGTAGGCGCGGAACGCCATCTCGATCTTGTTCAGGATCCCGTCGGAGACCTGCCCGTTCGAGATCAGGCTCTTCGCCGCTTTCTCCACGCTCATGGCGATGCGCGCCGCGTTGTTCTGCGTGGCCACGATCAGGTTCGCCTTGCGGATCAAACCGCGATCGTCCGTCTCGTAATGGTGGATCAAAGTGCCGCGCGGCGCTTCCACTACGCCGATGCCCTGTGAGGGCGTTGCCGACGGCAGCGTGCGAATGTTGGGATCGGTGATTTCCGGATCTTCGGCCAGTTCCTTCAGGCGCTCGGCCGCGTACAGCAGTTCGATGACACGCGCCCAGTGATTGGCCAGCGTGCGATGCACGGGCCGGCCGCCGAGCGTCGCGAGGTAGTGGGCGTACGCGCCCTGCGCCAGCGGCGTGGCCATGCCGTCGGCGGCGTTCAGACGCGCCAGCGGCGCCACGCAATAGACGCCGCTCTCCGGGCCGTCCTGGAAACCGCGCCAGCCGACCGGCTTCAAGTAGCAGAACTTCACGCAGCTCCACGGCTCGCTCCGCTCGGCCACGTAGTCGAGGTAGCGGTCCGCCTCGAACTTCGTCCATTCGGCGCCGTCCGGTGTGACCACGCGGATCGCGCCGTCGTAGAAGTTCACCCGGTTCCGCCCGTCGACCATTCCCATGTAGTAGGTGCGGTGCGTGAAGGCATCCGAGAGGATCAGGCCGACGTAGTCGCTGTTCTGGAGCACGAGCTTGTCGAAGGTCTCCAGCGTGAACAGCGCGAAATCCACGGCGTCGCCGGCGACTTCACGGAATCGCGCTTGCTCCTCGGGCTGGATGCGGCGCGCCACGCCGCCCGGCAGGCCGAGCACTGGATGAATCACTTTCCCGCCGGCGAGCGCGATCAGCTCGCGCAGCTTGCGACGCATGCCGATGATCTTCAGCGCGGACTCCCGGCCGACCCTGGCGATTACTCCGAGCACGTTCCGCTCCGCGGCGGGCGCCTCCGGTCCGACGATGAAATCCGGCCCGCCGAGAATGTAGATGTGCAGCGCGTGGTCTTCCACCATGAACGCGCTGTACACCAGCTCGCGGATCTTTCGTGCGGCCCGCGGAGGCGTCACCTGGTACAGCGCGTCGAGAGCCTTCGTCGCGGCCATGTGGTGCGCCGTCGGGCAGACTCCGCAGATCCGCGACGTGATCTGCGGCATCTCCTCGGCCGGACGGCCCTGGACGAACTTCTCGAAGCCCCGCAGCTCGGGCACCTGGAAGAACGCCCGCTCGACGTTGCCCTGCTCGTCGAGAAAGATGTCGATCTTTCCGTGTCCCTCCAGCCGGGTGATCGGATCGATCGTGATTCGTCGCGCCTGCGTCTCAGACATGGCTCACCTCCGCTCGCTTCCGCCGCAGCAGCGATGACGGAAGACTGTACCGGTACAGCGTGCCGGTCGGGTCGGGAACGGACCCCAGGATGCGCTCGATCTCCCCGGCGTCGTTGCTATCCGCCAGGGACGCGAGCGCGGACAGCGACTTGCCTCCGTAAACCCGGACACGGCTGGTGGGTCCGAAGCAGCCGGAGCACGGCATGTTGCCCTGGATGCACGGCGCCTCGCATCCGGCGCGCGTCGCCGGTCCGAGGCAGATCAGCCCCTGCGCCAGCAGGCACTGCGCCGGGTCGGCCAGCACCTCGTGCGGGCGCTTGAAGCCGGCCAGCGCGAGCTTCTCTGGCCGCGTGTCCCGGCGCGGGCACTCCTCGCACAACGCCCGGTCGGGCGCCAGCACCGCGCCCTTCTCGGGCATGTTCCCGCTCAGCAGCGACTCCAGGGCCTGGGCCACGATCTTCGGCGTCGGCGGGCAGCCGGGAATGTAGTAGTCCACCTCCACCACCTGGTCCAGCGTCTTCACGTCCTCGTGGAACTCCGGGAGCGTCAGCGTGCGTCCGTTATCTCGAAACTCCGCCTCAGGCCGGGCGCCGTCGCCGTATACGCACTCGAGAATCTCCGGGCGCGAGGAAAGGTTTGCCAGGCCCGGAATCCCCCCGAGGTGCGCGCAGCTTCCAAAGGCGAACACCAGCCGCGATTTTCTCCGGAGCAGATGCGCCATCTCTGCCTGCTCGCTCGTCCGGATGGCGCCGTTCACAAACGCCGCCGTGACGGCGCCATCGGACATCTCCTCCACGTGCTTTCGCTTGAAATCGAGCGCCACCGGCCATAGAACGATGTCCACGGCGTCGGCGACATCCAGCAGCCTCTCCGCGAGGTCAACCACCGCCTCCTCGCAGCCGCCGCAGGAGGCGCACCAATAGAAAGCAACCTTGGGCTTCTCGCTCATACCGCGGCTACCTCCTCGTGGACCGCCGGCGCCGGCGCTCTCCGGCGGAACGGCCCGAGCGCCCGCACCTTGTCCACCATGTCGTTGACCACCGTGCGCACTTTGTCGCCTTCGGACGCCGAGATCCACTCCAGCCGGAACCGATCCGCCTCGATCCCCATGTCCCGCAGAACGCGTTTCAACAGATGGTAGCGGCGCAGCGTCTTGTAATTGCCCTCCTGGTAGTGGCAATCGCCAGGATGGCATCCGCCGATCAGCACGCCATCCGCCCCGCCGGCGAAGGCGTCCAGCACGAACTGCGCGTCCACGCGCCCCGAGCACATCACGCGGATCACGCGGATGTTCGGCGCGTACTTCATCCGTGAGGTGCCGGCCAGGTCGGCGGCCAGGTACGTGCACCAGTTGCAGAAGAACGCAACGATTTTGGGTTCGAACGCTTCAGGCATACGCCAGCACCCCCGCGATTTCCTCGAAGATCTCCTCGTCCTCGAATTGGTGCTGCGCGATCGACCCCGACGGGCAGGCGGCCACGCACGTGCCGCACCCCTTGCAGAGGACTTCGTTGATCTCGGCTTTCTTCTTGTCTTCCCGGAACGAGATGGCCAGGTAGGGACACATCGGCACGCACGTCTTGCAGCCGCTGCACACTTCCTCGAGCACGTGCGCCGTGTTCGGCTCCAGCTCGATCGCGCCCGCGTCGATCAGCGCCAGCGCCTCGGCGGCCGCCGCGCCCGCCTGCGCCACCGTGTCCGGGATGTCCTTTGGCCCCTGGCAGCAGCCGGCCAGGAAGATGCCGTCGGTGAACGTGTTGACCGGGGCCAGCTTGGGATGCCGCTCCAAAAAGAACCCTTCGGTCGAGCAGGTGATATTGAACCTGCGCCGGACTTCCTGCGCGTCGGCCCGCGCTTCCAGCGCCGTCGCCAGCACCACCATGTCCACCGGGATCTTTCGGATCACGCTGAGCAGCGTGTCTTCCACTTGCAGCGTCAGCCGGCCGTCGCCGTTGGAGGGGTAGACATCGGCCACCTTGCCGCGCACGAAGAAAACGCCCTCCTCCGCCACGCGGTTGTAGAACTCCTCGAACCCTTTGCCCGGGGCGCGGATGTCGATGTAGAAGTTGTACACGTCGGCGCCGCTTCTTTCCTTCAGCAGGTGGGCCAGCTTCAGGGAGTACATGCAACAGACACGCGAGCAATACCGGTTGGTGTGCTCATCCCGGCTGCCCACGCAGTGGATGATGCCGATTCTCCGCGGCTTCCGGCCGTCGCGCAGCACGATCTCCCCGGCCGTCGGCCCCGAGGCGTTGACAAGCCTCTCGACCTCCAGCGCCGTGTACACGTTCGGATACGTGCCGTAACCGTAGTACGGCAGGCGATGGGCGTCGAACACCTGGAAGCCCGTGGCCAGGATGATGGTCCCGACGTCGACCGTCTTGAGCTCCTCCTGCTGGTCGAGGTCGATGGCGCCGCGTTCGGCGCAAACCTCGATGCAAGTCTTCTTGCACTTCCCGGTCTTGAACTCGATGCACGTCTCGGGGTCGATCACCACCACCTGCGGCACCGCCTGCGGGAAGGGGATGTACACCGGCTTGCGCTTGCCCAGCCCGAGATTGAACTCGTCCGGCACCTTGCCCTGCTTGAAGACGCACGCGTCGATGCACTCCATGCAGCCGACGCACAGCTCCTCGATGACGTAGCGCGGTTTTCGACGCACCGTCACCTTGTAGTTGCCGACGTACCCCTCCACCTGCTGGACCTCGGAAAGGGTCCACAGGGTGATGTTCTTGTGCGACTTCACCGCCGTCATCTTCGGCGTCAGGATGCAGGCCGCGCAGTCGAGCGTCGGGAAGGTCTTGTCGAACATCGCCATGTGCCCGCCGATGGTCGGCTCGCGCTCGACAAGATAGACGTGCTTGCCGGCATTGGCGAGTGTCAGCGCGGCGTGGATGCCGGCAATGCCTCCACCCACCACCAGCACATCCGGATGGATCGGCACTTCGCGTTTCTCCAGCGGCCGGTGCAGACGCACGCGCCGGACCGCCGCCCGCACCAGGTCCATCCCTTTGAGGGTGGCCGCTGCTTTGTCCTCATGAACCCAGGAATTGTGCTCGCGGACATTCACCATCTGGAAGAAGTACGGGTTGATGCCGCCCTCTTCCGTCGCCCGCCGGAACGTCTTTTCGTGAAGGCACGGCGAGCAGGCCGCCACCACCACGCGCGTCAATCCGTGCTCCGCGATGTCCTGCCGGATCATCGCCTGCCCGGGATCCGAGCACATGTACTTGTACTCGCGGGCCAATGTCACCCCTGGCAGACCGGCGGCGAAGTCCGCCAGCGCCCGCACATCCACCGTGCCCGCGATGTTCGTCCCGCAGTGGCAGACATACACCCCGATGCGTACCGGCTCTTGCGTGTCGCTCATGACTTAGTGCTCCCGTTCGCATCTGCACCACAGATCAGCCAGGCGCGCGGAATGGCGCTCTGAGCCGCAACCCAATTGATCCGCTTGCTGACGAGCGCGGCTCGGTGTCGGCGGAATGACTCGCACCGAGCCGCGACCGTCAGGGAGCGGACATTCAAAATCATGGTCTTGTCGCCTCGTCCACCAGTTCCCCCAGGTCCCGAACGGCCAGCTTGCCTTCCAAACCAGCGGTCTTCACCGCATCCTGGAACATGACCAGGTCCTTCGGGCAGGCCGTCACCAGCGTGTTCACTCCGGGCAGGCTCGCCGCCTCCCGCACGCGGCTTTCCGCCGGCCGCTCGCCGCCGCCTGGCGCGTCCTCCATCCAGATCCGCCCGCCGCCTGCCCCGCAACAATACGACCGCGACCGGCTGCGCGGCATCTCGACGACCTTCACTCCCAGAGCCGCCAGCGCGCGCCGAGGCGCCGCGTAGACGCCGTTGTAGCGGCCGAGATAACACGGATCGTGATACGTCGCCGCCAGATCCAGCTTGCGGCGCACCGCCAGCCTGCCCTCGCGCAGCCAGCCTTCGAACAACTCGCTGGTGTGCAGCACCCGCCGCCCGTGATTCAGCCCCGGGTATTCGTTCTTCAGAGCATGGTAGCTGTGCGGATCCGTCGTGATGATGCGCTCGTACTTCGCCGCGCCGAGCGCCTTCATGTTCTTTTCCGCCAGCGCCTCGAACAGCCCTTCTTCACCCAGGCGGCGCACGTCGTTGCCCGCGTTCTGCTCCGCCTCGTAGAGAGTCCCGAAATTCAGCCCGGCCCGCTGAAAGACCCGCGCCGTTGCGGCGGTCAGCGGCGCGACTCGCGGATCGTAAGAGGCATAGTCGCCGGTGAACCACAGGCACTCAACCGGCTCTTTCCGTGCATCCTTCACCTTCGACTCCAGGCCCTGCATCCACCGGGCGCGGTGGCGCGGCGACGAGCCGAACGAATTCCCGTACCGGCCAATGTTCGTCAGCGCCTCCTGCACCCGGCTGCCGATCTCCCCCATCGACATCAGCCGCCGCCGCATCTCGATCACCACCGGGATGTGCTCGTTCGCGACCGGGCACGCCTCCATGCAGGCATAGCAGGTCAGGCACGCCCAGACTTCCTCGGGGCGGACCTCTTCTCCGATGAACGCGCGCCCGTTCCTGTCCGCCGGTGCACGCACCAACTCCTTCAGCTTGTGCATCAGCTTCTCGGGCGACAAGATCTTCCCGGATAGCCACGCCGGGCAGGCTCTCTCACAGCGACCGCACTCGGCGCACGCCAGCCCGCCGAACAGCTCGCGCCACGTGAACTCCTCGCGCTTCGATGCGCCTTCCGAAGCCGGCGGCATCGCCCCCGGCCTCAGTTCCCCAAACAGCACGGCGAACGGCGACGCCAGCAGATGCAGGTGCTTGGAATACGGCAAATAGGCCAGGAACCCAAGCACCGTGAGCATGTGGACCCACCACAGCGCGAGCCAAGCGCTCTCGGACCGCTCCCGGAAATACTGGCCGGCGAGCGACGTCACCAGCACCACCGCGATCAGGCCGAGGATCAGCGTCGCGTCCCGTGACTGCTCCAAGCCCGGCGGAGGAAAGACGTAGCGCCGAACGGCGGCCACGGCCAGCGACGCCAGGCCCAGGATCGCGAGCGCCTCCAGCGCCGCCACCATCCAGCCCACCTCGTCGGCGTATGGGATGCCGAGAACCGGCAGCACACCGCGCGCCAGATTCCAGAAGAAGCTCGCCGCGAAAAAGACAAACGCCCAGAAAATCAAGACGTGAGCGACACCGATCAGCGGTTCCCGCAGCAGCTTCCGCTGGCCGAGAACATCGACGGCAAACCGCCATACTCGTCTGGGCAACTGGTCCAGGCGGTCCTCGCTTCGCGCGGTGCGCAACACGCGCATATACTCAGCCGCGCGCCGCCCGAAGACGAGGAAGGACAGCGCCGTGGCGAGCGAGAGCCAAACGTAGCCCGGCACGCCAAGGTACCGCAACGTCGCCGGATCGGCCATAGCGCCTCATCCTTTCGCCGCCCGCGCGGCTTGCACTGCCTCCGTCAGGGCGGGCACGACTTCGAGCACGTCGGCCACGACCCCGTAGTGGGCCACGTTGAAGATCGGCGCGTGCGGGTCGGTGTTGACGGCGACGACCAGCGACGAATTCTTCATGCCCTCGACATGCTCCGGCGCTCCGCTGATCCCGAGCGCCAGATAGAGCTTGGGCTTGACGGTCATCCCCGACTTGCCGACCTGTCGGGCCAGCGGCAGCCAGCCCTGGTCGATCACCGGCCGCGAGCCGCACACCGCCCCTCCCAACGCCGCCGCCAGTTCCTCGGCCATCTCGAGGTTGTCCTTGCTCTGAATCCCACGCCCGACCGCCACCAGAGTCGCCTGTTGCGTGATATCGACTTCGCTCGCCTCGGGCTCGATGTAGGCGCGGAAGCGTACCGCGCTCTCCGCCGGCAGGTTGATGGGCACGTCCTCGATCCTGGGCGCCGGCCTCGTCTTTTCCGCAGGCCGTGCTCCCGGCCAGATGCCTACCACTACGCCTTCACCGCCGGCCACTCGCGCCTCGATCTTCCCGCCGTACAGAACGCACTCCGCCTCGAGCCGTCCGCCCTCGACCCGCAGGTTCCGGCAGAAGTTGACCGACGGCGCGCCCAATTTCGCGGCCAAGAGCGTCCCGATGCCCAGGGTCACGTTGGTGAGCGGCACAAGAATCGCCCGCGGCTTTCGCTCTCGCGCCAGTTGCGCCAGCGCTTCGGCCTGCGGTTCGGCAAGCGGCTCGGCGAAAGAGGGGTGATCGCCATAAAGCACGACGTCTGCCTTGCCCATCCCCTCAGCCGTGTTCCGAATGTTCTGGCCAAGCAGGATGGCTTCCATCCCCGTGCCGAGCCCGTCGGCTACCTCCCGTCCGAGCGTCAGGACTTCGTACGTAATGTCCGAGATTCCTCCGCGCCACTGCTCCGCGACTACCCAGATGTTGCCCGGCATCGCCTTGATCTCCTTAGAGCACGCCCCGCGCCTCGAGCAGTTCCACCAGGCGCCCGCTCACCTGCTCCGGCGGACCCTCCAGCATCTCCGCCTGCCCGCCCGGCTCGCACTTCTTCATCTCCAGGACTTCGAGGGCGGGCCCGCCGCCGCCCGCCGCCGGCGCCTCGATTGTCTCCAGCTTCTGGGTCTTCATCGTCACCCGGACTTTCGCCACCGGCACGTAGCGGGGCGGCTTCTCGGCGGCCTGGATTCCCATGACCGCGGGAAGCGACACCTCGTACTCGCCCCGAACGCCGCCCGCGAACTCCCGAATCGCCGTGGCGGTCTTTCGTGGCTCGTCCACCGTCAGCCTGGTCACAATCCCCAGGCTCGGCAGGCCGAGATGGAAGGCCAACAAGGGGGCGATCAGGCCGTCCAGGTCGTCGATCGCCTGGACCCCTGTGAGAATCAGGTCGGCTGGAAGAAGGCCGGACTCGCGCACGATGCCGGCCAGAAGGGCCGCCGTTGCCCGAGTGCTCAAGCTTTCCTCCATGCCCGTCACCTTGATCGCCCGATCCGCCCCCTTGGCCAACGCGCTGTACAGCGCCTCGTCCACCTCCGGCGCATCCGGCGCCAGTAAAGTGATTGTGGCGCCGTGGCGCTCCTTCAGCAGGATCGCTTCTTCCAGCGCGTGATTGTCCGATTCGCTCAATATCCTTCGCAGGTACTCCGTATCCAATGCCTTCCCGTCCGGCGCGATCTCCAGTTCTTCGACGACGTCGGGAACCATTCGCACGACCACGAGGATCTTCATGAGTCATTCCTCCAGCGATTCCGCCAGTAGCTCTGTCACGTCGCGAACCACCATGCGCTTGTCGTACCCAAGCACCTTTAGCGCGTCTTCGAACCGGGACACCTCGTATGGACACGAAATCGCCAGCACGTCGGCTCCCGTGGCGATCGCCTCCTTGACGCGCCGCTCCGACAGCCGTTCGAACCCCTTCGCCTTGTAGTAGGTGTCCAGCCACATGCCCCCGCCGCCGCCGCCGCAACAGAGCGAGTTGATGCGGTTGTGGGTCATCTCGGCCAACTTCAGGCCGGGGATCGCGCGCAGCAGCGCCCTTGGCTCCTCGTAGTACCCGTTGTGCCGTCCGATGCAGCAGGAATCGTGGTAGGCGACGGTGTAGCTCAATTTTCGCCGCAGCATCGGCCTCAACCTGTCCACGTGCCGGGCGAAGTACGGCGTCGTGTGCTCCACCGGGTACCGGAATCCGATCTCCGGGTAAACATAGATGAAGGCGTCGTAGGCGTGCGCGCCCGAAGTGACGATCCGGTTGAACTTGTACTTGCCGAACACCGCCATGTTGTAGTCCATGAGGGTGTCGAACAAGCCCCGCTCGCCGACGAGCCGGGCGCATTCTCCGGCGCACTTCTCTTCATTGCCCAGGATGGCAAAGTCCACGCCCAATGCGTGGAACAGGCGCGCCGTGCTGCGGGCGTTGTCCTGCCCGCGCGGATGGAACGAGGTGTAGCACTCGACGAACCACAGCACGTCCGGCGGACGCGGGTCTTCCGCCAGGATTCGCACCGGCACTGGAGATGTCTTCACCCACGCCGCGCGCTTGCGGGCCGGCTCGCCGCTAGGGTTGCCGTAGCGCAGCGTGTTCTCCAGCGCCTTCTGCAATTCCGCCGGCACTTCCGGGCGGTGCAGAAACATCTGCTCCTTCACCAGCGGCAGCAATACGCCGGTGAGCCGGATGTCCCGCGGGCACTTGGCGCGGCAGGCGTAGCAGGCGACACAGTTGAGCAGGCTGTCGCTCGTGAAGACTTTCTCGATCAGCCCCGCCCGCAGCATGGCGATGATCCGCCGAGGCGGATAATCCATGAACTCGCCGTAAGGGCAGGTCCCGGCGCAGATGCCGCACTGAATGCAGGTGAGAACTTTCCGGCCCTCGGGAAACAGATCCAGGTTTTCCAGGGTCATCTCGGCGGGAACGCAGGGTGGGGGGACAGCACTCGTGGCCATCAGACATGCCTCCTCGGGCGGCCCGGAGGCTCCACCTCCCGCCGGCGGGCCGCCCGGCTGTCAACAATATACCCTAATCGGATCTTATTGCCTGATTTAAAGTTTGTCAACCGGAAAGACACCGCTGAGGTGACGCAGCATGATTGGCCTGTTCCGTAAGCCGGGTCCTGATCGGCGGCTCGCCGGCCATGGAAGACTGCCGAAGGCGCACGAACAATGCTTGCCTCTTGATTCTTGACTATTTGCCTTCCGCAGGCCGAAGGTCCCGCGGATCACCCTGCCTCACGGACCGTGCCGGGTTCCCGGCGGCGCGGCGCGGCGGAGACTGGCCGCGACCCGCTCGCGGCGGGAGCGCGGCACCAGAATCTCGCGGTAGTCCGCCCAGTTGGCCGCCACCACGTAGAGCGCGAACGCCAGCGCGCCGAACGCCAGCACCGCCACCACGGCGATGGCTACGTAGTGGGTCGGTAGCGACGCCTTGTCCGGCTCGAAGAAGATTCGCCCGAACTGGCGTCCGAAATTCATCCCGAAAAAGCCGGTGATGACCGCCCCGGCGCCGAGCAGCATGCTCAACATCGCCAGCCGGTTCACCGCCTCCGTGTTGCGGAACTGGTAGTAATTGTCGAGCGACGCGTTGAGCTTTTCGATCTCCTCTTCGATCTCCCGCTTCAGCGTCGGCGTGTGGTACTCGCGGCACATCATGACGAAGTGCTCCAGTTCTTCGTCCTTGTTCGCCAGCTCGTCGAAGTGCCAGTAGTTGGAGAAGTGCAGGAACTCTCCGCGGAGGTCGCTGGCTGTGCGGATGTTCTCCGTCGAGAACCGGTTGTCCTCCAGGTCCAGGTAAAGCTGCTTGGAGACCAGGGCGGTGCGCTCGGAGAAATCCAGCAGCGTGGCGCGATAGAACAGCGCGACCAGCGCCATCAGGTAGTAGCGGCTGGTGAACATCCGGTGGACCAGAAACCCCTCCCGGAGCTGGTGCTCGTCGCAGTCGTGATGCCCGAGGGTCCCGGTGATGTTGCTGTAGCTCGTGAAGCCGTAGTAAGTGCCCTGGTGCGCCCACCGCCGGTAAAGCTGATCCTGCATCTGCGCGCGCGTGAATTCCGGCTCGTACCGGTAGCCGTCGCCCAGCCGGTCCACGTACAGAAACCGGCTCAGGAGCACCTGGTAATCCTCCGACTCGCGGAAGTCCTCGGGCACGGTGCTCGGGTCGACGGCGAAATATGTGTACACGATCATCCGCTCGTCGAGCACCGGCTCGTATTCTTCCTGCTCGTAATCGGCGAAGTAAAGAAGGGAGGTGATGGTCTTCGCCAGCGGCGGCAGAAAACCGATCATGTCCCCGCGCTCGAATCGTTCCTCGGCGAGCGTCTCCCGGACGCCGTCTCGCTCCAGCACCAGCGCCAGGCGGCACGGGATGCGAGACTCGCGGATCTGGCGGGCGCTGGAAGGGTAAACCTTCCGCAGGCTCTCGTTGATCCAAAGCCCCTCGGCCGCCGTCAGCCCGAAGGCCTCGACTCCGATCGAGAGAATCCCGATCCCGTTGGCGAACAGGAACAATCGCAAGTCGGTCACCTCGACGGTCGCGCTCCGGCACTTGCGGTCCTCGGCTTCGAACCACAACCTGGCGCCGTCCGGAATGGGGATCGTGTAGCAGCGCAGCAGCGCTTCCTTCTCGCCCGCGCCGGCCGCATCGGCGGTGTCGAAAAAAACCCGGCGCACAATGGGGTGAAAAAACACCATATCCTGGTAGGCCGGCGAAGCCATGTCGAAGCGGGTATAGGCGGCGCGCTGCCAGCCCCCCAGCCGGCCGGCGACCGCCGGGCGATCGCGCAGCCGGTGCGCCGCAATCCACTCGTCCAGACCGTCGATCCAGCGGCGCTTGTCCCAGATCTCCTGGTGATCCTCGATGACCGCCTGCTTGTCGATGGAAAACGGGAACAGAAAATACGTGTGCAGGTGTGCCAGCCCGGTCGCCATCGGGCTTGATTATACCGGATGAGTCAAGCGCTCACTCGCCCCGGAAGGCGACCTCGAACGCCCGGCGCGCGCGGGCATCTCCCCCTCGCGCCACCGCGGCGGCGGCCTCCTGTCGTACCTGCGCCCGGAACCGGCTCCGCCCCAGCGCCTGCACTGCATCGATCGCCGTATCGCCCGACGCCTCGCCGAGGATGCGAACAAGAAGCCGCGCCGATTCCGGGACCGGCGACGCGCCGAGCAGCGCGAGCAGCGTCCTCCTGACCACAGGATCCGTCTGCCTGTTCCAGAACTCCTCCACCGCCTGCATGGACTCGGGCTCGGCGCACTCGCAAAGCGCCCCGGCCGCTTCCATGCGCACCTCCTCGTCCGCCACTTCGAGAAATTGCGCGACGAACGGGATCGAAACCCGAGGCTCGATTGCCAGCAGCGCCGAAAGGCACTGTCCCGCCACCTCCGGCTCGCCGTCGCCGGAGAGCGCCTTGTAGCGAAGCAGAATCGCGCCCTTCACGCGGCCAAGCTGTGCGACCGCCCGCGCCGCATCGACGCGGACCGTCTTCGCCGGATCGGCCAGCAACTCGGCGAGCCTCCGGAGTATCTCCAAATCGCCGAGGTCGGAGCCAACCAGCGCCAGCGCGCACGTTCCCCGGAGTGTCGCCGCCGTGTCCTCGCGGCCTCCCCACACCGCCTCCCACTGGAAGTGCCGGCTGCCGCGCAGGAAGACTTCCGCGCCCCGATTGCCGAGGTCTTTCAACGCCTTGGCAATCGCGTTCTTCCCCCAGCACTGAGGATCCGACTTGGCCCCGTCGGCCAGGAACCGTTCGAATGCGGCCACCAGGTCGGGAATGAGTGCTTGGATCTGGAGTTCGGCGATCACCGACGCCGCCTTCCCGGCCGCGTAGTTGCTCCGGTCCTGGAGCGCCTTCCGCAACTGCTCCCGAGTCGCTGCCGACAAAGGCGCCGCCCACAGCGCTTCCAGGGCCTCGATCTTCCGATCCAGCGATTTCTTCGTCACGGTCGCCCAACCGCCCAACCATCCAACCGCCCAACCATCCAACCGAACAACCGCCTAACCGCCCAACCGCCTTACCTCGACACCGCATTGAACAGTATCTTCATCGCCTGCCAGCTCTGTGCGCGGTACTGCGGCCGAAAGCCGAACAACACCACCCGCCCGCGCCCGGCGCGCACTTCCACCAGCGCCGCCTTGCCCGCGAGAAGCTTCTCGCCCGTGAGCCAGCCGGAGGCCAGCAGGTTGCCCGAGGGGTAGTGCGCGATCACCCGCACGCCCCCCTTCGACGCCGCATCCCACGCCGGGCTGCTCTCCGACCACACCGCGATGTTCTCCGGCAGCCCGCTTGCCAGTGGATCGCGCCTGTCAAGCGCCACCTTCAGCAGCGAGCCCGGAGAGTAGTACTCCGTCTCGCGCCGCCCGCGGACCACGTTCTTCAGCTTCAGCCCCAGCCGCTCGTTGGCGTATTCCGTCGATCGGTTGAGGAATATCAGCGTGCCGCCGTCGTCCAGAAAAGCGCGAAGCCAACGGAGACCTCCCTCGCCGACCCCGCCGCAGTACTCCGGCGGCATCGTGCCCGGCTTGAAGCCATACTCGATCGTCTCGGCTGTCTGGTCGGGAAAGAGGATCACGTCGTATCGATCGCGCAACGCGCCCCGCCAGATGTCCAGGTTGCCGGCGCTCGTATAGGGAACGCCCGCCTCCTCCAGCACGAGCCTCGTCCAGCCCTCGTCCATGCTGGGAACGTGGCTGCGGTAAACCGCAATCCGCGCAAAGCGGCGCCCCTGCTCGCGCATCGCGCCGGCGCCTGAAAGCTCCCGAGCTTGCGAGAGCCGCTCCAACCGCGCCGGGAACGGCGACTCCACCACCTCGACGTCTACGCCTAGCAGCAAAGGCAGGGCGTGAGCAGTCGCGTTGTAAGGCCGCTGGAGCGGCCCGCCAGGGTAACGGCGTAATTCAGGATACTTGCGGCTCTCGAGAAGCGTCCTCGCGAAACGGCCGTATGGCTGCGCAAGAAGAATGACGTGCGAGCCTGCCGGGTAACGCCGGCCGCCGGCCTCGAACGGCTCCGTCGCCCGCTCGATCTCCACCATGCCGAACGACAGCGTGTCCAGCAACCGCCGTGTCGCCGCCGGATCCCGCTGCCCGGCGGGCACAACAAACGCGTACGGCGACGGCCGCTCCACCGTGCGCCGGCCGATCCGGTAGAAGTTGCGCAGCAGGTCCTCGCGCCGCAGCGCCGCCTGCCGGAGCAGCGACTCCCATGCAACCGACTGGTAGTCGATGATGTCGCGCAGCCGCCACTCGCCGCCGCCCCACGGCTCGGGATGGTTCCATCCCGGCCGGCTCGGATCGAAATTCACCCCCGGCTCCAGCCGGTCCGGCCGGATCAGCGCCGGCGTCGCGATCCGCGCGCTGGCCGATTCGCTCAGGATGCGCAGCCCGCCGTGATAGGCCGCGTAGTGCCGGGTCGGGCTCCAGAAATCGTACAGCGCGTTGATGACCACACCCGTTTTGCCTGCGGCGGTGAGATCCGCCGCCATCCCCGCCCCGAACTGGTTGCACTGCTGCACGATCAGCGGATCAATGTTCGGATCGATCGGGTCGATCCAAGGCGGCACGAACATCCGCGGCCCATTCTTGCCCATCTGGTGGACGTCGTAGTGGATCTGTGGACGCCAGGCGTTGTGCAACTTCTCCACTGCCAGCCGCGTTTCTGTCAACGCGAAAAAGTACCAGTCGCGATTGTTGTCGTGGCCCGCGTACTTGTGGTACAGCTCCGGCGGATCGGTCCCCTCGAATGGCGTGCCGAGCGTCTTCCTGTACCACTGCGTCACCAGGTCCAGCCCGTCCGGATTGAGCGATGGCACGAGCAGTACGATCACGTTGTCCAGGATCGGCCGCAGACGCGCGCTGTCCTCCGCCGCCAGCCGCCAGGCAAACTCGACCGCCGTGTGCGTGGACGCAATCTCGGTCGAGTGGATGCTACAGGTGATCAGCACGACCGCCTTTCCCTCCGCAATCAGCGCCTCCGCTTCCTCCGGCGGCGTCACGCGCGGATCGGCCAACTTCTTCTGAGTCCACTGGTAACGATCCAGCCCCTTCAGCGTGCCGGGCGCCGCGATGATCGCAACCACCAACGGCCGGCCCTCCGTCGTCTTGCCCATTTCCCGCACAAGGACGCGATCGCTCGACGCTTCCAGGGCACGAAAGTAGGACACGACGCGCTCCCAATCCAGCACCGTGCGATCCGCCCCGATCGCGTGCCCGAAGTGAGACTCGGGCCTCGGCGGTGATTGAGCTGCCAGCCAGCAGGCCGCCAGCAAACAAACGAGTGTCAGGCGCACGGGCGGTTCAGCTCCCGCCACAACGCCGCGTACCAGCGCAGAAACCGCTCCGGCTCCTTGCTTTCCAGCGCTTCGCAGAGCGTGTACCGGTCGTAGCCGCTCCGCCGCAGCAGCGTGAACAGCTCCCGCCACGGGTAGTCGTTGGCCAGCTCATTGATGTGCACGTTGCGGATCCACGGGCGCAGTAACTCGAAGCTTCGCCTGACCGAGCCGTTCACCACATCCTCGGCGTTCGAGTTCCAGCAGAGGCCCACATTCGGATGCTTCGTCGCGCGCATGATATCCGCGCAAACCGGGGGCAGGGAGGTCTCGCGTCCGTGCACCTCCAGCCAGATCTCGACGCCGTAGCCGGCGCCGTATTCGCCCAACTCCCGCAGAGCCGCGCCGATGTTGCCGATGGTCGTCTCGCGCGGTGCTTCCTTCGGCAGTCCGTTTGGCCGCACTTTGATTCCCCACGCGCCCGTGTCGTGGGCGAGGACCACGAACTGCTTGCCGGTCTCCACCTGGCGCTTGCGCTCCGACGGGTCGGGCGAGTGAAACTCGCACGTGGTTCCGAAACTCAGCAGGCGCACCTTGCTGGTCTCGAATCGCCGCCGGACTCGCAGCCGTTCTTCGGCCGTCAGCGAAGGCTCGACGCCATGCTTGTGTGTGGTGCGAAGCTCGACCGCCTCGAACCCCGCCGCCTCCAGGTTGCGGATGATCGTCTCGACATCCCAATCCTTCAGAACGTTATAGGTAACCGCCCCAAGCCGCATGCCTCGCTCCTAGAAAAAAATGACCGCCGAAGGCGCACCATCCGTTTTGATTTTTGCTTTTGTCTTCCCCTACGGCAGCGCCTCGATCAACCGCTTAATGTCATCCGGACTAATGTAAAAGTGCGGCGAGCACCGAACCCATCCCTGCCGCGACGCCGCCACAAAACCCTTCTCCCGAAGCTGGAACACCACCGCCCGGCTGTCCAGGTCGTTGCGCCGAAAGCTGACGATCCCCGCGCCGTTGTTGCGCGTGCGCGTCCCCAGCACCTGGTAGCCCTTCGTCGTCGCCCCCTGCGCGATCTCGTCGCCGAGCAACTGCACTGCCAGCGAGATCCGTTCGATCCCGATCCGCAGCAGGAACTCGATCGACGCCCGCAGACCATAGCAGCCGATCGTGTTCAGCGTGCCGCACTCGTAGCGGCCGGCGTTCGGGCGCAACGTCAGGCTCCGCGAGGAGTAGTCTTGGTAGTTCGCGAAGTTGGTCCAGCCGATTTCCGGCGGCCGGACCTGGCCCATGGCGTCCTGGTGGAGATACAGGATGCCGCAGCCCTCGGGCCCCAACAGCCATTTGTGCCCGTCGGCGGCCAGCGCGTGGATGCGCATCATGCGGACGTCCAGCGGAAACGCCCCGAGACCCTGGATGGCGTCGACAAAAAACAACACATTGCGCCGCTGGCAGATCTCCCCGATCGTCACCAGGTCGGCGCGAAAACCGCTCAGGTATTGCACGAAGCTGATCGCCAATACCCGGGCCCCCCGGCAGGCCTGGTCCACTTTCCCCAAAGAGTCAAAGACGCTCAGCCATTCGACCTTGACGCCCTGATTCTCCAACATCTTCCAGGGAAAGTAGTTGGCCGCGAACTCCTCCTCGAAGGCAACCACCTTGTCGCCCGGCTTCCAGTCCAGGCCAGCCGCGATCGTGGCGATGCCTTCCGAAGTGTTCTTGACAATTGCGATTTCGCTTGGCCCGGCGCCGATCATCCTCGCCGCCACCACCCGCAGCCCTTCGTACGTCGCCAGCCAATCGTCATAATGAACCGAGCCGTACCGTAAGACATCCTCGGTCAGCCGGTTCATCGCGTCCGCCGCCAGCTTGGACAGCGGCGCCACCCCTGCATGATTGAGGTAGACCACGTTCTCCGTGACCGGAAAAAAATCCCGGTAGCGGCTCCACAGTGGCGGCTCCCCCGATTTCATACCTTCCTCGTAACCCATCCTGACCACTATACGTTACATCCATGGGAGCACAATGCCCGCCTTCCACGCCCGTCCGAGGCCCGCCCCGCCATTTTTGCCTTTTGCCTTCGCCGCGCTTGGCGCGGCGCCGGCGTATAATGAACATGGAGCCTCTGGGAGAAGGAGAGATGCCATGACCCGCAGCTTCCGTCTGGTACCCGCCGTCCTCACCGCCTTCGCGCTGTTCGTCTCGGCGCCGGCCTTCGCCAAAGACAAGAAGAAGGACCCCGACGAGATCGGCAACCGCGACGTCGGCAAGGGCCTCAATTTCTACTCGCTCGAAAAGGAGATCGCGCTCGGCAAGCAACTGGCCCAGGAAGTCGAGCAGTATTCCAAGATCGTCGACGACCCGGTGATCGCCGAGTACGTCAACCGCGTCGGGCAGAACCTCGTGCGCAACTCCGACGCCAAAGTGCCGTTCACCATCAAGGTCATCGACGCCGAAGAGGTGAACGCCTTCGCCCTCCCCGGCGGCTTCTTCTTCGTGAACACCGGCCTGCTCCTGCGCGCCGAGACCGAAGCCGAGCTGGCGGGCGTGATGGCCCATGAAATCGCTCACGTCGCCGCGCGCCACGGTACGCGCCAGGCCAGCCGCGGCACGCTCATCAACTACGCCAGCCTCCCGCTGATCTTCATGGGCGGCTGGACCGGTTACGCCATCCGCCAGGGCGCCGGCCTCGCTATCCCCATCGGCTTCCTGAGCTTCACCCGCGGCTTCGAGTCGGAAGCGGACCTGCTCGGCCTTCAGTATCTTTACAAAACCGGCTACGACCCGACGGCCTTCGTCGACTTCTTCGAGAAAATCCAGACGCTGGAGAAGAAGAAGCCGGGCACCATGGCCAAGGTCTTCTCCACCCATCCGCTCACCGACGACCGCATCAAGAATGCGCAGAAGAACATCCAGGAGATCTTGCAGGCCAAGCCGGAGTACGTCGTCAGCACCTCGGAATTCAGCCAGGTGAAGAGCCGGCTGGTGGCGATGCACAACCGCCGCAAGCCCGACGACAAGGACCAGGCCGGCAAGCCGACCCTCCGCAAAACCTCCGGCGGCAGCACCACCCCCGTCGAGGGAGAGAGCGGCGACAAAAAGAAAGACAAGAGCGACGAGGACGAACGTCCCACCCTCAAGCGCCGCAACTAGCCCCAGCGGGCTTGGTGGGGCAGGCGCTTTCGCCTGCCCGAAGCTGATTCTCGAACCTATCGTCCCTAAGGAGGACTGATGCCCTACGTCGATGGCTACGTTCTGCCCGTTCCCAAGAAGAACATCCAGGCCTACCGCCGCATCGCGCAGAAGGCGGGCAAAATCTGGCGCGAGCACGGCGCCCTCGAGTACCGCGAGTGCGTCGGCGACGACTTTGATGAAAAGTGCCTGGTTCCGTTCCCGCGAGTGATCCGGCTCAAGCCCGGCGAGACGGTCGTCTTCTCGTGGATCGTCTTCAAGTCGCGAGCCCACCGCGATCGCGTCAACGCCAAGGTCATGAAAGACCCGCGTATGGCCGGCATGGTGGACCCGAAGGCGATGCCCTTCGACGTCAAGCGAATGGTCTACGGCGGATTCAAGGTCCTGGTCGACGCCTGAGCGTCCATCACGAGTCGGGATGATGGCAAGCAGGTGCTGCCTGGCTGCCGTGGTCTGTAGGTGATTGAGTCTTCTCTAGTCGGCCCGCTTGCTGCTCGCTCGCCGTGGCCTCGGCTTGCTCTTACCCTTGAGATTGAGCGCTACCGCAGCGCGGATGAGGTCCTTCAAGGCCGCCTCATCGACCTTGTCGCCTTCGTGGATGTCGATGGCTCGCCTGGCATTTCCGCCGAGGCTGGAGTTGAATAGACCCGAAGGGTCTTTCAACGCAGCTCCCTTCGGAAATGTCATCTTGACGACCTTCTTGTATGTCTCTCCGGTGCAGACGATGCCGCCGTGGGACCAGACGGGAGTCCCCATCCACTTCCACTCTTCGACGATCTCAGGGTCCGCCTCGTGTATGAGTTCGCGCACTTTCGCGAGCGTCTTCCCGCGCCAGTCCCCAAGTTCCTTGATCTTCGCGTCGATGAATGCAGAGGCGGATTCCACCGGGACTCCCCCTTTCATTTACAGTTCCAACTCTCGCTCCTATCTTAGCGAGGATCCGCGCCGGCGCTACGGGACCCAGCCGGGCAGGGCGGCCGCCTGCCGGATCCAACTCGCCATGAGCTCCCCGTCGGGCTGGTCGTCCTCATGGATGTCCAGGTAGCGCACGTCTTTGTGCTTGGACTCGCCGGGAGGGACAGGACGCAGCGACGCGCCGCGGAAGAAAGCCACCTTGACGTACTTCGTGAAGGTATGGAAGTTGAGGAACCAGCCCCGGCCCTCGACTCCGTAGAACGGCGAGTTCCATTTGACTGCCTTGCGCACGCCGGGGACGGTGCGCACGATCAGCGCGTCGAGGCGGCGCCCGACGTCGCGTTTCCAGCCCGGCATGGCCGCGATGTAGGCCTGCACGGGGGCGTCGCCATCGGCCTTCGCGATCTGAGGGTTGCCGCCTGCGAGCAGGGCCGGCCTTGCGACCTTGCGCGACTGCGGCGCCGGTGCCGCCTTGCGCGGTTTGGCCGCCTTCGCACCGACCCGGCTGGCGGCCCCTTTTGCCACCTTCTCCGGCTTCTTGGACGTCTTGTGGGCCATTGGGTTCACTCCAACTGGTCGACTTCATATGTATTCTACCTGCCCTCAGCCGGACCTGTGCCCTCCACAAGCGGAAGCCACTTCCGCACCCCTTTCTCCGCCGGCGGCCGCGCCGTCGTTGTTGCAGCCCGCCGGTGACACCGTTGGTAGGAAAGTTATCCCTAATCTCCTCAATCACTTAGAGCTTTTCAGCCATCTGGCTCCTCCGCGCGCCCCTGTATCCTACCCACGGCGGTCTTCCGCCAAAGGAGTCCCTATGCCGACCGAGCGTCAAATTGAAACCAGCCGCCAGAATGGCGCCCTCAGCCACGGCCCCGTTACCCCCCAAGGCAAGGCTCGTTCCTCCCGCA
>CAZACK010000033.1:0-49763 GCA_964483455.1 uncultured Solibacteraceae bacterium
CGGCCTCTCGGGCTCACTGAACAGGAGGGTGTTTTCAGAGCAACGCCGATGATTGTGAAGGCCCTGCCGCGTTCAGTCGCGGACCCGGCTTTCGCGCAGCAGACGCGCGCAACGGGGAGCGGCGTAGACTTGTTCGAGATCGTCGGCCAGCGCCAGCAAACCGGCGGCGTTTGCACGCCCCGGCCGCAACGCGTCGTAGATTTCGAGGATGCGGTCTTCCGGCACGTTCACGAGCTCGGCCGCGCGCCGGAGGTTCTCGGCTAACTGGCGGCGGCCCGCCGCTTCGGCGATGCGCGCCTGACGCTCGAGCGCATCCGCCGTGATGCGGAGATCGTCCATCGTGACGCGGCCTTCGAGCACGGCCTCCAACGTGACCTCGCGTTCAGGCAAGCGCCACCTCCAGCGGTTGCTTCCCCGCGGCCACCTGTTCGGTTTCCCGCAAGTGCAGGATGGTCGTCTTCACGATGTACTTCAGCCGCGCCATGTTGTCGATGGTGACGGGCACGGGCCGCACCGGTTCGCCCTTGGCGTAACGCGCGGCGTTACGGCCGATGGCGCGGTAGGAGTCGAGCGTCAGGTTCGGCGCCTGGGGAAACAGCTCGAGGTTGTTGAGCGGGGCGAGGTCACGCCGGTGGATCACCGTCGTGCCCTTGGACTGAATGCCGATGGCGATGCCGCTGCCGCTAAGCTGCGCGCCGGCGTGACCGATGAAGCCGCAATCCGAAGTCGAGAAGATCTTCACGATTCGCGGCCGCATGCCGGCCTCCTCGATTCCGCCGGCGAGCGACCGGAGGACGTCGCCGTGCTTGAGACCCAGAAGGGTCGATTGCAGAACCGTTCCGAAGGCGGGACCCACAGCGATCACAACATCGTCGGGAGCCAGGGAAGCCTGGGCCTCGCCGAGCTCGCGGAGGATGGGAGGCGCCGACGGATCGAAGCCGGCCGACCGCGGATCGAGCGCCTGGACAATATCGTCGATTTCAGCCCGGCGTTCCGTGGTGAGGCGATAGCCGGTGCCGGGGCCCGCGTAATCGTTCGGGTCGTTGATCGCGCTCACCACGCGTCCGCCGGGAAGCGCGACGGCGGAGGTTTGCAGGTGGTCACCCGACAGGCGGAGCTTCTGGATGTCGAGGACCTTCTGGGCAATGTCGCGGAAGCCCGCGCGCGCCAGGGCGCGGATGACGTCGACGGCGCTCCGGCGGTCGGCGAGTAGTCGGTCGGCGGCGGCAAGATCGGCGGCGACATCGCGGTCGGGCATGTCGTCGCTCGATCGGGCGGTGACCGCCGCTTCGATCTCCGGGCCGGTGATCGCGGGCAGACCGAGTTCTTGGAACACGGCCCGCGCCGCCCGGGCGGCGCGGCGCCGCACTTCCAGCACCTCCGGCTCGCGCGCCGGTCGCAGCCCGCCGTCCACCTGCATGTCGCGCTGGAGCACATTGTAATCGTCCAGATCCCCGGCATCGAAGTTGCCGCCGCCGAACAGGTTGTCCTCGCGCGGCATCGAGCTGTAGCCCGAGAAGATGAAGTCGGTCCCGGGGAGGAACTGGAGCATCAGCTTGGCCGTCTTGCGGATTTCCGAGTGCGACGCCATGGCGTCGTTGCCGGAGGCGACTTCCAGGTCGATCATCGAAGCGACGAGATTCTCGGCGAGCACGCCGCGCACCCCGCCGGGTAACGCCTCTGGCAGCGCGATGCAGCTTATCGACCCGTTCTGGACGCCTTGCGAGCCGGCGCCCTTGACCGCCATCAGGCAGCGCGTCTCGAGGTAAAGCATCGACTTGCCCTCGGAGTGCCCCATGAGCGCCTCCGAGCCGGAGCCGGACGTGAACCGCACCTTGACGCCGCGCGACGCGTACGCCGACGCGAGGAAGGCCTTCGACCATGGCGTGTCGTCGCCGTCGCGGAAGGCGCGTTCCGTGCCGTAGACGGAGAGCGTCTCGGCGTAGGTGGTGAGGCCGAGGAGCGCGAGCCGCAGGCCGAGCGACTCTTCGACGGCGCACTGCGTAAGCGCCGTGCCGCGGCCCGTTTGCGACCCGATCAGGATGGCCAGCGCGTTGAGCGGCGCGTATCGCGACACGCCGACGGTGGTTTCCAGTTCGCTGAATCCGCGCTCGACCGCCTCGGCCGCGTCGGCGGCGAGCAGCGCCGGGTTCTCCTTCCGGTTGGTGACGTGAGCCTGGTTGGACGGCGTGCGGCGCGCCCGCATCTTCTGGAGCGCCTGCATCATCTCGACGACGTTGAGGTGGCTGACGACCTCCACGATCCGCGCCGGCGTCAGCCCGCCAATCACCCGCACGACTTCCCGGCGCGGCGTGGCGATGTCCACGAGCATCCGGGCGATTGCCACCGGATCCATCGCCATCGCCGCCGGGGCGGCGGTGATGTCAATGGCGTACCGCGCGATGAAACGGTCCAGGAGATCGAACTCGGCCTCGGGCTTGCCGTCGAGTTCGACGATGCGGCCGGCTTCGACGCGGATGCCTGGCTTGGGATCGTGCGGGCTGTGGAAGACGGCGAGACCCGTCTCAGGCCATTCGTGGATGAAGCTGTCCTGGTTGACAGGGCGGCGGGCGCGCGACTGGAAGCGTGCGGAGCGATACATCGGCTGACATGGGGATTGTACTACCAGCGCCGCGTGGCGCAGGTCGCTGGCTTGTATTGGATCCTGGCGTCAGGCCACCGGCACGGCGCCGTACACGCACTGGCGGCCTTCGTCGAACATCGCCAGCAGGTTCTCGGGCGGCACGTCGGGCTGAACGTTGTGGACGGAGGTTAGCACCCAGCCGCCGCCCTGTCCCAGGATCTCGAACGTGCGGCGCACGCCGGCGCGGACCTCCTCCGGCGTTCCATGCGGCAACAGGTGCTGGCTGTCGATGCCGCCCCAGAAGGCGATCCGGCCGCCGAACTCGCGTTTGAGGCGTTCCGGCTCCATGTGGCGCGCGCTGACCTGGATGGGGTTCAGCGCGTCGATGCCGATCTCGATGAAATCGGGGATCAGCCGGTACACCGAGCCGCAGGTATGGTAGAGGATCTTCGCGCGGGTATTTGACTTGATGCAGTCCACGATCCTCTCTTGATAGGGACGGATTAGCCGCCGGTAAAGCTCGGGCGAGCAGAGCGGGCGATCCTGCTGCCCGACGTCATCGCCGAAAGCCACGATGTCGATGAGGTCGCCGACTTCGCGGAACGCGCGGCGGTTGATCTCCAGGAGCACGTCGAGCACCGCATCCAGCAGGCAGCGAAACAGTGCGTGGTTCTCCCCGAGATCCAGGTACCAGTCGTAGAAGCCGCGCAGGTATTGGGTCATGTGCACGAGATGGAAGCGCGCGTTGTACATAATGGCGTAGTCGGTCTGGCGAAGGCGGAGGGCGGTTTCGCGCAAACCCCGGAAGCGGCCGGGATCGGTCGGGTCCGGCCAGGAATATCGGGCGACGTCGGCGGGCGTGATCTCCCCGGCCAACGGGCAGACCTCCAGGTCATAGTAGTGGCTGCCTGGCGGCTGGACGCGCACTACTCCCCACTCATCGCGGTAGCGGCCCTCGCCGATGTCCTCGTCGGCGCCGCGGTCGGGCGCGCCTTGGGCGAAGGCACGGCAGTCCACGCCGAGATACTCGAGGATGCGTTCGTCCACCTCGACGAGTTGCTGCATGCGGTCGACAATGGGGCCGGGCTTTCCGAAACCGAGATGGCCGCAAAGCCGCTCGCAGGCGGCTTTGACCATGGTGGTGAAACGGGCGGTGCCGAGGTCCATGGGAATCCGGTCCGGTTCGCGGTGGTCGAGGGCGGTGAGGACGCGCTCCCGGTGAGTCATCAGGCTTGATCCTTTCCGAGCCATTGTATGCCCAGCGGCGCGGCGCCATGAGCCGTGACGCAAGCCCGAATGCCGGGCACGATCTTCCGGTAGTCGATCACCGCCAGGGATGATGGGCGCCCGATCCTCACCCGCCGATGGCGTACATCGGCCGGGGCGGAGCGACGAAGCGGGTGCTGTTGATCTCGTGCCCTTCCCACTTGTCCCAGATGGCGGCGCAGACCACCTCGGCGATCTCGTCGTCGGAGGCACCGCCGCGCAGCAGGCCCTTCACGTCGGTCTCTTCAATGGCAAACAGGCAGTAGCGGAGCTTGCCGTCGGAGGTGAGCCGCACGCGGTTGCAGTTCAGGCAGAACGGCCGGCTCACCGAGGCGATGAAGCCGACCGTGCCCCGGCCGTCGGCGTAGCGGTACTCGCTGGCGGGCGCGCGCGGATCCTTGTCGGGGATCTCGACCAGCGGGCAGACCTCGCGGGACAGGGTCTCCACGATGTCCGAGGCGAACAGCACGCGGTCTCTAAGCCAGAGCCCCTGCGCATCGAGCGGCATGAACTCGATGAAGCGCACATCGAGGCTCTTTTCGCGGCCGAAGCGGGCCATCGGCACGATGTCCGGCTCGGTCAACCCTTTCACCGCCACCGCGTTGATCTTGATCGGCGCGTAGCCGAGCTTCCGGCAGAGATCGATGCCCTCGAGCACCAGGTCGATCTCATCGCGCCTCGTGATCCGCACGAAGCGCTCGCGATCGAGCGTGTCGAGGTGAATGTTGATGCGGCGCAGTCCCGCCCGGTACAGCGGCTCGGCCTGCTCGCGGAGCAGGACGCCGTTGGTCGTCAGCGCGAGGTCGGTGATCTCGGGGATGCGGGCCAGCTTGCGGATCAACTCCGGCAGGTCGCGCCGCACCAGAGGCTCTCCGCCGGTTACACGCACCTTGGTGACGCCCAGCCGCGCGGCGATGCGGACGAACCGGTCGATTTCCTCGAAGGAGAGAATCTCCGCGCGAGGCACGAATCGCACCTCGTGCTCCGGCATGCAGTAGAAGCAGCGGATGTTGCAGCGGTCGGTTACGCTGACGCGGAGGTTATCGTGAAGCCGCCCAAACGTGTCCCGGAGACCGCCGCCGCTGTCCATGGTCGTGCTACTGGACGGCGAGCATCCGCTCCAGGGGGAGCAGCGCGCGGCGCAGGGTTTCTTCATCCAGTTCGACCCTGCGCTCCAGGTTGAGCAGGCTCTCGCGAAGCTTCTCGAGCGTGTTCAGCTTCATGTAGGGGCACTCGCTGCAATTGCAGTTCTCGTTCGGGATGAAGTAGAAGCGCTTGCGAGGGGCGAGCTTCCGGAGGGAGTGCAAAACGCCGCTTTCGGTCATGACGATGACTTCGTCCGCGTCGGTCTCCGTGCACCACCGGATGATGGAAGTGGTCGAGCCGATGAAGTCGGCCATGGCCAGCACTTCCTCCGGGCATTCGGGATGGGCGGCGACCTTGGCCTCAGGGTGCTCGGCGCGCGCCGCCGCCAGCTTTCGGGCATGCCAGGTGGCGTGCACGACGCAGGTGCCCTGCCAGATCCTCATGTTCTCCCGACCGGTCTGCTTCTTGACGTAGCTGCCGAGATTTCGATCGGGCAGGAAGAGGACCGGCTTGTCCGCCGGGATCGAGTTGACCACCTGGACGGCGTTGCGGGAGGTGCAGAGGATGTCGCTTTCGGCCTTCACATCGACGGACGTGTTGATGTAGCTGACGACGACGTGGTCCGGGAACCGGCGGCGAAAGGCGCGAACCTGCTCGGCGGTGCAGCTATCCACCAGGCTGCATCCCGCTTCGCGGTCCGGCACCACGACGACCCGTTTCGGATTCAGCACCTTGGCCGTCTCGGCCATGAACCAGACGCCGCAGAAGGCGATGACGTCGCCCTCGAAATCGCGGGCCTTGCGCGCCAGCTCGAGGCTATCGCCGATCCAGTCCGCCAGGTCCTGGATCTCGGACTCCTGGTAGTGGTGGGCCAGAATGACGGCCCGCCGCTCCCGTTTCAGCTCCAGGATCTCTTCGGAGACACTTTTGACGGCGATCATTGGAGTGAAGCCCTATTTAACCATATTGTAGCAAGCGGGCTCACCGTGGACACGTTCGCCATGAGAGATCATGACATGGCGGTATCAAACGCTGTCCTACATCAGCTTCCGCAAGTACTCCAGGTTGCGCTTGAGGTCCGCTTCCACCGAGCCCGACGGGGAGCCGGTTTCCAGGTTCGCGTATCCTTGGAAGCCAATGCCGGCGATCGCCTGAAGAACCGCGGGGAAATCGACCTTCCCCTCGCCCAGATAGCCCTTGTCCTTGAAGTGGAACTGGCAGATGCGGTCCTTGCCGAGCCAGCGAATTTCCTTGGCGGCGTCCACTCCCACCATGTTCGTTGCGTTGCCGACGTCGTAGTAGATCTTGAACGCCTTCGAGGCCACCCGGTCCATCGCGCGCGCGTTGTCCTCGGCGTTCAGCAGGTTCTCGAAGCCCAGGATCACACCGGCCTTCTCCGCCTCGGGCGCCAGCTCCTTGAACACGTCCGCCACGTAGTCCAGTTCCTGGCGGTTCTCGATCGAGCACTTCCCGAAGAACACCGTCATCAGGATGCGGGCGTCGAGCTTCTTGGTGATCTCGATACCCTTGAGCACCCACTGGCGCGCCCGCGGGTCGTTCTTGAGGCAGTGGACGTGAAGAATGTCGATGTAAGTCGCAGCGAGCGGCAGTTCTTGCTTCCTCGACTCGGCGACGAACCGCGTTTGCAGGCCGGTGTCTTCGAGCGGCAGTAGTCCGCCATCCTTGGACTGGCCGAGCGTGACTTGCAGCCCTTCGAGTCCGAGTTCCTTGGCCTTGGCGACGGCTTCCGGCTTCATCGACAGCCGGAGGACCCCGTCCATCACGCCGATCTTCAAACCGCGAGGCTTCTTGGCCGCCAGCACGGGGCCCGCCGCGCCCGCCAGGAACAATCTTCGGGTGATCATGACGTTGCCTTTCTACCGGGATTTCGCGCCGCCCGGGTTCAGCCACACGTTCAGGTTCGGCGTTTCATGATTGTACGGCTTGCCGAGAATGTCGAGCGTGCCGTCGCCGTCGAGATCGGCGATCCGGGACTCGTGATTGTCGAACCCGGAGGCAACCACCGTCGCCTGGAAGTTGCCCCGCGAGTCGCCGAGCAGAAGGTGGATCTTCGACTGCGGGTTGCCTCCGTTCAGGCGCATTTCGGCGCAGAAGATGTCGAGGTGGCCGTCGCGGTTGAAGTCCATCACCGCGAGGCTGTGCCCGTTGTCGATGCGGTCGATCAGCCGGTGTGGGATCCACGTCCCCTTCACCCACTCGTACCAGATCAGCGGCCCGATGCCGTCTCCCACCACCAGCACCACCTCCGGACGGCCGCCCGCGTTCAACTGGCCGGCCGCCGCCCGCGAGAATGTGTAGCCGGCGTCGATTACATTGGCCCGAAACCTGTCGCCGCCGAGATGCTTGAACCACAGCCCGCCGCCGACCAGGTCGGGCGTGCCGTCGAGGTCGATGTCGGCGAGGGCGAGGCCTTCGTGCTCGTTGACGCCCTTGAACGGCGGCGCCGCCGCGCGCTGCTCCATCTCGCTGTCCGAGCCGTAGGAGTAGATTTCGGTCGTCGGCCACTCGGCCGCGGTCCGGGGATTGTCCGGAACCCGCGCCAGTACAAGCCGGTTTCCGCCTTGATTCCAGAAGACCAGCTCGTTCTTCCCGTCGCCGTCCACGTCGGCAACAAGCTGGTCGTGGTGCTTGTTGGGCCCGGACGCCTTGATGGTGCGCCGGCGCCACGGCGTTCCGGGATCGAACTTCGGGCAGGGATTCTCCCACCACCACACCTGGTTACCAGAGGCGTCGTTGCCGGCAATGAAATCGGTGTCGCCGTCCCCATCCACGTCGCCGGAGGTCGAGCCGGCCTCGGGCTTGAGGGCGGCTGGTTCCATGACGTAGCGGTCCCAGCCCGTCTTCGTCCGCCGGTACCAGACCACCGACGGCGCGGCTGTCCGTTCCGTGATCACGAAGTCGTTGACGCCGTCGCGGTCGATATCGAAGACGGTGGCGGAGGTCTGCTGCGTTCCGGAATTGGGCGGGGGGAGATCGCCTTTCTTGACTGACAGGTGCACCCAACCGGGGCTGGTGGTCTGCGCGGCCAGCCCGGCGGCCAGGAATGCCGGCGGGAGGAAAGCGCGTAGTCGCATTGCCACCGCCTAGCCTTGCCTGGCTTCCTCAGCCCTCTTCCGATAGATTGCCCGGCCGGCTTCAAACGCTTCGATGGAAGCCCGCTTGTCCGAAGGACTGGCGAACTTCGCCTCGGTTTCAAGCCACCGGATGCCGTTGTCGAGAAACCGGACGTAGTACTCGGCGTCGTCCCAGCTTCGGATCGGCTTGTCGTCGAGGATCGCGTAGACCGGCGAACTGTGGGCGAACACCGTCTCCGGCCGGCGCGTGCCGTAGTAGTTGCCGTGCAGCGTTCCCTCCTCGATATGTACCTTGGAGAAATCCAGCGACCGGGCGTGGTAGCCGCCGATGTCCTCGTGCGCGCGGGCCGCGATCCAGCAGCTTCTTCGCAGCGGATACTCGATGTGGATCTCGGCGCGGTGGCGCGGGCCGGAAGGAGCCGCCTCCGCCACGACCTCACCGTTCGCGACAATCTCCAGGCGGTGATACGGAAGCTGCGATTCCGCCCGGGCGTGAATCCGCAGCTTCTTGTCGCGGGCGGAGGAGAGGCGCAGGGTCGAGCCTGCCTCGCGGCCGTTGACCGCGAACGAGAGCAGCGGGCTGTTGGTGATGAACGTACGTTCGGCCTTGAGCGCGTCGATCCAGGCCTGGTAGGTGAACTCGCCGTCGATGCGCGCGAACACGCGGTTCGCGCCGGCGGTGACGAACGTGGTCATCTTGTCCGTGCCCGCGGTGGCGGTGAGCCGGAAGCCGCAGTTGAGATAGCGGTACCACTGGCGCAGGCCGTGGTTGGCCTCGAAGTCCGGCACCACTTTCTTCATGAAGATGGGCATCGCCCGCGGCTCGAGCACGCAGAGAATCTCCAGGCCGTCGAGTTTCTCCATCGCCACGTCGAGCGGGCATTCCACCGCCGGCCAGCTTGGGAAGTGCGCCCAGGCGGCGTACCCGCCTTGCGCATGGACGCGGTCGTACACGCCCAGGTGGAGGGGATGGTGATACGGCTGCACCTCTTTGAACGGCTCGATCAGGCTCTTGAGATTGAGCAGGCACAGGTGGCCGAGTTCGTGGTTGCGGAACTCCTGACTGACGTAAATCAGGTGTTTCCCGCTCGAGTGGCGATTGACCCTGCCTTCGAACTGCTCGTGGTCTGTCGTGAAATCACCCGTAAGAATGTTGGCGACGTTGAGGTCCTCGGCATCCATCTCCAGACGGCACGTCTTTGGCGAGATGTGGTGGGTGTGGATGTCGCCGCTGTACCAGCCCTGGCGGGCCAACTCGGACCAGCGCGCGAGCGGAATCTTGACGGCGCCGCCGCGGGCTGAGTCTGCTCCCAGCTCGCCTTCAGCGATGACGTATTCGTAGCCCTTGATGACCTGATAGCGGAGAGGAAGCGTCCCGGGGTCAAGCTGGAACGCGCCGTCCACGTACGCAAACCGCCGGGACTGGAAACGCACGTCGCCTTCCTGGGCATTCTCGGCGAGTGTCGCCGCGTGTCCGACGGGAACGACCTCTTCGCCGCGAGCGTTGACCAGCCGGACGCGGGCGGGGGTGGGCCGTTTCGTCCGCGCGTCGATGACGCGGCATTCGACGGGCTTGCCGTCTAAGGCGGAGACGGAGACAAGGCTGGCCGCGCCGCCGAGAGCGGCGCCGCGCAGGAATTGCCGGCGGTCGGGGAACATGGGGGTCCGCACCGGTCAATCGTATCAACTCGGCAACGGGTTTATTGAGCCGCCGATGAACGCCGATGGAAACTACCGGCTGTAGCCGATGGCGAACAACGAGACGACGATCAAGCCGATTCCGGCGTTCATCCACCGGACGGCTTGCGGCTGGGCGGCGCGCCACTCGCCGGTCAGCCGGCCCAGAAAATAGGCACAAACGATGATGAGCGAGGTGAACATCGGCCAGCCGAGGATCGGGCCGAGGTCGCCCATAAAAAACGCGCCCGCGCCGTACATCATGACGCCGCCGATCCAGAACGCTCCCATCACGGCGCAGCCGGCCCACTCTCTCCAGCCGCCCTTCAGATAGAGAGCCGCCGTCGAGTTTTTGCGGAACAGGTAGCCGCAATAGGAGAGGTTCGCCAGGAAACCGCCGCCGAGCAGGATTGGCCAGACGGTGTTGCCGGACGCCCACTCGGGCGCACCCGCGCTCCGGGCAAGGTCCTGGACAGGCCGGGCCACCACCAGCCCTACGTTGAACAATGAAGAAACCACGCCCGAGAACAGGCAGATCGCCAGGCCGGTGCGATAGCGCCGCTCGGGCTTCGCGGCGGCCGCCTCGCGCCTGTGTCCCGCATAGCCGCAAACGGCGACGCCGGCGAGCAACAGCGCCATGCCGGGAGCGAACAGAGCCATCCTCAGCTTCACCTGCTCGGCGAGGAAAAACGGCAGCAGCGTTCCGAGAAGCGTGGAGATGCCCATGATGAGCGAAAACCCGAGGCCCATTCCCAAGCGGTCCACACCGAGCCCGAAGGTGACCGAGCCCAGCCCCCAGAAGTAGCCGCAAACCAGAACGCCGATCACCACATCCCGCGGCGCGCGGGTGTAGATGTCCGCCAGGTTCGGAATGACCGCGCCGATCACCCCGGTCGGGATGAGGACCATGGCCGCCAGCGCGTACAGCAACCAGATGTTCTCCCAGCGCCAGCGCGTCAGGTACTTCATCGGCGCGGCGAAGGCGCCGGTGAGCAGGCCACCGGCGGTCACCAGCAGGAAGGCGAATGCGAAGCTTGTTTCGTTCATTGGTGTTGTCCGATCAAGACGGCATCAGCGTCACCGCTTTCAGCGCCAGCGTCTTCCCGCCCGGCGCCTCCGCTCGGGGATCGGGCGGGTGTCGAGCGAGGGCCAGTTGGCTTCGTACTTGCTTGGACGATGTGCGCCGGGTTCAGCGGGAAGCGCGAGGGCCGGGAGAGTGAGGAAGGTGCGTCGGTTCATGGCGGCCTGCTCAGTGCACGGTATCAGCCTTGGGAGGGTTCGTCAATTGGGTTCATCGGGGGCAGAAAAGCATATACTCGATATTCACCGTGAGGAACTGGTTCATGCTGCTCCGAAACACACTGATGAGTGGAGCGGCAGCGGCCTGTTTCGCCATGCTTGTGGCGGCCGTCCCCCAGGCCTCGGGCGCGACGTACTACGTCGACAGCGCAAGCGGCGGCGACGATCGATCCGGCCGCTCGCCCGCACAGGCGTGGAAAAGCCTCGACAAGGTCAACGGGGTCGTCTTCGCACCCGGCGACCGGATCCTGCTCAAGGCCGGCTCCGCCTTCTCCGGCAGGCTACACCCGCAAGGCTCCGGCACCCCGAAGAATCCTATCGTAATTGACAAATATGGAGACGGCCCCAATCCTCGCATCGACGCCGGCGGCAAGCACCACGAGGCCCTCCTGCTCGAGAACCAGGAATTTTGGGAGGTCAACAGCCTGGAAATCACCAACACCGGCCCGACCCGTAAAAGCTTCCGGTTCGGCGTGCGCCTCCGCTCTTGGAACTTCGGCACGATGCGTCACATTCATCTCAAGAACCTGTATGTCCACGACGTCAACGGTTCGCTGGTGAAAGAAGACCAGGGCGAGGGGCACGGCATCGCCTGGGAGAACGGCGGCGACAAGGTCCGAAGCCGTTTCGACGGGCTGGTGATCGAAGGTTGCAGGCTTGTGCGCACGGACCGCAACGGTATCTGCGGCTACACGTCGTATCCCAACGGCCGCAAGGCCAAGGACTGGTTTCCGAGCCTCAACGTGGTGATCCGCCGGAATCTGCTCGAAGACATCGGGGGAGACGGGATCAAGCCGTGGGGCTGCGACGGCGCGCTGGTAGAGCACAACGTCTTACGCAAGGGCCGGCAGCGATGCGACGATTACGCCGCCGGCATCTGGCCGTGGAACTGCGACAACACGCTCATCCAGTTCAACGAGGTCAGCGGGATGAAGGGCAAGAAGGACGGCCAGGCATTCGATTCCGACGGCTACTGCACAAACACCGTCTTCCAGTACAACTACTCGCACGACAACGACGGCGGCTTCATGTTGATCTGCGGCCGGGAGAACTTCGGAACCGTCATCCGCTACAACATCAGCCAGAACGATCGCGAACGCCTGTTCCATTTCTACGACCTGATCAACGACGCCCGGATCTACAACAACGTGTTCTACGTGGGGAAGGGAACCGATGTGCACCTGTTCCTGTGGACGCCGGGACGGTCGGGCTGGGCTGCCGACACCCACGTCTACAACAACATCTTTTATGTCGAGGGGACCGGCCGGAACAGCTACGGAACCGGGAAGAAGAAGATCGACGACGGCGTATGGCACAGTAAGCCGGGCTTCGGCGGCGCGAAGAATGTGGTGTTCCGGAACAACGTCATGTACGGGAACTTCGCCGATGTGCCGGAGGAATGGAAAGCGTTGGGGTACGACCCCATGCTGATCGCGCCCGGCAGCGCGAAGGAGGGGTTCGCGTCGGTGGCCGGATACCAGCTTCGGGATGGTTCACGCTGCATTCGGGCCGGCGTCCCGGTCGCGAACAACGGCGGTCGGGATTTCTGGGGGAACAAGGTGGTGGAAGGCCGGAATCCTTCCATCGGCGCCAATGAGAAGTGAGTTCACTATGGGCCGCCGATCAACGCCGATGAACGCGGAGAACCTACTGCACGCGGACCTTCACTTCGTTGCTGCGGCGGCCGTTGACTTCGATGGCTAGCAGGGAGTCGCCGAGGGGCGCGCCCGCGGTCACCTGCGCGTTGATCTGATACAGGCCCTCGTAGCCCGGCGCCAGTCCGCTGAAGGAGACGGGCAGCTCCACCGCGCCGAGGAACACGCGCGGCGCAAGTACCGTTTCGTAAATCCCGGGGAGCTGGCTGGAGGGCTGTGTCACTCCAAGGCCCGTCGTGTAGATCTCGATGAAATCGCCGGGGTGGGCGGGGTGCGTCAGCGTGATCTCCGGGACGCCGCTAACCAGGATCGCCCCGAAGCCCGATGGGGCGTCGAAGAAGACGCCGGGGGCGGCCGCGAGCACCGGCACGCGGACGGGTGCGGAACTGCCGCCGGGAACCCACACCACGATTTCCGCTTCTCCTTCCGGCGTGGTTTGCGGCAACACGAAGTTGATCTGCCCGTCGCTCACGTAGTGCAGCCTCGCCGGAACGCCGTTGACCGTAAGCGACACGTCGCCCAGTACCGACGGAAGCGGGAGTTCCGTCGCTTGTACGACGGCGCCGCTCGCGAGGTTTGTGCCGAAAATGCTGGCGAATGCGCCAGGCGCCAGACCGGTGGTGAATGACGCCGCGTTGACCACGCCGGCTGCCGGAAATGCCGGCCTGTTCAGTGCGAGCGCAGTCGCCGTCACCGACGCCGCGCCTTCCAACGCCGCTTGCAGCCGGTGCTCGGCGGCCTCGCCGGGCGTCCAGAAGAACGTAGCCACCCCTTGCGCGTCCGTGACGGCGACCTGCGGCGTCACCGTTCCGTCGGCAGCCGAAGCGCGCACGGAGAGACCCGAGTAAGGCAGCTTGTTGATATCGACCACTTGAAAGGCGACGGGCTGCTCCAGCGGCACACCGGCCGTGGCCAGTTGCCGGTCGCCCGACTGCACCGCCATGGCCAGCGCCGCGAGCGCTCCGAGCACCTGAATCCGCGCGAAGGCGGTCTCATATTGGTCATCCAATGGCCGGGCCGTCACATCTTCCACGCCCACAGCCACCCCGGCGATCTGAAACGAAACCTCTGTCGCGCCGGCGGGGATCTCCACGCTCGCCGGCATGGTCACGAAGCCGCCGCCGGTGGTTTCGAGCGCCACCGTGAGCGGACTTTCCGCCGGCTGGGCGATGGTGAGGGTCGCCGTAATTGAACTGCCGGCGATCACGCCCGTCGCCGGATACGCGGTCAGCTTCAAGCTGCGCTTCAAAGTGGCGTCGGCGGTGGCGCGATCCGTGCTGTAGCGCTTGTAAGCGATCTCGAATTCCCGCCGGAAGGTTTCGAGCTTGTCCAGGTCGGCCTGGCTCGGCTCGATGCCCTTCGGCGTCACCAGGAGGAAGGCGAAGCGGAAGCGCCGCTGGGCTACCGTGTGGTCCGGCGTCCGCCGGCCCTCGGTTTGGATAATCTCCTCGACAGCGACATCCCGCCGTTCGCCGTTGATGTTCACGTTCACTTGCGGGAAGCGCGTCGCCACCTGGTTGGATCCCTTCACATAGAACGTCGGCGGCACTTCCTCGGCGGCGCGGAACCCCATCAGGTATTGATCGAGCGGAGCGTAGCCTTCGACCGTGGCGATGGTTGTGAACCGGGGCACCGTCCCGTCGCCGTTGTCCCGGATTCTGTTGCCCTCGAGGAGCGACGCCTCCGAGTTGAAGTTGAAACTCCAATGCGCAAGTTGTGCTCCCAGCATCGGCAGCGCGAATGGATTCTCCGGCTCGCGTACGCTCACGAACGCCAGGAACCGGTGTCCGGCTTCGTGCCCGAGCACCGTCAGCGGTGTGTCGCCGGTGATGGTTCCGCGGCCTGAAATCCGCGCGTTCGGGTCAACCGGGTATTGACTCAGCGGACCCATGTTCATGATGCTTTGCAGCCGGCTCGGCGAGCCGAAGAAACTCCCGATGTCATAGGCGGCCGTGCCGAAGCCCTCGCCGCTGTTACGCAAGGTCACCTCATAGGCGACCGCGCCTGGCGAAGCAGCGATGCCCATGTTGTTGAAGATCACCAGGTAGTCGTAGGCGTCCTCATGCGCCTGGTAGAACTTCACCGCCGTCTGCACGATGTCGATCTCGGTCGACCCAGCGCGGAAAACCTCAGCGACCGTTCCCGAGTACTCCGAGGAGGTTTCGGTGAGGAAGGTCACGAGCGTAGTGGTTCCCTGAGACCCGCCCGGCGAGATCGCCAGAATGGCTTCGTCCGTAGTAATGCCCGAATAGGCCACCTCGATCTTGCCGTCCGGAAACATCCGGAGCTGGAAGGTCTGGAGCGGACCGACACCGAACTCCGAGAACTCCGGCACCGCGACCCAGCTCACGAGGAAGCGCCCGCTATCGGAGAGCACTCGCACGCCCGGCGTGGACTTCGACGGGTCCAGGTCGCGAAACAAGGCCGCGATCCGCGGCGGACCGGCCGTGATCCGGCCCAATGAGCGCTCGCTGGTGGCGGTGTCGCTTTCGTTGAACGTCAGGTTGCCGTCCGAGTTGACAAAGACCGACTGGTAGCTCATCCCGTAAAACGGAAACGGGAACGGAAGGGTCACCTGGCGCGAATCATCGTCCAGGAAATCCGCGATTGGCGTGCCGCTATTGGCCGCTGCCGCATCGTAGGATGCACCGCTGGTCTGGAAGCGGTAGCTCGCCGCGTTCGCCGACTGGGGGAGGAACGCGATGGTCCTCTGGTCGAGGCTGAAATCGTTGCGCCGGGCCACGATGTCGCCCTCATCTTCGACGAGAGCGATGTTGCCGATGTCCCGCGCCGCCGCGGCCGCCGCCATTCGTTCGAGCTCGAACTTCGGCCTGTGCCGGGCGGCCTGCTGGTGCAGGAATATTTCCTCGCGCCCCTTTTCCGGGTGGGTCCCGCAGACGGTGGGATCCTGGCGGGCGTAACTCGCCGTAAACAGCGGGCAAAGGGCAAGCAGCCGGAGGAGGGAACGTTTCGTCATGACCTCACGTATCTACCATTGTAGGATACGGGGGTAGGGTAAACCGTTACATGGCCTTCTGCACAAACTGTGGTTCACAAGTGTCCGACGATTCCCGCTTTTGCGCTTCCTGCGGCAAGCCGATGGCGGTTTCATCCGGCGCGGTGGTGCCCGTCGCCCAGCCGCTGGAGTACACCATTCAGGGCGACAACCTTCAGGTGGTGCGCGTCCGGCTCAAGCCCGGCCAGGAGATCTACGCCGAAGCCGGCAAGATGCTCTACAAGAGCGCCAATGTCCAGTGGGACAGCCGCATGACCGGCGGCTCGCTTGGCAGCAAGCTGCTCGGCGCACTCAAGCGCAAGCTGATGGGCGAGTCCTTGTTCTGGACGTATTTCCGCTCCGACGGTGCGGGTGAGGTGGGATTCGCCGGCAGCTATCCCGGCCGCATTCAACAGTTCGACCTTGCCGCCGGGCAGAGCGTCATGGTCCAGCGGGACAGCTTCCTCTGCGCGCAGGACAGCGTGCAGGTGGCGATCGAGTTCGTCAAGCGCGTCGGCGCCGGCTTCTTCGGCGGCGAGGGCTTCATCCTCGAAAGACTCACCGGCCCGGGCACCGTCTTCATTCACGGCGGCGGCGACTTCATCGAGTTCGAACTCAAGCCGGGGGAAACGCTCCAGGTGGACACCGGCTGCGTGGTCGGCTTCGACGCCTCGGTCGGCTACGACGTGCAATTTGCCGGCGGGATCAAGACCGCCATCTTCGGCGGCGAAGGCCTGTTCCTCGCGACCCTGACCGGCCCCGGCCGGGTCATCGTCCAGAGCATGACGCTCGAGAAGCTGCGCCGCGAACTCGCTCCGGCCCGCACCGGCGGGGACGAGCGCTCCGGCCTCGGCGCCATCACCGACCTCTTCGGCAGCGAGGATCGTTAGAAGCCTCAGCCGCATTCTTCGTCGGCCGGGCACTCCGTGCCGGCGACTGGCCGTGAGGCGAAAAACCGTCCGGCCCATTCTTTGCGCCGTTCCTGCACATTTGGGCTATAGTTGTTGTCGAGGGCTGTCATGCGGCTCCCCACCTTTCGCGAGCCTGGCTGGCGGCAGGGCCTCGCCCGGCCGGCGGTCTCAGTTCTGCTCGCGCTTCCGCAACTGGAGGACTCCCATGCCATCGGATAGATATGAAGTCCGTGTTCCGTTCAGACGGCTGCTGATCGCCATGCTTACCACCATCGTGCCGATCAGCATCGCCGGGCTGTACACGCTCTCGCTCAGCGAAAGATCCCTCGAGAAGACCATCGGCACACACTTCAAGACCATCGCCGAGTCAACGGCTCTGGAGGTCTCGCAGTTCATCCACGAACGTGTTTTCGACGTCGGCGCCATGGCCGCCTCCTCGGCGGTCATCGACGAAATCACCGCCGCCAACCGGACCTACGCCGGGATGGGCGAGGCCGCCATCAGCGACCGGATCCAGCGGATCGAGAAAAGCTGGAATACGCCGGCTTCCGATTCGCTGGTCAAGCCGATGCTCGCCTCCCGGGCGGCCCGCCTGCTGCGCCGGTTTCAGGCCCTCGATCCGAAGTTCCTTCGAATCACGGTGACGGACGAAAGAGGAGCGGCGGTCGCCGCAACCCACAAGTCCCTGGACTACTTCCAGGCAGACGAGGACTTCTGGCAGGGCATCTACTCGCAGGGCAGGGGCTCCGTCAGCGTGACCGACATCCTGTTCGACGAGGTGACCAAGTCGCACTACATCGGGATCGGCGTCCCGGTGGTGGAGGAGGACACCAACCGGTTCATCGGGACTGTGGACGCCTTGGTCGATCTTTCCACCTTGTTCCCGTTCGTGAGCCGGCTGCAACTAGGGCCGAGCTTCCGCGCCTCCCTGGTGAAGGAAGACGGCACGATCATCGCGGCGCCCGAAACAACCCTGTCGATGAATCTCAAGTCGGACGTGTACGCCGCTGTGCGAGACGCGCTGACCTCCGTGCAGGGCCGCCAGACGGGATACGTGGTGGCGGACGTGAGCGGCGCGCCCCGCAAGCTCATCGGCTTCGCCGATACCGGCCTGAAGGATGACTACAAGAATCTCGGCTGGATCGTGCTGATCAGCCAGGATGCGCGCGAGGCGTTCGCTCCAACGCGGGCCGTGGGCCGCATGATTGCCTTCATGGCCCTGCTAGGCCTGGCGACAGTCGTCTTCTTTGGCGTCTATTTCTCCTTGCACCGCACACTGCGGTGGACCGACATCCGCGCACCGCAGCGAGCGCCGGCGGAGAAGCAGACCGCGGCGCAGTGAGCCATGGCCGTTCAGCAGAAGCGGTTTCGCATTTCCACCAAGGGCCATTGCGACGTGCTGGACATCACCGCGCAGGTGGAGCGGATCGTCGCGGAAAGCGGCTTGCGGACCGGTGTGGTCAACATCTCCGGCCGGGGCTCCACCCTCGGGGTGACGACCCTCGAATACGAGTCGGGCTGCGTCGCCGACCTGCGCCGCGCACTCGAGCAGATCGCCCCGTCGAACTCCGACTATGCCCACAATGCGCGCTGGGGGGACAACAACGGCTTCGCCCACCTCCGCAGCGCGCTGATCGGCACGACGAAGTCCTTCCCGCTGGAAGGCGGGCGGCTCGGGCTTGGGACCTGGCAGCAGATCGTGCTGTGCGACTTCGACGACTCCAGCCGCGAGCGCGAGATCACCGTCACCGTGGTCGGAGAGTAACTCCGGCTTCATGCCCGATCGCGCCGCTCCGTTACACTGGATGTCTATGCGCTTCCTGCTCGCGCTGGCGCTCCTGCCGGCCCTCGGCGCCGCCGCGAAGTACTACGTCTATGTGGGGAACGTCGACAGCCATTCGGTCCTGCTGGCCTGGGGAACGGCGGACGGCCGGAACAGCATCGGCCGCGGCTCCCCCGCCCACGGGCCCGCCGAAGTGCGGATCGGAGGCCGGACGGTCCGCGAATCGCACCGAAACTGGGCCATCATCCGGGGGCTTGCGCCCGCTACCGCGTACCCCTACGAAATTCGCCTCAACGGCGCGAGCATCGGCTCGGGCACGGTCCGGACGTTCCCGGCGGAGGCGGACCGGCTCGCCTTTCTCGTCATCGGCGACTACGGCACCGGCAAGCCGCCGCAATACGAAATCGCGGCGGCGATGAAGAAGACCATCGATGAGAGGTCCCATACCTCAAACCCGGTCCGTTTCGTCCTGACCACCGGCGACAACATCTACGCCGACGGCTTTTGGATCTTCCGGCACAGTTCCGGCAACCGCGACAGCCACTGGGACAAGAAATTCTTCCGCCCTTACCAGGAAGTGTTGCTCTCGGTCCCCTTCTATCCTTCCCCCGGCAATCACGACGGAGACGAGAGCGAGTCTTCCGAGGATCTGCCCGCGTACCTCGATAATTTCTTCTTCCCGGGAGGAGAGCCGGCCCGCTACTACAGCTTTCGCTTCGCCGGCCTCGCGGAATTCTTCTCGATCGACACCACCGGCAACCCGGTGGAGACTGGACGGCCCATCCACGAGCCGGGAGGCGAACAGTTCCGGTGGCTGGAGGGCGCGCTGGCCGGATCGAGAGCACACTGGAAGATCGCTTATTTTCATCACCCGCCGTTCAACGCCGGTCCGGGCCACGGGGCTGCCCTCGATGAGTTGCGCCACTATGTCGACCTGCTGGGCCGCCACAAGGTGCAGGTTGCCTTCAGCGGCCATGAGCATAACTTCCAATGGGTGGAACGGAACGAACAGACCCGGGGAGTGCAGTACGTGATCAGCGGCGCCGGAGGTTCACTGCGCAAACGCGACGTCAGCTCCCGGCTTGCCGCCGCCAATATCGCCGCATGGGCTCCCGAGCGCCACTTCCTGCTGGTCGAGATCGAGGGTCGAACGATGAAGATCCACGTTCTCGGCCCGCGTCCGGTCCGCGTCCGTGACCGGCGCGGGAACAACGTGCCCATGCCTCTGCTCGTGCAATAATGAGGTTTTCTTATTCCGTCTCACCTCTTAATCGCTACAAAGGAGTGCTCATGACACCCAGGAGAGTTGGAATCCTCACCGGCGGCGGAGACGTTCCGGGGCTGAATTCCGTCATCAAAGGAGTCGTCTATCGCGGCTATGAGATCAACTGCGAAGTGATCGGAATCCGGCGCGGATGGGAGGCCCTCACCCACGTGAACCTCGAGGACCCGGAAAGCCGGCAGCGCTATATCCTGCCGCTCAACCGCGAAAATACGCGCACCATCGACCGCACCGGCGGCACCTTCCTTCACACCACTCGGACGAACCCATCCAAGATGAAGAGCCTGCCCGCGCACCTCGCCGGCATGGATTTTCCAAGAACGGAAAGCCCCAAGGGCGTCACCTGGGACCTGACCCCGCAAGTGCTGAGGAATCTGGAGGCGCTCAAGATCGATTACCTGATTGCCATTGGCGGTGACGATACCCTCAGCTACGCGGCCAGGCTCCATGCCAAGGGCTTCCGCGTGATCGCCATCCCGAAAACGATGGACAACGACGTCCGCAACACCGAGTATTGCATCGGTTTCTCAACCGCCATCACCCGCGCCACCGACGCCATTGAGCGCCAGCGGACGACGGTCGGCTCGCACGAGCGCATCGGCATCTTCCGCATCTTCGGCCGGGATGCGGGGCATACCGCGTTCTACACCGCTTACGTGACTTCCATCCGCTGCTGCATTCCGGAGTACAAGATCTCGCTCGACAAGCTCATCGAGCTGCTGATCACCGACAAACGCAACAACCCCAGCAACTACTCCCTGGTTGTGCTTTCCGAAGGCGCCGAGTGGGAAGGCTACGAGGTGAAGGAGTATGGGGATGCCGATGCGTACGGGCATCGCAAGAAGTTGAGCGTGGCCGAGGACTTGAGCGACGAAATCAAGAAGCGCGTCAACGAGGAGACGGTCGTCAGCGACCTCACCTACGACCTGCGCAGCGGCAGCCCGGACTTTGTCGACAAGATGGTCGCCATGACATTCGGCAACATGGCCCTGGACTGCATCGTCGAGAACCGCAGCGGCCTGATGACCGCCATCGTCGAGGGCTGCTACGCCACCGTGCCCATCCCCGACCCCAAGCTCGGCCCGCGCACGGTCGACGTGACCACCATGTACAACACCGACCGCTACCGGCCCAACTACGCCGGCAAGCTCGGCTTACCCATCTTCCTCACCCGCTCCTGAGGCAAAGGGAGGAGGCTTCGCCCGCGCAGTTCAGGCAGTCTCCATTCTCCGCCCGGGACCATATTGTAGGCGTCTGCCGATAATTGGAGTTACACCCGACTCAGCTCGAAGCTGTGTCCGCCGCGGCCGAAGCGCAGGCGGTGGCCGGACAGTCTAATCGCGAAACCATCGGCCTCTTCGGCGAAGCGGAACTCAGGGTCCGCGTCGCCGGCGTCGGACGGCGTGAGCACGTGCAGGAAATGCATGGTCGTCGAGCCGTGGATGGCGGGCTCGACCACCAGGCGACCGTGCGGCCAGTACTTTCGGCCGATGCGCCGGGCGGTTTCGTCCAGGTCGGACTCGCATACGGGCACGGCAGTGAGACGCGCCTGCTGCGGCAACAGCGTGCGGCCGATCAGTTGGCCGCCGCCGTTCGTCCAGGCGAAGCGGTTCCCCTCGAGTCTTGGCTCGCTCGGATAGTGCAGCAGAAACCGCGGCACGTAGCGCGGATCCGTCACCGTTACCGTGTCGAAAACGACGAAATAGCGGCGTTCGACGAACACCACCTGCCGGGTGACGGACCTGGCCCTCGAGGGATCGTAAGCCGGCGTGAGGTCGCCGAGAACGTACGTCGTCGCGCCTTGCTCGCGATAGTCGAGGATGTCGCCGGTGCGCACGATCGGATCGGCAACGTACGACTTGAGCGAAGCATGGTTCTGCCGGGAGAACTCGCGCTGGCCGCCGGTGTCGCCGGGATCGGCCGAGTCGCGGATCAGAAGCGTGTTGTGAAACCGTGTCGCCTTCGCCCAGTAGAAGTGATCCATGGCCAGCGGAGCTTTGCGGAAGATCTCGAAGTGGCCTTGATCGAAGTGGCCGTGGTCGTCGCCATAATCGCCGCATTTGAAGAGAATCCACGTGTCGCCGGCTCCCCAGCCGGAGCGCATGACGGTCATGCCAATCGAATCGCGGCCGAACAAGCGGCTCAACGGCAGCTCCGAGCGCGGGCGCGACGGGATGCGCGGATCCTCGAACATCCGGTACCAGCGCGACCCCAGGTCGTAGCCGTCGCGATTCCAACGCCGGCGGACTTCCTCGAGGAACCCCTGCCCAAACGGGTTGCGCGTCTCGGCAGTGGCCAGCGCCACCAGTCGCATCGTGCCTTGATGGCTCCAGAGTATCGACTCGTAGAAGTCGCCGTAGCCGGCGTAGCTGTGGTCCGGGCGCAGCAGGTACATCAGGTACGCAAGCATGTTCTCCGCCCAGTTGCCCTTGACCGACCGCGAGCGTTCCCACAGGTCCTCGCCGGTGGCCGAACGCCAGGCGGCGAGCATGGTGAAGACGCTGCGGCACATGTATTTCCTGCCGTAGGACATCGCGTTGAACCACGCGCCGCCGAGATGGCGCCGGGCCGGGATCAACCGTTCCTTATAAAAGCGGATCCCGTAGTCGATGAACTCGCCGGCCTCCTGGCGGTCTCCGTGGAGCGCCAGACCCGCGAACAGCACGCCGTTGGCCCAGGCATACATCCGGGTGTGGTAGATGCTTGCGCCGGTGCGGAGGTTCTCAACGGCGCGGCGAGCTTCGCGAATCAGGATCTCCTGGATGGCCGCCCGATCCTCGGCGGGGAATTGCGGCCAGGCGCCGCAGAGCCAGTCGTAGGCGGTGGCGATGGCCTCGATGCGGTCGCCCACGTCGGTGGTCCACGATCCTTCGAATGTGGCTGCCTTCATCCGGCGCACCGCCTCTTCGGCGTCGCGGGCCTCGCCGGTGACGATGTACCGCATAGCGAGCTCGGGCGCAAATTCCGCGCCGGGCCGGGCGCCTCTTCCGAGATCGGCGGCGAACGCCCGGCCGCGCGAGCAAACCGTTTCCAGCGTGAGACCGCGCAGGCCCCAGGGCCTCCGGCGGAGGAAGAGGCGAGGGTGATCGGGATGCACCGCAGGCGGGGTGGCCTCGGTGGCTCCAACGGCGCCGAGAGCACCGAGCACCCAATGTCGTCGCGTCATGGCGTCTGCCGCGGTGTACGGCAGTGGGGGAGCCGTTTTCATCTGTCCGCAGCAGGTAGCATGCCGCTGGATTTCACCAAGCCAGCGTGCCGGATCTCGGCTCCTCGTCCGGGCTCGGCAGGTAGAGGGTCTTGCAGCGTTCGCAGCGGTAAATTTCCGCGTCACGGCCGAATTTCAGTTCGACCTCGGGCCCAAAGAAATACCAGCGCTTCAGGTGGCCGGCGCAGAGCTTGCCTTTCTCATCTTTCTCATTGCAGGCCCTCATGCGCGGGAAGCGGCGCTTCACCTTGACGCCGTCGCCGAGTGTCCCGACAAGCTCCGCCACGGGCGGCGGCGTATCGGAAGTAGCGTACTTTGGGTTGGCCATACGTGCAGAACGGCAGTATACCAGTCCCGCGACGGCCTCACCAACCGTCCGGTACCGGCCTTTCCCTCGCTGAGTCAGCCAGCCCTGCTTCACGCACCACGCAAGGAACCCACCGCCGACGGCGAACGGATTTAGCTCCACATTCCCCGGTCGTCCCCGGACTCTCCTAAGCAGCGGCTGTGGTAGCGTGGGTGCGTTGAGTCCCTCCGCATGCCGGCCCGGGTGAGCGAGTCCCTGATCCTGCGCACGTACCCCTTCCGCGAGGCCGATCTTGTCGTCAGCTTCTTCAGCCGCGACCAGGGCAAGCTGCGCGGGGTGGCGCGGCGGGCGCGACGGCCCAAAGGAGGCTTCGGCGCGGGCCTGGAGCGGCTGGCGCATGTGCGTTTATCCTACTTCCAGCGCGAAACTCGCGAACTCGTCAATCTGGACTCCTGCGAACTGATCCGCTCGCCGTTCGACCTGCAATCGGAATACGCAACTGCCGTCCTGCTCGATTACATCGCCGAGGTTTCCGAACACCTGCTCGCTCCGGCGGAAGCCAACGAGAGGTTTTTCCGGCTGTTGCTGGCCATGGTCGATCACTTGCACGCCGAGAAAGCGGCCGGCGTCTGGCCGGTTGCCGTCTACTTCACCCTGTGGGCGGTGCGCCTGTCGGGGTTCCTGCCGGACTTGCCCGCCGGCCGCGAATCCACCGCAATCGCCGAGGAGATGACGAGGTTGCCGATCGGGAAGCTGGCGCGCCGCGACTGGAGCAAACAGACTGCCGCCGATCTGCGCCGCCTCTTGATCGGGCGTATCGAGGATCACATCGAGCGGCGCCTGGTGACCGCATCGTTGCTGGAAGGGCTCTGAGAGAGGTGACTCTCGCCGCCGAGCCGGAGAGGACGCTGAGAAGAATAGATCCTCCGCGTCCTCCGCGACTCCGCGGTTATTCTTCGCTCTTCAGCAGGCGGGTCAAATTGCCGCCAAAAACCGCGCGCGCGTCCTCTTCGGCGACGCCGATCTCGTGCAGTATGCGGCATTGCTGTTGGAAGACCGAGGCCTGCCAGCCGCGCGGGAAGAACGAGGAGTCGGTGCCGAACAGAAGGCGCCGCGGACCAACGACCTCGATCGCGCTTCGGAAAACCTCCTTCAGGCCGATTCCGCCGGGAAGATAGCGGACCCAACGATTGCTGCTCGAAGTATCCAGGTACACGTTCGGACAGAGGTCGCATACCATCAGCGCCTCCCGCAAGTAGCCGGCGCCGAAGTGCGGGATGACGAGATTCAGCTTCGGGAAACGCAACGCCACCGCGTGCAGGTCGATCGGGTTGGAGAACCTCATGTCGAACGGAGACGGCAGGCCGAGCTTCTTGCGGGCGCCGACGGTCAGCACGCCGCAATGAACGAACACGATGGCCCCGCGGACGTGGCTGGCCAGTTCGAGGATCGGCTCAACGCGCTCGTCATGGATCGCGTAACGGTGCATGGCCGGGAACAGGCAGACCCCTCGGAGCAATCCTTCAGCAAGCGTCTGGCGGACTCTTTCCACGGCATCCGCGGCGCATGGATTGACCATGAAGTAGCCGTAGAACCGGTCCGGAAAAGCAGCGACGGCTGCGGCGACGGACGATTCGTCTCCCGGAAGGCTTGCGATCAGCGCGGCTCGCGCCACGCCGTGCCGGTCCAGTTCCCGGCGCCAGCGGTCCGCCAGATCCACGGGGGCGGGCGGCGGCACCTCCCAGCCCAGCGCGGCAGCGGCGGCCTCGGCGGTTCGCACAGTGGCGTCGCCCGGCCGTTGTTCGGCCAGCATCGAAAGAAAACGATGGGAGAAGAAATGGACGTGCGAGTCCGAGACCGGCAAGTCCGCCCACGGCGTTACCATGCTAGCTTTGGGGGCCGTTGCCGGTTTCCGGGTGAGAGAATCGGGACAAGCCGGCGGCGAGCGCCAGGTGCGTGAGCCCGGCGACGTTGTTAACGCCCAGCTTCTTCATCATTGTCTTACGGTAACTCCGTACGGTTTGCAGGCCCAGATCAAGCACGGCGGCGATCTCCTTGCTGGTCTTTCCCTCCGCCACCAGCCGCATCACTTGAAGCTCGCGCGGGGAGAGGGATTCCAGGGCCGAGGGCAGGGAGCGGGCGTCGAGATCCCCTTTCTGAATTCGGGTCAGGAGGCGGTCGGAAACCTGTGGGCTGAGGTACGATCCCCCCTTGGCGACCGTGCGTAAAGCGTCCAGCAGGTCACTGTCCGACGCCTTCTTGAGCACAAACGCGCGGGCACCGGACCGAATGGCGCTGATCACGGAGTGCTCGTCATCGTACATGGACAGGATGATGACCCTCGTGTTCGGGCAGTATTTCATCAGTTCCTTGGTGGCCTCGATGCCGTTGAGTCCCGGCAGGCCGATGTCCATCACCACGATGTCGGGACACTTCTGGCGGCCGACCTGAACGGCATCGGCGCCGTTGTCGGCCTCCCCGGCCACCTGGAACTCTTCACTGCGCTGGAGGATCGCTTTGATCCCGTCCCGCATGATCTTGTGGTCATCGACGAGTAAGATCTGATAGGCCATTGGCGGCAGCCCCTTTCGCTAACGACCATGCTACTGACGGCTCGGGCTCGCGGAAACGGCGAACTTCCGGCCTGACTGTCCGGGATGAGTCGCTCTCACCGTGGTGCCTTCCCCCGGAGCGGTGATCACGTCCAAGTCCAGGTTGGCTTCCGAGGCATAGTAGTCCATCAGCAGCAATCCGAGCCCCGGCGCCCTGTCCTTCACCTGGGCGGCCGAGAAACCCACACCCTGGTCGCGAATCTCCAGCACCGTGGATTTCTGGACCGGCTTGACAAGCACTTCGATCTGCGAGCTCTGCGAATGCCGGACCGCGTTGTCCACGGCCTGGTCCACAATCTTGTAGAATGCGCTGGCGACCTGCGGCGGCACTCTCTCTGCGAGGTCCACCATCAACCGAAGCGAGCCGGAAAACTTGCCCCGGTAGCGCCCGATGAGCCTCTCCAGCGCGAATTGCAGTCCCGCTTTCTCCACCACCGCCGGGTTCAGCTCGTAGCTGAGATCGCGGACCTGCTGGACGGCGCGCTCCAGCAGGAGCTGGATTTCGGCGGTTCGCGGTTCGATTTCCGGGCAGCGCCCTTTCAGATCCATGCGGAGCACGTCCAGTTGAAGGCCGACTGCGCTCATGATTTGACCCACATCGTCATGCAAGACACGCGCAACCCGAACCCACTCCTGTTCCTGACCGCTCATCAGGGTGACGATCATTCGCGCCAGAGATTGCTCGTACTGGGACATATGGTATTGCCAGTATTGCGGAAAACTGACAAAAACACAATCTGCGGGCAAGCTGAAGCCAGCTTCGTTTGATCTCAAGACAGGCAACTCGCCCGGGGCCGCGACCATGGCCCGCTGCTACGATCAGCCCTTGCGGCGAAGCACCCGGTAAGCGGCGGCAATCACGTCCCGGGCGACCAGTCCGTACTTGTCCAACAACTGCTCGGGCGGCCCGGATTCCGCATAGGTGTTCTGGATTCCGACGAATTCCATGGGACAGGGATGGGACTCGGCGGCCGATTGAGCGACCCGCACTCCCAAGCCGCCGTCCACCAGGTGCTCCTCGGCCACCACAATGGCTCCGGTCTCGGAGGCGGCCGTGGCGATTGCCGCCGAGTCCAGCGGCTTGATGGTGTGCATGTCGATCACCCGGGCCGAGATGCCTTCCGTTTCCAGGTGCTCCTGGGCGCGGATGGCTTCCGCCACCAGGATGCCGGTGGCGATGATGGTGAGGTCGGAGCCTTCCACCAGCTCGATGGACTTGCCGATTTCGAAACGTTGGCCATTCGTGTAGACAACCGGGGTCTTGGGGCGTCCCAGGCGGAGGAACACCGGACCCACGTGCTCGGCGGCCAGACGAACCAGGGCCTTCGTCGCGACTTCATCGCAGGGGGACAGGACCGTGAAGCCCGGCAAGGAACAGGCCAGGCTGATGTCCTCCACGCTCATCTGCGACGGGCCGTCCTCGCCGATCGAGATGCCGCTATGGGTGCCGGCGATCTTGACGTTCACGTTAGGATAGGCCACCAGGACGCGGAGCTGCTCGAACCCCTTGTTCAGAACGAAGCAGGAGAAGCTTGCGGCGAAAGGGATCTTGCCCGCCATCGCGAGGCCGGCGGCCACGCCGACCATGTTCGCCTCGGCGATGCCGCAGGAGTAAAAGCGTTCCGGGAACTCCTTGGCAAAGAAGTGAATGAAAGTGGACTTGGAGAGGTCCGCGTCCACCGCCACCACGTTCATGTTCTCGCGGCCCAGCTCGACCAGCGCCTTGCCGAAAGCTTCGCGGGTCGCCATCCCCGGCTTCAGTTCGAATTTCGTCTTGATCGCCATGCTTCCTCGCTCCCGGAAAAGCGGCCTGCTACGCCAGCTCCTGGAGGGCCAGCACAACCTCCTCGGCGGTCGGCGCGACACCGTGGAACTTGGGGTTGTTCTCCATGAATGACACGCCCTTGCCTTTGACGGTGTGCGCCAGGACCACAGTCGGCTTGCCCTTGGTTGCCGCGGCCTCGGCGAACGCCGTCTGGAGCGCCGGGATGTCGTGCCCGTTCAGTTCGATGACGTGCCATCCGAACGACCGCCACTTGTCGGCCAGCGGCTCCAGTTCCATGATGTCTTTCACGAAGCCGTCGAGTTGGATCTTGTTGTAGTCGACGATCGCGACCACGTTGTCGATCTTGTGGTAAGCGCCGAACATCGCCGCTTCCCAGACCTGCCCTTCCTGGATCTCGCCGTCGCCGAGCACCACGTAGGTGCGCCAGGAAGCCCCGTCGAGCCGAGCCGCCGCGCCCATGCCCAAAGCCAGCGAAAGCCCCTGACCGAGAGAACCCGTGGACGCCTCCAGCGACGGCAGGAACCGCCGGTCGGGATGGCCTTGAAACGGGGAGCCGAGCCTGCGCAGCGTGTTCAGCTTGTCCACCGGCGCGTAGCCGCACTCGGCCATCACCGCGTACAGCACAGGACAGCCGTGCCCTTTCGACAGGATGAAGCGGTCACGGTCCGGCCACTCCGGGTTGGACGGATCGTGCCGCATCACGTCGAAAAACAGGGTCACCACGATTTCGACCGCCGACAGGGAGCCTCCGGGATGGCCGGACTTGGCGGCGCCCGTCATTTCGACGATGTGCCTGCGCACCCGCGTGCAAATGACCCGCAGTTCTTCCACACTTCGCTGCTGATTCATGATTACCGGCGAGGAACTTTCAATGTAACATAGGGACCGGAGGCGACAATGGCCGACGAGATTCGACGAGTTGACTACTTCTACGCGATGGTTCCCGACAAGCCCGGCGAGGGCGCGCGCATCCTCTCGGCGCTCCACCAGGCCGGCATCAACCTGCTTGGTTTCTCCGGTTTTCCCGCCGGGGCGCGCAAGTCCCAGATCGACTGCATCCCCGAGGACAGTAAGGCGTTTGTAAAGGCCGCTCGCAAGGCGGGCCTCCAGATCAGCAAGAAGAAGACGGGCTTCCTGATCCAGGGGGAGGACCGTCCGGGCGCGGTGGCCGAGGTGGCCGGCAAGCTGGCGGCGGCCGGCATCAACGTCACGGCCGTCCAGGCGGTCTGCGCCGGCGCGGGACGCTATGGCGGGCTGTTGTGGGTGAAAGCGCCGGACGTGAGGAAGGCGGCCAAGGCGCTCGGAGCGGCCTGACCCGCACGTGACAACCGCACAACCGAACAACCGAATAACCGAATAACTGAGCTACTCGGGGCACATCTGGCGCAGCCGGACGCCGGCCGCGTACTGGTCTTTCGCCGAAAGACGGCCAGCACGGCCGAGAATCAAACGGTTGTCCAAAGTGAACAACTTGAGCCGGATCGTGCACGGCAGTGGAAGTCCGGCAGCGGCATAGTCCGTGAGTCGGGTGTCGCCGGGCCACGGCCTGTGGCCGGAGGTGGTGATCATAGTCATGACTGTGTGCCCGTGCCGGTTGAAGTCTCGGGGACTGAGGACGAGGGCGGGGCGGCGCTTGCGGGCGGGGCGATCGGTGAAGGGGAAGGGGACAATGACGACGTCCCACCGATCAAAGCTCACGGAACGCCTCGTCGTCCTCCGGCGAAGCCCACTCGTCGACCGTCTGCGTGAGGGCAGCATGGAAGGCGGCGTCGAACGGGTCGACACGCCGCAAGATGACGACGTTTCCGCGGACCTCGTAGGCGAGGACGTCGCCGGGCCGGGCGCCCAGTGCTTCCCGCACTCTCTTTGGAACGGTCACCTGGCCCTTGGCGGAGATTCTACTGGCGGAGGCAACCGTCATACGTCTTTACTCTTTACTATAAAGAGTAGGCGCCGCCGAGGATGATGTCAAGCGGTCGCGTCGCCCTCTTCGCAACGTACCGGCGCATCCATACTTCAGCATGCAATCCCGGCCCGCCGTCCATTCCTGCCGGAGGGCCGGGGACCCGCCTAGCCGATCTTCCGCGCCGCGTCCTTGGCGAAGTACGTCAGAATGACGTCCGCGCCGGCGCGGCGGATGGCGGTCAGCGTCTCCAGCATCGCCCGCTCCCCGTCGAGCCAGCCGTTGCGGGCGGCGGCGACGATCATGCTGAACTCGCCGCTGACCTGGTAGGCGGCGATGGGCACATCGAACCGGTCGCGGGCCATGCGGATCAGGTCGAGGTAGGGCATCGCCGGCTTGATCATGATCATGTCGGCGCCCTCCTCGATGTCCAGTTCGATTTCGCGCATCGCTTCTCGGGCGTTCGGCGGGTCCATCTGGTAGCTGCGGCGATCGCCGAATTGCGGCGCGGATTCGGCGGCCTCGCGGAACGGGCCGTAGAACACCGAGGCGAACTTCGCCGCGTACGACAGGATGGGGATCTGCGCGAAGCCGCTAGCGTCCAGCGCCTTGCGAATCGCGGCCACACGGCCATCCATCATGTCGGAGGGCGCCACGATATCGGCCCCGGCCCGGGCGTGCGAGACCGCGGACGCCGCCAGCCACTCCAACGTGGTGTCATTGTCCACTTCGCCGTTCACGACCTTTCCGCAGTGGCCGTGACTGGTGTACTCGCAGTTGCAGACGTCGGTGATCACCACTAGCCCGGCGACTTCGCGCTTCACCGCACGCACCGCTCTCTGGACGATGCCGTCCTCGGCATACGCCCCCGACGCCGTCTCGTCCTTGGTTTCCGGAATGCCGAACAGGATCACTCCTCCGACGCCGAGCGATTGCACTTCGGCGCATTCCTTCACGATCTCGTCGATCGACATCTGATAGTTGCCGGGCATGGCGCCGATCTCCCGGCGCACGCCTTCGCCCGGACAGACAAACAGCGGGTAGACGAACTGACTCGGCTCCAGGTGCGTTTCGCGGACCAGGCGGCGGAGCGCCTCGGTGCCGCGCAGCCTCCTCATGCGGTGGATCGGGAACGGCATATCCCAAGGATGTCACAACGATCCAAGGGGTGCTTGCAGCCGAAGCCGGTGATATGATTGACACCCGCGGCGATGCCGCCATTGGGGAGGATCTCGATGTTAAAAGAATTCAAGGAATTCGCGTTGAAAGGGAACGCCGTTGACCTGGCGATCGGCGTCATCATCGGCGCTGCGTTCGGCAAGATCGTCTCATCGGTCGTGAACGACTTGCTGACACCCATCATCAGCTTGTTCTTGGGCAAGGTGGAGTTCAGCAGCCTGTTCATCAGCCTCACCGGACAACAGTACACGACCCTCAAAGCGGCCAAGGACGCCGGCGCGGCGACGCTGAACTACGGCCTGTTCCTGCAAGCGGTGTTTGATTTCATCATTATCGCGTTCGTGCTTTTTCTGGTGGTGAAGCAGATGAACCGCCTGAAGAAGGAGCCCGTGCCGGCGCCGCCGGACACCAAGAGCTGCCAGTACTGCTGCGGCTCGATCCCGATCCAGGCGACGCGCTGCCCGCAATGCACTTCGCAGTTGGCCTGATCGTAGCCGCCAGCAAGGTGAAATAATCGGGTCGTGGGCGGCGCGGATCCAAGTCCGGTCCGAACGGCGCGCCGATGGTTTGTCAGCGGCCGAGTCCAGGGGGTCGGCTATCGCTATTTCGTCGAGGACGCCGCCTACACCCTGGGGCTCACCGGCTATGCCCGCAACCTGGCGGACGGGCGGGTGGAGGTCTACGCGACAGGATCCCCGGCCTCACTCGAGAAACTCGCCGGACTGCTATGGAAAGGCCCGCGCTGGGCCGATGTTGGCGGGGTCGAGGAGGCCGATGCCGCGGTCCTGCGGTTCTCCGGGTTCCGCGTCGAATGAGCTGAACGCGGATTGGCAGGCAAGATGCGCAAGACCGCCGAAGGCGTATCTCTATCATTGCCGTTTGCCTTCCGCGGCCCATGGAGCCGCGCCGCTCGGACGTATACTGATCGTCGGCCCCAAACCTTGTGAAACACGCTGGTGTTCGGCTTCCTGCATTCTTCACCCTCCTTGCCGTTCTCGTCGCCGGCCAACGCAGCGACGCGGGTGGAAATCTTCGTTTCAAGTCCGCTGGGGGCGGCGAGTTCGAGTTCAACACGGGCGTCCTCGCGGGCAAGCTGCGGGCAGAAGGGAAATCCGTCGGCTTGCTGCCGGTGGTTCATCTGGCGACCGGCGCCACGCTGACCCGCAGCATGGGCCTCGCCGGTCACTATCGGGTGTTCTCGGCGAATCAGCGCTACGGTGAGGGCGCCTGGTACTGGCCGAGCGAGGCGAAGCTGCTCGAGGACGGGGCGGTGGAGGTGCATTGGCCCACCGCCGAGGACCGGCCGTTCGAGATTTGGGCCGTCTACCGCCTGAGTGGGCCGGCCACCCTCGACGTCGAGACCCGGGTCGGCGCCCAAGCCGAGCTCCGTGATTTCGAGTCGTTCCTGGCTTCGTACTTCTCGGACCGGTTCAGAAGCGCGCAGGTTTACGCGCGCGGCTCGGAGGACAAGCCGGCCTTCCTGCCCGCGGACGAGCGACACGGGGTTTGGCAAATGTTCCCACGGGATGGCGATGCGCTCCGGCTGATCCATGACGGGCGCTGGAAAATCGAGCCGCATCCGGTCGACTGGGCGATCCGTCCGGCGTTGGCCCAGCCGGTCGCCGTGCGGCGCGACGAGAGATCGGGAATCACGGCGGTGCTGATGGCGCCGCCGGAGGATTGCTTCGCGGTGGCCACCCCGCACCAGACGGAGCCGCATTTCTCGCTCTACCTTTCCCTCTTCGGACGGACGCTGAAGGCCGGTGAAGAGGCGCGCGCCCGCGCGCGGCTGATGATCGTCGAGTCTTCCGGAAGCGACAGAGTCCTCGATTTGTTCCGGGAATACCTCCGGGACTCTCGGCGCCGCTGAGAAATGCGCGTCGCTCTCGTCAACACCAACCGCATGCAGCCGCCGATCGCCCCCATCGGCCTGGATTATGTGGCCGAGGCGCTTCACGCGGCCGGCCACACGGTGGAGCTGCTCGACCTTTGCTGGGAACCCGATCCGCCCGCCGCCATCGGCGCGTTTCTGGATCGCTCCGACTTCGGCCTGATCGGCGTCACGCTGCGGAACACCGACGACTGTTTCTTCACCAGCCGCCAGTCGTTTCTGCGCGAGTTCGCTGAGATCGTCCAAACCATCCGCGCGCATACCGGCGCCCTAATCGTGCTGGGCGGCGTTGGGTTCTCGGTCATGCCGAAGCAGGTCCTGGAACTCTGCCAGGCTGACGCCGGCGTTTGGGGTGACGGCGAGTTTGTGCTGCCCGAGCTGGCAGGCAGGTTGGAGAGAAAGCAGGAGTGGCGCGATCTGCCGAACCTTGTCCGGCAGGCGAACGGGACCTGGAAGTGCAACGAGGCGTCGGCCCCGCCGCTGGGCGGCCTTCCTCCGATGAGCCGGTCGTGGGTCGACAACCGGCGCTATTTCCGCCACGGCGGCCAGGCGGGATTCGAGACAAAGCGCGGCTGCGCCGGGCGGTGCGTCTACTGCGCCGATCCCGTCGCCAAGGGCACACGGACGCGGACCCGTCCGCCGGCGGCGATGGCGGACGAACTCCAGAGGCTTTTGGAACAGGGCATCGACCATCTGCATACCTGCGACGGCGAGTTCAACCTGCCGGAGTGGCAAGCCCTCGAACTTTGCCGGGAGATCGCCGGCCGTGGCCTGGGGAATCGGCTGCGATGGTACGCCTACTGCTCACCCGCTCCGTTCCCGCCGGAACTTGCCCGCGCCATGCGCGAGGCCGGCTGCGCGGGCATCAACTTCGGCGTGGACAACGGCGACGCGGAGATGCTCAGGCGGCTGGGCCGCCACTTCACGCCTGACGACATCATCGAGGCCACGCGGCGATCGAAGGAGCACGGCATGGCGGTCATGCTCGACCTGCTGCTCGGCTCGCCCGGGGAAACCAGGGACAGTCTGGTGCGAACAGTGGAACTCATGAGGCGCGCCGGCCCGGACCGTGTCGGCGTTTCCCTCGGGGTGCGCGTCTACCCAGGAACCGACCTCGGCAACCGCGCGGCGTCGCGCGAACTCGCAGGCGGGCTCCACGGCGGCGGTCCTCATGAGCCGCTCTTCTTCCTCGAGCCGGCGGTCGCCCCGTTTGCATTCGAGTTCCTGGACACGCTGATCGGAGACGACAGGCGCTTCTTCTTCTGCAATCTCTCGCGCCCCGACCGGAATTACAACTACAACGCCAACCAGCGGCTCATCGATGCCATCGAGCGAGGCTTCCGCGGGGCGTACTGGGACATTCTTCGAAGGCTGGATTGAACTCGGAAGGCAGCAAGCCGGGGCTGCCGCCGGGCAGACAATGGGGTCAGCGTAGCCTGTCACCGTATTCTGTCAGCCACTCCGCATCCTTGTCCCTGTGGCACAACAGGCAGGCGTTCGGGCTTTCCGACTGACCGAAGCGGGCGGTCATCTCGGCGTCGGGCGTGTCGTCGATCTGGTGGTAGCCGGCGTCAAACAGCAGCGCGTGCATGATCCGCGGCATGTGGCAGGACACGCAGCGGCTCGCTTCCGACGACGCCGGGTGGCGGGTGTGGGCTTCGATGTTCTGCGCATATGCCGGATGGCACTGGAGGCACATCCGGTCTGGCTCATCACGGAACTTCAATGACTTCGGGTTCGCCGGCGCATCCTCTGGGTGCGGGTTGTGGCAGTGGCCGCAGTGCGCCTGGCCGCGCCGGTAGCAAGCGGATCGCACGAAGGACTCGACGATGAACGACGTCTCGCGGAACCGGCCGTCCTTGAAGAACGCCTTCTTCGAAAACTCGGTGTACGGCCGGCGGACGTACCGACGGACGAACGAGGCTTCGGTCGAGAAATTCAGCGCGCCCGCCGGTTCGGGGTCGCGCATCGCCGACTGCATGTGGCACTGGGCGCAAATGCCGACGTACTCGCGCGAGCCGATCTTGCGAAAGTCCACCGGCGGGTCCATCGCCTCTCGAGAATACGGCTTGCCGCCCTTCATGGCCTCGACGTGCCGCGCCGCCGGCCCGTGGCACATCTCGCAGTTGATCCCTCCCTCCCGGAACGTGACGTTGGCGGGTTCCCATGCTCCCGGCTTCCTTAGGCGCAACTGGCTGGTGTGACAGGGGGTGCAGTTGACCTGGTAGGCCGTGGCTGTCGTGTGGCGGTGGAAGCCGGGAATGCCGGTGCGCGGCGAGCCCGGCGGGTCGATGATCTTCCAGAAGTTCAGCCACTCGCCTCGGAGCTTGCTGTACTGGATCGGAAACACGTGGATCTCGCCGTTCGGCAGCTCGGTGGCGTAGGCCTGCTGCCACTTCGAGCCGATCGTGTAGCTCACCGGGTAGCGCTGCCAGGTTCCATCGCTGCGGCGGAGATCGAAGAAATGCAGGCCGTTGTCTTTCCCCATTCGCGCCAGTAAGTAGCCGCGCTCATCCGAATGGGTATTGTTCGTGTCGAAGTCGCCGATCACATTCTCCGGCTTGTATGCGCGGAACATGCGCGCCATGCCGGTCTCGCGCCACGAGGAGTGCTGGCCGGCGTGACAGGGGCGGCAGGAGTCCGAGCCGGCGTATTCGCCCGCCGGTTGGGAAGCGCCGTTGGCGACGGCAGACGCCTGTGCCGCCACGCCCTGGGAGGACACCGACTCGAGATAGGCTTCGAAACTGCCTTTCCCCGACGCCTCGTGGAGCGTTTTGAGCTGGGCCAGCGCGCGCTCCCGCATCGGACCCGGCAGCAGATATGCCTGGCGGAAGTGCTGCGCCGCTTCACGGCGTTTCCCCAGCGACAGGCACGTCAGCCCCAGCAGGTAGTGCGTCTCCGCGTCGCGGAGACTGAAGCCGCGCGAGCGGAGGAGAGCCGCCTCGGCGTGGAGCAAAAGCTGCCGCCGCTTCTCGCCGGCCGATGCGAGGCCGTCGGTAAGCGCCGCCCTGCCGATGGCAAACCAGGCGGAAGCCTTCAACTGGTCGGCGACGAGGGGCCATTCCTCCGGCTTGACGGCGGCGGGCCGCGCGAACTGGTCGAGATATTCGAGAGCGTCCAAAGCGTTTTGCGATCCTTCAGCGAGGTTGCCCAGTTGGACCTGTGCATTCGCCAGCGGAACCAGCAGCAGCGGATTCTCGGGCAACAGGCGCAGCGACAGCTTCCCGTAGCGCACCGCTCCGTCCAGGTCGTCCAGATCAATGGAGGCTTTCGAGGCTATTTCGTAGACCTGCGCCAGCAGCCAGCTATCCGGGTGGCGGTCGAGAAACGCTTCGGCCAGCTTCCGCTTCTCCGCCGGGTCCTTCTTTCGAAACAGCTCCTGAAAGGCGCGGCGCTCGGCCGGGTCCTCGATCTGGTCGAGGATAGTGAAGGAGCGGCGGTCGCGATCGAGGAGCACGGTGTCGATTTCCTGTGCCAGCCCGGCGGCCGCCGCCGCCGTTAGCGCCAAGCTTCGAAGCCATGCCCGCTGAACCATCCGTCAGCTTCCGTCCAACTCCTGGCGGACCATCGCCGCCGCCTCGACCATCGCCTTCAGCTTCTCCACCGCCACCCACCGCGCCGTCTGGCTGAAGCCGCAGTCGGGCGCCAGCCACAGCTTGTCTTTCGGGCAGTGAGCGAGCACGGTGCGGATCCGCCCGGCAATAATCTCGGGAGTTTCGATCGAGCGCCCCTTGACATCGACGACACCAGCCACCAGTTCCTTGCCGCCGCCGTGTTTCTCCCAGAGGTCCACTTCGGCCATGTTGCGGTTGGCGAATTCCAGGTGGACTTGCCTGCATTGTAACTCTTCGAGGAAGGGCGCGAGCGGCTGGTAGGTCCGGTGGGACGTGGCCGGGCGTCCGCGGAAGTTGCCGAAGCACAGGTGCAGGCAGACCGGCGCGGTCACGCCCTCGACGCACTCGTTGAACATCCGGACGAACTCGTGCTCGCCGCCTTGCTCGATGACGAAACACGGCTCGTCGATCTGGATGGAGTCCGCGCCCGCTGCGGCGAGGGCCTGCGCCTCCCGCCGCACCACCGGCACAAGATCCGCCGCCAGCTCCAGTTGCGACCGGTACGGCTCCTCGGCCTTGATGCGAAACGCCAGCGTGACCGGACCGGGGATGCCGATCCGCAGCGGCTTCGCCGTGTGGCGGCGGGCGAACCGCAGTTCATCCACCAGCCCGAAGCCTCCGGCGCCGGCGCCGATGCGGCCGCGGTTCACATAGGCGTGCAACTGGTCGGGACCGGGGAAGCCGAACAGCCGCGGGTAAGGGATCTTTTCGAGGTTGGCGATCCGGTCGTAGAAGCTGACCACGAAATCCACTCGCCGCATCTCGCCGTCGGAGATCACATCCACGCCGGCGTTCTCCATGTCGGCGATGGCGAGCCGGACGGCGTCGTCGAGCGTCTCCTCGATGTCGGCCGGGCCGAATCGGCCCTGCTTGACTCCTTCATGCGCCCAAAACAGCCAGGAGGGAGTGCCGTGGCTGCCGATGACGGTGGTGGGAAGTAGTGGAAGTTGTGGCATGCTGTTCCCTTCCGCCGCCGATGAACGCCGATGAGAATGCCGAGACCTCGTTCATCGGCGGCTTGAAATAATCCGTTCAGAACTTCTGAACCGTGCAGTTGTCGATGAAATCCCAGTCGAAATCAACTCCGATGCCGGGCGTCTTCGGTGGATGCGCGTAGCCGTGCGCGTCCACTTCGATCCTGTTCCTCATGCCGAACTCCATCGCCGACAGCGGATAGAGCACCTCGAAGAACTCGCAGTTGGAGATGGCGCAGCAGCAATGCAGATTCACGATCTCCAGGGGATGATAAATCGTGGTGTGCAGCTCGCACTGCACGCCGAACGACTCGGCGAGGTGCGCGGTCTTCATCACCGGCGTGACGCCGCCCTTCCAGGAAACATCGGTCCGCACCATGTCCACCACGCCGGAGGCGATGCACTCGGCGGTCGAGTAGTGGGAACCGGCGAGCACTTCCGTGCCGATGATCGGGATATCCAGCTTGGCCGTCAGTTTCCGCAGCCCGTGGAAATCGACGTCGAACAGCGGCTCCTCCAGCCAGTAGTAATGCAGCTTCTCCAACTCGCGGCCCATGCGGAGCGCCTGCTCGTGGTTGTAGGCGGCCACCGGATCGGCCATCAGTTTGAAGCCGGGTCCGACGACATCGCGGCACGCCCGGTAGGCCCGCAGGTCGAAGTCGTAGTCGCCCGGCGGGTGCAGTTTGTAAGCGTGCCAGTTCCGATGCTTGACCTCGAGCGCCTGGGTGGCGTAGTCCTCGGGCGTTTTCAACACGAAGGAGCTGGCGTAGATGGGGACTTTGTCACGGTACTCGCCGAGCAGGCGATACAGCGGCAGGCCCGCCTGTTTCGCGGCAATATCCCAGAGGCAAATGTCGAACGGGCTATAGGCGTAGATGGGGACGTGGTGCCACCAGCGGTCGTAGGTGCGGAATTCCTTCCAGTGCCTCTCCCGCGCCAGCGGATCCTTGCCCAGGAAGAACGGCTTGAGCGCGGTGTGGGCCACCTGGCCGGCCACTTCCGCGCCGCGGCCGGCGAACCCGAAAGAACACCCCTCGATGCCCTCGTCGGTCCGCATCGAAACCACAATGAAGTCGAACGTGGATGCGCCGCCGGCGCGCATCCCATAGTCCGAGCCCACTTCGCGGGTGTTCCGGCACACGCGGACCTCGATCGAGCTGATCACCATGTCGGATTACTATAATCGACGGCAGCTTGTGAAATCCAGCAAGGAGCAACAGACGGTTATGAAGAGCCTCTTGCCCGCAATCCTCCTCCTTGGGCTGGCGCCGCTCGAAACGCCGGCAGAGCGCCTCCCCAAAGACCTCGGTCCGGCGGAGTTCTACCGCCCGCCCCAGCTCACCCTCATGATCGGGTTCATCAAAGATCCCCAGCACAAGAACTTCACCCTCGAGGAGTGGGCCAAGGGGATCGGAAAGAGCTTTGATGCCCCACGGCTGGTCGCCCGGGCGAAGCAGGCCGGTGTGGTCAAGATCATCTGGTACGACAAGTGGATCGACGGCTTGGTGTTCCGCAAGACGAAGACGACCTCGTTCGTGACCTGGCGCGATTTCCTGGCCGAGCTGGCGCCCGAATGCAGGCGGCAGGGAATCAAGCTGGTCCCGTACTTCAACACGTTCTACGACGGTAATCCCGAGTTTGAGAAATGGGCCTGTGTCGATCAGCGCGGCCGCCCGATCTCCTTCTCGCCGTTCTGGCCGCTCAATCTTCTCAGCATGTACTCGCCATTCCGCGAGAAAGCGCTCGAGCAGATCCGGGAGCTGCTGGTCGATTACGGCGTCGACGGCGTCTGGCTCGACGTTCCGAACTACCCGAGCATCTCCTACGACAAGTGGTCGCAGGAAGCGTTCCGCAGGAGGTACGGGAAGTCGATGGAGGATGCCACCAGCGCGGAGCGCCGCGAGTTCGCCATCGACTCGACGGTGAACTGGAACAAGGAGGTGGCGGCTTTCGTGCGCAAGATCAAGCCGTCGGCGGCGGTCACCACTAACGGGCTGTACGAGGCGCTGGCGTCGGGCGGGCGGCACTCCGCCGGGATGGCGGAACCGATCGACTATTTCAGCCACGAGTTGCACACCGCCGGCGGGCAGCAGCGCATCGCCCCGATTCTCGGCGGGTTCAGCAAGCCGGCGGAAGGCGGGACGCTGGTGTCCGACGACTGGTTCACCCCCCTGAACAGCGGGCCGCTCAAGAGCTCGAAGAGCTCCAACCAGATGCAGCTCGAGCTGGCGGCGCTGTACTCCTCCGGGCTGAACGTGTACCTGGCGCTGGCCCTTGCGCACGACGGCACCGCGCACGAGGCGACGTTGCAGCTCATGGACCTGGCCGGCGACTGGCTGCGGAAGCGGCGGCCGTACCTGGAAGGGGCCGAGAGTTTCTGCGACGTCGGGATCGCGCTCGGCACGGCGAATCCGGCCGACGCCTGGTGGCCCGGCGGCAAGGGCAATTACAGCGCCGACCTCGCTCCCATTGAGGAGCATTTGCGCAAGAGCGGCTACTCGCCCTGCCGGCTCCTCAACAACCCGCACGCGCAGAAGTGGGACGAGATGCCGCCGGGGATGCGAGCGGTGATCGTCCCCGACCGCGTGAGCTTCACGGCGGCGGACGCCGAGCGGGTCCGCGCGTTCGCGCGCGGCGGCGGGCGTGTGCTGGCGTTCGGCCGTGGCGCCTCGCTTGGCGTCAGCGGCGAACCGGGCCGGACCGATGCCATGTTCGGCGCGCGGAGCCTCGGCTGGCTCGAGCCGGCTTCCCGCGGCGGGCTGGAACTGGAGCTGGCGGACAAGACAGTCCAAGTAACGCCGCCGATCCTCCATCTGCAACCGGGCAGGGCGAAACCGGCGCTGTGGGCCGTCACCGGCTCGGAGGGCGCGATGCCCGCGCTCACGCGCAACCCCGTCGAGAAGGGAGCGGCCTACCTGGCGGCCGTGCCGGAAGGCTCGCTCAGCAAGTCGCCCGAGGTTCTCGCGTACCTCTGGCGCGAGGTCATCGGCGAGCCGCTGTGGAAGGTGGACGAGACCTCCGGCCGTTACATCGCCCGATTGAGACAACAGGGCCGGCGCCGAATTCTGCACGTGATGGACACCCTGTCGACTTCCGAAGGGCCGATGCAGCGCTACCGGCCGTTGTACACCCGAGTGCACATCAACACCGGGACGACGCCGTTCCGCAAGGCGACGGTGGTGCCGGACAACCGGGCGTTGGAAGTGTCATCCGCCGGCCAGTGGAGCAGCTTCGAGGTGTACCCGGACCCGGAGCTGACGATTGTGTTGGAGTAGGGTGTGAAGGCAGCAGCCCACTAGACCCTTCCGCCGGTGGTTCGCACAGTTGCGCCGCAGCAGGAAGTCCATCGGTGCGAATCGCGAGCTGGATGTGGATTGGAAAGCCAAAGTGTTACAGCAGGGGGAAGCCGTTCGCGGTTGATTTGTAAGCGATCGTGCGCTCCAGCTCCGCTTCCCGGTTTTCATCGGCCGTTGACGAATCGGACGCCGAACTTCTTGACTCCTTTGACGCGTCGTATGGGGCTTCTGGTTTTCCTTGACTTCGCTTCATACGGCGTTTACAATCGGCAGAACGCTATTCAGATCACACCGCTCAGAGGAGGTGTTTTCGTGAAACGATTGAGTACATTTGTGTTAAGCGGCACGCTGCTGGCGTGCGCGGCCTTGGCGCAAGAGGGGCCCAAGCCGCTGCTCCATGTGGCGATCTTCAAAGTCCAGCTCGGGAAGACGGCGGCCTGGGCGGCGAGCATGAAGAAGATCTACGTGCCCATGTTCGAGAAGCTCATGGCCGACGGCGCGGTGCAGGGTTACGGCATCGATCTTGACGTGCTGCACCAGGCGGGCATGCCGAACGCGTCGGCGTGGTACACGGTGGATGACTACGCGGGCTACGACAAGGTGCAGAGCGCCATCGAACAGACGCAGGCAGCCAACGCCGCGGTGATGCAGGAGATCGCCGACCTGTCCGACATGGACAAACATTACGACCTCTTGCTGCGCATCGAATCTGGAAACGGAAAGCCGGTGGCGGCCGGGTCGCGCCCGTACACGGCTGTCAGTTCCTGGAAGGTCAAGCCCGGCAAGGCAGAGGCGTTCCGCAAGGGTTTCGACAAGTACGAGAAGCCGGTCCTTGACAAATTGGTCGCCAACGGGGTGATCCACAGCTACCAGCTCTTGACCGAGGCCGTTCACAGCAGCGCGCCCGGCACCCACTGGCTGGCCGTGGTGGAGCCGAGTCTCGCCTCGGAGGACAAGGTGGACGCCGCCTTCCGCGAGGACGAGAAGAAGCGCTCGGAGCTGGAGCGATCCGCATTGGAGACGGAATTCCGTGAAATGATCGAGATGGGCGCGCACCGGGATTTCCTCATGCGGGCCACGGTGTTTGTTTCGAAGTAGCCGCCTCGCAGTGGCGATCCTGCTGGGATCATCCTCCCTGGAACATGGAGATCCCCGCAACGCCCGCCGCTCCGGCTTCCAGGCACAGCGCCGCGTTGGCGGGATTGACGCCGCCCAGGGCATAGACGGGAATTCTGACTCGCTGCGCCGCTTCCCGCAGTTCGCCCAATCCGCAGGGCGGTCCGTAGTCTGCCTTGGACGGGGTGAAGAACACCGGGCCGAAGACGACGAAATCGGCGCCTTCCCGTTCGGCCACGACGACCTCTTCAGCGTGGTGGCACGAGACGCCGACTAGGAACTCCGGCGGGGTGATGGTCCGCAGCGTGGAGGGCGCGATAGAACCCGACGGGAGGTGCACTCCGTGCGCTCCGCCGGCAAGGGCAACATCCGCGCGGGAGTTCACCAGGATCTTCGCGCCCGCGGGATTGGGCAGGGCCAAGGCGGCCCGGACGAGTGTCACGAGATCGCGCGCGCCGAGGTCCTTCTCGCGGATCTGGATCATCTCGATGCCTTCCGCGAGGACCCGGCGAATACACTCGAGAAGCGGGGCCGTTCCGCCAACAGCCTTGCGGTCGGTGATGTAGTAGCGACGCATCGCTACAGCGGCTCGTAGTACCGCTCGCCGGCACACGCCTTGCAGAACGCTTTGCCGTGACGCATCACTTCCCGTTTGAAGTTGATGCCCTCACCGCACGCCGAGCAGACGACGCGCGGCGCTTTGTATCCGGGCAGGTCCTCCGGGCCGAGCGCGACGCGCACCCACCTGGCGGAGAACAGCTCGGTTTCGTCCAGTTCCCGGTAGGCGCGCATTTGCTGCTCGTTCTTGCTCTCGATGTTGGGGTACAGCTCCCTGGCCCGCTGCTTGGCGGAGTCGAGCGCGGCCACCCGCACCGCCCGGTTGTCCTGAAGGTCGCAGAACGTGGCGGCCACCTTGCCGAAGTCGCGGAACTTCAGCGCGCGCTTCCCCAGCCGGCAGCCGGTCACCACCGTGATGGCGTCGGTGGCGCAGCGGTCGATTTCCACGAAGGTCACCAGCCGCTTGCGGTCCTTGCCGGCGGGATCGTCGATGCCGAGGAGCTTCAGCCCGTACAAGGCCATGCGCAGGCCGAGGATCTGGCCGGCGCAGATGTGGCCGTGCGCGGCCGCGGCCAGTTCCACGTATTCGTCAAGGGTCTTCATGGGAAGCCCAGGCCTTGCTGTTATCGTCTCACAGCGCGCGCAGGGCGGACGGGGGGAACTCGACGACCCACTCCTTGACGTGCCTGTGCCGCTCGAAGTGCGCCCGCGGCACCTCCGCGCAGAGGCCCGCGCGGAACTCCAGCAGGACGCTCTGCGGGCGCTCGGTGTGGCGCACCAGTTCGGCCGGGATCTGGTTGGCCGCGGGTCTGCCGTCGTTGGGCGAGATCCGCAATTCCTCGGGCCGCACGCACAAGGTGACACGGTCTCCTCGAAACCGGCCGGGGAAATACGGACCAGTGAACTGAAACTCGCCGTAGCGGACCTTGCTGGAATTGTTGACTGGATCGAGACCGGTGATCTCGACCGGCAGCAGGTTGTAGGTGCCGAGCAGCCGGGCCACTTCGACGCTGGCCGGCTGGTCGTAGACCTGGCGCGGGATTCCGCGCTGCACGATGCGGCCCTGGTGAAGCACAATCATCTCGTCGCCGAGCTGGAAGCACTCCTCGAGATCGTGGGTGACCAGGAGGATGGGGATCTGGAAGTCCGCGCGGACCTGCCGCAGGACTTCGTACAGCTCGGCGCGCAGCGGCGCGTCCAGCCCGCGGGCGGGTTCGTCCAGCAGCAGGAGCTTGGGCTCGATGACGAGCGCGCGGGCGATCGAGCAGCGCTGCTTCTGGCCTCCGGAAACCTCATGCGGCCGGCGGCCGGAAACCTCGTTCAGGTGAAAACGCTCGAGCATTTCGTTGACCCGCCGGCGACGCTCCAGGCGAGGCCAGCGCTTGCGCGAAGACGATGCGGCAAATGCGAGGTTCTCGCGCAGTGTCATGTGGGGGAACAGCGCGTAGTTCTGGAACACGTATCCGCAGCGGCGCGTTTGCGGCGGGAGGTTGACGCCGGCGCCGGAGTCGAACAGGATCTCGTCGTCGAGCAGGATGCGGCCCTCGTCGGGACGGATGAAGCCGGCGACCGCCTCGAGGCTCATCGTCTTGCCGGAGCCGCTGGGGCCGAACAGCACGGTAACGCAGGCGGCGGCCTGGAGGTCCACGTCGAGCGAGAAACCGGCGGATTCGGGTCCGGGCGGATAGTGTTTCCGGATGCGCGCCTGGATCATGTCGAGGCCTGTCTTGGGCCGAGCCGGTTGGCGAGGAACAGAATCGCCAGGGCCACAACGGAAATGATCAACACCAGGGTTCGGGCCAGCGCGCCGTTGCCGGCCTCGACTGCGTCGTAGATGGCCACCGACATGGTCTGGGTGCGGCCGGGGATGTTGCCGGCGACCATGATGGTGATGCCGAAGTCTCCCAACGAGCGGGCGAAGGCGAGCACGGCGGCGGCGAGGATCGAGCGGCGCGCCAGCGGCAGGGACACCCGCCAGAAGACGCGCCACTCCGAGGCCCCGAGGTTGCGGGCCGCCCGCTCGTAGCTTCGATCGACGCTCTCCAGCGCCGCGCGCGCCGACTTCACCAGCAGCGGGGTGGAGTGAATCAGCGCCGCCACCACCGCCGCCTGCCAGGAAAAGACCAGCGGCGCGCCGAAGATCCCTTCGTAGACTCTGCCGAGGGCGCTGCTGCGCCCGAGCAGCACCAGCAGATAATAGCCGAGCACCGTCGGCGGCAGCACCAGCGGCAGCGTGACGGCCGCGTCCAGCACTTCCTTGCCGCGAAACTGCCGGTTCGCCAGCAGATAGGCGAGCCACAACCCGGCGGCGAGAGCGATCACGGTGGCCAGCCCGGCCACGCGCAGGCTCAGCCACAGCGGGAACCAGTCGATGGGCATGGAAGAGACAATTATAGCGGCCAGCCGGCGACTGTCCTGCTTGCTCCTGCCTTCGTCGCGAGGATAGCGACGAAAATGGGCCTGGCCCGGAGGCCTTCCTACTTCGGCCGCAGGGGCCAGGCCGGAGTGTAGCGCTTGACCTTGATATTGCGGAACTCCACTGGCACGCCCTCGGACTGCAAGGCGATGTGGCCGACCTTCGGATCGGCGTTGGAACCAAGCCCGACGATCACGCCGTTGAGCACCGTCGCCACCCGGCCATCCTCCGAGTAGACGTCGTAGGTGTTCCACTCGCCGGTCGGCCTGGCGGCGGCGTGGATCATTTCGCCGCCTTCCATCGTCGCGCCGACGATGGGGAAGATGCGGCCCATGTGCGATTGGTAGCCCTGGCACTCGATCCCCTTCGGCCAGACGCGGTCCTGCTGGACGTGGATCAACACGCCGGTGTTGCCTTGCTGCGTGTAGCGGATCTCGACGTGGAAGACGAAGTTGTCGTAGACGTCGGCGGTCCGGACGTAGCCGTTGGGCGTGCCGGTGGTCAGGAGCCTGCCGTCCTTGACGAAAAACGTGGACTGCTCGCCGTGCTCGCCTTCGCGGTAACGCCGGTGCGTGTCCTCACCCGTCGACAGGACCGGCACCCAGCCTGTCAGGTCCTTGCCGTTGAACAGCGAAACCCAGCCTTCTTCGTACGTCCAGTCGGGATCGCGGTAGTCGCTGGTGCGCTGGGCGTGAACCGCAACCGGCGCCAGGAGCGTGATCGCCAGGACAGCCAACGTGATGCGCATTGCGTTCCTCCTCACAGTTCGACTCCCATTTCGCGCCAAGTGGTCACCTTCTTCTTGTAGATCGCCTCGCGGCCCATGATGGCGGTCAGCGCGCCGCTGGCGCCGACGGCGATGTCCGCGAACGGCTGCTTGCCGGTTCGAATCGCTTCATAGAAGGCGGCCACGTGCGCCATCTCCCTTCGCTCCGGCGGCTCCGGCGGAACCAGCACCACGGGCTTTGCGCCCTTCGCCCGCGGATAGTATGTCGCGGTCAACAGATCCACGCCGCCCTCGGTGGTGTACACATGGAAAAACTGGCCGCCGCCCGGCATGCCGTTGGGGTGGAAGAACGTCTGGATGTACGACAGCTTGGCGCCGTTCGGGTATTCGTAGCTGAGCGTGTAGCCGTCCATGTTGGTGCGGCCCGGCGGGTCGTTGACATACACCAGCGTGCCGCCGAAGCCGGCCGCCCGCTCGGGGTAACCGGCGATCACCCAGTTGCAGACGTCGAGGTTGTGGACGGACATTTCGACGAGCACGTCGCCGGAGCGCGCGGCGTTGAAGAACCAGTCGGCCGAGGAGCCGTCGTGGTCAAGGTCGTCGCCGGAGTGGCGCTGCGCCCGCACCATGACGATCTTGCCGAAGCCGCCTTCGTGGATCTTCTCGATGGTCTTGCGCAGGCGGGGCTCGGACCGCATCTGCTGGCCGACCTGGAAGACCGTCTTCGACGCGCGGGCCACGCGGACCAACTCGCGGATGGACTCGGCCGTAATGCCGATGGGCTTCTCGCAGTAGACGTGCTTGTTCGCTTTGAGGGCCGCGATGGACATTTCCACGTGCAGGTCGCACGGCGTGCAGATGAAGACTGCGTCCACGTCCTTCCGCTCGAGCAGCTTGCGGTAGTCGGTGTAGGTGTTGGGCTTGTCGCGGCCGGCGACGGTGGCGGCCTTGTCGAGGCGGTCCGGCTTGATGTCGCATAGCGCGAGCACCTTGACGCCGGGTTGCCCGAGAACGGACTCCAGCACGTACTGGCCGCGGCCGCCGGTGCCGATCATGGCGGTGCCGATGGTGTCATTGGCGGCGAACGCGCGCGGCGCCAGCGCCGCCGCGCCGATCAGGAAAGATCTTCGATCAAGTGGGTTCATGAAGGATGGCTCCGAAAGGACTTCCCATCATACCTGACCGACTGAGGAACCGGCGGCTGCATACACCAACGGCGGGTGCGCTACTCTGCCGGGCCGCATCTCACTGTAGCGACGGAGGTTATCCGATTCACGCAGTAGTTGGGCTTCTTGGACCCCGCGGAGGCCCACGCCTCGCCCGGGCGACTGCGCGTTGCTGCAAGACGGAAATCAAAAAAGGCAAAAGGCAAGAATCACAAGAGGCAAGACGCAAGAATGAAGTTGCGCCTTCAGCGGTCTTCTTTTGGTGGCTGGCGGCCCATGGGGCCGTCCCACGGAGGATTTGCCCGGCCAAGTTAGAATGGCCGCATGGCATGGGAGAGAGAAGTGGAAGTGGGCCGCGCGGCGGTGCTGCGCGCCGGGGAGATCGCGCTGCGCTATCGCGCCTCCGGCGTTTGCGCCGAAATCAAACCCGACGACTCCCCGGTCACCGCGGCCGACCGTGAGTGCGAGCGCTTTCTGTCTCGCACCCTACTGGAAGCCTTCCCCGACGACGGCCTGCTCGGCGAAGAAGGCGCGACGAAAAAAGCCCGCTCCGGGCGGCGGTGGATTCTGGACCCGATCGACGGCACGAAGGACTTCCTTCGCGGCATGGACACGTGGGGTGTGCTGGTGGCGCTGGAGGCGGACGGCGAGGTGGTGACCGGCTTTGTCAATCTCCCGAGCCAGAACGAGATTTACCACGCTTCCCTCGGCGGGGGCGCGTGGCGGAACGGCGAGCGCATCCGGGTGTCCGATATCCGGGAGCACAGCCTGGCCGTGCTCTGCGTCAACGATCTCGGCTCGATCGGTGGATTTCCGTTCGCCCCTCGCTTGCTTGACTACTTGTCACGGTTCTGGGCAGTGCGGAGCCTGGGCGGCTGCCAGGACGCGATGATGGTGGCCGGCGGGCGGGCCGAGGCGTGGATCGAGCCGGCGGCAAAGCCGTGGGACCTGGCGCCGATCAAGATCATCGCCGAGGAAGCCGGGGCGCGCTTCTTCAATCTCGACGGCGGCGCGAGCATCCACGGCGGCGGGTGCGTGGTGTGCGTGCCGGCATTCGAGGCCGAGCTGCGGGGATTTGTCGGCGCGTCCCTGGTCACCTCACCTTGACGGTAAGTGTTTCGGCTTCCTTCTTCCCGCCGGCGCCGGTTGCGGTCAGCTTGTAGGTTGTGGTCGTGGCCACGCGTGTTGAAAAGCAGAGGCGGTCCGTGGGCTCCAGCTCGCGGACCGGAGGATCAATGGTCACCGACGTCGCATCCGGGGCGCTGTAGCACAGGATGATTGGCGCACCGGACGAGACCACCTCGGCGCTGGCGGCGAACGTCCGAATCAGCGAGGGCCGGACAGCCGGCGGCGCGGAGGGGATGGCCGTAAGCACCTTCACCATAATGGATTGAGTCGCGGTCGACCCGTCCGACCCTTCCGCGATGAGCGTGTACGCCGTATCGACGCGCGGCGAAACTTGAAAGCAGCGGCTGTAAGCCGGCTTGAGCTGCTCGACGGGCGGTTCGACGCGAACCGACCGTGCGTTCTCCACGCCGTAGCAGAGCGTCACCGGCTCGCCGCTGTAGGCCTGACCGGCGGCGTAGAACATCAGGATGCGAACGGGCTCGGGGGGCTTCGCCACTGGCAGCGCAGCCGGCTTCTGCGGCGACGAGCAACCCGCCAGTAATAGGATGATCGGGACAAGTAGCAGTCGCATGATCATCCGATTCGGAAATCGGCGCTGACTTCCTCGCTGTCCTTGTAGCCCAGGCGGCAGGCTCTTGCTCGCAACGTGGCGTTTCGCTCCAGGGTGATCGGACGGGAGAACAGATTCCAGCGGGGGTTCTCGCCGGAGTCGGTCGTCCAGGCCACGGACGACCCCTCCGTCAGGCAGCCGATCCTCACCTGGACCGGGCTGGAGAAGGTGCCGCCGTTGGGTTCGATCTCCGGCGCCGTTGTCACCGACCAGACGCCGCCCGGCCGCATCCGTTCCTTCAGCTCTTCTTCCGGAACCAGCCCGAGGTCATTGGTGCGCTTCATGAACTCATCGAGTTCCTCGCGCATCCGCTTCAGCACCGCCTGGTGCTCGAACGAGCCGGCGAGATTGTTGACCTCGTGGGGATCGGCGAGCGTGTCGTAAAGTTCTTCGGGCGGTTTCTCGGGCAAGAAGAACAGGCGCGCGGCGCCGGCGAGCTTGCCGTCCTTGTTCAGCCGGCGCATCTCCTTCATGGTCACGCCCTTCTCCATGTAGTCGATGTACTGGGCGTAGGGCTTGCCGGCCTGGAAATTGCGGATGTATTTGTAGCGCTTGTCGCGGACGGCGCGGACCATGTCGTAGGCTTCGTCCATGCGGTCGCGTGCGGCGTAGATGTAGCGGCGGTACCTGGAAAACGGATGCACGAAGCACTGTGTGTCCGGCGCGCCTGTCCGCCTCCCCGTGTCGGCCACGTACATCATGGTTTCCGCAAGGTCGACCAAGCTGACCAGCCGGTCGGAGGGGCCCGGCGGTGCAAAACCTGGCCAGCGCACGATGAGGGGGACGTGGAGGCTCGCGTCGTACACCCAGCGCTTGGCGCGCGGGAGGCCGCGCCCGTGATCGCTGAAAAAGAAGACCGCGGTCTCACCGGCCAGCCCGTCATCCTCCAGTTGCCGTAAGATCTCGCCCGCCTGCCTGTCCATCAGGGTGATCAGGTCGTAGTAGCGGGCCCAGTCGGCGCGAGTGGCCGGCGTGTCGGGATAGTAGGGCGGGAGTTTTGCCTGCGCCTGATCGTGCCGCTCTTCCGGCTTGAGGGCGCCGGCGAGCTTCGCGTAGTTTTCCGGCCAGATCTGACTCTCGTGGGTCGTGGTGATGTTGAAGACGGAGAAGAACCGCTGCCCCTTTGGGCGGTTGCGCCAGTGGGCCTTGGTACTGCACTCATCCCAAGCGGTGAGTGGACTGTCAAAGTTGTAGTCGGTCTTGACGTTATTGGTGCAGTAGTAGCCTTCCGCACGCAGGAATTCGGTGAAGCACTTCACGTGGCTGGGCGGAACGCCCTGCGAGCGCATGTGGTGAGTGCCAATCGATGCCGGATAGTAACCGGTAATGATCGACGAGCGGCTCGGCGCGCAGACTCCGTACACCGAGAAGGCGTTGGTGAAGCAAGTACCTTGGTGACCGAGCCGGTCGAGGTTTGGGGTGCGGGCCCACGGGTCGCCGTAGCAGCCGAGGTCGGGGCACATATCTTCGCAGGTGATCCAGAGGATGTTGGGCTTGTTGCTCCTGCGGAGTGTAGGGGGATCGGAAGCGACGAGGCTTGATGGGAATGTGCCGAGAGCAGACCCAAGGAAACGACGTCGCGTCACCGGCATTGGTAGATTATGGCGCGGTACCGCTCATTGAGGGCGGCCCGTTTCCATCA
>CAZACK010000034.1:0-48913 GCA_964483455.1 uncultured Solibacteraceae bacterium
GCCGCTGACCTCGCATCCCGGCGCACTTCGGCGTATGTTTCATCCGTAAAGCAGAAAACGGCGCGATCGAACTTTTCCCCGACGGCCTCGCTTTCGATGAGCGACTTGAGATACGCTTCTCCACGGCTGCGCCGGGGACAAGGCTGAATTCTCCGGATCCGACGAAGACGCCGACCGTCACACGCCCGAGCACCGGCGGCGTGAAGCTGATGGTCCCTTGCCGGAGCGCGATCGTCCCAATGTCACGTTGGAGGATGATATTCTCCACCAGGAACGTTTCGGCGGGCTGCGCCTGCCTCAACTTCACATATTCGGGGTTCTGATTCGCGCCGGGGACCGGTTCCTGAGCCGGTGAAGAACCCACCGCGAAGATCATTACGGCCAGTGTCGCGGCGCACGCAGGCAAGCCGGTACACTGCATGGCTAAAGTATGCGCGATTGAGATCGAAAAAAACAAGACCCGGTTTTCTGGTTATTCGGTTGAATGGTTATGGTGTCAGTTATACGCCCCGCCGGTTCCCCCACAGCTCGATGTGCAGCCGCCCGCTGTACCGGAATCCTTCCCGCATGCAGATCCGGGCCAGCCACGCTCCGCGCTCGCGGAGCACCGCCGCGTCCGTGCCTTCCGGCATCAGCACCACGCGGCCGCGGTCCGCCGCAAGCTGCCTGACCAGCGCCAGAATCTCGGGCATGTCCTCCGGACGCTCGACCACAAACTTCAGTTGATGCTCGTAGTCCGACATCAGGCGTTGCAGCACCTCCGGCTGGATTCGAAGCCGGTCGTGCTGCGCGGCCCAGCGTCCGCCGTCGCGATCGCGAGGCGTGGAGTTCGACGTCTTCGGGCTGATGCTCATCAGGCGGCAGGCGACCGGGGCGTACACCGTGCCCGCCGTCTCGACGGTGATGTGGAGGCCGAGCCCTTGGAGCGCCTCGGTAAGCGGAACAATGTCCGGGGCGATCATCGGCTCGCCGCCGGTCACCACCACATGTCTCGCCGGATACTCGCGAACGGCGGAGACGATCCGGCCGACGGCGAGGTCTTCACCTTCCGGCTCCCACGACGTGTACGGCGTGTCGCACCATGCGCATCGCAGGTTGCAGCCGCTGGTGCGAACGAACACGCTCGGGGTGCCGGCGAGTATTCCCTCGCCCTGGATTGAGTAGAAGATCTCGGAGATTCTCACGAGCGGTAGGGAAGCGGATCCTCGATGCCCGCCTCCCGGAACCCCCTACGCCGGAGGAGGCAGGAGTCGCAGGCGCCGCACGGCCTCCCCGCCTCATCGGGATCGTAACAACTATGAGTGAGGCTGAAATCCACACCGAGCTCGGAAGCCAGCTCCACGATCTGTTTCTTACTAAGCTTGATCAGCGGCGTATGGATGCGGTATTTCACGCGCCCTTCGACGCCCGCCTTCGTGGCCAGATTCGCCATACGTTCGAACGCCTTGATGTACCTTCGCCGGCAGTCCGGATAGCCGGAGTAATCAATGGCGTTAACGCCGATGATGATGTCGGAGGCTTCCAGGACCTCCGCCCAGGCCAGGGCAAGCGAGAGAAACACCGTGTTGCGCGCCGGTACGTAAGTCACGGGGATCTCCCGCGCCATTTTCCTCGGTGTCCGCCCTCTTGGGACGGCGACGCTCCCGGTCAGCGCGGATCCCTGGAACACGGCAGAGTCGATGCGCATCACCAGGTGCCGCACCGCGCCGAGCGCCGCCGCGATCCGCGCGGCGGCTTCGAGTTCCCGCCGGTGACGCTGGCCGTAGTCGAACGACAGCGTGTAGCATTCGAAGCCCACGCGCACCGCAAACGCCAGGCAGGTGGTGGAATCCAACCCGCCGCTGAGCAGACAAACCGCTTTTCGCCGGATCATTTTGGTAGTCTCATGGCCAAAAGGAAGCCGATCAGGGGGAAGCCCGTCAGGCCGAGCAGTACGCTGTGTAAGGAGAACAGGTCCGAGAGCCATCCGGTCAGGGGAATGAACAGCAGCCCGGCCATTCCCCAGGAAAAACCCATCATCAGCGCCGACACAGTGCCGGCCTGGGATGGAAGCAGTTCCTGCCCCATGACGACGTTCACCGGAATCGTGAACAGAAGAACGAAGCCGCCGGCCGCCAGGCCGGCCAGCGACAGCGCGCCGCTGCTCAGGAAGAACAGGGCGAGAAAAGGCGCCGAGCCGATCATCGACACCAGGATCACCGTGCGGCCGCCGAAGCGGTCCGCCAGGTGGCCCCCGACAAATCCTCCAAGGGCGCCGCTCGCCAGGTACATCGTCAGGGTGTAGTTGGCCGTGGAAACGTCGAGGCCTTTCTCCAGGTGCAGATATAGCGGCAGGAACTGCGTGTAAGTGATCTGCAAGATCGAACGGATGAAGACCAGGAAATAGAGGACCGTGAGCGGCTTCCAGACCGCCCGGAGCGCGCGCCAGTCGGCATGTCCGCGCCCCGGTGCGGCGGCGGTCCCGACGGGCAGCAGCGCCATCAATAACACGCTCACAAGCAGGCCGGGCACGGCCGCCCACCAGGCGTGCGTCAACCCGAGGCGCGCGGTGACGGCGGTGAAGTACGTCGGGCCGAGGGCCATGCCGAGGGTGCCCGCGCTGATGAACACCGCCATCGAACGCCCGCGGCGCGCCTCCGCCGTCAGCGCCGCCCGCGCGGAGCCTTGCGGGTGGAACGAGGCGATGCCGGCACCGCCGAGCAGCACCATCAGCAGCAGCCAGCCAAACCCGGGCGCCAGCCCCAGCGACGAGATGAACACCCCGGCCACCGCCGGCGCCAGCGTAGTGAACAGCCGCGTGTGGAACCGATCGGAGAGGTACCCGTAGGCCGGCTGCATGACCGACGAGGAGAACACCAGCAGCCCGCCGAGAATCCCGGCCTGGGTCAGGCTCAATTGAAACTGCTGCTTCAGCAGCGGTTGCAGCGCCCCGAGCGCGCTCGAGTAGAGATCGATGAAGAAGTGGCCGAGTGAGAGCAGCGTGAGCGTGAGAAGCCCGGCGTTCGCGGCGCGCACACGCGCCGCCGGCGATTCCAGCAGCTCGGCTCCAGAAGTCATTCGCGGGGGCTGCTGTCATTATAGCGGCAAGGAGTCCCTCCGGCAGGCGAAGCGCCTGTACCCGCCATTTACCGCGACTCCGGCCGCGCCCCCGCCCCCGCGATGTTGACCCGCATTCGATACAGCCCCGTCCGCGCCGTCACGTACAGCGTCTTGCCGTCGGCGTCGCCCCAAGCGAAGTTGGCCGGCAGTTCGGCGTTCTTGATTGTTCCGAGATGCTTCCCCTGGGGTGAGAGGATCCACACGCCGCCTGGTCCCGACACGAACAGGTTGCCCTGCCGGTCCACCTTGATCCCGTCCAGCGCCTCCGACTCCGGCGCGTCCTTCATGTCGAAGAACACCGCGCCGTTCGACAGGCTCCCGCCGGCGTTCACTTCGTACCGCATCACGACTTTCTTCTTCTCGTTCCAGTTAGTAACATACAGATGCTTTTCGTCGGGTGAAAACGCCAGACCGTTTGGTCCGGTCAGGTCCTTGCTTACGAGCTGCAACCTCCCGTCGGCCCACCGATAGACGCCGAAATGCGGCTGCTCGCGCCGCGGGTCGTCGTGGAGCTTTGGAAGCCCGAACGGCGGATCGGAGAAGTACAGACTCCCGTCGGACTTGTACACGAGGTCGTTCGGACTGTTGAGCCGCTTGCCCTCGTAACGGTCCGCGAGCACCGTGATCACGCCGTTTTTCTCGATGCGGATCACGCGCCGCCGCCCGTGCTCGCAGACGGTGAGCCGTCCCTCGCGGTCGAGCGCGAGGCCGTTCGAGCCCGGCTGGCCGTACTCGGCGATGTCGAAGCCCGAGTACCCGCTCTTGACACGGAACACCGACAGATCGCCGTCGGGCGTCCAGCGGTAGATGACGTTGGCGTTCGGATCGCTGAACAGCAGGTACCCGTCGGGATGCCACACCGGTCCTTCGGTGAACTGGAAGCCGCCCGCCAGCTTCTCGATTTTCGCGTTCGCGGGCAGGATTGCGTCCAGCGCCGGGTCCAGGCGCGCGACCTGCCCCAGCGTGCCGTTTGTTTCGACCTCGGCCTTCGGCTTGTAGAAGTCGAGCGTCGCCGACCGGATCCAGATGTAGTTCTCCGGCAGATCCGACAGCGGCCCGTTGGCCCCGAGAATGGCGAGCTGAATCTGTTTTCCAGGCCGCACATCCCGCCCGACGATCAGCCGGTTTGGCGCGTTCCACCCTTTCACGAGGTTCCCGCCGCTTTGCCCGATCACTTTTGGCAGAGCGCCGTCGACCCAGATTTCGGCGTAGTCGTCCACAACGACTTCGAGCACCACCGTCGATCCGGTTGGATCGAAGGCGCCGATCTTCTCCGGAATCGTGAACCGCATCCGATACCAGTTGAATGCGAGTTTCCCGGTTGAGCGCCGCGTGTCGAGGGTGGTGGGATCGATCGCCTCCCAGTCGGAATCGTCGAAGTCCGCCGGACCGGCCTTGGGCAGCAGGTCGAAGGTCTTGATCGGCTTCCCGGTAGGCTTGCGGTCGGGGCCGGGCGCGCGGAAGTCGATTTCGACGATGTTCGCGTCGCTGTACCGCCACTGTCCCTTGACGAGAGCGACGCCCTCGCGCGTGCCGAGATCGACGGTCGCGTCCGGCCGGGCAGCGGGCGAAAGCAGATGAGCCGCGATGGCGGGGCCTCGCGCCCCGGCTACCCAAACCATCAAGACAGCAGCGGTCTGCGCCGCGATCCGGCGTTTCATGACTACATGCCCTCTGCGGCCCGAATCTTGACGACATAGTAAGTCAACGGCCCGGAGACTTCGCGGAACCAGTGCGGCGTGCCGTTCGGCACCACGATGACATCGCCCTTGACGATGCGCCGGGTGTCGCCGCCCTGAATCGCGCTGCCGCGGATCTCCTCGGGAGCGATGGTCTTCGGATCGGGCACCGTGCCGCCGGTGACGAACGACGCCGAGCCTTCCAGCACGTAGACGATGTCGGTATCTTTCTCGTGAATCTCGGCCATGCCGGGTCCTTCACGGCGGCTGGCATGAATCTTGTATCCGTCGACCTCGAGCAGCGGGGACCCTTTGGCAAACGCGGCCGCGACCTGGGCGCTCTCGATGTAGCTCACCGAGGACATCGCGCCATCCGTAGCGGCGGTGTTCAGCGCGCCGGCGCCGGCGATGGCGAGTTCCTCGTCCTGCTGCGCGCTGGCCGCGCCGCTGACGCCGATGGCGCCGACCACCTGCCCGTCCACGAGGATCGGCACGCCGCCTTGAAGCGGGGTGAAGGGAGTGATTTCGGGCAGCGCCACCATCGACGTTCGCCCCTTGGCGATGATGTCTTCGAAGACCTTCGTCGGCCGCTTAAACAGGGCCGCCGTGCGGGCTTTGCCGATGGAAATGTTGGCGCCCGCGGCGAATGTTCCGTCCAGGCGGTGCAGCGCCATGAGGTTGCCGCCGTCGTCGGCGACGGCGATCACCGCGCCGGGCGCGTTCAGCCTCCGCGCTTCCGCCTCGGCGGCCGCGAGCACCCGCCTGGCGCCTTCGAGCGTCAGCGATTTCTTCTGCGCAACTTGCGCGGCGGCTCCGAGGCACAGCGCCACGCCCAACGCCACGCAAGTCGCAATTCGATTTGCAGACATGGTCTTCCTCCCATGCGATCAGCCGCCGGACATGCGCCGGCGGCTGATCGCGGTTGACTCTACTTCAACGGCTTGTCGAACGACGCCTCGCCGAGCAGCGTTTCCGCCCACGCGCACCAGATCTCCACTTTGGCGACATCCTTGATGTAGCCGGGCAGAGTGATCGACTGGTTGTACTTCTCGCCCTTGATCTTCAGCCGGTTGAGCAGGTACCGGTTGCCGTGCGAATCGACTACCTGCCAGTGCGGCGCCGGCGTGTCCGGAACCTGAAAATCATCGGACAAGGTCAGGACGGGGTGGCCGCCGTTGTGGGAATGCGTCACGGTTCCCGTGTTGGCCTTCGGCCCCTGAAACATCGAGCTGTGATGCATGTCGTGGTCGGCGCTCGCGCTAGTGACGTAGCCCGCCAGAAACAGGGCGCCCACCGCCAGCAGCCGGGTAATTACCGATTGAGATTTGGTCATCCGTGTTCCTCCAGAATGGATTCACCTGTTAGAAGGATGGCGGTGGGTTGGTTATTCCCGGCCAGGGGTGGCGTGGCCCATGAGCCGGGCACGGCGGGACTTCGCCCGCGAAGAATGCGCCTGGCCCTTTTCAGGCGTGGGCGGCCCAGTCGGCTGGGACTTGGCCCTCGGGGAGAAGCTCGGCTTTCTCCAGGTAGCGGATCTTGGAGGCGAAGTGGGCGGCGTGGGGGTCGTGTGTGACCATCACCACCGTCTTGCCGAACTCCTTGTTGAGCCGCGACAGCAGGGTGAGCACGTCCTGGGCGGAGGCGGCGTCCAGGTTGCCGGTGGGCTCGTCGGTGAGGATGAGGTCCGGGTCGGTGACGATGGCGCGGGCGATGGCCACCCGCTGCTCCTGCCCGCCGGAAAGCTGCTTCGGCATGTGGTCCATCCGGTCGCCGAGCCCCACCAGCTTGAGGGCGGTTTCGGCGTGGCGCTGCCGCTCCTTCTTCTTCAGCCGGGTCAGCTTCAGCGGCAGTTCCACGTTCTCCAGCGCGGTCAGCACCGGGATCAGGTTGAACGACTGGAACACGAAACCAATGTGCACGTTCCGCCAGTGCGCGATCTCGCGGTCATCCAGCTCGCGCAGGTTGCGCCCGAGCACCAGGATGTCGCCTCCGGTGGGACGGTCCATCGCCGCGATCAGGTGCAGCAGCGTCGACTTGCCCGATCCGGACGGTCCCATCAAGGCAATGAACTCTCCCTTGTGCACCGTCAGGTCGACACTGTGGAGCGCCGTCACGCTGAATCCATCCCGGCGGAACTCCTTGTTGAGGTTCCGCGTCTCGATGATTGCTTCACTCATGCCCCCATCCCCTTCCTGGCCCGGATTCGGTCCCCTTCTTTCAGTTCTGCCGGCGGATTCACCACCAGGTCCTCGCCGCCGATCAGCCCCTCGTCGATGCGGACGCCTTGCGTCGTCGCAGGGCCGGTCTTGACGGCCCGCCGCACCGCCTTCCCACCGAGCGCGACGAACACCGCGTCGTTGCGCACCGCCGAGGCCGGGACGTAAATGACAGGCCTCGCCGGTGTCCCCGCCGCCGCTTCCTTCTCTTCGGAGTAGAACGCGACGCTGGCGTTCATCTCCGGCCGCAAGTAGTCGTCCGGCTGCTGGATCTTCACCTTGATCTGCACGGTGGCCTTCTGGCGGTTCGCTTCAGGTGAAATTTCGTCGATGAGGCCTTCGTACTTGCGGTCCGGAAAGGCGTCGGTGGTGACGATACCCTTCTGGCGGAACTTCAGCTTGGCGAAATCGTTCTGGCTGATGTCGAGCTCGACTTCGAGATCGTTGAGGTCCGCCAGAGAAACCACGTAACCTTTCGCGCCGCGGTCCCCCACGAAACTCGTGGTGAGGAATTCGCCCTTCTCCACTACGCGCTCGAGGATGGTGCCGGTGACCGGAGCGCGGATGACGGTATTGGCCGCCTGCGTTTCGTAGAACGCGACGGCGCCGCGCGCCTGCTCGACCTGGCCGCGCATGGCGTCGATCTGTTCCTTTCGCGGTCCGATGCGCACCAGGTCGTAGGTTCTCTCGAGCGACGCCACCCGCGCGGCCATCGAGTCTAATCGAGCCTGCGCATCGTCCAGGGCTTGCTTGGAAAGCACCGCTTCCGCTACCAGCTTCCGGGTGCGCTCCAGATTGATGCGCGCGTTCTCCTGGTCGGCCTTGGCCTGCTCGACGTTCGCCTTGGCCACGGCGATCTCCTCGGGCCGCGAGCCGTTGAGCAACTCCTGGAGCCGCGCTTCGAGGTTGGCGAGCTGTCCCCGGGCCTGCTGGAGCTGGGCCCGGTATTCGTCATCCTCCAGCCTCACGATCACCTGCCCTTGTTGCACCTTGTCGCCTTTGTCGACGCCGATCCACGCCACCTTCCCCATCACTTTCGAGGCGACCTCGATCTTGTGCGCGGCCACGATGTAGCCGGTGGCGTTCAGGATGATGTTCCGGCCCTCACCACCCCCGGGGGATAGCGACTGGACACGCACGATCTCGACTTCGGTGGCCGCCGTCAGCAGGTTGTAGCCGAATCGCGCCGCGCCCAGCAGCACGAACAGCAGGACGCCGGCGATAATCCAGCGAGTCGCCCATCGGGAAGGCTCGCCCGGAGCTTTCTTGGCTCGGTCGATCCGCAGGCTCTTGAGTTCCGTTTCCATAGCTTCTTAGATTTCGCGCAGCGCCGCGAGGATTTCTTTGCGGGAGGCCATGAGGGCCGGGAACAGTCCGCCGATCATGCCCATCACCAGGGCGAACAGCACGCCGGTGGACATGTCTTTCAAGCCCAGGTGGAAATTGAAGGCAATCTCGCTGAAGGTGACGAAGTTTCCGATGCCGGTGGTGACGCCGTTGAGCGGCAGGATCAGCAGGCAGCCGATAATTCCGCCGAGCGCGGAAAGCAGCAGCGACTCCACCACGAAGCTGAACAGGATGCTGACCCGCGAGAAACCAAGCACGCGCAGGGTGCCGATCTCGCGGGCGCGGCGAGCCACCGCGGCATACATGGTGTTCATGGCGGCGAAGCTGCTGCCGATCGCCATGATCACCGCCACGAACGTGCCGATGTACTGGATCGGGGCGCCGGAGGCTTTCTGCGCCTCGTAGTACTCCACTTCAGTCAAGGCATTGACGTTCAGGCGGCGGTCGTTCTTCAAGTCGTTGACCAGGGCCTGCACGGCGACCGGATCGACGGCCTCAATCAGGCACGAGCTGAGCACCTCCATGCGGTTGTAGTCCGCGCTCAACTGGTTCAGGTCGGCGAAGATCTCGCTGTTGGCGACGCCGCGGCCCGCTTCCATGACGCCGACAATGTCCCAGTCGCTCTTCCCGAGGTGGATCTTTCTGCCGATCTGCGCGTCCGGAAAGCGCTTGGCGATGGAAGCGCCGACCACGACTTCCCGCTTGCCGGTTTCGAACCAACGGCCGCTGAGCAGGCGCAATCCCTCGCGCATCTCGATGCCGACCGGGGTCAGGCCGCGCAGGGTGACGTTCATGCCTTCGGGGCTGTCGGCGCGCGCCAGGTTCACCACCGTAACCATTTCCAGCGACGCCTTCGGCTCGCCATTGCTCGCCTTGGCGATCCCCGGCTTGAACTTGACGTCCTGATACATTTCCCGCGTGAAGTTGCTGACGAGTTCCGAATCCGAACCCTTCCGCAGAACGAGAACGTGGAGCGGGTTTCCGGTCGACTCGAACGCCTGCTCCAGGCCGCCCACCAGGGCCAGCACGGCCAGCAGGACGGCTACGGTAAGGGCGATGCCCAGCGCCGTCATGACGGTGGTGGTCTTGCGGACGGTCAGATTTCGAAGGTTGTACGCGAACGGAAGCGCCATCTCCCCTCCTTATCCTGTATGCCGGGTTGCATCAATAATGGGCGTCCGCGCGGCGCCTAACGCCGGGATCATCGAGCTGACGACACCGACCAGCACGGCAACACCCAGGCAGGCCAGCGCCACCGATGGCTGGATCATGAGGTTCCGGACCTGGGGGAAAGCCACCGGCCCGTTGCGAACGACGTTGCACAGCCCGGCAGCCAGGAGCAGGCCGAGCGCACCTCCGGCGAGCGAGATCAGCACCGCCTCGCCGAGGATAATCCCCAAAATGCCGCCCGGAGTGAAGCCCAGCGTCTTCATGATGCCGACTTCGCGGATCCGCTCGCGGACCGACATGGAGATGGTGTTGGCGGAAACCAGCAGAATGGTGAAGGTCACCGCCGCGCAGATGCTCAGCAGAAACGCCTTCACGTTGCCGAGAAAAGCGAGGAAACTCAGCCCGAAGGCCTGCTCGGTTTCCGTTCGGGTTTGCACGGTGGCATTGCGGAAGGTGGCGTCCACTGCCTCGGCGATCTGGTTGACGGCGTCGGGGTTCCGCGCCAGAATCTGGAACGTGCCGGCCAATCCCTGGCGGCCGGATGGCAGTCCTTCCTCCAGGTGTTTCCAGTGGAAGTAGAGGACCTCGGCGTTCTCCGGGGCGTCGAAGATGGCGCGCACCGTAAGTTCCAGGTTCACCGGGAAGATGTCGCCCTGGATCGTGATCCGGTCCCCCAGCTCCAGGTTGTGTTGTTCGGCGATCGGCAGGCCGATGGCGCAGGCGGTGCGGTCGGCGAGGAAGGCCTTCTTCTGATCCTCGGGAACCTGGATCTCGCCGCGGATGGTGAAGATCTTTTCGGGCTCGACGGCGAAGCGGGCGAAGAAGTTCTTCGGGTCCCGGCTGTCTTTATAGACGCCCTGGAACCACTGGGACGCCATCACTTCCTCGACGCCGGGGACCTGGCGGATGCGGTCCAGGTAGAACATCGGCATGGGCACGGCGAGGGAGATCTTGTTCCGGGTGATGAGCCGGCGAGCCTGGTGGGGGGATATCTCGGCGAAATAGAACGCCTTGTAGATGGCAAACAGCACGCCCAACAGGCACAGGGACGCTCCGATGCTCAGGACCGTCAGCGTCGTCCGGCGGCGGTTCCGCCAGCAGTTCTTGACAATGAGCGGGAGATAGCGCACCATGGGTTCCCAGTTTGTACGAAGACAAGAGAGGGAATGTTCCCTATCGTTTCATTCTAGACCAGCCGTTCGAGAAAGTTGTGCATTCGAGCGACCGATGACCGACGCCGATTTCATGCGCGAGGCCCTGGAGCTGGCGCGGATGGCCGCGCAAGCCGGCGAGATCCCGGTGGGAGCCGTGCTGGCGCGAGCCGGGGAAATCCTCGGGAGGGGGCGCAACTCACCGATCTCGTCGGGCGACCCGACGGCGCACGCCGAGATCCTGGCCCTCCGGGAGGGCGCCGCGGCGGCGGGCAACTACCGCCTGGAGGACTGCACCCTGTACGTGACGCTGGAGCCGTGCGCGATGTGCGCTGGCGCGCTGGTGAACGCGCGCGTCCGGCGGCTGGTGTTCGGCGCACGCGACCTGCGCTTCGGCGGGGTGCGCAGCAAGTTCCGGATCGCCGACTCGGAGCTGCTCAACCACCAGGTGGAGATTGTCGAGGGCGTGCTGGCCGCCGAGTGCCAGGAGCTGCTCCAGGGTTTCTTCCGAAGCCGGAGATAGGGCTATCTGTTCCGGAACATCATCAAACTGGCCTGGTCGTGAAGCTGAAGCCCGATCGGTCCGGTCTTGGAACACGATGGGGTTGCCGGCGTCCCGCATGTGGGCGAGAATCCGGTCGAAGTGTGGCCGCCAGATCAAGCGAAACAGCTCCGGGCGAACAAATAGTCCGGTCTTGAACGCGAAGTCTTGACGCTGGCTCGCGCGGAGGCGGATAATGACTACAAATCGGCTTTCTTGGGGGCAAGAGTGCTCAACGATAAGCAGGAACAATTCATCGTCAAGGCCCTGGACGCATTCGTCATCGGCGCTGCGGCCAGCTACGCGTAACGGCTCCGGGAACGCACATGAGGGCCCTCACACCGCTGTTCCTGCTGTTGACCGTCACACCCTCGGCGCGATGCCGTGACTCGCTCCAGCCGGACTACGCCGGCATTCGCGGCTGCAACTACGTTCCCTCCTACGCCAGCACGAGCGTCGGAATCTGGAAGGACTTCCAGCCGGAGGTGATCGGCCGCGAACTCGGCTACGCCCGGCGCGTCGGCCTGAACGCCGTCCGCATGTTCCTCCAGTACGTCGTCTGGGAGCACGATCCGAAACATTTCCTCGACCGCCTCGACCGGTTCATCGACATCGCCGATAAGAGCGGGCTTCGAACGATGATCGTCCTGTTCGACTCCTGCTTCGGCGACGAGCCGTCGATCGAGAAGGCCGGCCAGAAGATGTGGGTCAACAATCCCGGCTACAGCCGGCTGGGAAAGGACAACTGGCCGAAGCTGGAGAAGTACGTCCGCGACGTGGCCGGACGCTACAAGGGGGACCCACGCATCCTCGCCTGGGACGTCATGAACGAGCCGGAGGCGGATTTCAACCACGTGACCCGCACCGAGCGCGAGCACATCCTGCGGTTTGTGCGGCATTTCTGCGGGCGCGTCAAGACCATCGATCCCACCCATCCCATCACGGTGGGCCACGCGGTGGTCGAGTTCATCCCGTCGACGATGGACCTGGTGGACGTGCTGTCGGTCCATTCCTACCAAGCCGAAGAGAGCTGGCTTCAGAACGACTTGAGCACGGCTCTCGGATACGGAAAGGAATCGGGCAAGCCGGTGCTCGTGACCGAATTCGGCAACCCGGTCGCGGGCCACTCCTACGAACTCGGCCTCGATGTGATCGAACGCAACCGGATGGGCTTCTTCCTGTGGGAGCTGATGATCGGCAAGATCATGTTCAACGACATGCAGGGCCTGTTCTATCCCGACGGCGAAGTGCGCGACCTGGCCCCGGTCGCGCGGCTGCTCGGCTTCCGCCTCAAGCGCGGCGGGATTCCGGTGAGGAAGGTTCCGCCGGAAGTCGCGGAGATTCGCGCGGTCGTGAACGATCCGTCGCGCTGGCCACAGGTCCTGCGCGACGCCGAGCATGCGCCTCGCACGTCCGACGGGATCCGGAAACACCTCGAGCGGCTCGGGACGATCGCGCGACTCCGGCTGCGTCCGCGCGCCGAAGCCGGCGAGTTGTTTCAACTGGGCCTGAGCATCCCCCACTTGTTTAGGCTGGGGAACGACCGGGACGCCGTGGCCGCCTACGAAGAGTTCCTGCGCCTGGCGAGGAAGGCGCTCTCAGAATCGCCGCAACCCCAAGGAGCGGCCCGCTGACTCGCCCACCCTATCGGCGCTCATCGGCGTTCGTCCGGGGATCATCTCCTGTGGGTAAAGGCTGAAGACGCAGCCCCTGCCCCTTCGGCAACTCCAGAAGACGATGACCGACGCCGATTTCCACGCGCGAGGCCCTGGATCTGGCCCGAACAGCCGAGCAAGCCGGCGGTGCCTTCACCGCTTACTTCCCGCCTGCCGTCTCGCGTATCTGAATGTTCCGGAACATCATCAGGCTGAACTGGTCGTGAAGCTGGAGCCCGATCGGGCCGGATTTGGCCCGCGCCGGGTCTCCCGGGTGCTCGGAGACGAGCTGCCCGTTCAAGCTGACCCGAATCCGGTCGTTGCGGGACGAGATTTCCAAGGTGTTCCACTGGTCGTCGACCTGGACGCCGGGCTTGGCTTTGGCAAACAGGTAGATGCTGCCGGTGGGGTAGTCGTCGTCGTAGTGGTTGCTGATCTGTATTTCGTAGCCGATCCGGGCGGGTGTGCGGGTGAATTCCGGCGGATAGGTGACGGCGTGCCTGGCCCGTGAGGTGTCCCGAATGGATACTCCGCTGTTGCCGCCGCTCCGCGCCCAGTAGTCGAGCCGCAGGTCGAACTCGGCGAAGTCCTTCTTCGTGTAAAGCCAGGCCTGCGTGTGCAGCCACAGGCGGAACTCTTCCAGAGGCCACGGGCCGCGCTTCTCCAGGTTCGCCGGCATCCGCTGGCCGACCAGCGTCCCATCCTTCAGCACGGTCCACAAGCCGTCTCCGACCGACTCCCAGCCATCCAGATCTTTACCGTTGAACAGCGGCACCCATCCGGCCCGCCCTGGTTGGATGCAGAGAAAAGCAATCAAGACGACAATAAACCGGCCCACGGTAATCGCGGATCTCCTCGGCGAGGCTCTATCTTAACAAACGGGCGAGGAGGACCTGGCCGTGGCGATAGGCAATGGGCAAGGTCGGCCCCCTGGCCTTCTTGGAAAGCCCGCGAGGGGCTGTCCTAAGCGCGACGATCCGGCGCTACGCGGTCTGGAGCAGAGGCGCGTGCAAGGCGTGACGCACCGGCTGGCGCGTCCGAGCCGGCGAAGGGTCCGGCTCCTCCCAGTTCCCTTCCGCGCCAAGGAAATAGCTCTGCAACGGGAAGAGGCTGTACGGCTTGAGTTCACGGAAAACAAGCCCGAGCTTTTGCTCGATGCGATACACGGCGTGGAAGAAATTGCCGCGGTCGATCTTGAGCTTCCTGGTGCAAAGCCTCCAGTCGGCGCCGAGCAGAAAATGGAACCTGAAGATCCGGTGTTCGAAATCCGTCAGGGCCCGGCGGCTCACCAGGCAGAAGTCGGCGATGTACTCCTCGTCCTTCCGGCCCCAGGCCATTTTGCCCTGCCGCCCGGGGCTGTGCTCCAGGGGAGACCTGGCCATGTATCTCTCTTTTCCGACGCAATACCGAAACCGGGCGTAGCAGGCCCGGAAAATCGCCCGCAGAACACAATGGCATGGCTTCATCTGGTCTCCGCGACCGGGCCGCAGGCCCAAGCCATGACAGCGCATGCAGGTTTGCATCGCCAACGCGATCGTCTCGGATCGACTCCATTCCATCGTCCGCACCCTCCCGCCCCTCGGGAACCGTCCATCGGGGGCTCTGTTCGTGTTCACAAGACCAACGATATGGGCCGGCTCGAAATTGTCAATAGTTTTCTGAATGAAAATACAAAAGAATTGGAAAGAAAATATCTGAAAGGCGCATCCTATTGAAAACAAATGGGCAAATCTCGAAGAACTAGGAGATTTGGTACTCTTGATATTACTAGGAAATTGGTGCTATATTCCTAAGGAGTATGCCCTATTTCGGACAGAAATAACCCTATGGGGGGGCAATGGACTTCCGCGAGTTGCACGACCGAATGCTGGCCGCCGTCCGCGTCCGCCTCGCGAGCGGAGAGATCTCCGAGCGCCGCCTGGCACATCTGATCGGAATTTCACAGCCTCATATGCATAATGTGGTGAAAGGGGTGCGACTCCTCTCACCCGAAATTGCGGATCGGATAGTCCGGAAGCTCGGAATTTCCTTGCTGGAGCTGTTTCCCCGGCAGGAAGTCGAGGCGGTCTGGCGCAACCGGCTGGATTGGCCCTGGTGCGAAGTACCCGTGCTGGAAGGCTGGATTGGCCCGGGGTTGCCCCTGCCCGTCCGGATCAGTTCGATCGAGAAGTATCCCTTTCCGAAGTCGTTCATTCGTGCCCTGGATCGGCCGGTGGTCGCGCGGCTGACGCGGGACCCGCTGCTGGCGCCGGTGTTCACGCAGGACGACCTGGTGTTGCTGGACCACTCTGCCGCTAGGCGTGCCAGTCCGGAGCCGGATGGTTTCTTCCTCATCAGCCGTCAAGGCGAAGGCGTGATCCGCCGCCTGAGGAGAGCCGGATCGAGACTGGGGCTGTTGGCGGCGGATACGTTCGAAGGGCCGAGGCTGGTCGACAAGTTCACGCTTGGGCCTACCCACGTGTTGGATGTTGTCCGGGCCAAGGTCGTCTGGATGGGAAGGTACCTGGACGCCGGATCAACGCGCTGAGGCCGGTGACAGCTCAGTGGATCCAGCCTGCGCCGACCTCCTGGTAGACTTCCAGCACCTCGCGGCCGGTCGATTCCCAACTGAAGCGGCGCACCTGTTCGAATCCCTTGCGGACCAGACTGCCGCGGAGGACTTCGTTGACGAGGACCTCACGGATGCCGCGCGCGATGTCGAACACGTTCTCCGGATTCACGAGGACCGCGGCGTCGCCCACCACTTCGGGAAGCGAGCTCACGTTCGACGTGACGACCGGCGTTCCCCTGGACATCGCCTCGAGGGGAGGAAGGCCGAATCCTTCGTAGAGGGATGGGAAGACGAAGGCAGCGGCCGCCTCATAGAACATCAGGAGGGTTTCGAAGGGCACAAACCCGAGGAACCGCACGGCGTTTTCCACCCGTGTCTGGATCACCGCCCGGCGAACGGCAGGATACTTGGAGATTTCGTCGCCGATGATGATCAACCGCAGGTCCCGGTAGACCGGGTGGCTCTCCAGTTCGCCGCGGACGACGGCGAACGCCTCCACCAGACGCGGGATGTTTTTCTGCGGGAGGATGGCGCCGGCGTAGAGGAGGAACGGGTAATGGATCTGATAGCGTTCCAGAGTGTGGCGCAACTCGGGCGAGTAGCCCTCGGGGCCGGCCGCCCGCACCTCCGGGGAAGGCGGGCTTTCAAGAAACCTCGGATCCGGGGCGTTGTACACCTGGCGGATGCGCTCGCCCGGCAGGCCGAACAGCTCCTCCAAGTTTCGCCGGGTCGCGCCCGACACCACGATCACCTTGCTCGCGCGCTGAAGTCCGCGCCGGAACTGGTACAAACGGAAGCTGCGGGACCGGCTTTGCGGCTGCTCGAACATCAGGCTGCTGAGGTCGTGGACCGTGACCACGTATGGCTTGGGCATCGCCAGGGTCACCACGTTCAGCGGGATGTGCACGAGGTCGGCGGAGAACTGCCGGAGGAACAGCGGGAACGTAAGCTGGTCGAGCGGGGCCGTGTCGCAACGGCCGTAGGCGACGGACTCGAAGTTCGGCGGCAAGCCGGCGAAATCGGAGAGCCCCTCCGGGGCTGCGATCAGCACGTAGTGGTTCCGGAGGTCCAGCCTGGCGAGCGCATGCACCAGGTTACGGATATAGCTGCCGATGCCGAAGTCTCGTGCGTGGCGGGCGTCGATGACAATGCGCAAGGGAACTCATCCAGTCGCGATCGCGCTCAGCTTCCAACCGTATAGCGGAAATCTTTCCGTCAGGGTCGCGACGCGCCGGCGGACATTGGCGAGAACGTCATCCGAGCCCAGATTGGAGAGGACCTCGGCGATCATACCGGCCACTTCGCGCATCTCCGGCTCGTGGAAGCCGCGGGTGGTTACCGCCGGCGAGCCCAGCCGGATGCCGCTCGGATTCAGCGGCGGATTCACATCGAACGGGATGGTGTTTTTGTTGACGGTGATGTGCGCCTGGTCGAGCGCGGTCTCGGCCTCCCGGCCGCGGATGCCGCGGGCAAAGACATCCACCAGCAGCAGGTGGGTATCGGTTCCGCCGGAGACGACGCGGAATCCGGCGTCTTGCAGGCCGTCCGCCAGCGCCCGGGCGTTGGCTTGCACCTGTCTCTGATAGTCCACAAACTCAGGCGCCATCGCCTGGCGGAAGCATACCGCTTTGGCTGCGATGACGTGAACCAGCGGCCCACCCTGGACGCCCGGAAACACGCTTTTGTCGACCGCCTGCGCGTACTGGGCGCGGCACAGGATGATGCCGGACCGGGGGCCTCGCAGCGTCTTGTGGGTGGTCGAGGTGACGATGTCGGCGAACTCGCAGGGATTCGGATGCAAGCCGGCGGCGACCAGCCCCGAGAAATGCGCCATGTCCACCAGGAGAATGGCTCCCACCGAGTCGGCGATCTCCCGGAACCGCCGGAAATCGATGATCCGCGGGTAGGCGCTGCCGCCGGCGATGATCATCTTCGGGCGGTTCTCTTCGGCGAGCCTGGCGAGTTCTTTGTAATCGATGGTTTCGTCGTCGCGGCGGACGCCGTAAGGAACCACCTTGTACGTCTTGCCCGAGAAATTCAGGTGATGCCCGTGGGTGAGGTGGCCGCCGTGGGAGAGATTCATGCCGAGGATCGTATCGCCGGGCTGAAGCACCGCCGCGTAGGCGGCCTGGTTCGCCTGCGAGCCGGCGTGGGGTTGCACGTTGGCATGTTCGGCCCCGAACAGCTTCCTGGCCCGTTCCCTGGCGAGGGTTTCCACGGCGTCGGTGTGCTCGCAGCCGCCGTAGTAGCGCTTGCCGGGGTAGCCCTCGGCGTACTTGTTGGTGAAGACGCTGGCGGTCGCCTCTAGGACGGCCTCCGAGGTGAAGTTTTCACTGGCAATCAATTCGAGCCGCGAATGCTGGCGCTCGATCTCGCCTCGGATTGCCTCGTAGACCTCCGGGTCCACGGCCGCGAGCGGCCTGGACATCTCTTCTTGCAGCGTCATCCTTGCTTTGCTCCGAACGAATGATTGTTCTCCAGGCGGGCGATCTTGTCGAGGCGCCGCGCATGCCGTCCGCCCTCGAACTCCGTCGCCAGGAAGATGTTCACCAACTCGGCGGCGTCGGCTTCGGCGATGAAGTTCGCGCCGAGAGTGAGAATGTTGGCGTCGTTGTGACCGCGGATGAGCCTCACCTCTTCCGGATTCGTCCCGAGCGCGGCGCGGATGCCCGGGACCTTGTTGGCAACGATCGACATGCCGATGCCAGTCGAGCAGATCAGGATGCCGCGATCGGCGTCGCCGCCGGCGACCGCGCGGGCCACCGGCTCCGCGTAGTCCGGATAATCGGTCGATTCCAGCCCGTCGGCGCCGAAATCCTTGACCTCGTGGCCTTCAGTCTCGAGTTTCGCGCGGAGCCGCTGTTTCAATACAAATCCGGCGTGGTCCGCGCCAATTGCGATTTTCATTTCGGAAGGGAGTCTTATTTTAGCATGCTACAATCGGGTGTTCGGTTGGCCGGTTGTTCGGTTGTCCGGTTCTTCGGTTCTTCGGTTGTCCGGTTCTTCGGTTCCCGACGATGCGCTGGAGCGGTCTTTTCATCCCCACGTTGCGCGAGACGCCCGCCGAGGCGGAGGCGCCGAGCCACAAGCTTCTACTGCGGGCGGGCTACATCCGGCCCGTGTCGGCCGGCATTTACAGCTACCTGTTCCTCGCCCAGCGGTCGCTCGTGAAGATCACGCAGATCGTCCGCGAGGAGATGGACGCCATCGGCGCGCAGGAGATGCTGCTGCCGGCGCTGCACCCGGCCGAACTGTGGCAGGAGAGCGGGCGCTGGGAGGTGATGGGCGACAACATGTTCCGGCTCAAGGACCGCTGGGACCGGCCCATGTGCCTCGGCATGACCCACGAGGAAGTCATGACTTCCATCGCCCGCGGCGAGCTGCGCAGCTACAAGCAGCTCCCGCAGATCTGGTACCAGATCCAGACGAAGTTCCGCGATGAGCCGCGCCCGAAGTCCGGGCTGCTGCGCGTGCGGCAGTTCATCATGAAAGACTCCTACACCTTCGATCTTGATCCCGCCGGCCTGGACGTGGCCTACGAGAAGCACCGCCAGGCCTACTGCCGGATTTTTGACCGCTGCGGGCTGGAGTACATCGTGGTTGAAGCGCACTCGGGGGCGATGGGCGGCAGCCAGTCGCACGAGTTCATGGTGGCGGCGGAGGCAGGGGAAGACTACGTGGTCGCGTGCCGGTCGTGCGGCTATTCGGCCAACCTTGAGAAGGCGGTTTCGGTAGCGTCCGCGCCCTCCGTTCCCGATCCCGACGGCGACCGCGCGCCCGAGGAGTTCCACACGCCGGGGCGCAAGACCATCGCCGAAGTGGCGGAGTTCACCGGGCTGGCCGAGACCTCGCAGATCAAGAGCCTGGTGCTGATGGCGGACGAGGAGCCGGTGCTAGCCCTCGTGCGCGGCGACCACACGCTGAGCGAAACGAAGTTCGGCGCGCTGGTGGGCAGCCAGTTCCGGCCGGCGCACCCGGGTGAAATCCGCGCCTGGTTCGGGGCCGACGCGGGCTCGCTCGGCCCAGTGGGGGTCTCGGGGATGCGCATCGTGGCCGACTTGGCGCTCCAGGGCCGCCGCAACATGATCGCCGGCGCCAACAAGGACGACTACCACCTGCGGCACGTGACTCCGGGCGAGGATTTTGCGGCGGAGTACCACGATCTGCGGCAGGCGGCGGCCGGGGATTCGTGCGCGCAGTGCGGCCGGCCGCTGAAGCTGATCAAGGCGGTGGAGGTCGGCCACATCTTCAAGCTCGGATACAAGTACTCGGAGTCGATGGGCCTGCGAGTGTTGAACGCGCAGGGGGAGGAAGTCACGCCGATCATGGGCTCGTACGGGATCGGCATCGAGCGAATCCTGAGCGCGGCGGTGGAACTGTACCACGACGAAGACGGGATGGCGCTGCCGCCTCCGATCGCGCCCTTCGTCGTAGTGGTCACGCCGGTGAACATGTCGGACGATCGCCAGAGGTCGGCCGCCGAGGAGCTGCACCGGACCTGCCTGGCGTCGGGCCTGGACGCACTGCTCGACGACCGCGACGAGCGCCCGGGCGTCAAGTTCAAGGACGCCGACCTGATCGGCGTCCCGTACCGCGTCACCGTGGGCAAGAAGCTCGCCCAGGGGAAGGTGGAAGTGATCGAGCGGCGGAGCCGGCGGAGCTGGGACGTCTCGCCGGAAGCAGCGCCGGCGTTGGTGGCGGAGAAGGTGCGCGCCGCCGTGCCCGATGTCCGCTGACTGGAACGCCATCCGCGCGGAATTTCCGGCGCTGGCCCGCTGGACGTTCCTGAACACCGCCACCTTCGGCCAGTTGCCGCGGCGCGCGGTGGAAGCGGTTGCGCGGCACCTCGCGCACCGCGACGAGCTGGCTTGCTCGGACTTCCTCGACTGGTTCGACGACGCCGACCGGGTGCGCGAGCAGATCGCGCGGCTGATTCACTGCGAGCCGGGCGACGTGGCGTTCGTGCCGAACGCCGCCACCGCGCTCGGGCTGCTGCTCGGCGGGCTGGACTGGCGGCCAGGCGACCGCATTGTCACGCTCAAGGACGAATTCCCGAACAACCTCTATCATCCGGCGCTGCTGGCGCGGCACGGAGTGGAGGTCGTCGAGGCGGAGTGGCCGCGGTTCTACGACGCCGTCTCGACGCGCGCGCGGCTCGTGGTGCTCAGCGAGGTGAACTACACAACCGGATTCCGGCCTCCGCTGCGGGAGATCGCGGACTTCCTTCGCGAGCGCGGGGTGCTTTTGTACGTGGATGGAACGCAGAGCCTGGGCGCGCTGCGGTTCGACGTGCGGGAAGTACGGCCGGACATGCTCGCGGTTCACGGGTACAAGTGGCTGCTTTGTCCGAACGGCGCCGGTTTCATGTACGTCGCGCCGGCCCTGCGCGAGCGGCTTCACCCGAGCGTGATCGGCTGGCGCAGCCACCGCGACTGGCGCCGCGTGGACAACCTGCATCACGGCGCGCCGGAATTCAAGGACGAAGCCGAGAAGTACGAGGGCGGGATGCTCACGTTTCCGGTGATCTACCCGATGGGCGCCTCCCTCGAAATGATGCTCGAGATCGGGCCGGAAGCGATCGAGGCGCGGGTGATGGAGCTTGCCGCGCGGATTCGCGGCGCGTTACGGCGGCTCGGCGGTCGGCTGCTGTTCGACGAATCGCCGCACCATGACTCGCCGGTGGTCGCTGCCCGTTTCGAGGGCCGGGACGCCTCGGCGCTGGCGCGCGAACTCAAGAGCCGCCGGGTGATCGTCTCCGCCCGCCACGGCTACTTGCGGGTCTCGGCGCATTTCTACAACAACGAGGCGGATGTCGCGGTGTTGGAGGATGAACTGGGGAGCCTTCTTGGCTGCGTGAGGGTCAAGCCCGCCTAAGGAACAGAACACGACTGCCGGCCTCTCGAGCCGCCAGATCCTTGAGGCCGGCATCGAAGGTCACGAGCAAGCCGTCCCGGTCGATTGACTGGCAAAGAAGGGCGGCGCCAGTCCACTGCTTATGCCCTTGTAGTCTTTCCGCAAAAGCACGGAGCCCATCCATCATCTTGCGGTCCAAGGGCCAGAATTCATGCCCGTTGTGCCTAGTAGCCCGGTCCACGATTTGAACGGCGATTGCGGCGTTCACCGCGCCGCGGGTAACCGCAGGATTGGTCAGGAGTCGCAGGACCCCAAGCTGCGTGAGCGGGCTTGTGGCCCACGCCCGGTGGCCCGACTTTGCGAACCACGCACGGGCCGCGGCGTGACTCTCGTGGGGAGGCCATAGGAGCGCAAACAGGACATTCACATCCGGCAGATGGCGGCTCATTCCTCGTTTAGCAGTTCTCGGACCTGCTCGGTCGTGATGGTCGGGAAGTCGTCCGGCACATCAAACACGGGAAGCCCGTTGAGCATTTTGATGCCGAGTTGATAGCGGGCGCCGCGGCGGACCAGTTCTGAGGCTGCCTTGCCCAGGGAGAGCCGGTTCTGTCGCGCGTATGATTGAATGGCCTCGATGGCATCATCCTCTAACGATAGAGTGGTTCTCACGCGACTATGATGTCAAACTGAATCATTTGATGTCAAATCTTATGGCATGATGCTGCTGCTGGCAGGTGCCGGTGAGCAGGCTCCGCTGGGGCAACTCCAGCTTGTGCACGCCGTAACGGCCGGAGCGGCCGGGACCAATTCGCCGCACCGGGCTACACTGAGACTTCCATCCCGATGCGCACTCGAAGACAATTCCTCGCCACCGCGGCGGTGGCTCCCTTGGGGGCTGCCCCCGCTTCACCCTCGGCGCCCGACTGGCGTCCAAAGTTCACCACACCCACCCGTGACGAGCGGCCGGTCACCTGGTATTTCCCCGCGGGACCGGATCGCGAGAAGATTGCCGCCGACCTCGCGGAGTTCAAGAAGCTCGGCCTGGGCGGCATTTGTATCATGCCCGCCGAAGAGGTGCTGGCTGTCCCGCACTTATCCCCTGCCTTCTGGGAAACGATTCGCACGACGGTCGAGGAGTGCCTTCGCCTCGGCTTCCGCGTGTGGCTCTACGACGAACTCGGATATCCGAGCACGTCGGCGGGCGGGGAGACCCTCAGGCGTCATCCCGAATACGTGGTGACGGCGCTGGAATACAGCGAAGGCGAGCCGGAGGCATTCGTGCTGCGCGTGGGAGACCCGCTGTCCGCCATCGCCAAGGGACGCGCCGGCCTCGTCCGGCCGCTCGGCAATCTGCTGGACGCCAATGCCAGCCGCGAGTTCCTCTCCAACACCTACGAGGGCTACAAGCGAGCCGTCGGCCGCTACTTCGGCAAAGGCATCGAGGCCATGTTCACCGACGAGCCCTGCCTGCACACCGCCGGCTACTGGGACTTCGGAGAAAAGGAGCAGGACCACAAGCCGCTGCTGCCCTGGGTGGAGGGCTTCCCGGAGTACTTCCAGGCCCGAAAGGGCTACGACATCCGGCCGAAGCTGGAGTGTCTCGTCAAAGATGCGGGGCCCGATACGCGTAAGGTGCGCTGCGACTATTGGCAGGTCGTCTGCGACCTGATCCTCGAAGGCTATTACCAGCAGCTCGCCGATTGGTGCGAGCGCAGCGGGATTGCCTTCTCCGGCCACCAGTTACTGGAGGAGGGCCTGCTGCTGCACCTGATGTTCAGCGGCAGCTTCTTCCGAAATGCCTCGCGGCAACAAATCCCCGGAATGGACCTGATCGGGCCCCGGCCCGAGGGAGTGTCGCTGGAAGACACCATGACCAGGGCCGGCGGCCCCTACGTGGGCAAAATGCTCAGCTCCGCCGCCCATACGCGGGGACGCACGGAGGTCATGAGCGAGTCGTTCGCCGCCTCAGGTTACGAGATGACGCTGGAGAAGATCGTCGCCATCACCAACTGGCAGTTTGCCACCGGCGTCACCGAGGTGATGCCCATGGGGCTCCATCACCATGCGCCTCGCGCATCGGCCGGGCAGTCCGAGGAGGTACGGCGATTCTACGACGATCCGTTCTTCAAGGACCCCGCATACTATGGGACCTATGTTGGCCGATGCAAGGCGCTGCTCACCGGAGGGGTGCACATGGCCGGCGTTGCCGTGCTGGTCCCCGAGGTGAGCATCTGGGCGAATTACACGCCGGCGCCGGCCGGGATGCCATATGCGGCGTACAAGAAGAAGAACCCGGAAGCAGTACGCATCGACGATGCGTTTCTCGACCTTTCGATGAGACTGCTGCGAGCCCAACTCGACTACGATTACCTCGATGACGAGGCGTTCCTCGCAGCCGAAATCCGCGACGGCGGTTTGCGGCTGCACGGGGAGTCCTATGAAGTGCTGGTGCTTCCGCCGGCCACCACCATGCGGTTCGCCGTGGCCGAGAAGATCGCTCGGTTCCGGGCCGCGGGCGGGCGAGTGGTTGCCTGCGGCGAGGCGCCTGGCGAGGCGATGGAGCGAGGCAAGGACGAGGCCTTGCGCGCGGCGCTCTCCGGATTCAAGACCGTTCCGGTCAAGGATGTCCCGGCCACCGTGCGCTCGGTCTGGACCCCCGATCTGACGCTGGCCGAGCCGGACGCGAAGATCTTCTACATCCACAAGAAGCGTGACGGCCAGGACATTTACTTCTTCTGCAACATGGCCGGCGACGGCCGCAATCTGGAAGTCACGTTCCACGGCATGGCACGCCCTGCCTCCCTGTGCGATCCGCGAACGGGGAGGATCGCGCCGACTCCGACCACGCGGGCCGGCGGCGGATGCTCACTCCGTCTGGCGCTGCCCAAACTCGGCGGCATGTTCGTGGTGTTCGGCTGACAGGGCAACCGTTGCATTCTCTGCCCGCAGGGCGCCAATCTCGCCGACCAACTCACTGCGCAACGACGGGGCTCCATCGCCGCCCCCTCGCCCCTCCACTACGCGTCCGTTGACGGTAAGCGGCGCGAGGTCGTTTTCACCCATGTGACGAAGGACTCTGCCGTTAGTGACCTGTTACTGCCGCGGGACGACGCCTCTTGATTCTTACCTTGCGCAGGGTGAAGGCCGCCTCACCACCGCCAGCTCGGGACTTCTTCAGGCGGTCAGAGACCCGGCCTCCCCCGTTGCCCTGAATCTTGCATTACAGTAGGGAATTGCCGAACGGACAGTCGCCAACGTCGCTTGGCGACACCGGACGCGAGTCCGACAAGGAGTCAGACCTATGAGCATTGAAGTCGGCGTCAACCTGGAGTTCATTCGCAAAGAGGACAAGCCGTTCGAGGCCGGGGTGGAGCGGGCGGCCAAACTCGGATACAAGTTTGTCGAGCCGCTGGTGCACTGCGGGCGCGAGCTGCTGAGCGAGGCGGGTTATTACCACTCGGTCTCGATGGACGATGACCCCGGCGAGATGAAGGACATTCTGGACCGCTACGGGGTGAGGGCCTCTGGATTGAGCGCCCACTGCCCGCTCATGCGGCCGGAGATCAGCGTTCCCTATCTCCAGCGCGCGATCCGTTATGCGGCCGCCGTCGGGGCCCCGGTGATCAACACGGACGAGGGCATCCGGCCGCCGTGGTTGCCGGACGACGCCGAGGCGTTCACCGTCATGAAGTACACCCTGACGTCCGCGCTTCGGGTCGCCGACCGGTACGGGATTGCCATCGGCATCGAGCCGCACCAGAGCATCTCCAAAACAACGGAAGGGCTGATGAGGATCGCGACGCTGGTGGATCACCCGCTGCTGCGCATCAACTACGACACGGGCAACGCCCACCTCGGCGGCGTCGATCCCTACGAGGGCCTGAAGACATCCGGCAAACGGCTGGTCCACATCCACGCCAAGGACATCTCCTACGAGCAGTCCGGCGAAGAGCGGGGCAAGGTCTCCGGGACTCCGGTCGGCTGCGCGTGCGGCGACGGCGTGATCGACTGGGACAAGGTGATCACGATTCTCACGGCGCTCGACTTCCATGGCGTGCTGTCGGTGGAGTGCGGCACCTCCGACCAGGCGGCGCGAAGCCTCGCCCATCTCAGCGCGATCCTGGCGCAAAAGCAAGCCACCGCCGCCGCTTGAGCAGCCTGCCAAGGGCTTCGGCAGACCTCAGCACCCGCCCCGCGCTGCGCAGGCATGATCGAACCAGGGGCTGTGTTCCATGCGCGATACGGTAATCCTTGAGCAGGAGGCAGACGGCGGCTACGTGGCTGCCGTGCCGGCCCTCCCCGGGTGTGTCTCCCAGGGCGGCACTCGCGATGAGGTGATGCGGAACATCCGCGAAGCCGCCGAGCTTTACGTCGAAGACTGTGTGGCCGCCGGCGATCCCGTCCCGACTGAAGCGGGACGAATGGCAGGACCTACCGCAATGTTGTTCAGATAGGCATCGCCGCGATGTGGGACAACCCTCCTGGACTGCTCGCAACGGCCGGAAGTCACCTTCAAATGGACCTCAACAACTCCGTGGCTTCGGCAATCTGCTTCTTCAGCCCTCGCAGCGCTTCCGCCGCGGCCTTTGCCCCGCGTTCGGCGTCCTCCGCCTGTGCTGCTTCCAGCGGCTCGCGGATGCCGGGCAGCGTCTTGGCGGAGTAGCCGGTGTATTGCCCAGGTGCGTAGAGCTGGTGCCTGTACCACTCGCGGCCCGGAAGCCCCTTGGCGAGCGTCAGCGCGCGTTCGGTGCGGGACAGCGCTTCGTTCAGCCGTGCGAGGCTGTCCTTGCTCGCGTCCGGGGAGCGCTCCACCGCCGCTGCAAACGCCGTTTCGAACTCCTGACCGGCCACTTTCAGGGTCGCCAGCTCCTGCTCCAGTTCTGCCCAATCGAGCCGCGCATTCTTCGACTGCGCCAGTTTCCGCAATTCGTCGAGGTAGCCGGAGACGGTACGAGCAAGCGCGTCGAACTCGAACGGAAGGACCGGTGCGTCGCCCAGACGCAGAACCGACGTCGCCATCACCTGCGCCAGTGCTTTCCCATACTGGAATCCGGGGTCCCCGAAACGGCTGTACCACGCGAAGGAATCGAAAATAGAGTGATAGACGCCCTGTGGAGTGCCGGCATCAAAGCCGAGGTACAGGCTGGCAATCCCCGCGTGGTGGAGGAACGCCACGTAGTCCGAGCCAGCGCCCGCCGCTCCCAGCTTGAAGACTCCGCCAGCCGCCCCGTCGGGCTTTTTCGTTTCTCTTGCCCGGTCCAGCACGCTCTGCCCGGTGTCGGGGTCGCGCACGTCGCGGTACACCTCGCGGATGAACTCCTCTAGGGAATGAGAACCTGATGCCGACACGACACCCCGTTCATTCGAATCCGTGTTCAAGTAGACGACCGCCTTGCGCTGAAGCTCCTCGAGGTGCTTCTCGACCCATTCCGTCGATCCCACCAGGCCGAACTCTTCCGCGTCCCACAGCGCGAACACGAGGGTCCGCTTCGGCTTCCAGCCTTGCCGGGCCAACTCCGCCACGGCTCGCGCCGTCTCCAGCAGCGCCGCGGCGCCGCTCGCCGGGTCCTGTGCGCCGTTGACCCAGGCGTCATGATGGTTGCCGTAGATCACCCACTGGTCCGGGAAGTCGCTCCCGCGAAGCATCGCGATCACATTGTGAACCGGCCTGGTCTCCGAATCCAATTCCACCGTCAGGCGGACCGTGGCCGGTCCGGGACCAATGTGGTAGGTCAGCGGTAGCGCTCCGCGCCAGGCCTCCGGCGCCACCGGTCCTTCCAGGTGTTCGAGCAGCGGCTGGGCGTCCTCGTAGGATATCGGCAGCACCGGGATCTTCATCATTACCCGCGCCTCGCCGGGCGAAAGCCGCCGCGAACCCCGCTCCGAGGCCCAGCCCGGCGACAGCGGATCGCCGACGTACAGCGGCATGTCCATGACGCTTCCGCGCTGCGCGCCCTTCGGCGGCCGGAAGGGGCCTTTCGGATAGACATCTCCATGGTAGTAACCGTCGTCTCGCGGGTCGGAGTAGATCAGACAGCCGGCCGCGCCGTGCTCGAAGGCAACCTTCGGCTTGGTGCCGCGCCAGCTCTTGCCGTACCGGGCCAGGACAATCTTGCCCTTTACATCAATGCCCAGCCTGGCGAGCTGCTCGTAGTCCTCCGGCAAGCCGTAGTTCACGTAGACGACGGGCGCCGCCACTGTGCCCGAAGCCGAATAGGCGTTGTACACGGGCAACTGGCCGGCGTCCCCGGAATCCGGATCCTCCGCGATCCGCGGCTCCCGGAGGACGGGTTTGTACTTCACTGGAGCCACCAGCTCGAGTTCTCGCCGCAGAGGATACGGGAGCAGCGCCTCGAACGTCTCGATGCGCGCGTCGTAGCCCCATTGGCGTAACAAGCCGAGGGCATATTCCGCCACCGCGCGCGAACCGGGTGAGCCGGCGTGGTGCGGCTCGGCGGTCATCCGCTGGACGTACTGGCGGACCCGCTCGGGATCCGCGAACGAGCGCGCGCGCTCCTCCAGTTTGTGCCGCTCGGGCCACTGGGCCGGCGGGTAGCCGCGGATCGGCGCCTCCCCGCACAGCGCGGGCAAGGCAAGGAGAACTGGCAGTATGCGATTCATCAGAGTAGGCGGGTCGTCAGATGGAGGAGCTTGCTCCGGTGCCGGAGGCGCGGCCGCTCGGCGACCTCAGAAAGCTCGCGAATTCGCGTGCATCCCGCGTCAGCCCGGCGAACGCGGCAATCACGTTCTCGTCCGGCTCCAAGATGGCATAAAAGGGAATCGCAACCGTCGAGAACCTGCTCTCGAGCAGTTGCCGGTTCGCCTCCGATGCCGCGTCCGCGCCATCGGTGTATAGCTCCACCAGAACGTAGTCCTTCAGCGCGGCGGCGATCTCGGGCCGCGGAAACATGTTGCTCTTCATCCAATGGCAATTCGTGCAGGCGTAACCGGTGAAGCTGACGAAGACGAGCTTGTTTTCCGCCCGAGCCGCCTCCAGCGCCTCGCGGTATTGATTCTTCCGCCAGGCTAATTCTCCGCCTTGCCAGCCGGAACCCGACGCCGAGGCGGACGTCTGAGCCACCGGCACGTAAGCGTCGATCTCACCCAGGCTGCCGCCGAACATCCCCGGAACCAGGCTGACCGCGAACATCAGGAACAGCGAACCGAGGATCAAGCGCCACATCCCGACAGGTTCTCCGGGCTTGATCCCCTCCAACCGCAGGAACCCGAGAAGGTACAATCCCGGCAGCGCGAAGAGAACCACCCAGGCCGCCAGGAATCGCTCCCGTGTAATCAGGTTCCATTGCATCACCGCGTCGATGTTGCTCAGGTATTTCAGCATCACCGCCAGGACGAGGAAGCCGAGCACAATCTTGACCCGCGACATCCAGCCGCCGCTCTTCGGAAGCCGCTTCAGATAAGAAGGGAACAGCGCCAACAGGAAAAAAGGCGCGGCCAGGCCGCTCGAGAACGTGACCATTCCCAACAGCGGCCGCATCCCGCCGCCGGTCAGCGACCCGGCGAGCAGCGTCCCGACAAACGGCCCGACGCAGGCGAAGGCGGTCAGGGAGAACGTCAAGCCCATCAGTAAAGTGCCGGCTATGCCGCCACGCTGGGATCCACGGTCGAGGCGGGTCAGGACACTCGAGGGAATCGTGATCTCGAAAGCCCCGAGCAGGCTCAGCCCAAAGGCCAGAAACACCAGCGCGATGAAACCGTTCACCCATGGGCTGGAAGAGAGTTGTTGCGCCCCGAATGGGCCGAGCGCGGCAGTGGTCACCAGGCCGAGGGTGGAAAACAGCACAATAATGCCAAGACAGAACACGGCCGCCTGAAAGAGGCTCTCGCCGCGCGATCCCGCCTCCTTGTTCAGGAAGAAGGAAACCGTCACCGGGATCATCGGGAAGACGCACGGGGTGAAGATCGCCGCCAGCCCGAATCCGAAAGCGATCAGCAGGAACGCGGCGAGGCCACGGTCATCGGCGCCGCCCATCCGCACGGGGGCGGGTTGGGACGCCGCAGCAGGCCGATTGGGATCAAACAGGGTGTAGCCCGCGGGAATCGTCAGCGCCGGAGCGGCGGACGAAGGGTCGACCGTGAGTGTCGCGGAGGCCGACTTCCGCACGGGCAAGAGGCACTGCCGGTCATCGCAAGCCTGGTATCGCGCTTGGGCCGTTAGTTCGAGAGGGCCTCGCTGGGCGCCTTTCGCCAATTCAATCTCAAGCAAAAAGACAGCCTCATTATCATATGATTCTACTTCTAATTTAAAGTTTTGATCGAACTTACGTCGGGGCGCCGATTGGTAGATCCGAAAAGGTCCGGCCGCGGCGGCTTCCGCCAGCGTGATCGTGGTCGGAATCGGTCCGCCCTTCGGCGTGGAAAGCGAGTACAGATGCCAGCCAGGATCGATCTTAGCCGTGAAGCGAGCCAGCACCTTGGCGCCGGGCGGCGCCGCAGAAGGCTCAAGCGCTAAGGACCACTTCACCGGATCCAGACGCTGGCCGAAGCAAGTGCAAGCTGCGAACAGCAAGAAGGCGACCGTAGCCGTTTGGGATGACTTCCGTTTCCTTATCATCGGCGTTAGTCGGCGTTAGTCGGCGGCTGACAATTGGTTTCACACCCTCACGGTGCCTTCGGTTCCCGCCTGCCGGCCGTTCAAGCCGGCCAACTCGTGTTCGATGCGCCGGTTCAGCCCGGCGCCGGCGAACTCCGCCGCCACGCGAATGGCGTTTTTGATCGCGTTGGCATTCGACCGCCCGTGGCAGATGATGCACACTCCCTTGACCCCAAGCAGCGGCGCGCCGCCGTACTCCGAGTAGTCCACCCGCTTCTTGAAATCGGCGTACGCCCGCTGGGAGAGCACGTAGCCGATCTTCCGGGTGAGGGTCGCTTCCAGGGATTCGTGGAGCATGTGCTTGATCACTTCCACCATGCCCTCGCTGACCTTGAGCGCCACGTTGCCGATGAAGCCGTCGCAGACGATCACGTCGGCGGCTCCCGTGTACAGGTCGCGGCCCTCGACATTGCCAATGAAGTTGAGCGGGAGTGTCTTGATCAGCTTGGCGGCGTTGCGGGTCAGGTCATTGCCCTTGTGCTCTTCCTCGCCGATCGACAGCAGCCCCACACGCGGGCTGGCGGTGCGGAAGATCACGCGGGAGTAAATGTCGCCCATGACCGCGAACTGGGCGAGCATTTGTGGAGTCGAATCCACGTTGGCGCCCACATCGACCATAACGGCCGGCAAGCCTTTCAGCGTCGGGAAGGCGGAGGCCAGCGCCGGCCGATCCACGCCCGGGACCATGCCCTGCATCAGCCGCGACGTCACCATGACGGCGCCGGTGTTGCCCGCCGAGACGACACCTTGCGCCGTGCCGTCGCGGACGAGTCGGCAGGCGACCCGAATCGAGCTGTCCCGCTTGGCCCGCAGGGCCTTGGCCGCGTTGTCCTCCATCGTGATGTGTTCGCTGGCGTGAACCACCTCGATGGGCAGGGCGGCGGAATCCTCGTGCAGGCGCAGTTCGTGCCGCACCAGCTCTTCACGCCCTATGAGAATTACCTTGACATCCAGGGACTTCGCGGCTCGGATCGCGCCCTCGACTTCCATCTTGGGCGCGTGATCGCCGCCCATGGCATCCACTGCAATGGTCACCATAGTCGGAGAGGCCACTGGGGGGTTCGCGTTCCTATTCTTCGGCGACTTCGATGACTTCCCGGCCTTTGTACATGCCACAGTGCGGGCAGGCGCGGTGCGGCGGCTTCGGCTCGTGGCAGTTCGGACACTCCGAAAGGCCCGGCGCACGCAGATGGTCGTGGGCGCGCCGGGTAGAGGTGCGGCGCTTCGAATGTCTTCGTTTCGGATTCGGCATGAAACAGATTCCTTCCTTGGTAGTGTAGGGGATCTTTCCGGGTGTTCCCCCGCTAGAGGTTCCTCAGTGCCGCCCACCGGTCGTCCACCGGCTTGGTGTGGCAGTCGCAGGCAACCGTGTTCCGGTTTTGCCCACAGCTCGGACAAATCCCCTGGCAGTCCTCCCGGCAGGTTCGCTGCATGGGCAAGGCCAGCAGCACCTGCTCCCTCAGGACGTCTTCCAGCTCCAGTCCTTCCCCTTCGTAGAAAGCGATCTCGGTCTCCCCCTCGCGGATGGCGACTTCCTCGCCGGAGGGACCTGCCGATGCCGGTTCGTAAAACAGGTCGAAATCGGCCTCGACGGGAAACCGGGCGGTCTCCAGGCACCGGTCGCATTCCGCCTCCATGACTACCGCGAGATGTCCCCGTACCCGGATTTCGCCGCCGGTGTTCGGCACCAGCTCGGCCGATCCCTCGGCGCTGAGCGGGCTGGCTTGCCAGAGCTTTGCCTCAAAAAACTGGATCTCCCCCGGCGGGAAGCTCACGTCAAAACGGAGCTTCCGCAGTTCCATTTCCCTTGCGCCCAGGAACATTGTCGGAGCTCAGGCCGGGTGTAAATCCCTAGTATAGCTGTTTTCGCCGCTGTCACGGCGCCGGCAGGAATCGGCGCACGCCGGTTTCATACAACCATGCCCCGAGCAGCCCGCCGGCGATCGGACCGGCGATCGGCACCCAGAACACCAGGGTCCCATCCGTCAGTCCGTTGTTGCGAAATCCGGCCAGAACGGTGAACAGCCGCGGGCCGAAATCCCGCGCCGGATTGATCGCGTAACCATGCATGCCGCCGAAGGACATCCCGATCGCCACCACCACCAGCCCCACCAGCACCGGGATCAGTCCCTGGGGAGCCGGCTGATTGCGTTCGTCGGTAATCGCCAGTACCAGCAGCAGCAGGATGGCCGTGCCGACCACCTGGTCCAGCAACCCGGCCAGAGGATAGTTCGGGAAAGCGGGAAAGGTCGTGAACACGGATGCGGTCCGCTCCAGCGTGGGATCCGCTTTCTCGAAGGCAGGACGGTAATTCCAAAAGACCACCACCGAGGCCGCGAACGCTCCCGCGGTCTGCGCGAGGCAGTAGGGGACCACCTTGCGCCAGGGAAAATCCCTGTACACAGCCAGAGCGATCGTCACCGCCGGGTTGATGTGCGCACCGGTGATCTTGCCGGCGATGTAAATCCCCATGGTCACGCCCAGACCCCAGGCCAGCGTGATGTTGGTGTAGCCGCCCTTCACCACTTCCCCGGGAACTCCGGCGCCAAACAGCACCGTCATGGCCACCACGCCGGTACCGAACAGCATCAGCACCAAGGTCCCGAGAAACTCCGCAACGCACTCGCCCAACATGCCCGCTTTGTTCATGGATCGGCAGATTCTATCAAAGCGCCGGGCAACCACGCCATCGGAAGCCGCACAGTGGTCGCAGACGCCGGGACGTTGCGCGGGTTCTCAGGCTGCCTCCCTCGGCACTCCCGCTTGCGGACCCGCGCCCGGGCGTGCCGGCGGCAATGCTGCTTCTTGCCTTGCCTATTTCTGCTCCCCGTGGATCTGCGTCGCCAGGTAGTTGTCCAGGCCGGTCGCGCCGATCACGAAGAGCTGCCCTTCGAGCCAGTTGGTGTGGCCTTCCTCGTCCTTCACCATTTTCTCGAAGAGCTCCCGCGAGCCGTTATCTCCGGCCTCGGCGCAGACCTTGACGGCGGTGTTGTACATGCGTACGGCCTCGCGCTCCCCGGCCAGGTCGTTCTCCAGTTGCGCTCTCACTTCGCCGCCGATCCGCGGCCCGGGCATGACGTCCACTCTCGGCGTGCCCTCCAGGAACAGAATCCGCTCGATCAAGCCTTCGGCGTGACGCATCTCGTCGATGGCCTGCTTCTTGATGTAGCCGCCCAGCCGGCCGTAGCCCCAGTTCGTCTGCATTTCGGAATGCACGATGTACTGGAGGATGGCCCCCAGCTCCGCCTTGAGGGCGGCGTTCAATTGCTCGATCACCTTGTCGTTTCCACGCATGCTACTAGTGTATCCGGCGGAGAGATGGATGGAACGCTCAACCGTCCGACCGCTCAACCAATCAACCGTCCAACCGTCCAACCGAACAGCCGTCCAACCCCGAAGGTGCTATGATGGAGTTGTCGTTGCCAGTATCGATTCACGCAGAGTGTCTTGCCGCCGCGCCTTGGTCCTTAGGGTTCGAGCGCAGTTTCGCAGGGACAATGTCACTCAAATAAAGGAACCTACATGACCAAGATATTCGTCGGAAATCTCAGCTACCAGACAACACAGGAAGAGCTGGATGCGGCCTTTTCGCAATATGGCGGCGTCGAGCGGGTGAGCATCGTCACGGACCGCGACACCGGCCAGCCTCGCGGGTTCGCCTTCGTGGAAATGACGGAAGAACGCGACGCGGAAACGGCCATCTCTCAACTGAATGGCGCCGAACTCAACGGTCGAGCCATGAACGTCAGCCAAGCGCGCCCGAAGCCCGCAGGCGGATCCGGCTTCGGCGGCGGACGCGGCGGTTCCGGACGCGGGCGTGGCCGCGCCGGACGCGGTTCGCGCTGGTGAACCATGCCCGGCCGGATTCTATTATCTCAACCACCGATCACGCGAGCCGCTTTCTTACCCGCACTCGAATCGAGCGCCGGCGGCTCGTTCCATTGAGGAGCAATCATGGCTGGACGCGGACCACAGACCTTCAAGAAGCGGCAAAAAGAGCAGCAGCGGAAAGAAAAGCAGCAAGAGAAATTCGCCAAGCGGCTGATGCGCAAGCGGCAACACCGGAGCTCCTTGGAGCCGGACCCGGACCTCCCCGCCGTCATTGAGGGCGAGCAGCCATAGCGTTTGCAGGAGGGGCGCCAAGATGGAATTCGTGCTAACCGGCTTCCGCCAGGACAACAACATCCGGCGGTATGCATTCCAGGGAATTGCCGCCGACCGGACGCGGACGGAGTTCACCGTCGGCGTGGACCTCAGTTTGGTGCGCAAGTACCAAATCCCGCTTCAGGAACTCCCCTTGTTGTGCAGTCATTTTCTCACCGGACACGCGGAAGCTGAGCAAACGCAGGCTCTGATGTTCACCGAGGAGGATATGCTCGGGTACGCCAACCGCCGCGCCGCCGCCCAAAGCGCGGCTGAGCTAAAGCGAAAGGCGTACCGAAGGCCTCCCTCGAGTCGAATCGGGCAGGCGTGGCGGTCGCTGACGGCAACCGCACCTGGCGGCGCGAAGAACCTCAAATAGCCGGCGCTGGTCCAAGCCCGCCTCGTACTGCCCTTTGATCCCGGCAGCCAAGGCGGAGGCGCATTTCGCTTCCCCATCCCGCACTGAGAGGAGCTGTCTCCTGGCCGGCGCCCGCGTCGGGGGCGCTCCGGCTACTGCCCGCGGATGACGAATGGAGATGGCTGAATGACCGGACTCACAAGGCCTGGCATCGGGCTGACCCGAAAAAGCCTGAGGCACGGTTTGGCCAGCCAGCGCGCCCATCGATTGGCGCTCCTCCGGCGGGCGCTATCCGTGGCAATGCCGGTGTTGGCATACATCTGGCGGTAGAGCTTGGAGATCAGAAGGAACGCCAGACGCGACTTGAGGGACTTGACGCAGTCGGAGCGTTTCCAGATCGCGGACACGCTGTAGAAATTGTCCCAAACCTTCTGCGTTTGGCTGCGAATCTCTTCCGTGGCCATGGTCGGATGAGGGGTGTACAGTTTCGGGCGGAGGTGTCCGGGCAGAAGCCAATAGCGCGTAATGGGAATCCCGTGGACACGCTCCACGTTCGTGCCGAGAGTCTTCTCCCATTGCTGGAAGTCGACCGTGCCGGGGAAAGGGGTCATCATGACGAATTGCGCAAAGGTGAGTTCCGCCTTCTTCGCCAACGTCGCGGTGGCTTCGAAAGTATCCCGCCGGTCGGTCGGGAGCCCAAAGATGAACGAGCCGAGAACATGGACGCCATGACGTTTGAAAGTACGCAGGCGCTCGACAAGGTTCTCGCCGGTGTAGTTGAAATCTTTGTAGATGGACTTCAGCCCCTCTTCGGTGACGGCCTCAACACCGACCAAAGCCCCCTTGATGCGGGCCTTTCGCATTGCGTCCAGAAACCTCGGATCTTCCGCCGCCTCCATGGTGATTTGCGTGAAGAGAATCATGTCCGCCGGCAGCTCGGAGAGCCGTTCCATTAAGTCGAAACGTTCGGCGCGCAGAGCCTGCAACTCGGAAACTTGTTCCCGGTTGTTCTGACGTTCCGCCAGGGCGATGTCGGTCAGGGTGACGGGATAGAAGTTGTCATCCGCCAGCGCGATGAACCGGTAGCCGCGGCGCCTGAGGTCGACGATCTCCCCAACGACCGAATCGGTCGCGCGCTGCCGGGGGCGCTGGCCGTCGGTGCGCCAAACGGAGCAAAACGAACAGTGCTTCGGACAGCCGCGAACCGTCTGCACGGACGCCCACATGTAGCCGCCAGCCGGAAGCAGATCCCACCGCGCCGGAAGGAAGCGCTCCGAGCCGACGCGGCCACCTTCGTAGACGGCCTGCGGCGCCCCCTTTTCACAGTCTTCGAGCACGCTGCGCCAGATCACATCGCCGTCCCCCTTGACTACCGAATGTGCCGCGCCGAGCTCGCGCGCCTCCTCGGGGTAGAGCGTGGCGTGGATGCCTCCGTAAATCACCCAGGCTCCTCGTTGACGAGCGAGGCGGCCGACCTGGAAACCGCGATGTGCGTTGGCGGTGTGAATTCCGATCCCGACGACATCACCCGGACGAAGGCTGTCGGGGTCGAACGGTTCGAGGGTCTCGTCGGTGATAAGGGGGTCGACGTAGCGGTCCGGCGTGGCGGCAGCCAGAACGAACAGCCAGCGTGGCGTGATGACTCCTACCCCGAAGGAAACGTCACTGGGATTGATCAGGTGGACGCGCAAGGATCCTTACCTCCTGGATGTGCGCAGCAAGCGCTGATCCGCTAGAAAGGACCCTTGGCGTTTCCGGCGAAACTGCGAACACCCGGTGATTGTAGCAGGAAGGGAAGGGCAACGGCTCTGAAACTCTGCCGCATGATGCCAAGAAGAACAGGCGGATGGCACGAGCAAAGGCCGAGCACGCCTGTTCCTGGCCCGGGGAAAACAGGTTCGCTGTTGGGCATGGGCGGGTCGCCCACCGACAGGCGAAGAAAGCCCCAGGTTGGCGGGAGGCGCCGGAATCGGCGGCAGGCTTCGCTGTCCCAAGCGCACCTATCGCACCGTCAACGACATGCGCCGCTCGCGCGTCGCGAGCGTTGCCTGTGTCACGGAATCCTCCACGAACTGCTGGCGCCGGTCTATGATGGGTTTTCTAGGCTGCTTGGACGTCGGTGTCGCCGGCGTCGCGCCGGCCGGCTGGGCCATCACCCAACACCGACATGCTCTGGACGCCGGAAACGATCGAAGCGGGCGGCGATCTTTCCGATTGGGATGCGCGCATTCAGGCCGTACCGGACCGGGCGGCGGTGTTCGCCGTCTGGCCCCGCAAAGGGCAGCCGTACCTCTCCCGGACAACCCTTCTCCGGCGGCGGTTGAAGCGGTTGCTCGGCGCGCGCTCCCAGCCCTCCCGGCTCCTGAACTTGCGGGAGGTTGCTTCTCGAGTGGAATACCGGCTGGCGGGATCGTGGCTCGAGACAATCCTCGTCTTCTATGAAGCCGCCAAGCGGCACTTCCCGGATACCTACCCCAAGCTCCTGAAGCTGCGCATGCCGCAGTACATCAAGATTATCCTCTCCAACCGGTTTCCCCGTAGCCAGGTCACCTCCCGGCTGGGAGGCGCGAAGGCCTTGTACTACGGACCGTTCCGCACGCGGGCTTCGGCCGAGATGTTCGCGAGCCGCTCGCTCGACCTGTTTCAGATGCGGCGCTGTTCCGAGGACCTGGATCCGTCGCCGCAACATCCGGGGTGTATGTACGGAGAGATGAGCATGTGCCTGCGTCCCTGCCAGCAGGCAGTGACCGACGAGGAGTACCGGAGCGAGGTCGTTCGGGTGACGGACTTCCTGGCAAGCGACGGCCGGTCGCTTCTGGAAACGGTCTCGCGCCTGCGCGACCGGCTGAGCGAAGAAATGGATTTCGAGGAAGCGGCGCGGCAACACAAGCGACTTGAGAAGATCCAGGAAACAGTGAGACTTCGGGATGAGCTGGCGCGGGACATCGAGCGGCTCAACGGTGTGGCGGTGACGAAATCAACCGAGCCGGGGTGCGCGGAACTGTGGTTTGTCCTGCGCGGCTGCTGGCAGCCGCCGTGGCGCTTCGGCTTCGAAGCGGCGGACGGAAAGACCGTATCGCTGGATCGGAGGCTCAGGGAGATCGTGTCGGCCTGCCAGCAGCGGAGGGTCGGCCCTCGCGAACGCCAGGAGCACCTGGCGCTGCTGGCGAGATGGTTCTACTCGACCGCACGGGACGGCGAGTGGATCGGATTCGACAGCCTGGAGACGGTGCCCTACCGCCGGGCGGTCAACGCGATCACGCGGGTGGTGAAGGAGGTGTGACCGTTACCGCCGCGCGGTGTTCTTCCACCCCTCCAGCTCCGACCGGAGCCGCTTGAACACCTCGGGCTCCCCGGCGGCAATTGTGCGGCGCTCGCCCGGGTCCGCGCGGAGGTTGTACAGGAAGTCCGCGCCGTTGATGCGGAGCAGCTTGAAGTCGCCGCGCATGGCGGCGTACATGGCGTAGCCCTCGGAGGTCCATTCCCAGAAAAGCGTCCGCTCCGGAAGGCGGGCTTTGCCGGTCCAAACGTCAAGCAGGTTCAGCCCGTCCACTTTCCACACCGGATCGATGGACCCACCCGCGGCGGCGACGATGGTGGGCATCACGTCGATCATGTGCACCGGCTCGTCGAATCTCCGCCCGGCCGGAATCCTCCCGGGCCAGCGCACCACGGCAGGTTCGCGGATCCCGCCTTCCTCCAGGCTCCGCTTCTGGCCGCGAAACGGCCGGTTGCTGTCGTGGAAATTGGACACGCCCTTGTTGCCCGATTCGAACGTCGCCCCGTTGTCGCTGCTGAACAGCGCCAGCGTGTCGTGGCCGAGACCGGTTTCCTCCAGCGTTTTCAAGACACGGCCGATGCCCGCGTCCAGGCGGTGGATCATCGCCGCGTAGGTGGCGTAAAGCGGATTGCGGGCGTCTCTCTCCCTGAACCTGTTCCTGAATCTACTAACTGAGTCCGGCGGAGCTTCTATGTGGAAATGTGGTTCGTTATAGGCGAGATACAAACAGAAGGGCCGGGAGCGGTTCTCCCGGATAAACCGGGCGGCCTCCTCCGAGAAGATGTCCGCGCTGTAGCCGGAGACTGGCTGCTCCGTGCGCCCTCGCCACAACGTCTTCGGGTAGTGCTCCCAGGCGTGCACGGCATCGAGGAAGCCGAACGTCGAATCGAAGCCCTGGTCGAGCGGATGGGTGAACGAGCCGTCCGGCAGCTTGCCATGGTGCCACTTGCCGATCAGCGCGGTGGTATAGCCGAGCGGCTTCAGGGCTTCTGCGAAAGTGACCTCGGATGCGGGCAGGTCGTCGCTGTTGGCCTTGACGCCGCTGTGAATCGTGTATTTGCCCGTCAGAAGGGACGCCCGGGACGGCGCGCAGACGGTGGCCGCGCTGTACCAGCGGGTGAACACCGTGCCCTGGCGCGCGAGCCGGTCGAGATTCGGCGTCGGCCAGTCCCGCCGCCCGTTGAAGCCAACGTCGCCCCAGCCGAGATCGTCGGCCAGAATGATGACGAGATTCGGCCGGCGGGGTTGAGCGGGCGCGGCGAATGCACCCAGCGCGCCGGCCGAGAGAAGACGGACTGCTTCGCGCCGGCGCATCATGGTTTGCCTCCTCGAGCCCATAGAATGGCGTTGCGAACCAGGACACGGTAGCCGGGATGCACGTGCGCCATCCGGTCGTGGCCGAGCTGAATGTAGACCACACGCCCCTTCTCATATGGACTGATCCAGGCCACCGGACCGTCGCTGGTCGGGTTATTTGTGCGAAGCAGCACCTGCGCCTTCGGCGAAATCCACACGTCCTTGTACGTTTCGTCCCAGATCCGCATGCGGCTGATCCCGGCCGTCACCGGGTGTTTGGCGACGGGCTCGACAAACATCTCTTCGTCGTGCTTGTACTTCGACCCGGGGTGGCCCCCTTCCGGCTTCAACACGTATCTTCCTCCGACGACCGTCTCGTACCACCACGACCAGTGCTGGTAGTCGGCGATGGCGTGATGCAGAACGACCAGCCCCTTGCCGCTCTCGACAAACGCCGCCAGGTTTTTCTTCTCGGCCTCGGTGATGTCCTGCACGAAGTCGTAGAGCACGAGGACGTCGTAGTTCGGGCGGATGTCCTCCCTGTAAGCTTCGTGGTTCGACAAGGCGTGGTCCCAGTGCAGGTCGTCGTAGCCCTCGAACAGCGTGTAGAACGAAGTGTCGTACGCGTGCCCGCCGGTGACCACCAGCGCGCGGGTCTTGATCTTCTCGAGCCTCGCCTGCGCCGGATGGAGCTTGGCGGGCAAGGTAACCCTGCCGGTCGCGGCCCACTCGGCGCCGCGAAGAAACGTCAGGATGAACCCGGGCTCGATCATCGCGGCCAGGTCGTGCCCGAGTGTGGTGTGAAACACCCTGCCCTTGCCGTAATCCACGGTCCAGAGCACGGGCTCATCCTTGCCGGTGCCTCTCATCTTGGGATCGTCGTAGGCGGCGGCGATGACCTTGGCGCCCGGGCGCATGCGCATGTGGTGGTAAAGCTCGTCGGTGGCGAGGAACGTCTCCTCCATGCCCCGGGCCACGGGATGGTTGGGGTCGATGAACTGGACCTTGAAGCTGTGCAGCTCGCCGTGGCCGGTTCGCGGCTCCTCCAGCGACCAGACGCCGCCGATCATGTCGCCGTACGCCGGCCAGGCCGGCTCGAGAATCTCCGTGGCCGCGTGGCGGTCGCCCAGCACCGGCAGGCCGTTGAACGCCCACGAAGCGCCGTGGACCACTACCATCCCCTTGCCGGACCGCACAAACTCCTCGACCGCCTGCTCGGTCGTCGCGCCCCACCGCGGGCCGTTGTAGTCGAGGAGAAGCACGTCGTAGACGGCCAGCGTCTCCGCCGTCGTCCCGGCGGGCTCTTCGACCACGCGCACGTCGAACCGGCCGGAATCGAGCAGCAGCTTCTGGAGATAGGGCGTGCTCGAACGCCAGTCGTGATTGTTGCGGCCGGAGAAGATAATTGCCCGGATCTTGCCCGGCGCGAACAGCGGGATGGTGTTCTGCGCAAGCCCGCCGGCCGCCCCCGACATCAAGAGAGAAGCGAGGATGAATCTGCGCATGAATGTCCCTCCACGATCAGCGATTGTACTTCGGCGTGACCCCGCGCAGCCCGGCCCACACCTCGTCGCAAGCGGCCAGCGTGTCGCCCGCGAGCGGGCCGTCCTCCAGCGTCCCGAGGTTCTCCTGAAGCTGCTCCGGACGCGACGCGCCGAGAATGATGCAATCGGCCGCCGTGTGGTGGAGCAGCCAGTTGAGCGAAAGGCTGACCAGCGAGCGGCCCGACCGGGCGGCGATGTCGCCCAACTTCTCGACCGCGTCGAAGTACGCCGGGTGCCAGTAGCGGTCCAGGTAAAGCTGGTTGTTGTCGAACCGCGTTCCTGCCAGCGGCGCCTCGCGCCGGTGCTTCCCCGTCAGCAGGCCGCCGGCCAGCGGATTGTAGACCACTGTGGACACTCCGAACTGCGTGCACATGGGTAAGTATTCCTGCTCGATGCCTCTGGCCAGCAGGTTATACATCGGCTGCGTGACCCGCGCTGGCTTGTACCCGTTCTTCTCGGCGATCCAGAGCATGTGCGTCACCTGCCAGCCGCTATAGTTGGAAGAGGCGGGGTACCGCACTTTGCCCTGGCGGACGAGCCGATCCATCGTCTCGAGCGTTTCCTCCAGCGGCACATCGTAGTCCGGCTGGTGCAGGTAGTAGAGGTCGAGGTAGTCGGTCCGGAGGCGGCGCAGGCTATCCTCGATCGCCTTGAGCACGGCCCAGCGGGAGAGGCCGGTCTCGTCCGGGCCGTCGCCCATCTTCCCCCGGACTTTGCTCGCCAGCACAACCTCGCCGCGGCGCCCCTGGAGCAGGCGGCCAAGCATCTGCTCGGAAGCGCCCTTGTTGTAAATGTTGGCGGTGTCGATGAAGTTGACGCCGGCCTCGAAGCACCTCTCGAGAATGCGGCGCGCCGACGCTTCGTCCGTTTGCGCCCCGAATGTCATCGTTCCGAAACAGATGCGGGAGACAGCCAGGTCCGTGTGTTTCAGCGTGGTGGTGAGCATGTGAGTGTATTGTAGGATGGACAGCGCGCAGGACGGAGTGAACCATGCGGATTCTGGTGACGGGCGCCTCGGGCTGCATCGGGGCGTGGGTGGTCAAGCGGCTGCTCGACCGCGGAAACGAGGTTGTCGCTTACGATCTCGAGCCTCGCCTGCCGAGGCTGGAGCTGATCGCCGGGCCTGGCGCGGTGTCGCGCGTGCGCGTCGAGACCGGCCGGGTCGAAGATACGTCGCGCGTGAAGTGCCTGGTGCGAGACGGAGGCATCACGCACATCGTTCACCTGGCCGCCGTGTTGATGCCGTTCTGCCAGAAAGAACCGGTCGCGGGCGCCATGGTGAACGTCGTCGGCACGCTGAATGTTTTCGAAGCGGCGCGAGACGCCGGCCGGCCGGTGCGGGTCGTCTATGCCAGCTCGGCGGCGGTTTGGGGGCCGGAGGAGATCTACGGTCCGGTTCCGCTGGGCGAATCCGAGCCTCCGCGCCCGGCCACGCACTACGGGGTCTTCAAGCACGCCAACGAAGAGAATGCCCGCGTCTTCTTCGCGACCGCCGGGATCTCCAGCGTTGGCCTGCGGCCCTGGACCGTGTACGGCGTCGGGCGCGACGCGGGGCTCACCGCCGGACCGACCCTGGCCATGAAAGCGGCCGTCCTCGGCCAGCCGTTTCTCATCGGGCTGACCGGCCCGATGGACTTGCAGTACGTGGACGACGTGGCGGCCGCGTTCGTCGAGTGCCTGCTCGCGCCGCTCGAGGGCGCCCATGTGTTCAATCTCGCCGGCGACGTGATCCGCGTCGAAGACTTCGTTGCGGCTCTGGAAGCGCTGCGCCCGTCCGCCGCCGGACTCGTCCGCGCCGAAGGCCCCCAGGTTCCTGTCGCCTTTCACATGGACGATTCAGCACTGCGCGCTAGAGTGCCGGGAGTCCCGAAAACACCGCTAGTGAAAGGGATGGAGGAGACGCTCGCGTTGTTCGAGCGGCTGAAGGCGGAGGGGAGGCTGTCGTAACCGCTTCGATGTATCTTCCGACGCCGCTGCCGGAATCAGGCCAGTTGGGTGGCGATTGCGCCTGCCAGCGGAGCCGTCAGGCTCCTCGCTGCTGCTTCACCGCTCCGCCGCATACAGGCGGATCACCTTCTCAATCGCCCGCCGGCACACGGCGCAGAAGCCCACTTCATTGCGTGTGAACATGACGCAGTCGGACTGGGGACGATAGTATCCGCGCGGCTCGTACATCGCCCCCTCGAACGCGCCTACTCTGCCGGCGTGGGGTTCGGCGCCAAGCTTCCGGGTCAGCTTGTCCCGCTCCTCGTGGAACAGCGCCTCCATATCGGCCTCGGGACGATGAGCGGCGCGGATCTGGCGGCGAAGCGCCTGAATCTCCTTCTGCTCGAGCTCGAACGCCTCCTTGTCCCAGGGGGTCGGCAGCGGCGTGCCGGGCGCGATGAGGTCCGCCCACTTGGAGGCCCTCGGATCGGCGGTGACGTTCAGCTCCCAGGGCTCCAGCCGCTCGCTCCCGCTTTCGTAGGCGACGTCGGAGGTGTAGTATTCATCGGCGAGACCGGCGAAGTGATGGCCGAACTCGTGGACGAAAATGTACGGGGCGAAGGCGTTGTCCGCGGCCACCGTCGCGTACAGATTGTGGATGCCGCCGCCACCGTACTTCCGGTCGTTGACGATGATCCCGATGAACTCGTACGGCGCCGCTGACGCGGCTTCCCGCAGGCGCTTGTTGTCGAACACCAGCACGTACCGCTCCGAGCCGAAGACGTCGTAGCTGGCGCGCAGCGGCGAGCGCCGGTGAACGTTGTCCGACGGCCGCGACACGCCGCTCTCCTCGGCGGGCGTGTCCACGGCCCAGACGTTGAAGTCGCCCTGGTGTTCCTTGAACGGCGACTCGGCGAACAGCAGGCCGGCCATCCGCCGCGCGTCCTCGCGCCACTTCTCCATTTCGGCGGCCGTGTAACCGTCCCCCATGAGCAGCAGGTCCACCTTGTCGGGCGGCTCGCCGTTCTCAATGACCGGCCATACCCGCAGCCGGGGCGGCGGGCTGCGGTCGATGGCTGGATCGGCAGGATCGACGCGCACCGACCACAGCTCGCGCCACTCGTTGTGCGGGCCGCGTTTGTTCAGCCCCACCCGCACCGGCGACTCCGGAGCCGGAAAGCGAACGGACTCGTGGAACGCCCGCCGGACCTGCTTTGACTCCGCCGTCAGCTCCCACTCGCCGAAGATGCTGGCAAAGCCGCGGGAGTACAGCAGGCGCCCGGACTCTTCGTCGAAGACCTGGAAGAGATACTTGCCGAGGCCGGTGTCGTCGATAGCCTGATCAAGGTTGCCGGGCCAGGGGCCTTCGATCGCCACGCCGTCCAGCGCGAACTGTTCCTCGGCTGCCGTGCCGGCGTGGAAATAATCGAGGCGAATGGCGCGCGGGTCGGACCCCCGCGGCGCACCGAGAAATTCCACAATCGCGCGGCGCTCGTTGTCGGTCAGGTCGGCGGCATGCGGCTTCATGGCGCCGGCTTCCATGGACTCCAGAATCTTCGCCGGCGGCATCGCGCGAAGCGCTCGCGTATCCGGCGTCAGGCCGGCGGTGGCCGGGTCGTGGCAGGCGGCGCAGTTCTGGCGATACAGAGCGGCGCCCGTGTCCTGGGCAGCAAAGCCCCACGGGGGGAAGGTCAGAAGGAAAGCCAGCGGCAAAGAAACCCGGGACACTTAGCCAATTACACCGTTTCCGCGCCAAAATTTCCAGCGTGCGCTCCCGGGGATGTCGGTCTTGTGCCCTGACTGGGTCGCTTCTCCCCCCGGGCTAGGCCCTCCTCCCAACGCTCGGTGAGGTGTTCCCCCGAACCGCCCTTCATCCCGGGCCGCCGAACCATCAGGGTGCGGGAGGTCAACACTCTGCGCGCCATATCGGTTTGTCCGGATAAACAACTCAGCGATCTGCTCCACGCCGCACTGACGAAGGCAGAAGGCGTGACCGTGGTGGGGACGATCGAGCGGTATCCGTCACAGGCGGAACTGTCGCGGCTGCTCCGGTCAGCGACGCCGGATGTCGTATTCGTCAGCCTTCAGTCGCTGGAAGAAGCGCTCGCCGTAGCCCGCGGAGTCGACGGCCACTTCTCCGGAATCCAGGTCGTGGCTGTTCATGACAGTTGCGATTCGAGGCTGCTGTTGGAGGTGATGCGCGCCGGCGTCCGCGAGTTCCTCCATCCGCCCTTTCATCTGCCCGCCCTGCGCGAGGCGTTGCTTCGAATCCACAACCTGCTGAAGCAGAAGCCGAGGGAGTGGGACGACACCGACCTGGTCTTTACCTTCCTGCCGGCGAAGGCCGGCGTCGGAGCGTCCACCATCGCACTGAACTTCAGCGTGGCTCTCTCCGACATGCCGGAGACACGCGTCTTGCTGGCCGACTTCGACCTGAACAGCGGGATCATCGGATTCCTGTTGAAGCTGGATAGCCAATACTCGCTGGCACACGCCGCTGAAAGCGCCTCCCGTCTGGACGACAGCTTGTGGCCACAACTGGTCTCTACTATCGGCCAGCTCGATGTCATCCCCTCCGGAAGGATCAACGTCGGCTTCCGCATCGAGCCGGCGCAGATTCGCCACCTCCTCGAATTCGCACGACGCCACTACCGGGTCGTTTGTACTGACTTCTCGGGTAACCTGGAGAAGTACTCAGTCGAGGTGATGCACGAATCCAAGCTGATTTTCCTGGTCACCACCCCCGAGTTGCCGGCGCTGCACCTGGCGCGCGAAAAACTGAGCTACCTCCGTTCCATCGACCTGGAAGACCGTGTGGCTGTCCTGCTGAACCGCGCCGTAAGGCGATCGGCGGTCGATGTGAGCGAGGTGGAGAAACTGCTGGGCCTCAGTGTATGCATGACCCTCCCCAACGACTATGACACGGTCCAGAAGGCGGTCTCGGAGGGTAAGCCGGTTGGACGGCATACCTCCCTCGGCAAGTGCTTCCAAAGGCTGGCCGAATCCCTGGCCGGGGGCAAGCAGAACTCGGTGGAAACCAAGCGCCGCTTCGTCGAGTATTTCTCCCTCCTCCCGGCCAGGTATTCCCTCAAGCCTTCCACCAGCAAGAACACCTGACGCTTGGAGGGACTGCCTCTCGGGCTCCCGATCCCGTAATCGAAAGCCCGCCCGAGGCGCGCCCCCCTCGAATGCACTGGAGGCGGGCAAGGCCTGCCGACTTTGCCCCCATCTCGCTTTGTGGGGGCAGCAGAGGAACATCTGTTGCCTTGCGAAAAGCCGCCAGGCTCCTCGCCCTCCCCCTCCTGCTAAAATGAGGCGATGCCGGACCCGCAGCCGCCGGACAAGCCGCTCGCGAGCTTCGAAGCGGATCTCCAGGAACTCGAAAAGGTCGTCAAGGAGATGGAAGCCGGCGACCTTCCCCTGGAACGAGCGCTCGAATTGTTCGAGAGGGGCATCGCGCTGAGCGACACCTGCCGCAAGCAGCTCGACGCCGCCGAAACCCGCGTCGAAGTGCTGCTCAAGAAATCCGGCAAGGTCCAGGCTGAGCCCCTGCGCTCGAACAACGGATGACCCTGCGCGAGCACCTCCACGAACAGCAAGAGCTGGTCGAGTTGGCGCTGGACCGCTGTGTGCCGTCCGAATCCACCCCGCCGGAGGTGATACACCGGGCCATGCGCTACAGCCTCTTCGCCGGCGGCAAGCGCATCCGCCCCATCCTGTGCATCGAGGCCGCCCGCGCCGTCGGCGGCGATGCCGCGGGTGTGGAGAAAGCCGCCTGCGCCCTCGAGCTGGTCCACACCTACTCGCTCATCCACGACGATCTGCCGGCGCTCGACAACGACGATTTGCGCCGCGGCAAGCCCACCTGCCACAAGGTCTTCGGTGAGGCAATGGCGATCCTGGCTGGCGATGCCCTGCTCACGGTCGCCTTCGAAGTACTCACCAGCCTGGAGGGGGTCGACGGAACTCGAAGAGCACGCATGGCGCTGGAGCTGGCGACCGCCGCGGGGACGCCTCACGGCATGGTCGGAGGGCAGGTCGCCGACCTTGAAGGCGAGCGCAAGGAGCCCAGCGCCGCCCTGCTCGAGACGATCCATCGCGCCAAGACCGGCGCGCTGATCCGCGCCAGCCTCCGCATCGGCGCCATCTACGTCGGCGCAAGCGACGACCAGCTTGCCGCGCTGTCGCGATACGGCGAGCACGTAGGGCTCGCCTTCCAGATTGTGGACGATCTGCTCGACGTCGAGCAGTCCTCCGGCGAGCTGGGAAAGACGGCGGGCAAGGACGCACGGCAGCAGAAAATCACGTTCCCCGCGGTCTACGGCCTGGAAGAATCGCACCGGATGGCCGAGGGCGAGCGCGCGAGGGCGCGCGAGGCGCTGGCCGGCTTGGGCGTCCGCGCCGAGCGTCTGCGCGAGCTGGCGGACTGGATCGTGCGTCGCCGGGCATGAAAGCTACCAAGCAGCGGCTGGACCAGTTGCTGGTGGCCAGGCGCCTGGCCGAATCGCGCGAGAAGGCCCGCGCGCTGGTGCTGGCCGGCCAGGTGCTGGTCGACGGGCAGCGCATGGAGAAGGCCGGGCAGTCCGTGGCCGAAAACAGCCGGATCGAAGTTCTCCAGCCGCCGCCGTTCGTCAGCCGCGCGGGCCCGAAACTGGCCGCCGCGCTCGACGCCTTTCACATCGAAGTGGCCGGGAGAACCTGCCTCGACGTCGGCGCCTCCACCGGCGGGTTCACCGACTGCCTGTTGCAGCGCGGGGCCGCCCGCGTCTACGCCGTCGACGTCGGCGCAGGCCAGCTCGATTGGAAGCTGCGCAACGACCCCCGCGTGGTCGTACGCGAGGGCGTCAACGCACGGTACCTGCGCTTCGAGGACATCGGCGAGCGCGTGAGCCTGGCGGTTTGCGACGTCAGTTTCATTTCTGCGACGCTGGTTCTGCAACCGCTGGCGGCGCTCATTGCCAGGCCTGGGGAGATGGTGGTGCTGGTGAAGCCGCAGTTCGAGGTCGGCCGGGGCCAGGTGGGGAAAGGCGGCATCGTGCGCGACCCGGCGCTCCATCGCGCGGCTTGTGACCGCGTCGAGCAAGCCGCCCAAGCGCTCGGCTTTCGCACGCGCCTCATGGAATGCCCGGTTCCCGGCGCTGAAGGCAACAAGGAGTTCCTGCTCTATGCCCGTCATGAAGACGATTGGAATCATCTCTAAGCCCAACGTTCCGCGCGCCGCCGGGATTGTTCCCGATCTGGTCCGTTGGCTGCGCGACCGCAGCATCGAAGTGCGTTGTGACCAGCAAACCGCCGCCTACACAACCGGCGGGCCCGCGCTGCCGCGCGACCAGGTGCCGGAGGGCTGCCAACTGGTGATCGTGCTTGGCGGCGACGGCACACTGCTGGCCGCGGCGCACGCCATCGCCGGCCGCGACGTGCCGCTGCTGGCGGTGAACCTCGGCGGGCTCGGCTTCCTGACGGCGATCACCGTCGAGGAACTCTACCCGGAACTGGAGCGTGCTCTCCAGGGCGAGCACCGGATCGGAAAGCGGAGCATGCTGGCCTGCGAAGTGCACCGCGGCGAGCGGCTCGTCTCGACCTACGAGGCGCTCAACGACGTGGTGCTGACCAAGGCGTCGATCGCCCGCATGATCGACCTCGAAACGCATGTCGATGCGCACTTCGTGTGCAGCTACAAGGCCGACGGCCTGATCGTCAGCACCCCGACCGGTTCGACGGCCTACTCCCTGTCGGCGGGCGGCCCGATCATCTTTCCCCAAGTGGCCGCGCTCTCGATCACCCCCATCTGCCCGCATATGCTGACCAACCGGCCGGTGATCGTCCCCGACACGAGTGTCATCCAGATACTCAACCTCGGGGAAGACGACGAGACGTACCTCACCATCGACGGCCAGGTCGGCGAGCCGCTCAAGAAGAACGACCGGGTGGTGTGCCGCAATTCGAACCACTATCTTCAGCTCATCCGCCCGCCGAAGATGCTGTTCTTCGACGTGCTGCGCAACAAGCTGAAATGGGGAGAGCGGTGAGACGCCTCTCGCTGACGGCCTGGATCTTCCTCGGCATGGCGGCGGGGGTGGCGCTCGGCCTGGCCGCCCCGGATTTCGCCTCGCGCCTGGCGCCGGTCAGCAACGTGTTCCTGCGCCTCATCAAGTCGATCATCGCGCCGTTGCTGTTCGGAACGCTGGTCTACGGGATCGCCGGAACCGGGAGCCTCAAGGCGATGGGACGGATCGGGCTGAAGGCGCTGGTCTACTTCGAGGTCGTGACGACCGCTGCTCTGTTTCTCGGGCTCGCCGCAGTGAACCTCGTGCGGCCAGGTGCGGGCATGAAGCTCGAGCGAACGGCGGCGGAATCGGCCGTCACCACCCCGCCTCCCGGCGCAGCGTCGTTTCTAGAGCACGTGTTCCCGTCCAGCATCTTCGACGCCATGGCCCGCGGCGAAGTGCTGCAAATCGTCGTGTTTTCGTTCCTCTTCGGAGCCGCCTGC
>CAZACK010000035.1:0-42656 GCA_964483455.1 uncultured Solibacteraceae bacterium
TGGTCGAAACCTTCACGGCGTTCTTCGACGGCCCGGCGGATGGAGGCCGCTGACATCACGCCCCCGGGCGTCACCGGATAAACACTGGTGCAACGCCTTGCATCGAGTCGCGACTGTCAGCGGCTGGACGCCGTCAGGCAGGTACGATGACGGGATGACCGAGCTTGCGCGCGCCATCCCGAAGGGCTTTGTCGAACGTCACCAGCGCGGCTTCACTCATCTTTGAAAACGCCAGGAGGTAGCAGTCGCCGACCCACTTCGATGCCGCCCGCGCCGCGAACGGCGCCAGCGCTTCTCGAAACGCCGCGTCGAATCCCCATGGTTCCGGGTAGAATTCCACGCGAGGGTCCTTCATCCATCGGTCATAGACACCCCAAGCCTCGCGCAAGAGAAGCGTCTGTTCGCCCATGGCGGCTTGATTCGAGAGTATCCTTAGCAGGCCTATCTGAGTGTACCGGCAGAAAACAAGGCGCGAATCTTCCGGTAGCAGCCTGAACCAGTTCCAGGCTTCCTCGCTGTGGGAATGGCCGGATACGGACAGCGCGATCCAGACGTTCAAATCAGGAAAAAACGAAGTCATGAGGGTTCTCGTCGGTCGGGAAGGCTGGCCCGAGCTTTCCGCTTCGGGTGACCAATGGGCCGGTAACACGATCGTCCCTCTTGCGATTGCCATAAGCCTGTTCGATAGCCCGAACAACGAGAGCGCGGATGGAGGTCCCTGACTTCTGCGCCCGCTGGCGGAGCGCATCGTGCAGTGGTTCCGGGATGTCTACCGTGGTGCGAACGGCCACGACAGCATTATGGCGCAATCGACATAAGCCTGTCAAAGCCGGCCGGCTGACTCGCCGCCGCAATACTCACCGCTCACCGCAGGATGCCCCGGGCCCGCAGGAACTGGAACGACTGCGCCAGCAGCCCCGTCCACTGCTCCTTGCTGAAACCGTGTTTGCCATCATGGACGCTGATCAGCTCGGCGTCGGCGCCGGCCTCGCGCAGCGCCCTAGTCAGCTTGTAGCCGTGCTCGTACGACACAATGTCGTCGGCGTCGCCGTGGAGCGTCAGGATGGCTGGCGCGTCCCGGCGGACATACGTCATCGGCGATAGCCGGCGCGCCAGCTCACGGCGCCCAGGCTGCTCCGGCAGCCACGTCACCGCGTAGTCCCGCTGGTTCGGCCCTTCGATCTGGTCTTCGACGTCGGTGATGCCGTAGACGTTCACCACCGCGGCGACATCGACCTCCGGCCCGAGTTTCGCTGACTTCGGCGTCAGTCCGGCCATGAGCGACAGGTGGCCGCCGGCGGACGCGCCCGTCACTACGATCCGCTTGCGGTCAACGCCATACTTGCTCGCGTTCTTGATGAACCACTGGGCCGCGTTGAGCACGTCGGTGACTGCCGCCGGCGCGGTCGCCGCCTTCGCCAGCCGGTACTCGACATTCGCGACCACGAAGCCCTGCTCCAGGTAGGGAAGCACGAAGCCGGCGAGCATCCCTTCCTTCTCGCCGCCCACCCAGCCGCCTCCGTGGATGACAATCACCCCCGGCCGCTTTGCCGTCGAGTCGCCTTTGGGCCGGAAGATGTCGAGCACCGTCTCCTTGTGCCGGTCATAGGCAACATTGCCCTCGACGGACACCGAGTCAGGAATGGGCGGCTTCTCATCCCAGGGCTGACCCCAGGCCAGCGCCGCATGGAGAAGCAGCGGAAGCGCATGCTTTTGCATACGCCCATTACAGCTTATATTGGGAAAGAAATGAAGATCCTGATTCTCCTGCTCCTCCTTGCCGCCGTGGCGCTGGCGGACGACGGCAAGGGCGTGATCCTGAGCCACCGCGTTGCCAGGGATTTCGATCTCACCGCCAACCCGAACGCGCCGCAATGGAAGAGCGTGCCCGGCGTTTTCCTGGAGAAAGGACCGCGGGGCGAGCCGGCGCCCGGACACCGGACGGAAGTCCGCTCGGTGTGGTCCGGCAAGAACATCTACTTCCTGTTCGTTTGTCCCTACCAGACGCTCCACCTCAAGCCGAACCCGTCCGCCACCACCGAGACCAACAAGCTCTGGGAATGGGACGTGGCCGAGGTCTTCATCGGCGCGGACTTCAAGAACATCCACCAGTACAAGGAGTTTCAGGTTTCCCCGCAGGGCGAGTGGGTGGATCTCGACATCGACGTGCATCATCCGAAGCCGGAAGGCGGATGGCTGTGGAATTCCGGGTTCAAGGTGAAGGCCCGCCTCGATGAAGCGAACAAAGTCTGGTACGGCGAGATGCAGATCCCCATCGGCTCGATCGACACGCGGCCACCCGCGGCCGGCAACGAGATGCGGATCAACCTCTACCGCATCCAGGGCCCGCCGCCCAACCGCACCCTGATCGCCTGGCAGCCGACCGGGAAGCCGAACTACCACGTGCCGGAGGCTTTCGGGCGGCTGAGACTGGCGGACGCGGCGCGATGAGATCAATCGCCCCCGGTTCGCCGTGGCTCTCCCAGGCTTTTACACTTGGCGATTGGTTTAGGATCGCCTCTTCCTGATGAGAGCCTTGGCCCATTGCACGACCACTCGCGCCAGCGCAATGGCCCGTTGACATTCGTCCGAAGCGACAGGTTCCCCCACGCCGGGATACCGTGCCTCAAACGCGTAGTCCGTCAGGATGACTGCCCTTGCCACGTCTTCCGGGACGTGCAACGCGTGATCGCGGAGGCCGGTCACCAATCAGTCCCAGATGTCCCCCAACGCGCGAGTGAGCAAGTGCGCCGACCATGTCCACCTGCTTCATCGCGAGGGCGGCCGAGACGCCGTGCAGACTGACCGAGAGGCGAGAGGCGCTCCGGTCCGGCGAAGCCCGGAGACGCCTTTTAACCGCCTCTCCCTCCGAAACTTGTACTGGCGGGCCTGTGCGCCTCGTTGACGCCCGCAAAAGGCGCGACGTGTGAAGCCTGAAACACCAAGATGTTCGCGGCCGGGGCCGCAGCGCAAGCGAACAGATGTGCCCGCGCATCTCTTCATGCCGGATGGCGGGCCGACGTTTCAGACCGGGCAGTTGAGTCGGAGGGAGACCCTGTGATAGGGTGCCCACTTGAGGCGGGATCCGTGCCGCTGAATAGCCACACCCCCGGCGAACTTACCTCCTGGAAGGAGATCGCCGACTATCTCGGGGTCACCGAGCGCACCGCCCAGAAGTGGGAGCGCGAGCAGGGGCTGCCGGTCCGCCGGCTGCCGGGCGAGAAAGGCCGAGTCTCAGCCAGCACCGTCGAGCTCGACCGCTGGCGTCGCTCGGTCCTCCAGAAACCCGGCTGGTGGGTCAGCCTCAGCTTCCTGCGAACCTACGCCACGCTCACCACCGCTGTGCTGCTGCTTGCCGTCGGCACGGGCCTGGGGGTCTACCTGGTCCGGAACCGGCCCGGACCTCCAGCCCGCTTCCTCCTGGACGGAAGAACCCTGATCGTCACGGATGCATTCAACCGGGAGGTCTGGCGCAAGGCCTTCGATGAGCCTTTAGAAGTGGAGGTGAGTCCCGCCGAGTTCACCAAGGCGCGTCTCGCCTGGTTCGGCGATCTCGACAGCGACGGACGGGTGGAGCTCCTCTTTACCTACGATCCCATCTCCCGGCCTTCCCGAGGCAACACCCTCTTCTGCTTCTCCGAAAAGGGCGAGGAGCGATGGCGTTACAGCGTCGGGCGCACCGTTCGCACTCCCTCGGAAACCTTCCGTCCACCGTACTTCCTCTCCTTCTTCCTCGTGCTCCCGCCGGGAAAGGACGGAAAACGGGGCCTCGCCGTCGTGACCCACCACCACACGTTCTACCCGGCGCAGGTGGCGGTACTCTCCAGCAACGGAGCGCTCCTGGGCGAATACTGGCACTCCGGACACTTCACGCATGGCGAACTGGCCGACCTCGACGGCGACCACAAGCCCGAGTTGCTGTTGTTGGGTGTCAGCAACTCTTACAAGACGTGCACGCTCGTGGCCTTGGATCCGCACAACATGGATGGCGCCTCCGAGGAGCGGGACGCGCCCGCTTACCAGATCCTGGGCCTCAAGCCGGCCCGCGAAAAGGCCCGCCTGCTCTTCCCTCGCACGTGCATCAACCGGGAATTCGAGCCATACAGCCGGCCAAGCACACTGACCGCGCGGCCTGACTCGATCCAGGTGGGCACGAATGAGCGATACACCCAGCAGGGATGCACAACAATCTACATCCTCTCCCCCGACCTGATCCTTCGCAAGGTGGAGGTCACTGACATGTTCAGAGCCGTGCACCGCGAACTGGAAGCGGCCGGGCAACTCAAGCACCCGTTCACGGACGCCGAGCTGCGCCAGCTCCGCCACATCAGTGCGTTGAAACATTGGCGCAGCGCCGTGGAACTTGACCCCGGCCGAGGGCAGGCGTACGCCTCCCGTTGATAAGTATCTGCTTGAACCGAAACTCGCGGCCCGGACAGCCGGCTCAGCGCTCCTCCGGCGCCGGCGGCCGGTTGACGGGTCACACAGCGTAACTAATTGACAAAAAAGGACTTCGTCCACAATCTCTTGGAGGCTCGTGGTATCATGGTTCCGGGCGGCGTTCCTGCACGCGTCGTGGCCGATTAGTGGGCCTGAATGCGCCATCCGCTCGATCTTTGCCAATTGAATCAATAGTTTACGTCGTAAAACGAAACGTACATATAAGGGGAGAGATGCGCTCCCCGACGCCACTCGCCAGGCTGGGCCGCCGGTGATCGCCCCGGCGGCTCCCGACCTCTGTTGATCCGCAGTGTGGGACAGCCCTACCGGCGGGTTCGTTTGGGCGGTGTCGATCCGCGACATCGTCATGTTTCGACGAACTGGTAAGGTACAAGGCGGGACCGGCGTCGCTGGAGCTGCTACATCTTCCGGCGGCCGGCGCCCCTGGCGTTACGCACTTGGAGCAGTCTCCCGGCCTCTCCCCGAGGTGAGTAAGATTCGCCCCTTTCTTGGTTTCTTGGTTTCTTGGGTCTTGACAACGCAAGCCGGATGAATAGAATAGGGTTAATTCTGGTTCCCTTCATGCCGCCTTGCATGCATTCCCGCACCGAATTTATCGCCCGTCGCGATGGGGTGGATTACGTTCGCTGCCTCGACTGCGATCAGGTCTTCGAAGCTGACGATCTCGAATCCGTGCCCGTGTACGAGGACAACGAGCCGGGCCGATAGCGCCTCCGGGGCGGCCCTTGAAGCGGTCGTGCGCCGATGGGTTCGAGCAAGTGGGCGCGGGTCCGAGGTTCCGTGCTATGCTGTCCGTGACATTGTGCCAATGAAGAAGGTGAGTAGTCGGTCGGGAGTAGTCAAGGAACGTGGGACTTCGGCGGCCGGCGCCCAACCCGTGAAAGCCGTCGGCGGCGCGGAGAAGCCCGCCACAGACGGCGGAAACGCCGAGAAAGCCCAGGCCGGTTGGTTTGAGAAAGCCGCGTCGTTGTTTCAAGCGCGTGATTTCCGCGCGGCGATGGAGCACTTCGAGAAGGCCGCCGCCGGTCCGATTCTCGAAATGGCGCACGCGGCCCGCAGCTATATTCGAATGTGCGAGCAAAGGCTGAAAGCGGCGGCTCCGGTTCTGGTTTCGGCGGAAGATCATTACAATTACGCGATTGCTCTCATGAACAAGCGAGCCTTCGCCGAGGCCGACAAGCATCTTCACACGGCCCTCAGCATGTCGCCGCAAGGGGATCACATCTATTACGCGCTGGCGCTGTGCCGCGGGGTGCAAGGGAAGTTGCAGGAGGCGTACGACAACCTGAAGCGGGCCATCGAGATCGACCCTCGCAACCGCGCCCAGGCCCGGGTGGATCCCGATTTCGGCGAGCTGATCCGCCAGCCGCTGATGGAAGAGCTGCTGTTCCCGGCCAAAGGTCGGTAGGGCGCACCGGCCGCGGCAGGAAGAACAGAACTTGGCAGTCGGACGAGCAGCTTGACTTCATCGTCTCCCCAGTTCCGAATCGTGGCCATCGGCGGAGGCACCGGCTTGTCCGCGCTGCTGCACGGGCTCAAGCCCTACGCCCGGCGCCAACCGCCGGAAGTGGACGTCACCGCCGTCGTCACCGTCACCGACGACGGCGGCAGCTCCGGTCGGCTTCGGCGCGAGTTCAATGTGCTGCCGCCGGGAGACATCCGCAATTGCATGGTCGCCCTCTCGGAAGACGAGGCGCTGCTCTCGCGGCTGTTCGATTACCGCTTCCCGAGCGGTCGCGGACTGAAAGGCCACAGCTTCGGAAACCTCTTTCTGGCGGCGCTGACGCGCGTCACCGGCGACTTTCCGCGGGCGGTGAAAGTATCCTCCGAGGTTCTGGCCATCGTGGGACGCATCTACCCCTCGACCGCGGCCAACGTCGTCCTGGAGGCTCGCCTCGCCGACGGAACCCTGGTCAGCGGCGAATCCAAGATCAGCCGCAGCCGCTCGCGGATCGAGACCGTCTCCCTCAAACCTCGTCACTGCCGGCCGCTCGAAGAGACGCTCCAGGCCATCGCCAGCGCCGATCTGATCACGCTCGGGCCTGGCTCGCTGTTTACCAGCGTGATCCCGAACCTGCTGGTCGACGGCATCCCCGAGGCCATCCAGGCCTCGCCCGCCGTCAAGGCCTACGTTGTGAACCTGATGTGGCAGCCCGGCGAAACCGTCAACTTCACCGCCGCCGATCACGTCTGCGCCATCCTGCGCCACGCACCCGGCCGGCTGCTCGATCACGTCATCGTCAACACACGGCCGATTGGCGAAGAGCCGCGGCGCCGGTACGCCAGCAAGCATGCGCTGCCGGTGGTGCTCGACCTCGACAAGCTCCGGGCGATGGGGCTCTCGCTGGTCACGGGGGACTACCTCGACGAGACGGACAAGGTCCGTCACGAGCCGGCAGCGCTCGCCAAGGTCGCGCTGGACCTCGCCGCCGAAGGCAGGAAGCGCCGGCTCCGGCACGGCACGGCAGCTCGACTGCACGCAATCTGAACATGGACGATCGTCTGACCGTGGTGATCCTCGCTGCCGGCCTCGGCACGCGGATGAAATCCCGCAAGGCCAAGGTCCTGCACCGCGCCGGAGGCCTGACGCTCATCGAGCACGTGGTCGTGACCGCGCTGGAGCTGGCGCCGGCGAACCGCATCGTTGTGGTCACCGGATACCAGGCGGACGAGGTGGAGTCGGTCGTTCGCGACCGGGGCGTCCTCTTCGCGCGACAGCCGGATCAACAGGGCACGGGACATGCGGTCATGGCCGCGCGGGAAGCGGCGGCCGGCTCCCCCGGCGAACTGCTCGTGCTCTATGGAGATTGCCCGTTGCTCTCCGCCGGCACCCTCCGCCTTCTGACGGCCCGTCATCGCGAATCGCAAGCGGCGGCCACCGTCCTGACGACCGTGCTCGACGACCCGGCCGCCTACGGCCGGATTGTTCGCGACGCGGACGGAAACCTTGCGGCCATCGTCGAGAAGAAAGCCGCCACTGCCGAGCAATTGTCGATCCGCGAGATCAACTCCGGGATTTACTGCTTCGACTCCGGCCTGTTGTGGAAACACATCGGCGAGATCCGTCCGGACAACCCGGCGCGCGAGTACTATCTCACGGACATCGTCGAGATCCTTCGTGGCCACGGGCAGCGCGTCGCCGCGATCGTGCACGAAGACGCGCGGGAGCTGCTGGGCATCAACACTCGCCTGGAGCTGGCGGAAGTGGACCGGATCTTCCGCGAGCGCACGGCACGGCGGCTGATGGAGGATGGCGTCACTATCGAGAAGCCGGAAACGGTGACGATCGACGCGCAGGTTCAGATCGGCGCCGACACCGTCATCGAGCCGTTCGCGCGCATCCTGGGGCGGACCACCATCGGAGAGGACTGCCACATTGGTGCCTGCTCGATCATTCGGGATTCCCAACTCGGCGACCGCGTCGAGATCAGGCCGCTCACGTTCATCGACTCGTCCCGCCTCGAAGCGGGCGCGAAAGCCGGACCGTACTCGCGCCTGCGGCTCGACAGCCGGCTCGAGCCGGGCGCCGAGGTGGGGAATTTCGTCGAGCTGAAGAAGGCGCGGGTCGGCGCGCGGTCGAAGGCGCTACACCTCGCCTACCTGGGCGATACGGTGATCGGCAAGGGCGTCAACATCGGCGCGGGCACGATCACCTGCAACTATGACGGCGTCGCCAAGCACGAGACCCGTATCGAGGACGGCGCGTTTGTCGGCAGCAACGCCACGCTGGTGGCGCCGGTGGAGGTCGGCGAAGACAGCTACGTCGCCGCGGGCTCGGTGGTCACCGAAACGGTCCCGCCGGACGCGCTCGCCCTCGGCCGCGCGCGGCAGGTGATCAAGCCCGGTTGGGCGAAGAAGAGGCGCGCGTCCGCAAAGCGGAGGGACGCTGCTTCGGGGAAATGACCCGGAAGGAATGAGCCCCGCCAGAATCCTCGTCCGCGCCGCCAACTGGCTCGGCGATGCCGTGATGTCCTTGCCGGCCCTGCGGGCGCTGCGCGCCCGGTTTCCGGAAGCCCACCTCGCTGTGCTGGCAATGCCGTGGGTGAAGGACTTGTACGCGCGGGAGACTTTCGCGGACGAGGTGGTTCCGTACCTGGCGCGGCGGGGCTGCCGGGACTGGGCGGGGAAGAAGCGGGCCGCCCGGCAGCTCCGAGCCGGCGCCTTCGACTGCGCGATCCTGCTGACTAACTCGTTCGACTCGGCGCTGGTGGCATGGATGGCGGCGATCCCGCGGAGGATCGGCTACGCCCGCGATGCGCGCAAGCTGTTGCTCACCGATCCGGTGAGGCCGCCGCGTCGCGGCGAGATTCCGCGGCACGAGCGCTACTACTACCTCGAACTGCTCCGACGCGCCGGCATTTTGGAACGGATTCCGGAGATGGAGTCGGTTCGTCTGGATGGCGCCGAGGCTGCCGGTGAGGCAGGCCGCCAACGGCTAACGGCGGCCGGCCTGGCGCTGCCGGTGATCGGCGTCAGTCCGGGCGCCGCCTACGGCGGCGCCAAGCGATGGCCGCCCGAGCGCTTCGCCGAGGCCGCCGGGCGGATCGCCTCGGCGATCGGGGCGACGGTGGCGCTGTTCGGATCCAACGACGAGCGGCCGGTTTGTGAGTTCGTGGCCGGACGCCTGAAAGCCGCCGGGCATGCGGCGCCGAACTTCGCCGGTCGAACGAGTCTCTCCGAATTCATCGAAATGGCCGCTGCCTGCGCCCTGTTTCTCACCAACGACTCGGGCGCGATGCACGTGGCGTCCGCCCTGGGAGTCCCGACCGTCGCTGTTTTCGGCGCCACTGACCACGAGGCGACCGGACCGGCCGGACTTCATGCCCTCGTCGTCCGCGAGCCTGTCGATTGCAGCCCGTGCCTTCTGCGCGAGTGCCCGATCGATCACCGTTGCATGAAGGCGGTGACGCCTGGCCGGGTAGCGGAGGCGGCGCTCGCCTTGCTCAAATAGGAGCTTGGATTCAAGAAGCAAGATCCTCTCGCCGGTCGAGGCGCTGGAGGTAGTCCTGCCGTTGCGAGCGGCCGGACGATCGCTCGCGGTTGTCACCGGCTACTTCGACCCGGTCGTGGCGGAGCACGCCCGGCGGCTGGCAACGGCCAAGGGGGATGCGCACTTGCTGATGGCGGTCATTACCTCACCGGACCAGCCGATCCTGCCGGCGCGCGCGCGCGCCGAGCTGGTGGCCGCCCTCGCCGTGGTAGACTACGTCGTGCTTCCGCCGGTGGAAGAGGTGGACGATTTCCTTGGGCAACTCGTCCCCGTCCGCCTTGAGCGCCAGGAGTCCGATCACCAGCGGCTCACGCGGGACCTGATTGAACATGTTCGCCGGAAGCATACACGCTGAGCATGGGTGGGTGGCGCAGGCTCTCCAGCCTGCCGCTCCGGCACTCCTGACAGCGCATGGTGGCGCAGGCTTCCGCCTGTGCTGGGCCGGCTGAAGGCCTCCTCGCTTATGTCCCAGCCCCAGCCTCTTCCGGGCGGTCAAAGGACGGGCGCCGGTCCTCGCATTCTCGTCGTCCGTTTGGGGGCGATGGGCGACGTTATCCACGCCCTGCCGGCGGTCGCCACGCTCAAGCACAGCTTCCCGAATTCCCGGCTGAGCTGGGCGGTGGAACCCAGGTGGGCGGCGCTGCTGGAAGGGAATCCGTTCGTCGACCGCCTGATTCAAATCGAGCGCCGCACGTGGGCGGGTCTTCGGGAGGCGTGGCGCGCGCTCCGGAGCGAACGGTTCGAGTTCGCCGTGGACTTTCAAGGCCTGCTGAAGTCGGCGCTGGCTGCCTCCATTGCCCGTCCGGACAAGATTTACGGATTCCACCAATCCCAGCTTCGGGAGCCGCTGGCTGCGGTAGCCTACTCGTTCAAGCTCAAGGCGCGGTTGGCGCACGTCGTTGACCGAAACCTGGAGCTCGCCAAGACCGCTGGAGCCACCAGCATCGTGCATGCTTTCCCCCTTCCCGCAGGCGCTCCGGAAGGGGAACTCCCGGAGGGCGGCTTCGTGCTGGCGAGTCCGCTGGCCGGTTGGCGTGCCAAGCAATGGCCGCTGGAGTATTACGGCATCCTGGCTCGCCGGTTGCGGCGCGAGTTCGGATTGCCCCTGGTGTTAAACGGACCTCACGGCTCGGGGACGACGTTGTCCGGTGTGGAGGGAGTTCGGGTGCACTTATCCGGGGTCACCGGGCTGATTCACGCCACGCGGCGGGCGCGCGCCGTGGTGGGGACCGACAGCGGTCCGATGCACCTGGCCGCGGCCTTGGAGAAGCCCGGCGTGGCGATCTTCGGCCCAACCGATCCCGCCCGGAATGGTCCCTACGGCGACGACTTCATCGTGCTTCGCCGCCCGGACGCGGTGACGAGTTACAGCCGGCGCGCGGAGATCGATCCGAGCATGCGGGAAACGACGCCGGAGGAAGTCTTCCAGGCGCTGGCGGCACGGCTTTCCGGGCAATCTCAATCGGCGGGCTACGCTGGCTGATGCGGCGCTGCTGGTTTCCCAAACCGTATGCCGATGCCGTGGCGCGGCTGCGCGTGCCGTGCGGATTTCTTCTCGCGGCCGCCTTTGTGCTCCTGTCGCGCCCCGACGTTGGATCGCTTGCATGGGGACTGCCGGTCGCTGCGTTGGGCCTGCTCGTGCGAGCATGGGCCGCCGGCCACCTGGCGAAGAATGAGCGGCTGGCGGCCGGCGGTCCGTACGCCTTCGTCCGCAATCCGCTGTATGTCGGGACGCTGGTGGCGGCGGCTGGATTCGCCGTCGCCTCACGAAGCGGCGTGCTCGCTCTCATCTTAGCCGCTGTGTTTCTGCTCGTGTATCTGCCGGTGATCGAACTGGAGGAGCAGCACCTGAGGGCGCTGTTTCCGGAGTACGCGGCTTACGCGGAACGCGTGCCGATGCTCCGGCCGCGCTGGCCGGCGGTGAGCGGCGCGGAGCGTTTCCGGTGGGCGCTTTACCTTCGGAATCAGGAGTACCAGGCGCTGGCGGCGTCCGTGGCAGGTGTGGCGTACCTTGTGTGGCGGGCGTGAAAAGCTGCGAATGCTTCCTTCACGCCTGGTGACGCGCGCCTCACCGGGAGAGCAATTCGCACAGGTCGGCGCCCTGCGTTGTGACTCCGCCGCCGGCAGCGTCATCCCAGGAGGCGACGAGCCAGCCGGAAGCCGCGCAGCGTTGCACCTGAAGGGCGATTTCTTCCATTACCATCGCCTTACAGGTTCACGCGTTGCGTGAACTGCGCCAACAAGTCCGCCTTCCGGCGGGCGGCGCCGGAGTCGAGCGAGTGGGCGGCACGCGCCATGCCGTCACGGAAGTCGTCCGCTTTGCCGGCGGCGACCAGGGCGGCGGCGGCATTGACGAGTACGATGTCGCGCTTCGGACCGCGGGCGCCGTCGAGGATAGATCGCGCGATCTCGACGTTCTCCTCGCGGCTGCCGCCGTGGAGGTCCTCGGGGCGGGCGGGATCCACGCCGAAATCGAGCGGCGTAACGGTGCGGCGGGTGATCTGCTCTCCGGCGACTTCCAGGAGGAGGCTCGGCCCGGTGGTGGTGATCTCGTCCAGGCCGTCGGAGCCGTGGACGACGAACGCACGCTCGGCTCCGAGCGCCGCCAGCGCCTCGGCCATGAGGGCGGCGAAGCGCTCATTCGGCGCGCCGATGAGCTGCCGGGTCGCGCGCGCCGGATTAGCCAGCGGTCCCAGAATGTTGAACACCGTCCTTGTCTTCAGCTCTAGCCGGGCCGGCTGTGCGTGCTTCATCGCCGGGTGCAGGACCGGCGCAAACAGGAAGCCGATGCCGACCTCCTGGATCGACCGCGCCACCTGATCCGCCGTGAGCATGATCTTCACGCCGAGGGCCTCCAGAAGGTCGGCGCTCCCGCACTGGCTCGAAATCGAGCGGTTGCCGTGCTTGGCAACGCGCACCCCCGCGGCGGCGACAAGGAACGCGGCGATCGTCGAGATGTTGAACGTGCCGGCGTTGTCGCCGCCGGTCCCGCAGGTGTCGAGCAGCGGCTCGCCCGGCCCGGGGTCCACCCGCTCGGCTCTGGCCCGCATCGCCCGCGCGAATCCGATCAGCTCGCCCGCGGTCTCTCCCTTCATCCGCAGCGCCACCAGAAACGCGGCGATCTGCGGAACGGACGCCTCCCCGCCGAGAATCGCGGCCATTGCTTGCTGGGCGGAGCCGGCGTCCAGGTCCTCCCGATCGAGCACGCGGTGAAGGAAAGGAAGAAGCGACATTTCAGTCGGTCCGCCCGATCACGTCCTTCAGGTAAGCCACGCCCAGAGCGACCACGGCGTCTTCATCCTGACCGTCTTTCGGGTGGTCTACCTCCACCGCCAGCAGACCTGCGTAGCCTGCCACCTTGAGCGCCCTCACGACGCCTGGGAGATCGATGAGTCCGGTTCCCAAGGGCACGCAGGAGAAGAAGTGCCATGCCTTCGGCGAGACGTGCCGGCAGGCGTCGAGATCCTTAATGTGGGTCGCCACCACGTAGGGTCCGAGGCGCTTGGCCGCCTCGACCGGGTCCTCCATCAGCCGCAGGGCATTGCCGGTGTCGAAAGTCACACGAAGATGATCCGAGCTGACGCGGTCGAGAATTTCGAGGATCTGAACGGACGTGAAGTCGATGTGGTTTTCCAGGGCCAGCACCACGTCGTGGCCGGCGGCGATGCCGGCGCTCTCCTTCAGCATCTTCGCGATCTCCTTGATCTGCGGCTCGGGGGGCTCATCCCGGAATCGCAAGGATGAGGCCACGATGCGGAGGATCCGCGTGCCGAGATGAGGCACGTTGGGGATCAGCGCGTTCAGATCCTTCCAGGCGCTGTGGTTGCGTCCCGCCTCGAGGCCGTCGGGGTGTCCCCAGGCCAGCACGCGCTCCAGTCCGTGCTCGTCTAGCGCCGCCTTCACCTCGGAAAGGTAGTCGGGCTGGAGGCTCCTCAGGAAGCACGTCTCGAGCGACACGCCGCCGACGCCCAACTGAACGGCCCTGTTGAGGAGATCCTCAAATCCCCAACGCGTACCCGGGTCCTGCTGGTCGGGGTAGATTTCTCCGAACCAGCGGTGGTAACAGTAACTGTCGATTCCTACCTTCATCGTCTCGCCGGCCGCCTTGCGGTGATCGCCGGCCACGGCTCTGCACGGGGTTGGCGAAGAATCCGCATGCTATAGTGTGAATTTCGGTTTCTCAAATCCTAGCACGCGTCGCGAACACAATTCCCATGAAAATTCATGAGTATCAGGCCAAGGCGATCTTGGCCCAATACGGAGTCCCTGTGCCGAGAGGGGAGGTGGCGTATTCGGCCGAGGAGGCCGGAGCGGCCGCAAAAAAGATCGGAGGCAGCGTCGTGGTGAAGGCGCAAATCCACGCGGGCGGCCGCGGCAAAGGAGGCGGCATCAAAGTCGCCTCGGGCGTGGAAGAAGCCACAGAAATCGCCAAGAAGATGCTCGGCATGCGGCTCATCACCCACCAGACCGGACCCGAGGGGCGCACCGTGCAGCGACTGCTCGTCGAGGAGACGCTGCCCGTCGAGCGCGAGCTTTACCTCGGCGTGGTGCTCGACCGCGTGCAAGGAAAGCCGGTGTTCATGGCGTCGGCGGCGGGCGGCGTGGACATCGAGGAGGTCGCCGCCAGATCGCCCGAGCTCATCCTGAAGGAGACGATCGAGCCTGGACTGGGACTCACCCCGTACCAGGCGCGCAAGCTGGCCTTCGGCATGGGACTGACCGGCACGAGCGCCAGCGGCGCGGCGGCGGCGATGATCGCCCTGGCCAAGGCTTATGATGCGGTGGACGCGTCGCTCGCGGAGATCAATCCGTTCATCGTGACCAAAGACGGCAAGGTCTACGCCCTCGACGCCAAGATCAACCTCGACGACAATGCGCTGTTCCGGCACAAGGACCTGCTCGAGTTGCGTGACTTGAACGAAGAGGACCCGCTCGAAGTGGAGGCTTCGCGGTTCGGCCTGAACTACATCAAGCTGGACGGCGTCGTCGGATGCATGGTGAACGGCGCGGGCCTGGCGATGGCGACGATGGACATCATCAAGTACGCCGGCGGCAACCCGGCGAACTTCCTCGATGTGGGCGGCGGGGCAAGCGCCGACCAGATCAAGAACGCCTTCCGCATCCTCCTGTCGGATGCCAATGTGAAGGCGGTGCTGATCAACATCTTCGGGGGCATCCTCCGCTGCGACACGCTGGCCACCGGCGTGGTGGCCGCGGCAAAAGAGTTGAATGTACAGGCGCCCGTGGTGGTGAGGATGGAGGGGACAAACGTGGACCTGGGCCGGCGGATCCTGATGGACTCGGGGCTGAATTTCACCGTGGCCGACGGGATGCGTGATGCCGCGGAGAAAGTGGTGAGGCTGGCGCAATGAGCGTTCTGGTCGATCAAGAAACACGAGTGGTGTTCCAGGGCTTCACGGGCCGGGAGGCGTCCTTTCACGCGCAGCAGTGCATCGCTTATGGAACGAAGGTCGTCGGCGGGGTGGTTCCGGGCAAGGGCGGGACCACGCACATGGACCTGCCGGTGTTCAATACGGTGGCCGAAGGGGTGCAGGCGACGGGCGCGAACGCGTCGGCGATTTTTGTGCCGCCGGCGTTTGCCGCCGACGCGGTGATGGAGGCCGCCGACGCGGGGCTGGCCGTGGTCGTCTGCATCACCGAAGGAATCCCCACCATCGACATGATCAAGGCCTGGCGGTTCCTGCAAGGCAAGTCCACCCGGCTCATCGGTCCGAACTGCCCCGGCATCATCTCGCCCGGCAAGTGCAAGATCGGGATCATGCCGGGGCACATCCACAAACCGGGGAATGTGGGCGTGGTGTCGCGCTCCGGCACGCTGACCTACGAGGCGGTGCACCAGTTGACGCAGCTTGGCATCGGCCAGTCGACCTGCATCGGCATCGGCGGCGACCCGATTATCGGCACGAATTTCATCGACGCCATCCGGCTGTTCAACGAGGACCCGGAGACGAAAGCGATCGTGATGATCGGCGAGATCGGGGGAACCGCCGAGGAGCAGGCGGCGGCCTACGTCCAAGAGAACGTCCGTAAGCCGGTGGTGGGTTTCGTGGCCGGGCAGACGGCGCCTCCGGGACGGCGCATGGGACACGCGGGGGCGATCATCTCCGGTGGCAGCGGCAAGGCGTCGGACAAGATCGCGGCCATGCGGGCGGCGGGGATCGTGGTGTGCGATACGCCGGCGGTGATCGGAGACACCGTAAGGCAGTTGCTGTGACTTAACCACAGAGCCTCAGAGAGCACAGAGATCGGATGATGGAGAGAACGCTGAGTATTATCAAGCCGGATGCGGTGGCGGCAGGGCAGGCCGGGGAGATCCTGGCGACGATCGAGCGGGCCGGGTTCCGGATTCTGGCGATGCGCATGCTTCGTCTTCGCACGGAACAAGCACAGGAGTTCTACGCGGTTCACCGAGGGCGGCCGTTCTACAGCAGCCTGGTGAAATTCATGACGGAGGGGCCGGTGATCGTCATGGCGCTGGAGCGCGAGGACGCGATCGCCGGGTTGCGCGAAGTGATGGGGGCGACGAATCCCGCCAACGCCGCCGAGGGAACCATTCGCAAGCGGTTCGCGGCCAACATCGAGAGGAATTGCATCCACGGCTCGGACGCGCCGGAAACGGCGGAGGTGGAGCTGCGGTTCTTCTTCAGCACGTCGGAGCTGGTGTAGCAGAGCCTAGGCCGCGCTGACCAGCGAGAGCAGCTCCGCATCGCGCTGGTTTGTTTCGGGCGGCATGGCTCGGGGTCCGATCCGCTCTCTGGCCGACTGAAGCCGCAGCGTGGAGGCCGGGGCCTCCCCGGGCGCGATCTCGAGTTCGGCCAGGTGGAGCAGCGCGGCGAGCGTGGAGGAGGATCGTTCGGGCTGGTGATGCCGGGCGACCGCCTCCACCAGAGGTTCCGGGAACTTCCAGAGGCGCAGAATCTCGGCGCCGAGTTCGCCGTGATCGAATCCGAGGACGAACATCTCGGCGAGAACTGGTTCGCAGCCGTGCTCCAGGAGCCGGGTGTAGGCGAGGGTGGCCTCTTTCGTCATCCACCAGATCGCCAGCCGCCCCACATCGTGCACCAGCCCCGTCAGGAAGGCCTCGTCGGGATGCACATCTCCGTTCGCGGAAGCCATGCGCTCGCAGGCGCGCGCCGCCTGGAGGGAATGCTGCCAAAGATCCCGGAGCTTGGAGGAGGCGAACAGCGGCTGCACCACTGCTGCGACGGCGACGCGTCGCGTCGCGTCCAAGCCAATGTAGGAGATCGCCTGCCGGATGGTGGAAATGGCCGCTCGCGGGCTGTAGAGGCTGGAGTTCGCCACGCCGATCAACCGGCCGGCGAGGACCTGATCCGACGACAGCAATCGCTCCAGTTGCCGGAAGGTCACGTCCTCGTCCGCGGTCATCGCCAAGACCTGAAAGACAACCGCTGGAAACACCGGCAGCCGCGAGAGCAATTCGCGCATCTGCGCGTCGCTCAGGCAAGGCAGGGCCTGCAGGGCCCTGGCGATCGATGGGCGGCACAACCCGTTCTCGGCCCTGTCGCAAATCTTTCGGACGACACGCTCCCTCGCATTCTCCGGGGTTGACGGCGACTCCAGTTCCCCGGAGAACATGTCGGCGGCGGTGAGCGCATCGGCGAGCAGAGCCAGCCGCTCTTCCCGGGCCCACAGCGATGCCGAATGGAACATGTGCAGGACGCCGAGAACTTCGCTCAGATGGCGGCGAAACGCCGGGTCGGCCCGGCGGCAGGGCGCCCAATCCGGGCCGACGAGATCGGTCAGCAGGCAGTCCACCGTACGGTCATCCATGAGTTCCGGCGGGTGATGATGGATCCAGGCGGCGTGGCGAATGACTGGCAGGTCCGCTGGCGGAGCGCCCGCGCGGCCGGCAATCTCAGCCGCCAGCGCGGCTACCCGCCGCGTGTGCGCCCGAACATTGGAATCACGGCCCGACGCCATAGGACATACCCGATCTGACTTATCGGCGGCGGAGGCGGCGGCACACGCAGGTGAATCCAGTGACACGAGTTCAGAAATCACCACGATGGTCATCTGAAAGCCCCTAGCCGCCTAGCGGGGCGCTCGAAAACGGCTCAGACGCCTTTCGCGTGGCTAGGGGACGATTCCACGTGAAGCCAACGCGAGAGGATGGGGTCCGCAGAAGCCGAAAGGCGAAAATCAAAAGGCAAAAATGATGGTGCGCCTTCGGCGGTCTTCTTCTCATTCGGGCGCTGCTTGGCGCCGCGCCCCCGGAGGCGCCAGCAGCCGGATATGTAGAAACTCCAGGGCGCGGAGCGTTGCTCCGCGCAACGGCAGGCGAAATCGCCTGCCCCACCTCGGCCACCTCGCGGCTGCACCCATCGATTGTGAGCCGGGCGGCGATGCGCCATAATAGCGTGTTACCTGTGCCAAGAGGGGACTTGATCTCGAAAGGACTGGTGCGCCCGAGGCTTGCTCCGCCGCGGGGTGGCTCGCGATGAAAGTCGTCCTGGTGAATCCGTCGCAGATCGGCCTGGTCCACAAGAAGGGCCGGGTCTACAACCGCAAGTGGCCGCCGACGGACCTCGCCAACTGCGCGGCGCTGCTCGAGCGCGAGGGCGCCCAGGTCGCGATCATCGACGCCAACGCCGAGGATCTGCCGCCCGGCGAGGTCGCCCGCCGCGCTTCGGGATTCGACAAGGCCTTCATCACCTCCACCGGCCTGGACCGCTGGCAGTGCCCGCACCTCGACCTCGACCCGTTCCTGAGCACGACCCGCGCCCTGCGCGAGGCCGTCCCGGAAGTCTACGTGATGGGCACGCACGGCACGGTCAAGCCGAACGAGATCCTCGAAGCGGCCAGGGCGCAGGCGGTCGTGCGCGGCGAGCCGGAGCGTACGATCGTCGAGCTGTTCAACGGGAATCCCCTCGCCGAAGTCCGCGGCATCACCTGGCACAACGGCCGTGGACCAGTGAGCAACCCGGAGCAGAAGCCCGTCAACATGGACGAGCTGCCGCTGCCGGCCTGGCATCTGCTCCCCATGGACCGTTATCACTACGAGGTGCTGGGCGACCGCTTCACCCTCTTCGAGATGTCGCGCGGCTGCGCCTCCCACTGCACCTTCTGCCTTCTCAAGACCTACGGCGTCGGCGTCCGCAAGAAATCGCTCGACCGCATGGCCCGCGAGGTCGAGGACGCCGTGCGGAACCACGGCGTGCGCCGGGCCTACTTCATCGACCTCGAATTCACCGTGCTCCGGAAGCAGGTGGCCGAGTTCTGCCGCTGGCTGATCAAGCAGAACTTCGATTTCACCTGGTGCTGCCAGACGCGGCTCGACCTGGTGGATGACGAGCTGCTGAAGCTGATGAAACGAGCCGGCTGCCGGCTCATCCACTTCGGCGTCGAAGCGGCCAACGACGAGATCCTCCGTGACGTCGAGAAGGAGATCACCGTCCGCGAGATCGAAGACGGCTTGGGCAAGGTGCACGCCGCCGGCATCGAGTCGGCCTGCTTCTTCCTGATGGGATTTCCGGAATCGACGAAGAAGGACATGGACGACATCGTCCGTTTCGCCAAGCGGCTGAACATCACCTACGCCCTGTTCCACGTGGTCGCGCCGTACCCTGGCACGCAGCTCTACGAGCGGGTGAAGGCCGATCCCCGCCTCCGCTTCAGCGACGACTCGCTGTTTCCGGAGGCGGTGGAAGCGCGCTTCACCGTCGAGGAGCTGAAGGCGATGACGCGGCGCGCGTATCTGGAATACTACCTGCGCCCCGCCTACGTGATGGCCCGCATCCGGAAGGGAAATTTCCGGGCGCTGTTCAACCAGCTTCGCTTGTTCCGGGCGTTCGTGAGCGCCTGATGAAGGCGGCGCTGGCGCTTGTGACCGCGGGCATTCTGCTCGTGGGGTGCGCGCTGCTCATCTCCGGCGCTGCGATCGAGCGGTTCCTCCTGGGCTCGGCGACCGGCGCGCTGTCGTGGGGTCCGGCCTTGTTCCGCGCCATGCTGGCTGTGCACGGGCTTGCCTTGCTCGTCGTGGGATTGCGCCGGTGGCGCCGCCCGGTCCCGGGCCAGGCCGCGTCCGTGGCGCCCGTGTCGGCTCCGGTCCCGCGGACGGCGTGCATCGCGCTCGGACTCATCGCTGTCGTGGCGCTGGCGTTGCGGCTGGTCAAGCTCGACGCTCCGCTGTGGTGGGACGAAGTGCTCACCGTCATCGATTACCTCCGCCGTCCGCTCGGTGCGATCGTCGCGGACTTCAGCAGCCAGAACAACCACATGCTGTACACGATCCTGGCGCGGCTGGCGGTCGACGCGCTGGGCGAGTCGCCGTGGGTGCTGCGTCTTCCCGCCGTCCTGCTCGGCGTGGCGAGCATTCTGGCTCTGTTCCCGCTGGCGCTGCGGCTGTGCGGGCGGCGAGCAGCGCTGTTTGCCTGCGCGCTGATGGCGGTGAGCTACCACCACGTGTGGTTTTCGCAGAACGCCCGGGGCTACACCGGCCTGCTCCTGTTCACCTTGCTCGCGACATGGCTGTGGTTCGAAGCACGGGAGCGATCCGGCCGGCGCTGGTGGATCGGGTATTCGCTGAGCCTGTTCCTCGGCGTGTGGATTCATCTCACGATGCTGTTCGTGGCCGCCGGCCAGTTCTTGCTGTCGGTCCCCGCGCTGCTTGGTCACGGCGAGCAGCGCCGGCGGTTGATCACCGCCTGGGCGCTCGCGGCCGGGTTGACGTTGCAGGTCTACGCGCTGTCGCTCCCCGAGTTTTTCCGGACCGCGCTCCACGAGACATCTCTCGACTCGGAATGGACCAACCCCATCTGGCTGCTGCGAGAGGGCCTGCGCAGCTTGCAGGTGGGTTTCGCCGGCGCCGCCGTGGTCGCGATAGCAGCCGCGGTGACGCTGTTCGGGTGGCTCTCGATCTTCCGCCGCGACCGGACCGCCGCCATCGCGCTGGCGCTGCCCGCGGCGCTGGGCGGCGCGACGGTGCTGGCCATGGGTCATAACCTGTGGCCGCGGTTCTTCTTCTTCTCAATGGGCTTCGGACTGCTTGCGGCTGTGCATGGAGCGCTGGAGGCCCCGCGTTTTGTGGCGGGCGAGGCGCTCGGAAAGCGTCTCGGCGCGGGTCTGGCGGCGCTGATGATTGTCGTCTCGGCGGCCACCGTGCCGGGGTGCTATGCGCTGCCGAAGCAGGATTTCCCCGGCGCCCGCGACTTCGTTGAGCGCAACCGGGTGTCGGGAGAAGCCGTGGTCGCGGTGGGCCTCGCCGCCCGCGCCTACGGCGGCTACTACGCGCCGTACTGGTCGGCTGTGGACTCGCGCGCCGAACTGGAGTCGGCGCTCGGCTCCCACGGAGGCGCGTGGCTCGTCTACACTCTACCTATTGAGATGAAGGCGTTTCATCCCGAGGTTTGGAACGTGGTCGAACGGGAGTTCGCGGTGGTGAAGGTTTTCCCCGGCACTCTTGGCGGCGGCGAGGTTTTCGTCTGCCGCGACCGGCGTTCCCTCCAGCCATGAGCCAGGCCATCAGCGTCGTTATTCCGGCCTTCGACGAAGAGGCGGCGATCGCCTCGGTGGTCGGCGAAATCGACGCCACCCTGAGGCGGAGCGGCGTGCCCGCCGAGATCCTGGTGGTGGATGACGGCTCGCACGATCGAACCGCGCAGGCGGCCGCGGATGCGGGCGCGCGGGTGCTGCGCCACCGCAGCAACCGGGGCTACGGCGCGGCTCTCAAGACCGGGATCACGGCCGCGAGCCACGACATCATCGCCATCATCGACGCGGACGGCACCTACCCCGTCGAGCCGCTGCCGCGCCTGCTCGCGGAACTGGCCAACGCCGACATGGTAGTCGGCGCGCGCACCGGTGAGCACGTGCGCATCCCGGTCGCGCGCCGACCCGCGAAATGGGTGCTGAACAAGCTCGCCAACTACGTCTCCGACGCGCGCATCCCGGACTTGAACAGTGGTCTGCGCGTCTTTCGCCGCGACGTGGTGCTCCAGTATTTCCCCATCCTGCCCGACCAGTTCAGTTGGACGACCACCATCACGCTTGCCATGCACTGCGACAAGTACGCCGTGTCGTACGTGCCGATTAACTACCGCCTGCGGCAGGGCCGGTCGAAAATCGTGCCGTGGGACGCGGGCAGCTTCGCCATCCTGATTCTCCGCACGGCGATGCTGTTTCGCCCGCTGCGCGTATTCCTTCCGCTGGTGCTGCTCTGTTTGCTGTACGGCGTCGTGAAGATGAGCATCGACCTGACGCATCAGCCGAACATCTCCGCCTCCGCGCTGCTCGCCTTCATGAGCGCGCTGTTGATCCTGTTGATCGGCATGCTCGGCGACGCCATCGCGACGCGCCTCGGCCGGCTCAACGCGAACCTGGTCGCCGGCGTGCAGCCGAAGGACACGGAAGTGATCGAAGTCGGGCGCTCGCGCGACTGCTGAACGTCGAATGGACTTCCTGCGGCTCTACTTGCTGGCCGGGCTGGTGTTTCACAAGCTGGTCTGGGAAATCATGAAGCGGGGAGCGGCGAGCCGGCCGCGCGGGCCGGCCGCGGTCAGGGCAGTCAAGCTGGCGATCCTGGCCGGTATCGTCGTCCAGGCGTGCATTCCCGACGTGCTGCCGATCGCCGGCGATCCGGCGGCGCTGCGGATCGCCGGCGCGGCGATCTACACCGCCGGCCTCGCGCTGGCCGTCGCCGGGCGCGTGCAGCTTGGTGCGAGCTGGTCCGACATCGAGGCGGCGGGCGTGCCGGCAAACCAGGTGGTGGTCGAGCGCGGCGTCTACCGCTACATCCGCCATCCGATTTACGCGGGCGACCTGGCGCTGCTCCTGGGCCTGGAGCTGGCGCTGAATTCCTGGCTCGTGCTGGGTGTCGTTCTGCTGGCGCCTGTTGTAGTCCGGCAGGCGCTGAAAGAGGAGCGATTGCTGGCGGCGTCGCTCGAAGGCTACCCAGCGTACTGCACGCGGACGCGGCGCTTCGTTCCGTTCCTGTGGTGAGCCGCGCGGCCGTCGTCGTCAACCTGTGCGCCGGCGGCGGCAAGGCGGGACGGATCTGGCCGGATGTCGCGCGGCGTCTGGAGAGCCGCCTCGGCCCAGTCGCCGTCAACTTCACCGAGGCGGCGGGCCACGCGACGGAACTCGCCCGGCGGCTGTTGCGCGATGGGTTCGACCGGATCATCGCCGCCGGCGGCGATGGCACGGTGAACGAAGTGGCCAACGGTTTCTTCGACGGTGGAGAGCCGCTTCGACCGGAGGCGCGCCTCGGCATTCTCCCGGTGGGAACCGGAAGCGACCTCGGTCGCACTCTTCGGATTCCGCGGCGCATCGCGGACGCCGTCGACCTCCTGGCCGCGGACACGGCGGCAAGAATCGATGTTGGCCGGGTTGTGTTCCGCCGGCGCGGCGGCGGGACGGCGGACCGGCTGTTCGTGAACATTGCCAGCTTCGGGCTGGGCGCCGAGGCCGCGGCCCGCGTGAGCCGGTCCAGCGGGCCGTCGTACCTCATCGCCGTGGTCGCGGCTTTTCGACAACACCGGCCGTGGACGGTCCGGTTGACTCTGGATTCGCTCGCCGAGCCGCTGTCGCTCGACATCGCCGATGTCGCCATCGGCAATGGCCGCTTCCAGGCCGGGGGCATGCAAGTGTGTCCGCGGGCGTCGTTGACTGACGGACTCCTGGAGGTGACAGTGATCGAGCCGGTGACCTGGCCGGATCTCCTCGGCGATGCCCGGCTGCTCTACACGGGCGGCATTTACCGGCATCCGAAGGTCACCCACTTTCGAGCAACGCGAATCGCCGCGGACTCGGACGCCGGCGCTCCGCTGGAACTCGACGGCGAGCCTGTGGGAACGCTGCCAGCGGAGTTCACGGTGCTGACGGGATGCTTGCCGGTGGTCTGCTGACCGGCGCTGCCTCGATCGCGGCGCGGTCGCGATGCGCTTGTTGTTCCGATCCGCCTCGGGTGCTCGGCCCGCCCGAGCGTTACCGGACAGAGAAGTCCGATTCTGAGCGAAAGGCATCCAAACCCGCAGGAACACTGGTCCCGGAAGCACCGCTCGGACATTTTCTGCCACGCGAATGCAGAATCTGCCGCCATCGGCGCGCCGCGTTCCCGGTCAGGTTGCATCGCGAGTCCGGCGCCGACAAGTGGGTCGAGCGTGTCGTCCGGGAGAGGGCCGAGCGGAAGGAAACGGCCTTCCTGGGAGCGAAGAAGAAGCGCCTGTCTCCTGAGGTTGGCCGTTGGAGTCTCGATCCAACGGAAACGTGCCCGGTACCGATCCATGTGCAAGGCGCCGCGCCGAGCCAACGTTGGTCTGGCGCCAGACCAATGAACGTGGCCGGCTGCTCCTCAGGCGCGGTACTTCGGCCCGGATTTCAGATAGGCTGGCTCGATCAGCCGCAGGTGCAGCCACAACAGCGCGTGGGCGGGGATGCATAGCGCAATCGAACTGAGGATCGACAGAAACCCAGGACGGTAGCGAAGCTTGCCGAGCAGCCACTTCAAACTCCACAACGCCACCCCCGCGGCGGCGGCCACCGCCAGAACCATTCCGATGCTTGCGTCCCGCCACGAGCGCAAAGTCGCCTCCGACGGCAGAATCCCGACGAACGGGAGACGCCAGAGGTAGACCAAGGCGCCTGCCGCCCAAACGCCGGCCAGCGCAAGTCCGCCGAATCTAAGCGGGGCTGACACTCGGTAGGGTTTCCAGGCCAGCGAGGCCCCCGCCCGCAAGGTCTTGCAGAGATCCTCTACCGGCGCGGCTGATTTGTCCACGGCCTGGACGATCGGCGCGATCTGGAGAAACCGCCAGTTTCCTGCGCCACCGTTGGCTGTGGGAAAGTCAGCCGCAACCTGAGAGAAGTAGTGCTCCGTCATCCGATATCCACTCAACATGAGTGCGTCGGCCTCGGCGTTGGAGAAACTATCGAGGTCGGTACGGATGCCGGCGAGCAACTCCTGGATGTCGCGCCGAATTCCGTACTCCGTCCGGGGTTCTACGGATTTCCGGCTATAGGTGGGGTCCTGGCACTCGCGCCAGTCGATCGTGCCGGCATCCAGTCCCTTCTTCAGGTGGATGTAAAGGAAGGAGCGCAGCACCCCGGTGCGGCGCAGCGTATCCAACAGTTGGTACTCCGATTCGCGGACGCGGGCCATCAGGATGTTGTTGGAGCGGGGCAACACATCCAGGCGGTCGCCGCCCGGATCCTCGTCCACCTCTGTCTGGCCGCTGGCGTCGCTTACCAGGAGCACGTTGCATCCTTGCTCGATGAGGCTCATCACTCCCTGGTTGTCATAATTGCCGCCGTCGACCAGCCGGGTCACGTAGTCGGTGGCTTGTCCGCTTTCCGTCCGCACTCCATACAAGCCGTCCAGCACGAGGGGATCGAACAGCACCGGCACACAGGCGGACGCGGCGACGGCATCGCCCAGCCGGATCGGGTGATTCCGGTAGTACATCGGCGCCTCATCGTGCCACAGCCGGCGCAGCCGCCCGTTGGCGTCCACTTCGCTGTCGGTGGAGCGGGCCGGCGGTTCCCCCATGAAGGTCGCGGTGAACTGCCAGTTGTGGCAGGTGTTCAGCGTCGTGGCATTGAGAATCAGGATAGGGACCTTGTTCCGCCGCGCCCAATTGTCGTATTTGGGGTTGAAGTCACGCCCGTCGGGCTTGACAATAAGGTCGCTGAGATATCGCTCGGGTCCTTCGCCGTCGTTCACGCGCGAGTACAACTCGCTCTCATACAGATCGGCCAGCCGGTGTGTTGTGAGATGTCGCCGGGGGCGAAACACCTTCAGCATACTGGGAAGACTGAATAACATCCGCAAGCGAATGTTCGTCTGAACGCCTTCGAGAAACTCCCTTTCGATTTCCCCGACCAGGTCGATATAATCCTGGCGGCTGAGCTTGGCGTCCTCAGTCTGTTGCAGGCGCTGGCGGAGTTTCAAGTAGTAGTAGGCGCCGAGGATCGAGCCTCCGGAGACGCAGGAGATCACTTCGACATGGCGCAGCGCGTCGAGTTCGGCCAGCTTGGCCAGCACGCCAATGTGGTAGAGCGAGGCCCGAAAGCCGCCGCCGGAAAGCGCCAACCCGACTTTCCCCCGGGTAAATGACAGCGCGGCGATCGCGGACTGCGTGTCTTTCCCGAACAGATCGCAGAGGACCAAGAAGGCCTGGTATTTCTCGGCGATATCGGGAGGCGGCTGATGCGGGTCGAAGCCGCCGGCCTCAAGCTCATCAAGCCTCCCGGGATCCGCGCCTTCGCGTGTTAGCCGCAGGCGGACGAGATGCGCGAACTGGCGGGCGGTGGCCTCCATCTGCCAAGGTTGGCACTTCAAGCTATGGGACTTGTCGATCCACTCGCGAGCTTCCTTGTATTGACCCAACCCCAGGTACGCCTCGCCGAGGGTGCAGACGAACCACCACTCGGTCTTGAGCGGCGGGCCGTCTTTCCACGCCGGGAGGTCTTGCATCGGGGGCAATTCTCGGACGATGGCCCGTCGTAGCTCCTCCGCTTCCGCACGGTAATTCTCTCCGAGCTCTTCGGATTCGGAGGCGGATGCCAGTTGATCGAGGACGAACGCAGCATTGATCGCCGTATAGCCCCGATCCAAGTGAATGCCCATCGCGTAGCCCTTGAGATAGCATTCCCGCGACCGAAGCAAATGCTCGCGGCCGCCATATGCGTCCCAACGGCGCTTGTGGATGGCGCCGCGGATGCCCCAGCAGTCCTGCTCGACCTGCGGGGGGATCCTGAGCTGGAAAACTTCGCCGAGGATCTTCTCGGCGTCCTTTAGCCGGTCGTCGAGGGGTAGGTCAGGGTCCTTGTAGGTGACGAGCGCCAGCTTGTGGAGAATCTCGGTCCGAAGTCCCAGCGACTCATCGGACATTCCGACTTCGTCCCGCGCTTTGACGAGCAGGCGCCGCGCGAACTCGAGCCGATTCTCGCCGATAAGTTCCTTCGCAAGCGCTACGAGAGTCTTCGGTTCGCCGCCTGTGGTTCGCAGGGCCCGCTGGGCACGCTGGACGGCGGATGAAAACTTCCTTTGAGTGAGTGTTCGTTGGGCCATCGGTTCCCCCTGGCAGCAAGTCTACTTGCTTCTCTAGTGCCGCGGCAGACTGGGCCGGCTGTTCGGCACCGACCTGAGGCGGCGGTCCCCGGCTCCATGGGCGGCCCTGCCGGGAATGAGTGAAACCCGTGCAGGTCAGTTCCCGCTCTTGTCTATCTCCGCGCTCTCTGCGGCTCCTTGGATAGGAATGCGCGCACCACCAGCCCAAGGTCCGCGGGCCATGCGAATTCTTCCCAGCGCCGGACGACCTCGCCTGTTGGCGAGATCAGCAACAACACCGGGCTGCGCGACACACCCAGCGACCGGCGGGCGGTGGCGGCGGCGCCGGCGGTGAGCAGCGTGATTCGTCCGAGGTCCCAATCATACCGCAGGTTTTCGAGATCGTCGCCGGATTCCTCCACAGCCAGCGCGGCGTCCAGGTTTCGATCGCCGTACTGCGCCAGAGCCGACTGTAGGAACACCACCTGGCCTCGGGAGGGATCGGAGGACCTGGCGGCGAACAGCAGCAGCAACCAGGCGCCTTCGCGCCGGGTGAGCGAAACCGGGTCGGTGTCGATCGCGGCCAGTGTGAGATCGGGTGCGCGGATGCCGGCTTCCGACAACGTCCCCGATTCCACGGCGCCGATATCGAAGCCGCCGCCCTTCGGGATGTGGGCGCCGAGAGCGTCGCGTTCGCCCATGTCTTCCACGGGCAAGGCGGCGTCGGTCAACGGCGAGCCGGCTCTCGGACGCAGGAGCGGATCGAGAGCAGGGTCGGCGAAGCGCTCATTGGCGTTGGAGTCGATTCCCTCGCGATATTGGCGGATACCCGAGTATTCGCGGCCGTCGAACGTCCAGCGGGGGACGCCGCGGCCTCGATACCAGTACACGTTGTTTTCGAAGCGCAGGCTGCGGCTGCTGTGGACCATGCCTTGCGCCCGCGAAATGATTGTGTTGTTGCGGAAGGCGTTGGCGGCTCCGCCGGTGAATTCGGCCTGATCCATCTGCACGGCCGGGGCGTCGATCGGCGGGTTCCAGATGAACGTGTTGTTGTGGACGAGAACGCCGTCGAGCTTGCCGTTCTCCCAGGTGGAGATGTAGAAGTCGCCTTGACGCCTTGCCAGCTTGGGGCTGCGGCCGTTGTCCACGCAGACGTTGTAACGGACCACGCTGTTGGTGGTGACTTCGCCCCCGGCGCCGAAGACGGAGGCGCAGTAGCCCTGGGCGTCGTGCCCGTAATTGTACTGGACGGTGTTGTCGTCGTTGCCCCAGTCGATGTCGTAAACGCCGCCATCGACGCCCGGCGAGTCGATGAAGAAGCCCTCGGTGAGCTGCACGGTGCAGTGGCGGCAGCGCCAGGTCCAGATGCCGTTGGGCGTACCGATGCGCTCCACTGGTTGCAGGCCGGTGAGCCAGGCGGCACTTTTTTCGATGAGGCCGTTCTCCACCTGGAAGAGCACGATGCCGTCGCCATAGACGTGGTGGACGATCGAATTGCGGATGGTAACGTTGCGGGCGCGATTATCGCGCGAGCCGCCGCGCACGAAGATGCCGGCCCATTGCGTCGTGCCCGAGGCGGTGACGCCGTCGATGTGGATATCCTCCATGCGGAGTTCCTCCGGGGCCAGGACGACGACGAGGCCGGAGCCTTTCTCTTTCACCGTGCCGCCGACGTCGCTGACGACAACGTTGCGGAGCTCGATGTTCCGCACCTCGCCGCTTGACCCACTGACGAGGATGCCGTAGGGATTGCCTCCGCGGGCCTCGATGTTCTCGACCCGCCAGTGGCTCTGGTCGAACAGCTTGAGAGCCGCCTCGGCGTCACCCGCTTCGACGAGGGGCAGCGGGCCGGCGCCGTAAGCGCCGATGCGGATGGGCGCCCGCTCGTTTCCCGAGCCTTTCGGCCACAGCGTCCCGGGGCACCGGGTGTCGCGGCGGAACAGAATCGAGTCACCGGGCGCGAACTTCTTGCCGGAGACCTTATCGAGCGTCTTCCAGGCTTCCTCGGTGGAGGCGCCTTCGGCGTCGTCGGAGCCCTGGGAGCAATCGACGTAGTAGGTCTCGGCGGCGCAGCCGCAGGCTATTACGGGGACGAGCAGAACGGTGCGGTAGAGCATGCCGAACATTTATTCAACCACAGAGCCACAGAGGACACGGAGATCTACGCGGACCTCTGTGTCATCTGCGCCTTTGTGGTGAAAAAAGCCTCACCCGATGGGAGTCTGCTCCACCACCGAGATGCCGAAGCCGTCCAGGCCGACGATTTTGCGCGGGTGGTTGGTCAGCAGGCGGATGGTGTGCAGGCCGAGGTCGGAGAGGATTTGCGCGCCGATGCCGCTTTCGTGCTGGAGCAGCCTTTGGCCGTCGGCGGTGGAGTAGTGCATGAACTCGCGGCCGTGGGACACCAGGCGCTCGCCGCCGTCGTCCTTCACCGTGCGGAAGCCCGGGCCGGTGTGGTGGAGATAGACAAGGACCCCGCGGCCCGCTTCGGCGATGCGCTGGAGGGATCGCTCGACCAGCTTGCGGCACTCGCACTGCGTGGATCCGAAGACGTCCCCGTAGGCGCATCGGGCGTGCATTCGCACCAGCACGTCTTCTTGCCCCCGCACCTCGCCGAGCACGAGAGCGAGGTGCATCTCCGGATCGATCGAGCTCGAGTAGGCGATGGTGCGGAACCGGCCAAACGCGGTATCGAGGCAGCCCTCGGCGCCGCGCCGCACGAAGCGCTCGTGCAGGAGGCGGTAGCGGATTAACTCCGCCACGGACAGCATCTTCAGCCCGTGGCGCGCGCAGAACTCCTCGAGCTGGGGCACGCGGGCCATGGTGCCGTCGTCGTTCATGATTTCGCAGATCACGCCGGCCGGCGTCAGTCCGGCCAGGCGCGCCAGGTCGACGGAAGCCTCGGTCTGGCCGGCGCGGACCAACACCCCACCCTCGCGCGCCCGCAGCGGAAAGATGTGGCCTGGGCGGGCCAGGTGAGACGGCGTGGCTGCTTCGTCGATGGCAACCTGGACGGTTCGCGCACGGTCGGCGGCGGAAATACCCGTGCTGACGCCTTCGCGGGCGTCCACCGACTCGCAGAAGGCCGTGCCGAAGCGCGAGGTGTTGCGCTGGCTCATCATCGGAAGCTGGAGGTGGTCGCAGCGCTCCGGCGTCAGGGCCAGGCAGACCAGGCCGCGGCCGTGCATGGTCATGAAGTTGATCACCTCCGGTGTCGTCTTTTCGGCGGCGGCGGTGAGGTCGCCTTCGTTCTCCCGGTCCTCGTCGTCGACCACCACCAGCATGCGGCCGGCGCGGATCTCCTCGATGGCGTCGGGAACGGAGACGAAGGGCATCACTTGTACTATAGAACGATTGATTCGGCGGAAGCGCTACAATAGCCAGACGGCGCACCTGCCGGCGGTGGAGGCAGCCACGGGAGGGGCGGCTCGGGCCCCGGAGGCACGATGATCTTCCACGGTTACACAATCTCCGCATTGGGTCGCTGCGCGAACAAAGAGAAACACGATTCGGACAAGCTCGCGCGCGAGGCGGTGGAGTTCTTCGGCGCGTTTCTCGACCGTCACGGCAACAAGTTCCAGGCGGTCATTCCGTTGAAGGGGGTGGGCAGGCTCGATCTGGATTGGACATCCGATCACCTGTCCTGCGCCATGGCGACGTTCGCCTCTGAGGGAGAACTCCTGGCGACCGACGTCATTGTCAGCGGCATCAGCCCGCAAGCCGACATGGGGGTACTGAAGTTCGGGCAGACGGCACTCGAGAACGTGTGCGGCATGGCCGAGGAGAGCGTTTTCGAGGACCTGCTTAAGATCGGCGAGCGCCCGGCGCTGGCCTCGATCCGCTGGTCGAGCGAAAGCCGGAAGACGATGGACCTGCTGGCGGACATGGAGGTCTGCCTGGCGGCGGCGTTCCTGGAGCGGGCGTTCAAAGAGGGGGCGCTCGCGCCATAGGACGCTGAAGACACGATGGCCGACGATCGGGTGCTTCGGCGGACATTCGGCCGGCTCGCCTTGGGCGGAATGCCGGCGGCGGCCGTTGCCGCGCCCAAGGAGAAACCTTCCTGGCGATCCGGGCGGGTGAACGTACTGGACTATGGAGCAACCGCCGGCGGCGCCGCGCTCGACACGCGGGCGGTCCAGGCGGCGATTGACGCCTGCGCTGGGGCGGGCGGCGGCACAGTGTGTTTTCCTCCGGGCCGCTACCTGAGCGGCACGATCGTCCTTCGCGGCAACGTGGCGCTCCATTTCGAGCCGGGCGCGGTGCTGCTCGGCAGCAGGAGCCTCGGCGACTACCCGAGTCACGTTCCGGCGATGCGCTCCTACACCGACAACTATACGGAGCGCAGCCTGATCTACGCCGAGAAGGCGGAGAACATCGCCATCACCGGCTTCGGCGCGATCGACGGCCAGGGCGCGGCGTTCGGGGTGGGCGCGCCGTACAAGCAGCGCCCGTACCTGATCCGGCTGATCGAGTGCCGCAACGTGACGGTGGCGGACGTCACGCTGCGCGACTCGCCGATGTGGGTGCTGCATCTGCTGGGCTGCGACGACGCGGCGATCCGCGGGGTCCGCGTGCGCAGCCGGGTGAACCACAACAACGACGGGTTCGACATCGACTGTTCGACGCGCGTCCGCGTCTCGGACTGCGACATCTGGTCCGGCGACGACGCTATCGTGCTCAAGAGTACATCGAGCCGCCCGGCCCGGGATGTCACGATCTCCAATTGCGTGCTCAGCTCGCTGTGCAACGCGCTCAAGATGGGCACGGAAAGCAACGGCGGCTTCGAGAACATCGTCATCGGCAACTGCGCGATTTACGAAACCAAGCTCGCCGGGGTGGCGCTGGAGATTGTGGACGGCGGCACGCTCGACCGTGTGGCGGTGTCCAACCTGGTGATGAACGGCGTGGGCGCGCCGCTTTTCCTGCGGCTCGGCAACCGCGCGCGGCCGTTCGTGGAGGGCGGCCCGCGGCAGCCAGTTGGCAGGATGCGCAACATTGTGATCTCCAACATCGAGGCGGCCGGCGCGGGACGCACCGGGTGCGCGATCTCCGGCATTCCCGGGCACGCCATCGAGAACGTCACCTTCGACAATGTGCGCATCCGGTCGCTGGGCGGAGGGACCGCCGCCGACGCCGGGCGCCAGCCGGCGGAATTGGAGAGCGCCTATCCGGAGCACAGCATGTTCGGCGTGTTGCCGGCCTATGGGTTCTACTGCCGCCACGCCAGGAACCTGCGATTTCGGAACGTGGAGATCGCCGCCGAGGAGCGCGAGGAGCGTTCCGCACTCGTCTGCGAGGATATCGACGGCCTGGAGCTGGACGGCTGCCGGCTGGAGACGCCCGCGGGGGACCAGCCGGCGATGCGGTTGAAGGATGTGCGGGGGGAGAGGATCCGGACGTAGCGCCTAAGCCGGCCGGGGCTCGCGAACCTCCTGCTCCTTGTACTGAAGCTGATAGAGCTTCCAGTAAATCCCCTTCTGCGCGAGCAACTGCTGGTGCGTGCCCGACTCGCGCAGGCGGCCTTTGTGCATCACGAGGATGCGGTCGGCGCGCTGGATGGTGGAGAGGCGATGGGCGATGACGATGGACGTCCTCCCCTGGACCATCTTGTCGAGCGCGTCGCGCACCCGGAACTCGGTTTCGGTGTCCACGCTCGAGGTAGCCTCGTCTAGAATCAGGAAGCGCGGGTCGTGCGCCAACGCCCGCGCGAAACTGATCAACTGCTTCTGCCCGGTGGAGAGTCCCGCGCCGCGCTCGCGGACCGGCTGGGTGAAACCCTCCGGCAGCGAGCGGATGAAGTCGAGCAGGTTCACCTGCTCGGCGGCTTCTTCCAGGTCGTCGCCCGTGATGCGATCGGTGCCGAGCCGGATGTTGCCGGCGATGGTGCCGGTGAACAGGTATGGATCCTGGAGAACGATGCCGAAGTGGCGGCGGTAGTCGCGCGGATCGAAATCGCGGATATCGACGCCGCCGATGCGGATGGCCCCTTTCCGTACATCGTAAAAACGAAGCAGCAGGTTGATGAGCGTGGTCTTGCCGGCGCCAGTGTGCCCGACCACCGCGACCGTCTCCCCGGGCTCGACGGCGAAACTGACGTCCCGCAGCACCCAGTCTTCGTCCTTGTAAGCGAACGAGACGTTGTCGAACTCGACCGGCGCCGGCCCTGACGGGAAGGCGCGGGCCGCGGGCGGCGGGGTGATGTCGACCGGCGTGTCCAGCAGTTTGAAGATGCGCTCGGAAGCGGCCATCGCCGCCTGGAGGATGTTGTACTTTTCGCTCAGGTCCTGAATGGGCCGGAAGAAGCGAAGTCCGTACTGGAAGAACGCGACCAGCACGCCGAGCGTCAGCTCGCCGTCGCGGACCTTGAATCCGGAATACGCCAGCAGCACGGCCAGCGCGAGCATGCTAAGGAACTCGACCACCGGATAGAACCAGCCGTAAGCGAAGATCGCATCCTTGTAGGCATCCATGTGGTCGCGGTTGATGCGGTCAAAGTCCCGCTTGCCCCGGTTCTCGCGATTGAACAGTTGCAGCACCGAGATGCCGTTGACGTGCTCCTGAAGGTAGGCGTTGATTTTCGCCACCGCCACCCGGATGCGGCGGTAGCTCTGGGTCACGCTGCGGCGGAACACCACCGTCACCAGCACCACCAGCGGCATCACCGCCAGCAGCAGTCCCGTCAGACCGGGGCTCAGGTTGAACATCGCCGCGACCACGAAGGACAGCACCAGCAGGTCGGCCAGGATGGTCACCAGCCCCGAAGTGAACAGCTCGTTCAAGGTATCGACGTCGGTGGTGACGCGAGTGACCAGCCGTCCCACCGGGTTGCGATCGAAGTAGGAGACGTCGAGCCGCTGGAGGTGCTCCATCAACGCCCGGCGCAGGTCGAACATGGCGTTCTGCCCGGTGTGGTTCATGAGGATCGTCTGGAGGAAGTCGAACACCAGCACCGCGACGACAACCAGAAGGTAGAGAGCAGCGACTTGGGAAAGGCCCTGCCAGCGGTCCTCCGAGAGGTGGGGGAGGAGGTAGCGATCGATCGGGGTGGGGATGGCGGAAGCCGCCGGCGCCAGGTAGCGGTCCACTGCGATCTTCGTGAGCAGCGGCGTCAGAATCTGGAAGACGGAGTTGATGAGAAGAAGAACCAGGGAGACGGCGACGAGAGCCTTGTACGGCCGCATGTAGGCGAGCAGGCGGCGCATCAGGCGGCGGTCGTAAGCTTTTCCCAGTACCTCCTCTTCCATAAGCTTCAGTGTACATGAGCGCTTTCGGGGGCTCTGACCGTGACCGGTGGCTGAGGCCCGTTCACGGTTGTTACTCTGGAGGTTCATGGATGGAGTGATCGTCGTCGACAAGCCGGAGGGGTGGACCTCGCACGATGCTGTCAACAAGATGCGGCGGCTGGCGAACACGCGCAAGGTCGGCCATCTCGGCACGCTGGACCCGCTGGCCACGGGAGTGCTGCCGCTGGTGATCGGACGCGTCACGCGGCTGGCGCAGTTCTTCATGAGGGGCGAGAAGACGTACGATGCGGTGGTGCGGTTCGGATACTCCACCGATACCTACGACCGCCAGGGCAAGCCGACGTCACCGTTGACCGAACCGGTGATTGACCGCGAGCAATTGGAGGAAGCTCTCGATGGTTTTCGGGGCTTGCTGCATCAGACGCCCCCGCCTGTTTCCGCCAAGAAGGTGGGCGGCGTTCCCGCCTACAAACTGGCTCGCAAGCACAAGCCGGTGGATCTGAAGCCGGTGGAGGTGATGGTACGGTCCATCGAGCTGCTGTCGGTGGAGGGATGCGAGGCGCGGCTGCTCGTGAAGTGCTCGGCGGGCACATACATGCGCGGCATCGCGCACGACCTCGGCCAGGCGATCGGGGGCGGCGCGTTTCTCAAGGATCTCCGGCGAACGGCGTCGGGCGATTTTACGATCGAACAGGCCCGGCCCATCCCGGACCTGGAAAAGCTGGCCTCGGAGAGCCGGCTGGCCGAGGCGCTGATCCCGCCGGGGCAACTCCTGCCGGAGTTTCCGTGTGAGATCGTGGACGCGCTGACCGCCAGCCAGATCCGCCAGGGGCGCGACTTCCGCGTCTCGCCGTTCCGCGCGCGGCCGGGGACGAAGTACGTCAAGGCGCTCACCCAGGACGGGCAGTTGGTGGCGATCGGCGAGTTCAAGCTGCCCCACTTGTACCATCCGTTCCTGGTGTTGTGATGCGGCTCATCCCGCTGGGCGTCAACGGATACTTCCCGTCGTATGGCCGGCAGACGATGAGCTTCCTCGTGCTCGCCGGTTCGCGGGCGTTGCTGCTGGATACGGGCACGGGTGTCTCCCGTTTGATCGAGCCTCCCGTTCGCGAGCTGCTGGCAGGGTACCCCGAACTCGATATCCTGCTCACGCACTACCACCTGGACCACGTCGTCGGGCTGTCGTATCTGCCGGGGGTCTGGACGGGCGGGCGCGTTCGGCTGTTCGGGCCGGCGCCGCCCTTCGTGGAAACCGAACCGGCCGAGGCGCTCGACCGGTTCCTCCACCCCCCGCTATTCTCCGCCACCTACCGTTCGTTCCCCGGCCCGTTGGAGATCATTCCGGTGCGCGAAGAATCGCTAGGCATCTCCGATCTGGAGATTCGCGTCTGGCCTCAGGAACATCCCGGCGGCTCGATCGGAATCCGCATCGGTGACGAAATCGCCTACGTGACCGACACCGTGGTAGACCCTGAGAACGCCCGGCACATGCGAGGCGTGAAGCTGCTGGTGCACGAACTCTGGTTTACCGACGAGGAGGTCCGGGCGCAGGGGCCGAGGGGCCACTCCCACGTCAGCGGGGTGGCTGAATTGGCGCGGATCGCCGGCGTCGAGCGCCTGATGGCGGTTCATCATCAGCCGAAACGAACCGGGGAGGAGATTCGCGCCATGTGCGAAGCGGTGGGACGGCTGGCGGGAGTGCCGGCCCCCGTCCCGCGGGAAGGCGAGGTGTACTGATGGTTACTCAATCTCCGAGTTCTAACCGGATGATGTTGAAGTCCTCCATCAGCTCAGGCAGGCGAAAGCGCCTGCCCCACCGGGGCCAATCGGGCTGGCCTCCGAAACCTGGAGCGGGTCGGGTCCCCGACTCGCCTCAACTCCTCGCCCTTGGCGCGCAAACAAATCTGTGAGATACTGTTCCCTGCCCAAACGAACATCAGGCGTGCTCAGGCGCGGAAAGGAGTTTTGTGCCAGACAAATCCAGCGAGTCGAGACTCCTCCCTCGGCGGCTCGATCTGGCCGCGATACGGCAGTCGAAGGGCGTCACCCTCGACCATATCATCGAGACCACCAAGATCAGCAAGCGCTTCCTCCAGGCGATCGAAGAATACGACTTCGACAAGTTGCCCGGCGGCGTTTTCAACACAAGCTACATCCGGCAATACGCCCGCGCCGTCGACATCGACGAGTGCGAGCTTCTTGAGACCTACTACGCGATGAAGGGCGTCGTCACCGCGGATGGACCCGGGTCGCACACGGAGCGAAAACCACCCGGACGGAGCTGGCGGCTGCCTGCGGTATCGGCGAGATCCTGAGAGCGTCGGTCGCCGCGAGGGCGGCTACACCTTCCACACCACCAGCTTGGTTTCTGTCATTTCCTCGATGGCGTATTTCGGCCCTTCGCGGCCGGCGCCGCTCAGTTTCACGCCGCCATACGGCATCTGATCCACTCGGTACTGGGGCACCTCGTTAATTAAGAACCCGCCGACGTGGACCTTCCTAGCCGCGGTGAACGCCTTGCGGATGTCGCGGGTGTAGATGCCGGCCTGCAAGCCGTAGTCGGAGGCGTTCACCATGTCGATGGCCTCGTCCAAAGCGCCGTAAGAGTTGACCGCCACCAGCGGCCCGAACGCCTCCTTGCAGGAGATCCTGACGTGGGCCGGCACGTCGGTGAGGATGGCCGGCTCGATGGTGGCGCGCCGGCGGCGCCCGCCCTGGATCAGCTTCGCGCCGGCGCTGACCGCCTCGGCGATCCAGCTTTCGACCCTCTCGGCTTCCTTGACCGTGATGAGCGAGCTGACGTCCGTCTCCGCATCGAGCGGATGGCCGATCTTCAGCTTCCGCGCGGCCTCGATAAACCGCTCCAGGAACTCGCTTCGGATGTTCCGGTGCGCGTAGATCCGCTGCACGGAGATGCAGACCTGTCCGGAGTGCGCGAAGCTGCCGGTGACGCAGCGAGGCACGGCGTCGTCCAGGTCGGCGTCCTCCTCGAGGATCACCGCTGAGTTCGAGCCCAGCTCCAGCGTCACCCGCTTCATGCCGGCCAGGTTGCGGATGCGCACGCCGACGTCCGGGCTCCCGGTGAACGTGATCATCGCCACCCTGGGGTGAAATGTCAGCAGGTCGCCGATGGTTCCGCCCGGTCCGGTGACGACGTTCAGAGCGCCTTTAGGCAGGCCGCATTCCTCGATGAGCGCAGCCATGAGGACCGCGGTGATCGGGGTGGCCGAGGCCGGCTTGTGCACCACTGCGTTGCCGGCGGCGATGGCCGGCCCGATCTTGTGCATCGCCAGGTTCAGCGGAAAGTTGAACGGCGTGATGGCCGCGATCACTCCCAGCGGCTCGCGCAGCGTCATCGCCCAGTGGCCCTTGCCCGCCGGCGCCGCCTCCATCGGCACCACCTCGCCGCGCAGCCGGTGCGCTTCTTCGGCCGAGAACAGCAGCGTCTGCGCCGAGCGGTCCACCTCGGTGCGCGCTTCCTTGAGCGGCTTGCCGCATTCCGAGCTGATCGCCCGCGCCAGCTCCTCCCTCCGTTCGAGGACCTTGCCGTGCGCCTTGCGCAGAATGCCGGCGCGCTCATCGAGCGTCATCTCCCGCATCGCCGGCGCGGCCGCCGCCGCCGCTTCCACCGCCGCTTCCACCTGCTCCCGGGCGGCATCGAACACGGTGCCCACCGGCGAGCCGTCATAGGGCAACTCCACCGTTCTTGGGGACGAAGTGGTGACGGCGGCGCCGCCGATCCGCATCGGGTATTCCATGACTTCCATCGCACTCACGGGCGAGTCCCGACCGGCCGCCAACCGGCTCCGAAGCCGAACCCGGATCGCACCGCTCGCAAACCTCCATTGAGCAGAACGAACGCAGTGAACCGCTGCTCGGAAGGCTTGCCGAAGCGAAGGTCCGTGGCCTGCACGAGCTTGCCGTTCTCCAGGTCGGCCGCCGGTGTCACGCGGACGAGCGGGTATAGCGAGAACCCGAGGAAGACGCGGAAGGCTTCCGTCTTCTCTGCGGCCTCCAGTTCGGGGCTCGTTTCCGGCTTGTAGAAGACCTCGCCCGCCGTCGGATCAAAGTCCGCGAGCAGGTTCAGCCCCTCGTGCACCTCGTAAAACGAGCCGCCCTCCACCAGCCCGATCCATCGAAACGGGTTGACCGGCGTGGGGATCGCGGCCACACGTAACGGAACCTTCCCTTGATACATCCGCGAATCCAGGACGGCAATGGCGCGCTGGTGCAGCAGGTGCCGGCCGAAGCCATAGGCGCAGAGAACGCACAGCGCCGCGATCGCCGCGCCGCGTCCCGTGGTCCGGCGCGCTCCGATTTCCGAGCTCACCAGGCGCGAGATCGCCGGCCCCGACACCGCCAGCAGCAGCACCGCCCAGATCCAGACGTCGACGATGAAGAACAGGTCGCCATGCAGCCATCCCGAGGCGAACGGAAGCAGCAGCTTCACGCCATACACGTTAGTCCAATCGAGGAGCGGGTGGCTGGCGGCTCCGGCCGCTGCCACCAGGAGCGCCTTCCTCCAGGGGAGCGGCTTCCGGCCGAGGGCACGAACCACGAGCACCACCAGCACTGCGAGGAACGGGATGGCGGCCAGGGAATGCGTGAAGCCGCGGTGATACTCCAGGTATTTGACCGAACTGCTGAACCGCGTGACGACATCGATGTCCGGCGCGTTCGCCGCCAGGATAAGGATCGCCGTGGAGCGGGGCGTCAGACGGTTCAATCCGGCGCGTGCGAGCATCAGCCCGACCAGGCTGTGAGTGAGGTTGTCCATGCGGGTGGAAAACTCCGGGTTAACACGGAGGTTCGGCGAGCGTCAAGCGCTCCGCACTGCGCTCAACCAGCGGTCAAACAATCGGGTGGCCGGTTCATGCAGCCGGGGCCGCCCCTCTTTCGCGACGGAGCGGTCAGTGCCGGCTCCGGGCCGCGGGAGTGTTGACCAAGACACGTCATCGTCGGAAGGCCTCGCCTCGCTGCCGGTCGTGGTCCGCGCTGGCGCCGGCATCTCCCGAGGCGAACATTCCAGCCACCCGGATGGCTCGTTCGATCCGGCCCTCCGTCGGCGCCATGCGTTGTCCGGGCAGGAATTCATCGGCTGCCTTCCTGGTCCGCTCCGCCGTGGGTTGGCCCGTGATTGCCGGCAGGCGCCGAAGCGCCTTCTGTCGAGCTGCCGTCAAGCGAATCTGGGTGCGGAACATCACGGGCCCCGCATCATGACTGCACTCCGCGGCCCGGGTTTGCTGCTCCCCCTCCGCGTGTGTCTACTGCACCGGCGCTACGTACCGGACGGCTTCCATCTCCGCGAGCGCCGCCAGCTTCTCGACCGGCAGGCGGCCGACAATGATCTTCGACGTTTTCGGCTGCACGAGCACTTCAAAGCCAAGCCTCCGAAGCTGCGCCAGCACCGCGGGCGAGGCATCGGCCAGCCACACCTGGATCTCGGCCTGGCCGCTCCGGATGAACTTCGCCTGAGGCGCGGGCGCACCGGGCTTCTTCAGTTGCTCGATGACTGACGCGATCGCCGGGTGGAGCCTGGAGAGCAAAGCACGGCGTTTCCGTTCCTGGGCGGAGAGCGGCCTCGGCTCGTCGCGGTCAACACCCGATTCACTGGCAGGTCGCGCGGATTTCGCCATCGACGGAGCAGCCGTGGCGGCCATTTGCATCAGCGGCGCTGCCGGCGGCGGTTGCTCCGCGCCGAACACACCTTCGTAGCTCACCCCTTCCGGCATCTCGACCGGCACTTCAATCCGGCGAAGCTCGCCGCCCGCGGTCACCGTCATCTCCTCGACGGCGACGAAGGAAGTGAACTGGGTCATCAGCCGGTAGTCGAGACCGAGCTGGGTGATCGCCTCGCGGACATCGTCGCGCGCAGCGCCGCGCTGGAGGCCCAGGTAGTCCTGGCCCATGAGGTCGTCCACGCGGGCGCGCGCCCAGAGCGTGGCCAGAACGTCGTGCGCCGGCTCGGCGGGCGGCAGCTTGACGCGAAGCTCGTGCGACCAGGGCCGGCCGGCCATCTTGCCGCGCAGGCGGATGGCGCCGCTCCACGGCGCCGAATAACGGCCGCTCACGATGACCGGTTTGGCGCCGAACAGATCCGGAATCCGCTTGGGATAGACATCGGCCACAGGCATCCCCGCCCAGTCGATGGAGATGTCGGTCAGCAGGGGATTGCGCACGCGCTCGTGGAACCGCCGCGCGGCCGCCGAGCCGTCGTCTTTCAGCCCGACGTATTCCACCTCGCCGCGGCCGAACTCGGCCATTTTGTCCAGGAGGAACCGGTTCACCGCGCCGCCGATGCCGAAGGAAAACACCCGCGCGTTGGGATGCTTCTGCACTTCGGAGATGATTTCCAGATCGTTGCCGACGTATCCGTCCGTCATGAAGCAAACGATCCGGACGTGCTGTTGGGAATCGGAGGGATCGAGCGCGGCGCGGATCGCCTTCATCATCTCCGTGCCCCCGCCGCCGGCGCGCGACGCGAGGAACTGCTGCGCCCGCCGCAGGTTCTCCCTGGTGGCCGGCGCCGGTTCCGGGAAGAGGACGTGCGTGTCGCCTGCGAACGTGATCAGGTTGAAGGTGTCCTGCGGGTACAAGCCTTCCAAGGCCAGCTTCATCGTCTCCTTCGCCTTCTCGATGGGGAAGCCCGACATCGAGCCGGAGGTGTCCAGCACGAACACCAGTTCCTTCGGAGTCACGTCCTCGGCGGTGACGCGCTCCGGCGGCTGGAGAATGAGGGTGAAAAAGCCGCCGCGCTGGTCGCGGTGCGCGAGCACGGCGTCCTCGATGCGCCGGCCGGCGGCGTCGTAGCGCAGGATGAAATCCTGGTTCGGGATGACGGCCTGCTTCCTGAGACGGAGCACCGCCTGGTGGGCGCTGGGACGCTCTAGGTCGATCTCGTGAGTCGCCGATTGCAGGTGGTCGATCGGCACGCCGGCGTCGAGCTTCACCTCGATGGAAATGTCGTGGCCGGCGCGCGTGCCCGGCTTCGCCACCGGCGGGGTGATGCGCGAGGCGTCGGGCACGCGGTCGGTATCCGGCGCCCAGCCTCCGCCCTGCCTGCCGGTCGCGCCGCCCGGGATGTAGCGCGGTCCGACGACCATCGGAAATACGAACTCGTAGACGCCGGCCTCGTACTTCAGCGTCTCGACGTAGCGGATGGTGATCTTCACCTTCTCGCCCGGCATGATGTTGGCGACCGACTGCATGAAGATGTTGGGCCGGTCCTGCTCGAGCAGGCCGGCGACGTGGCCGGCGGCGCGGGCCGCTTCGTAGATCGCCCGCGCTTCCTCGCGCCGCTTGATCTTCCCCCGCACCACACGGTCGCCGACCAGCATGGTCATGTCGTCAACCGCGGCGCTTTGGGGCAGGGGGAAGACGTAGACGGCTTCGATCCTCTCCTGGAAGGGGTTCTCGAACTGCTGGGTGACGGTGACGCGGGCGAGGAAGCCGCTGATCTCCGCCTGGACGGCGGTGTGCTTGAGCGGGCAGAGGGCCTGCGGCCGTCCGTCCGGATCGGTGGTGAAAAGCGAGCCGGTACTCGCCGGCGCGCCGGCGGCGGCCGTGGCCAACAGCAGGGCAGGGAAGAGCTGCATTCTGGTTCCTCCTGTTGAGGGAATGCCGCAGCCGGGTCAACCCTTTCAGTGATGCGTGCGGGGTCTACTGATTCCAGCGCACTGGAATTTCAAGCACGATGCTGGGTTCCGATTCCGGCTGGGGGCTTACGGCGTAAATGGAGCGCTCTTGTGTGTCCTTGTCCACGCGAAGGTTCAGGTCGTCCGACTTGAGCCGGAATGCCGCGGCCAGCCGGTCGGCTTCGGCCGTGGTCTCCGCCTGGCGGCCCTTGCGGCTGCGTTCGTCACGCCCCGGCAGCATGGGTTCGCCGAGGGGAGTCCGGGAGAATGCGGCCAGAATCCGAATCTCGCCGGACGGCCCTTCGAGCTGGATGCCGTCTTTGTCGGGGACAACGTATCGAGTTCTTTGCGCCACCTGTCCTTTGAAGAGGAGGTCCCACTTGCCGGCCCTGTCGCCACGGAGGATGTACAGGAAGCCGTTTTCATTCGCCTCGACCGACACTCGCAAGGAATCGCCGGAACGAAACGGGCCCTGCGGATCGGCTTCCCCGTACTGGCCGTCTGCTCCGGCCTTCAAGATGCCGCATCGGATTCCCACCGGACTGGGCGCGACTCGGGCTTTGCCGGCTGCTTCCTCGGTTGCGGCGGACTTAGCAAGCCGAAGGTCGGCGGCCCGCGGTTGGGTGAGGTAGTACAGCTCTCTGGCTTTGCCGCCGGCCGGAGGCGTGGCAACCAGGGCTGTTCGAGGCGGCGCCGGGGGAGCCTCCGTGAGTGCGACTTGGGCCGGCCATTCCGCGGCGGGTGGCGGGGCCGCCGGCGGTGGCGGCTCGTTCAAGGCGATCCGGCCGGCCGCTTCCTCCCGGGCTTCCAGTTCCCGGGGAGGAACGGCGGCTTGCTGCCGCCGGGCGGGTTCCGCCTCCTTCGATTCCACCCGCTTGCGCCGCGCCTCCGGCAACTGCGTTTTCATCGGCTCCGGCCGGAGAGAGGCCGCCGGCTCGTCCCGGCGCGCAGCCGGCGGCGCCGGCGCCCGCCTCTCGATCTTCATCGCAACCTGCTCGACCGCCGGAGGAGGCTCCGTACGGATGAACAGCGTCACCAGCAGCGCCACAGCCGCCAGGCCGCCGGCCGCCGCCCAGGCCGTTGGACGCCGCAACCAGGCGGCGATGGCGGCCCACACAGACGGCTTCGGCTCTTCCAGCGCCGCCAACAGGCGACGCCTCGATGCCGGATCGTCGAGAAGGTCTTTGAGCGCCTGCTCGTCCGCCAGGGAGTTGAACAGCTCCTGGTCGTGGAGGGCGGCCTCGAACAACGCCCGGCGCTCCGCTTCGGTGAGCGTGCCGGTGGCGTATCCGCCGAGCAGT
>CAZACK010000035.1:42756-47411 GCA_964483455.1 uncultured Solibacteraceae bacterium
AGGTCCTCCAGGCGGCTCAGATGCCCGTACTTTTCGTGCAAGAGCATCAAGACCTCCTGCGCGATGTCCTCGGCGACATCCCTCGATAGACGATATGCCGCATAAGCGACAATCCTTTCGCGCAGCCGGACGAGCAGATCGTCGCGTTCCACGGGAGTGGCCTAATCCTCATCCACCGGAGGAAGGGGCGGCAGCGGGAGCCCGCTTCTTTCGGCCTGAAAGACCGCCATTTCGACGTCCCTGGCCCTCCAGGGCATTGGGGCGCTTTTATCGATGTTCCAGGGGGGCAGTCTCTTGGCAATATATCGGCAATAGTTCACCCAGGCCTGCATGAAGTCGAAGTCGCTCATCGTGAGAACCGTCGTGCCATTCGCCGGGTATACAGGAAGGCCGAGCCGACAGCCTTCCGGCAGCGACGAGTTGTGGCCCGGATAACGAAATATCCACGCGTTATCGGTCAGATGGAATGAGTTCCGCAGAACGGGTTCAAGGCCTGGCTCGATAGCGACGCATTGTTTGCCGAGCACACGAAGTTCGTGTGTCTTTCGGAAGGGCTTATCGTGCCACCTCAAGAACGCCTTGAGCACCTTTTCCACTGCCTGCTGGCAGTGGAACAATACGTCTCGAATCAAGGGGGGCTCGGCAGCCAGGTCGATTCCGGCGGCGCGCATGTCGTCTTCGGCCCTGGCCAACCATTCTCTGGTGTCAGCCAGCCGAATCGGGTCCGGAGCCATAGAGAAGAATCCCCTCACGGACGACCGTGGAAGGTAAGGACGCCCTCAAGTGCAGCCGGTTGTCGAACTCCGCCTTCGTCCACACCAGTACTTCAACAGCGGCATCGATCCCAAGCAGCCGTTCGTGTAGTGCCTTGGTTTGGCGGTGCGGCTTGGGCGTGCTATCCGGCACGATGACCATGAAATCATAGTCGCTATCCGGCCCCGCATCCCCGCGAGCGGCTGAGCCAAAGAGGTAGACCCGCTGCGGGTTGTAGAGCTCAACCAGCCGCTTCAGGATTTCGCCAACCACCGGATCGCTTGCCGCCGGGACCGCCAGCAACGCTGCGTTGTGATCATTCATGACTGCTCTGCGCCTACACCAGTCATTGTGATCCAACCAAAGCTGCTTGTCACCACGCCGCCACCGAGCCGTCTTCGTGGAACACCCGCGCCATCGGGCGCGTACCGCCGAATGGGTATTTCTTCAGGGCGTCCTCCGACAGTTCGAACCCGAGCCCGGGTTTGTCGGGCAGCGGAAACCGCCCGTCCACCATCCGCATTGCCGGGAAGCCGAGCCACTCTTCCCACACCTTCTCCTTCATCCCCGGCTCGACCCCGCTGCACACCTCCTGCACGAGGAAATTCGGGATGGCCGCGTCCACGTGCAGCGTGGCGATGCCGCCGATCGGGCCCTCGCAGGCGTGCGGCGCCATGGTGATGGCGGAAGGCTCGGCCATCGCAGCAATCTTCCACAGCGCGGTGATCCCGCCGGCGTGGTTGATGTCGGGCTGGAGAATGTCCACCACACCCATTTCGATCAGCTCGCGGCAGGAGTACGGCGCGATGAGGCGCTCGCCGGTCGCGATCGGCGTCGTCGAGCGGCGGGCGATCCGCGCCATCGCCCTGACGTTCTCCGGCGGGCACGGTTCCTCGATGAACAGCAGGTTCAATGGCTCGACTTCCTTCACCAGGATCGACGCCACCGTGGGGCTGGTCTTCGCGTGGAAATCGACCGCGATATCGATGTCCGGTCCCAGGTTCTCGCGAAGCATCTCCATCCAGCGGATGGCTCTTCGTATCTTCGCGCTTGTTTCGATCCACTCGAAGTAACCGGCGGGCCCGGTCTTGAAGCAGGTTACTCCCAGCGCCTTCGCCTTCCCGCGTAGCTCGCGCAACTCCTCCGGCGTCCGGGCGGCGGCGTGATAGTAACCTCGCACGCCGCGAGGATCGAACGGCCCGCCGAGCAGCTTGTACACCGGCATTCCCAGCAGCTTGCCTCGGAGGTCCCACAGCGCCTGGTCGATGCCGGAGATGGCCGAGCCCATGACCGGGCCCGCGCGGTAGAAGCTGTGCACGTACATCGACTGCCAGTGGTGCTCCACCTGCATCGGATCGCTGCCGATGACGAACTCGCGGAAGTCTTCGACGCAGGCGATCACCGCGGCGGCTTTGCCCTCGTGCGTCGCTTCGCCCCACCCGATGACGCCCGCGTCGGTTTCGAGCTTGACAAAGACGTACGGCCGGTCGGAGTCCGGAGTGAGCGACACGCCGAAGACCTTCATCGCGGTGATGCGCACCTTCGTGCCGACGCCGCGGAACGCCTCGCGCCCGAGCGCGTTCTGCGCCAGCGGCGCACAGCCGCAATGAGGCGCCGCGCCCGCGCCGCGCGCCAGCAGCGCTCCTGTGATCCCGCCGAAGAATTCACGCCGCTTCATGCGCCACCTCCACGCCCAACCCCGGGCCCACAGGCAAGACCGCAAAGCCTTCTTTGATCACCTCGACCGGCTTGACGGTCACCGCCGCCCGCGCGCGGCGGTCTTCCTCCGCCTCGGGAAACGGGATCTGCTGGATGAAGAAATTCGGCAGGCAGGCCGCGAGGTGGAGCGCGGCGGCGGTCGCGACCGGGCCGCCGTCGTGATACGGCGCCACCGCGGTGTAGTAGGTCTCGGCGAGGGCCGCCAGTTTCCGGAGGCCGGTGATACCGTGCAGCGAGATGTCCGGCCGCAGCACGTCGGTCGCTTCCTCGCGCAGGAGGTCCTGGAACTCGCCGCCGCTCGTTGCATAACGGCCGAAGCCGACCGGCGTCACGCTCTCGGCCGAAAGCTTGCGAAGGACGCCTAGGTTCGACACACGCGTGGGTTCGTCGAGCCATAGAAGATGGAAGGGCTCGAGCGCGCGCGTGAGGCTTGCCGCATCGCCTGGGCTCAGCGCTCCGGCGCCGTCGAGGACGAAGTCCACATCCTCGCCGCCCGCCGCGCGCAGCGCTTCGAGCCGGCGCTTCACGGCATGGACGAACGCCTGTCCCTGGTTCGTCGCGGATGGCTGGGGCACGGGCACGACGAAGGCGCGGAATCCGCCTGCATGGGCGCGCGCGCGCGAGGCGTCCAACTGCTCGTCGGTCGAGCCCGACAAGCGCGTCATCACGCGGGCCTTGTTCCTCGTCGGTCCGCCCAGCAACTGGTAGACGGGCGCCTTCGCGTACTTGCCGAGAATGTCGAGCAGCGCCATATCGATCGCGGCCCGCAGGCCGGGGCGCCCTTCGAGTTGTGTTCGCAGGACCTCGTACGCCGTCGCCGGCTTGCCGAGCACGGCGCTGCGGGCTTGCTCCAACCCATCGGCGGTGGTGCACTCCCCGACGCCGTCGAGGCCCCCTCGCGTCCTCAGGCGGACAGCCGTGTAGGAGCGCCCGGAAACCGGCTCGCGCACTGGCCAGGCGTCAAGCCAGGTGACCACGAGATTGGGATCGCTTTCGGGCATGCAGACATGATAGCGGGCCCGTGGCCCGGCGCTACCGCCGCCGCAAAATCGACAACTGCTCCCGCCACGCCGAGCGCACGGCGATGAAGTCCCGGTGCTCCAGGATCAGCTCGCGGGAGATGCGCCGGATCTCGTTGTCCTCGTCGTGAGAGATGAGACCCTCGGCGGCGGAGACCGCGAACAGGCAGTCCAGCAGCGCCAGTTTCTGCTGGCGGGTGGCGATCTTGTTGAACTCCCGGCTGACCACGAAATCCTCGGTGGCGCCGAACAAACGGTTCTGCGACTTGGCGATCTCGACGGCGATGGCGGCTTCCCGCGCCGACAGCTTGCCGTGCTCGACGACGATCCGCTCCATGGCCTCGGTTTCCATCTCGCTGACGTGCAGGTCCGCTCGGGCGACGCGGCTCAGGATATAGGCGAATGCGGCGACGTAGCGCGCATCCTGGGGAGGGAGACGCTCGAGCGCGGCGGAGATTTTGCGCACGGACTCGGTTTCGCCGGCGCCGGCCTGCTCGTCGCGCTCAAGACCGAGGAACTTCGCCAGCGTCATACATCCCAAGCTATCGCATGAGCCGCTCACGAGCTGAACACCGAGAAATGAGTGACCGTCTCGAAGCCCATCCGCTGGTACAGCGGCAGGCCGGCGGCGGTGGATTCGAGCACCGCAGGTTCGGCGCCGAAGACGCGGCGAGCCTCCTCAACGGCCTGGCGCACGATGGCCTCGCCGTAGCCTTTCCGCTCGTGGCCGGGCAGCGTGCCGACGCAGTACAGGCCGGCGACGCCCGCGGCCCGCATGGTCGCCGCCGCCGTTACCGCCTCGCCGTCCGCATAGCCGACATGGCCCGCGAAGCCTCCGCGCCAGGGCGCTTCCGGCTCGTACAGCTCCCGGCACCACACGAACGGAATCCGGAACGACGTCGCCACAATGTGGCAGAAGGCGAGCCGGGTCTGGGCATCGCAGACCCGGCGCACTTCCAGAACGGGCAGCGTCCTCGCCGGCGGGGCCAACTGTTCCGCCATCATGGCCGGCATGCGGGAGGCCAGGCCCAGGCCCTGCCCGTGGAAGATCGCCTGTGATTTCCGGCGCAGCCCGGAGTCGAGCTTGTCTTCGTTCACCCAGAACGCCCAGCGCAGGCCGCGCGCCCCGTAGTGGACGGACGCCGTGAAAATCCTGCGCTCCAG
>CAZACK010000036.1:0-46779 GCA_964483455.1 uncultured Solibacteraceae bacterium
ACGCGCTGTTGCAGAGCGGCGTGGGCGAGATCTACGAGCGCGTGTTCATCGTCGGGCCGCTGATGGACGGCGACCGCTGCGCCGGAGCCGTGGGCTTCTCGGTCCGCGAGGAGAAGTTCTACGTGTTCAAGGCGAAGGCGACGCTGGTGGCCATGGGTGGCGCGGTCCACGTGTTCAAGCCGAGAAGCTCCGGCGAAGGCATGGGACGCGCCTGGTATCCGCCATGGAACTCCGGCTCTTCGGCCTACTTCACCTTGAAGGCGGGCGCGGAAATGACCTGCCAGGAAGTGCGCTTCATCCCGGTGCGCTTCAAGGACGCCTACGGTCCGGTGGGCGCCTGGTTCCTGCTGTTCAAGTCGCGGGCGACCAACGCCCAGGGCGGCGATTACATGGTGGAGCGCAAGCCCGAGCTGGAGAACTGGCTGCCGTACGGGCGCGTGAAGCCGATCCCGGCGAACCTCCGCAACTACCTTGGCATGCTCGACGTGCTCGAGGGCAAAGGCCCGATCTACATGCGGACCGAGGAGGCGATCGGCAAGATCGCCGACACTTACAAGGACGACGACAAGGCCTACAAGAAGAAGATGAAGGAGCTCGAAAGCGAGGCTTGGGAAGACTTCCTGGACATGACGATTTCCCAGGCCATCCTCTGGGCGGCGACCAACGTGCAACCCGAGGAGAAGAGCTCGGAAATCGCCGCCGCCGAGCCGTACTTCATCGGCTCGCACTCCGGCGCCAGCGGCGCCTGGGTGAGCGGTCCGGAAGACCTCCAGACGGCGGACACCAAGGACGCCTACTTCTGGGGCTACACCAACATGGCCACGGTGAAGGGCCTGTTCTGCGCCGGCGACGCCAGCGGCGCGTCGAGCCACAAGTTCTCCTCCGGCTCGCACGCCGAGGGACGAATCGCCGCCAAGTCGGCGGTGAAGTTCATCGTCGAGACCAACGGCAACGGGATGCCCAAGGTGGACGCAGCCACGATCGAAGCCTTGAAGGCGGAGATCCTCAAGCCGCTCGACACCTACGAGCAGAACAAGAACCTGACCACGGACCCGGAGATCAACCCGAATTACATCAAGCCGCGGATGTTCATGTTCCGGCTTCAGAAGCTCATGGACGAGTACGCCGGCGGCGTTACGTCGCAGTTCAAGACGAGCAAGGCGCAACTCCAGAAGGCGCTGGAGCTGTTGGCGTTCCTGCAAGACGATGCCGACAAGCTGGCTGCCTCGAACCTCCACGAGCTGATGCGGTGCTGGGAGAACATCCACCGGATGTGGCAGGCCGAGGCCCACGTGCGCACGGTGCTGTTCCGCGAAGAGACACGGTGGCCCGGCTACTACTTCCGCTCCGACACGCCGAAGCTGGACGAAGAGAAGTGGCACGTCTTCGCCAACTGCCGGTACGACCCAGACAGCAAGAAGTGGGAGATGATGACGAGGCCGATTCGCCACATCTTCCCGCAGCCGAAGGAGCACGAACTGCTCGGAGGCTGATCCCTGGCGCGGGAGGCACGTTGCGGGGCCTCCCGCCGATTCTCGCCGAGGAAGCTGATGGCTGAGGACATCCGAACCTGCCGGTACTGCAACGAGCCGCTTTCGAAGTGGGCCAACCCGCGCCAGTCCACTTGGACGGGTGAATTCCAGTGGGTGTGCTTCAACGACCGGTGCCCGTACTTCGTGCGGGGCTGGGTCTGGATGGAGCAGCGCTACAGCGTCACCGCTTCCTATCGCTATCGGTTTGACCCGGCCACGGGAGAGGAAGGTCCGCTGCCGGTCTGGAGCCGGGAGGCGCTCAAGGACGGAATTATCGGGGATTGCGAGGCGGTGCATGCAGCGTAGCGGGACATTGGAGGAGGCCATCGTGCGGGATTATCCGCGGATGTCGGCGGACGATACGTTCACCTTCCGCTGCGGCCACGACCTGGATTGCTTCACCAGCTGCTGCTCAGACGTCTCGATCGTCCTCACCCCCTACGACGTGCTGCGCATGAAGCGCGCGCTCGGCCTGGATTCCTCCGAGTTCTTGCAGAACTACACCATCGCTCCGTTCACGAAAGAGCAAAAGATCCCCGTCGTTCTGTTGCGGATGGATTCCGAGACCAGCCGGTGCCTGCTGTTGAGCCCGGAAGGCTGCCGGGTGTACGCGGACCGCCCGTGGGCCTGCCGCATGTACCCGCTCGGCCTGGCGGATCCGAAGAATCCAAACCCGCAGGACCGTCGCTTTTTCTTTCTACTGCGCGAGGACCTCTGTCACGGGCACGGACAAGGGCGCACGATGTCCGTCCGCGAATGGATTGCGGATCAAGGAATCGAAGAATACGAAATGATGGGCGCGGGCTTCCGGGAACTGATGCTCCACGACTTCTGGGAGAAGGGGGAGCTCAGCCCGCAGCAAATGGACATGTTCTACATGGCCTGCTACGACCTGGACCGTTTCCGGCGCTTTGTCTTCGAAACGAAGTTTCTCGCACTGTTCGAGATCGACGAGGCTCGCGTGGAGGCCATGAGAACGAGCGACGAAGAGCTGCTCGAGTTCGCCATGCTGTGGCTGCGGTTCTCGCTGTTCCACGAGAAGACCCTGAAGATCAAGCCGTCGGTGCGGGAAGCCAGGCGGCAGGCCGCGCCGGCGGAAGCGAGGGTGAACGCATGAGCAACGGCCGGAAACCCGTGCTGGTGATCGGCGGCGGCATCGCCGGCATCACCACGGCGGTCGAGGCCGCCGAAGCCGGCTGCGACGTGGTGCTGGTGGAGAAGTCGGCGACGCTCGGGGGCCGGGTCGCGCGCACGAACCTGTACTTTCCCAAGCTGTGCCCGCCGGGGTGCGGGCTGGAGATCAATTTCAAGCGGCTGCGCGCCAGTTCGCAGGTCACGGTGCTGACGCTGGCCGAGGTGGAGAAGCTGTCCGGCTCGCCCGGAGATTACGAGGTGACGGTCCGCATCGCGCCGCGCTACGTGACCGAGGCGTGCACCGCCTGCGGCGCCTGCGCCGAGGTCTGCCCCGCCGAACGGCCCGACGACATGAACTACGGGCTGTCGAAGACGAAGGCCGCTCATCTGCCCAATAGTCTGGCGTTCCCGCCGCTGTATGCGATCGACCGGTGCTATTGCAAGGAAGGCTGCCAGGCCTGCGCCGACGCTTGCAAGTACCGCGCGATCGATCTGAACCAGGGCGAGCAGCGGAAGACCTTCCAGGCGGCGGCGGTGGTGGCGGCGACGGGGTGGGCGCCGTACGATGCCGCGAAGATCGAGAACCTCGGCTACGGCAAGCACCGCAACGTCATTACTAACGTGATCCTGGAACGGCTCGCGGCGCCGAACGGTCCCACCGGCGGCAAGATCCTGAGGCCCTCCGACAACCAGCCGCCGCAGTCGGTGGCGTTCGTGCAGTGCGCGGGCTCGCGCGATGAAAACCACTTGCCGTACTGTTCGGCCGTCTGCTGCGCGGCGTCGCTCAAGCACGCCACGTACGTGCTCGAACAAGTGCCCGGCGCCAAGATCAAGATCTTTTACATCGACATCCGGACGCCGGGCCGGCTGGAGGATTTCTACTCGAAGGCGGCGGCCAACGGTAACATCGAGCTGATCAAGGGGAAAGCGGCGAAGGTAGAGGAAGACCCGGCGACCGGCGACTTGCTGGTAACCGCCGAAGACGCGCTTCACGGGCGGAAGATCACCGAGCGCGTCGGGTTGCTGGTGCTGGCAACGGGCATTGTCCCCCAGACCGCCGGTCTTCCCCCGGATTTCGCGCGCGACGAGTTTCACTTTCTGACGAACCCGCCGGGGAAAGCCGGCCTGTACGCCGCCGGCTGCGTGCGCCGGCCGGAGGAAGTGTCGGCCGCCGTGCAGGACGCGACCGGGGCGGCGCTGAAAGCACTCCAGTGCGTCGCAAGGAGCGCCCGCCATGCCTAAGAAGATCGGCGTTTACATCTGCGGCGGGTGCGGCATCGGCGAGGCCGTGAACACGGCGAAGCTGGCCAAGCTGCCGGCGCGCGAATACAAGGCGCCGGTGACCGCGGTTCACGAGTGTCTGTGCGGGGAAGACGGGCTGGCCGTCATCCGCCGCGACCTGGCGGAGCAGAAGGTGGACGCGCTTGTGCTCGCGGCCTGCTCGCCGCGCATGAAGACCAGCGCGTTCGCGTTCGACGCGAAGGTGGTGGTGGAGCGCGTCAACCTGCGCGAGCACGTGACCTGGTGCCAGCCCGCCAACGACGAAGACACGCAGATGCTGGCCGAGGATTATCTGCGGATGGGGATCGTCAAGGCGCAGAAAGCGGAGGTTCCGGCGCCGCTGTCGGAGACGGTTTCCCGCAAGCTGCTGGTGGTAGGCGGGGGCGTCACCGGCATGACGGCCGCGCTGGAGGCGGCCGAGGCAGGCTACGAAGTGGTGCTGGTCGAGAAGGAGCCGCAGCTCGGCGGTTTCGTGGCCGGGCTGAAGGCGCGGTTTCCCGGAGAGCCGCCCTACGACCAGGCGGTCAAGGACGGCATCGGCGCCACCGTGCAAGCGGTGACGTATCACCCGAAGATCCAGGTGCTGACGTCGGCGAAGATCGAGTCGACCGAAGGGCAGCCCGGCATGTTCCGCGCGAAGGTGAAGACCGATGCCGGGACTACCGAGGTGGTCGCCGGGGCGATTGTGATGGCGACCGGCTGGAAGCCGTACGACGCCACGAAGCTCGGCCACCTGGGGTACGGCGCCAGTCCCGATGTGATCACCAACGTCGAGCTGGAGTGGATGGCCGCCGCCGGCCCGATTGTGCGCCCTTCGGACGGGCGCAAACCGGACAGCGTGCTGTTCATCCAGTGCGCCGGGTCGCGCGATCCGGATCACCTGCCGTACTGCTCGTCGGTATGCTGCCTGGCGACGCTGAAGCAGGCCGGCTACATCCGCGAGCAGAATCCGAACGCCAAGGTGTACGTGGTCTACAAGGACATGCGGACGCCGGGGCAAACCGAGCGGTTCTACCGCGCCGCCCAGGACTCGCCGCTCACCTTCCTGACGAAGGGCGAAGTGGTTGGGGTGACCCGGCTCGCCGACGGGCGGCTGGCAGTGGCGGTGAAGGACACGCTGCTTGGGGAAAGCATCGTGCTGCGCGCCGAGCTGGTGGTGCTCGCCACCGGGATGACGCCGAACTCGGCGGACGGTCCGGCGATCCGGGCGCTCGAAGACGCCAGGCTGAAGGTGATCAAGGGCGAGTCCGAAACGCAACGGGCCGAAGCCGTGCGGACCGTCGAGCAGTTGAAGCGGCACGAAGGCACGGAGATCCTGAACCTGTCGTACCGGCAAGGGCCGGACCTGCCGGTGCTGAACCACGGCTTTCCGGATTCGCACTTTGTTTGTTTCCCGTACGAGACGCGCCGCACCGGAATCTACGCCGCTGGCGCGGTGCGGGCGCCGATGGACTCGACACATGCCTGCGAAGACGCGCTCGGCGCGGCGCTGAAGGCGATCCAGTCGATCGAGCTTGCCTCGCAGGGGCAGGCGGTACACCCGCGGGCGCTTGACACGTCGTACCTCAGCATCCTGTTCCAGCGCTGCACGCAGTGCAAGCGGTGCACCGAGGAGTGTCCGTTCGGGGCGCTCGATGAAGACGAGAAGGGGACGCCGCGGCCGAATCCCTACCGCTGCCGGCGGTGCGGCATCTGCATGGGCGCCTGTCCGGAACGGGTGATCTCGTTCCAGAACTACTCGGTGGACATGCTCGGGTCGATGATCAAGGCGATCGAGGTGCCCGACGAGACCGAGGAGAAGCCGCGGATCGTGGCGCTGCTGTGCGAGAACGACGCCTACCCGGCGCTGGACATCGCCGGCTTCCACCGGCTGCGATATGACCCGAGCGTGCGCGTGATTCCGCTGCGCTGTCTCGGATCGATGAACATCGTGCTGATTTCCGAGGCGCTGTCCCGCGGCATCGACGGCGTGCTGCTGGTCGGCTGCAAGTTCGGCGACAACTACCAGTGCCATTTCGCCACCGGCAGCGAGCTGGCCAACCGGCGGCTGGAAAACGTGAAGGAGACGCTCCAGCGGATGCAGCTTGAGCCGGAGCGGCTGCAACTAACGCAGCTTTCGATCAATGAGTACGGCAAGCTGACAGAGGTCATCAACACGTTTGCCGAGAGGATTCGGGCGATGGGGCCGAATCCGTACAAGGGGTTCTGACGTGGTGACCACAGCAAAGGAGTTTAAGCCGCCGATGAACGCCGATGAGCAAAGAGCTTCAAAGCCGCCGATGAACGCCGATGAACGCCGATCGGATGGGAATGCGTTCCTGGACGACCTTACGGAACGGGTGTTGGGTGCGGTGTTGGAAGTGTCGAATGTTTTGGGTGCTGGCTTCCTCGAGAAAGTCTACCAGCGGGCTCTGTTAAGGGAGTTTAGCTTGAGGGGTTTGCAAGCCAAGTCGGAGGTTCCTTACCCCGTCTGTTATAAGGGCCAGTGCATCGGTGAGTATCTCGCGGACATCGTTGTGGAGGACCAGGTAGTGGTCGAACTCAAGTGTGCCGACAGCCTCGCGAAGGAGCATGTCGCCCAGTGCATTAACTACTTGAAAGTTTCAGGACGGAAAGTGGCTCTCTTGGTGAACTTCCAAAGGCCGAAGGTCGAATGGAAGAGGGTTGTCTATGAATTCTGATCTTGATCGGCGTTCATCGGCGTTCATCGGCGGCCTAACAAACCAGCCGGCGTTCATCGGCGGCCCAAAACCTCTGCTGGTGGAACCCGACACGAAGTTCATCAGCGATGTCCTGAATTCCGGAGGCGGCGACCTGAAGAAGTGCTTCCAGTGCGCCACCTGCTCGGTGGCCTGCTCGCTGGCGCCGGAAGATCAGCCGTTCCCCAGAAAGCAGATGATCGAGGCGCAGTGGGGCCTGAAGGAGCGGCTGGCGGCGGATCCGGCGGTGTGGCTCTGCCACAATTGCGGCGACTGCACCAGGCTCTGCCCGCGCGGGGCGAAGCCCGGAGAAGTGCTTGGTGCGCTGCGCAACCAGACTATCCAGCATTTCGCGTTTCCGAGGATCCTGGGCCGCCTGGCGGCCAGGCCGCGGGGCCTGCTGGTGCTGTTGCTGATTCCGGTGATCCTGTTCTGGGCGATCGCGGCCTACGCGCCGAAGGGCGAGCCGACTCCCGGGCTGCAATACGCGGACCTCTATCCGCTGGAAGTGCTGGAGCCGCTTTTCTTCCTGGTGGCGGGCTTGTCCGCGCTCGGCTTCGTCATATCAACGATGCGGTTCGTCAAGGCGCTGCGGGCGGCGGGGGCGGCGGGAAAGATTCTGCCGGGCTTCCTGCCCGCCCTGAAGGAGATTCTCAAGCACCAGCGGTTTGCGCAATGCGCGAGCGAGCGAGGCCGGTTCTGGGGCCACCTGTTGACGATGTACGGTTTCCTCGGGCTCGGGGTGATGGGCACGGTGGTCGGGATCGGATCGATGGCCGGCCTCATGCATACGCCGCTGGCGATGACGGACCCGTGGAAGGTGTTCGCCAATGTTTGCGCGGTCGTGATCGCGATCGGGTGCGTGCTCCTGATCGTGAACCGCCTCACCAATCCCGACCGCAAGTCCTCAGGTACGTATTTCGACTGGTTTTTCCTGATCGTTTTAACCGGCGTGGTGGCGACGGGCATTCTCAGCCAGTTTCTCCGGCTGGCGGAGTCGGCCGCCGTCATGTACCCGGTCTATTTCGTTCATCTCGTACTGATTTTTTCCCTCTTCCTGTACGCGCCGCACTCGAAGTTCGCCCACCTGGTTTACCGGACGGTGGCGATGGCGGCGTCCAGGAAAGCGTAACGGAGTCATGGAAGGCTGACAGGAGAAAAGGCCATATGGCAGAAAACGGAAAGCGCAAGACAGAGCTCCTGGACCAACTCGAGAAAGGTCCCTGGCCAAGCTTCGTCAAGGAGATGAAGAACGCCCGGGAGAAGAGCCCCGTGGTGGACGACCTGATGGGGCAGCTCGAGTTGTCCTACCAGGAGAAGAAAGGACACTGGAAGCACGGCGGCATCGTGGGCGTGCTCGGCTATGGCGGGGGCGTGATCGGGCGGTACAGCGACGTGCCCGACAAGTTCCCGAATGTGGCGCACTTCCACACGATGCGCATCAATCACCCGTCGGGGTGGTTTTACACGAGCGAGGCGCTGCGGACGCTGTGCGACATTTGGGAGCGGCACGGATCGGGCCTGACCAACATGCACGGCTCGACCGGCGACATCATCTTCCTCGGCACGAAGACCGACGAATTGGAGCCCACCTTCAAGGAACTGACCGAGGCCGGCTTCGACCTTGGCGGTTCCGGCTCCTGCATGCGGACGCCGTCGTGCTGCGTGGGCCCGGCGCGGTGCGAGTGGGCCTGCTACAACACGCTGAAGATGTGTTACGACACAACGCAGGAGTTCCAGGACGAGCTGCACCGGCCGCCCTTCCCGTACAAGTTCAAGATCAAGTTCTCGGGCTGTCCCAACGACTGCGTGGCGGCGATCGCGCGCGCAGATCTTTCGGTGATCGGGATCTGGAAGGATGATATCCAGCAGGACGACGCGGCGGTGGCCGAATACGCGGCGGCCGGTCTCGACATTCAGAGAGACGTTTGCGACAATTGCCCGACGAAGTGCATGCAGTGGGACGGGAACAAGCTGACTATCGACAACAGCGAGTGCTCGCGGTGCATGCACTGCATCAACGTGATGCCGAAGGCGCTGCGGCCGGGCAAGGAGCGCGGCGCGGCGCTCCTCATCGGCGCCAAGGCCCCGATTGTCCAGGGCGCGCTGCTGTCGAGCATGCTGGTGCCGTTCGTGCCGGAGGAGGAGCTTCAGGAAACCCTGAACGAGCTGATCCGGCGGGTGTGGGAGTTCTGGGACGAGTACGGCATGAACCGGGAGCGCGTCGGCGAGTTGATCCAACGCGTCGGGATGGCGAATTTCCTCGACGCGATCGGATTGGATCCGGCGCCGGAGATGATCGCGGCGCCAAGGGACAACCCGTACATCTTCTTCCAGACGGACGGGCAGAAAGCATAGGAGGGCGAGGACCATGGCAACCCAAACAACACCACCGAAACGAATCACCGACATCGGACCGCCGCACTACGAGAAGATGCTTCCGCCGCTCGTCAGGAAAAACTACGGGCAGTGGAAATACCACGAGACGCTGGCGCCGGGCGTGCTCTGCCACGTGGCCGAATCAGGGGAGCGGCTGTACACCGTGCGGGCCGGCTCGCCCCGGCTGCTCAGCATTCAATCCATCCGCTTGTTTGCGGACCTGGCGGACAAGTACTGCGGCGGCTACCTGCGCTTCACCAGCCGCAACAACGTCGAGTTCCTATTGGACAATCCGGACAACATCCAGCCGTTAAAGAATGACCTGGCGGCGGCCGGATTCCCCGTGGGCGGCACCAACAACGCGATCAGCAACCCGGTGCACACCCAGGGCTGGGTGCACTGCCACTCCTCGGCGACCGACGCCTCCGGCATTGTCAAGTCGGTGATGGACGCACTGTGCCACCACTTCACGGAAGAGAAGCTGCCGGCGAAGCTGCGCATCGCACTGGCGTGCTGTCTCAACATGTGCGGCGCGGTTCACTGCTCGGACATCGCCATTCTCGGGGTACACCGCAAACCGCCGAAGATCAACCGTGACAACCTTCGCAAGATGTGCGAGATCCCGACGCTGATCGCGAGCTGCCCGACGGGGGCCATCCGCCCGGCGACCATCGACGGCAAGGAGTCGGTGGAGGTCATCGAGCAGCAGTGCATGTACTGCGGCAACTGCTACACGGTCTGCCCGGCGCTGCCGCTGAACGATCCCGACAATGACGGGCTGTCGATCTGGGTGGGGGGCAAGGTGAGCAACGCGAGGAGCGCCCCGCGGTTCTCCAAGCTGGCCATCCCCTATCTGCCCAACAATCCGCCGCGCTGGCCGGAGGTGGTCGATGCGGTGGTCAACATCGTCGACGTGTACGCCCGGAACGCGCGGAAGTACGAGCGTGTGGGCGAATGGATCGAGCGCATCGGCTGGCCGCGGTTCTTCAAGCTGACCGGCATCGAGTTCAGCCGGTATCACATCGACGATTTCAAGCATGCCGGTCTGACCTACGCAAGGAGCGCGCAGGTGCGCTTCTAGGAGGGACGAACGATGGCCGTTGCGATCGAAACAATCGCGGAAGAGATGTACAAGATGGTGGTCGACTGCCTGGGCAAGAAGAACCTGAAGGCGGGCGATCTGACCAAGGCGATGATCGCCAAATTCGGCGAGGCGGAGTGCGACAAAGACGCCTGCAAACAGGCGATCCGCCAGCTCATCGACTCCGGCCGGTGCGTTTACAGTTACTTCGGCGGCAGCTACATCACGCTGCCGCAAAAGGAGGGCGCCGCGCCGGAGTAGGCGGCCGATGATTCTCAAGGAGCCCGTGCACATGCCGAAGCAGAAGAAAGACACGAAAGCGAAACAACTGGAGCAACTGAAAGGCATCCTGAAGTCCTGGCAGGAGATCGAGGATACGACCGTCGCATTCACCACCACGGTTCTCGACAAGACCGGCAATCCTGTGATCCGCCTGGTCATGGAGATTCTCCGCCAGGACTCCGTCATGCACAAGAGAGTCCAGCAGGTCATTCTCGACAGCCTGGAGAAGGAGGCGCTGTCTCTTCAGCCCGAAGAACTGGCCGACATCTGGACGATGATCGAGAAGCATGACGAGGCCGAGAAGAGGGCCGTCCAGATGGCCGAGGAGGCCAAGGAGAACTGTCCGCTGGTGATTCAGCGGCAGTTGCTGGACTACCTGATCGAGGACGAGCGCAAGCACGACCGGCTGTTGGGCAATCTGGAGAGCGTGAAAAAGAAGATGCACCCGTATGGGTAGTGTGTTCGGAGATTGCGGCTAAAAAGAACTGCCGCGGTTTGACGAGGTGAGTCATGGGCTTGTTTAAGGAGCAGAAGAAACCACTTATCAAGGCGACCGCGCCGGCGGGCGCGGAGATCAGCCCGCTCCGCCCCTACTACTCGCCAAAGACGCCTCCCTGTATCGGCGGCTGCCCCGGAGGCACGGATATCCGGGGATGGCTGACGATCATCGCGCAGGCGGAGGCGTACGGGCGCACGCCCGAGCAAGCCTACGAACTGGCGTGGCGCACCATCACCGAGCGCAATCCGTTTCCGGCCGTTTGCGGGCGGGTTTGCCCGCACCCGTGCGAGGACGCGTGCAACCGCACAACCAAAGATGGAGGGGTCGCCGTCAACGCGCTCGAGCGTTTCATCGGCGATTTCGGCATCCGCCAGGGGCTGAAGCTGACGATGCTTACCGAGGAGCGGCAGCCCGAGAAGATCGCCGTGGTCGGCGCCGGCCCGGCTGGCCTTTCCTGTGCCTATCAGCTTGCTCGGCGCGGCTATGCGGTCACGGTGTTTGAGGCGTTCAGCAAGCCGGGCGGCATGCTGCGCTATGGAATCCCGCGGTACCGCTTGCCGCTGGATGTGCTGGACGCGGAGATCGGCCGTGTCCTGGACCTCGGCGTGGAATTGCGAACGAACACCGCCATCGGCAGGGACATCTCACTCGAGCAACTCCGCCGGGAATACAAGGTGGTGTTCGTCGGCATCGGTGCGCACAAGGGAATCGAGCTTCGCGTGCCGGGCGAGGACGCCCACAACGTCTACACCGGCACGGAGTTCCTGAACCGGGTTAACAGCGGCGAAGAAGTCCAGGTCGGAGCCAAGGTGGTGGTGATCGGCGGTGGCGACACGGCGATTGACGCCGCCCGCGTGAGCAAGCGGCTTGGAGCCGATGTCACAATCCTCTACCGGCGCACCCGCGCCGAGATGCCGGCCATCAAGCCGGAGATCGAGGGCGCCCTCGAAGAAGGAGTGAAGATCGAATTCCTGGCCGCGCCGGTGTCGATTCTCCGCAACAACGGCGAGGCCACCGGGCTGCGCTGCATCCGCATGGAGCTTGGCGAGCCTGACTCATCAGGACGCCCGAGGCCGGTTCCGAAACCCGGATCGGAGTTCGACGTTCCAGCCACGGCGATCATCGCCGCCATCAGCCAGGCGCCCCAGGTCGACGGGTTCGGCGCCCTGGTGGAAAACAAGAGCTGGATCAAGGCGGACGACCGGGGCGCGACCTCTGTCGAGGGCGTCTACGCGGGCGGCGACGACATCGGCCTCGGCCTGGTATCGATCGCCGTTTCCCAGGGACGGTTTGCCGCCGAAGCAATCGACGCCTGGCTGCGCGGCAAGACCCTGGAGAAGGTTTTTCCGCCCCCGCCGATTCCTAAAGAGAAAGTCCGTCTGGATTGGTACAAGGAAGTGCCGCGCCACGATCGCCGCCACGTGCCGGTCGACGAGCGCGGGATGGAAACGGAGATCGAACAGGGCCTTAGCGAGGAGGAAGCGCTCGCCGAGGCCAAGCGCTGCATGTCCTGCGGCATGTGCATGGACTGCGAGACGTGCTGGATGTATTGCACGAACAGTTGCTTCGTCAAGCTGCCCAAAGGCGAGCATTACAGGATCAAACTTGAGCTCTGCAATGGGTGCAAGAAGTGCGCCGAAGCGTGCCCGTGCGGATACATCGAGCTCAGATGAATTACTCGTCTTCCGGCCCGAAAGCAGCCGGAGACATGGAGTGTGATCGACTATGGCCATCTTTGAAGTGAACGGCAAACAGTATGAAGTGGACGAAGACGGGTTCTTGCAGAATCCGGAGATCTGGAACGAGGACGTCGCCAAGGATTTTTCCTGCACCGAGGGGGTCACGGAGCTGACCGAGAACCACTGGAAAGTAATCCACTATCTTCGGAATTACTATCTCCAGTACGGGATTGCTCCGATGATCCGGAAGCTCTGCAAGGAGACCGGCTTCAAGCTGAACCAGATCTACGAGATGTTCCCATCAGGTCCGGCCAAGGGCGCCTGCAAGCTGGCGGGACTGCCAAAGCCGACCGGATGCGTGTAGCGTTCCGGCCTGGGCGAATCATTCTTGGCCGCCGACCTACATGAATCCGATGTCGCTACAGGGCAAGCTGGCGGAAAGACGCGAGGAGATTGTCGCGGCCTGGATCGAGGAAGTGCTCCGCGGCTATCCCCAGGCAACCGCGCGTTTCTTACGTTCCGAGCGCGATCCCTTCCGCAATCCGGCCGGATGGCTGCTTCGCGAGAAACTCCCCGCCTTGTTCGACAGCCTGCGGGAAGGCTCCCGCGGAGGAATCCGAACGGCCTTGCGCGAGATCATCCGGCTTCGCGCCGTGCAAGACTTCACGCCGGACCGGGTGGTCGGATTCCTGGCCGATCTCAAGCCAGTGCTTCGCAAGGCGCTCCTGGATGCGGAAGCGCTCACGGTTCTGGATGGCCGGATCGACGAGGCCGAGCGTATCGCCTTCGATCTCCTACGGGAGTGCCGGGAGCGGATCCGCCGGATCCAGGCCGGGGAGCGGAAGCGGCGCTTCTTTGTCCTCGAACGAATCGAAGCCACGAGGTGATGCCGATGAATGCTCTCTACGCGCTGCTGGCGGTGACGGTGCTCGCGATCCTCGGCTACGCCGGCGGGCAGGTGACCGCCCTGCGGTCGGTCTTCGGAATCTTGATTCCGCTGGCGGCCATCGCCGTTTTTCTGGGCGGGCTTACCTGGCGCGTCATGCGGTGGGCCTCGACGCCGGTGCCGTTCCGGATTCCGACTTCCTGCGGCCAGCAGAAATCGCTCCCCTGGATCAAGAGCTCCTGGCTGGACAACGCCTGGACCGGACTGGGAGTCTTCTGCCGCATGGTGCTCGAGGTCCTGCTGTTCCGATCGTTGTTCCGGAACTCGAAGTCCGAGCTTCGCCCCGGCCCCAGGCTGCTCTACGGCGAGGAGAAATGGCTGTGGCTTGCCGCGCTGGCGTTCCACTGGTCGTTCCTCATCGTGTTCTTGCGACACCTCCGGTTCTTCATAGAGCCGGTTCCGGGTTTCGTCCTGATGCTTCAGAACATCGACGGCTTCTTTCAGGTCGGCGCGCCGGTCCTGTTCTGGACCGGCGCAATCCTGGTGATCGCTCTCGGCTACCTGCTGTTTCGGCGGCTGCGCAATCCCCAGGTCCGGTACATCTCGCTCGCGGCCGACTACTTCGCTCTCTTTCTGTTGCTGGGAATCGGAGTGTCGGGCATCTTTATGCGTTACTTCACGAAGGTGGACATCCGCGCGATCAAGCAGATGGCCATGGGCCTGGTGACGCTTTCGCCGGTGGTTCCGGAGAACGCCGGCCCGCTGTTCTTCCTGCACCTGTTCCTGGTGAGCGCGCTGGTGGGCTGGTTCCCGTTCAGCAAGCTGGTTCACATGCCGGGCGTGCTGCTCAGCCCCACCAGGAACCTGGCGAATAACAACCGAATGAAGCGACACGTCAATCCCTGGGACTACCCGGTGAAGGTTCACACCTACCAGGAGTGGGAGCGCGAGTTCCGCGACAAGATCGTGGCCGCCGGATTGCCGCTCGACGAGGACTGAGCCATGGCCGAACACGTCTCGCCACAGCAACTGGTGCAGATCGACTACGGGACTCCCCGCCGAAGCTGGATGGAGCCGAGGACGGAATTCCGCAAGGGGACATTCTGCTACAGCGCCGCGCCGAAGAACCTGAAGTATCTCGACCTGCCGAACCCGCGCGAGTGGTCGCCGGCGGACAAGGACTGGAAGCTGCCGGCGGACTGGAAGCGGATCATTCTCGACGGCATGAAGGAGCGGCTCGAGAAGTACCGCTCCTTCCGCCTGTTCATGGACATTTGCGTCCGCTGCGGCGCCTGCGCGGACAAGTGCCACTTCTACCTTGGCTCGGGCGATCCGAAGAACATGCCGGTGCTGCGGGCGGAGCTGATCCGCTCGGTCTACCGGCGATACTTCACGGCCGCCGGGCGGCTCTTCGGCCGGCTCGCCGGGGCGCGCGACCTGACCGAAGACGTGCTGAAGGAGTGGTTTTACTACTTCTATCAGTGCACCGAATGCCGGCGGTGCTCGGTGTTCTGCCCGTACGGCATCGACACCGCCGAGATCACGATGATCGGCCGCGAGCTGTTGAACCTCGTCGGCTGCAACATCAACTGGGTGCTGGAGCCGGTAGCCAACTGCTTCCGGACGGGGAACCATCTCGGCGTTCAGCCGCACGGCTTCAAGGACAGCATCGATTTCGCGGTGGACGAAATCGAGGAAATGACCGGCCTCCGCGTCGAGGCCCCGATCAACCGGAAGGGCGCTGAGGTGCTGTTCGTCGTCCCGTCGGCCGATTACTTCGCCTCGCCGCACTACTACACGCTGCTCGGCTACCTGCTGCTGTTCCACGAAATCGGCCTGAACTACACGTTCAGCGCGTACGCCTCCGAGGGCGGCAACTTCGGCCTGTTCACGTCGCACGAGATGATCAAGCGGCTGAACAACAAGATTTACGCGGAGGCGAAGCGGCTCGGGGTGAAGTGGATCCTGGGCGGAGAGTGCGGGCACATGTGGCGCGTGCTGCACCAGTACATGGACACGATGAACGGCCCGGCGGATTTTCTGGAAGTGCCGGTTTCGCCGGTCACCGGCACCCGCTTCGACAACGCGCGCAGCACCAGGATGGTGCACATCTGCGAGTTCACCGCCGACCTGATCCGGCACAACAAGCTGCGACTCGATCCCAGCCGCAACGACCATTGGAACGTGACGTTCCACGATTCGTGCAATCCGGCCCGGGCCATGGGCCTGTTCGAGGAGCCGAGGTACATCCTGCGCCACGTGTGCCGCGAGTTCCACGAGATGCCCGAGAACACGATCCGCGAGCAGACGTTCTGCTGCGGCAGCGGCAGCGGCCTCGGCACCGACGAAAACTTCGAGATGCGCATGCGCGGCGGCCTGCCGAGGGCGAACGCGGTGAAGCACGTCAGGGACGCCTATGGGGTGAACCTGGTGGCCTGCATCTGCGCCATCGACAAGGCAACGCTCCCGCCGCTGTTCGAGTACTGGGTGCCGGGGGTCGAGGTGGCCGGGGTGCACGAGCTGGTCGGCAACGCGTTGGTGGTCCGGGGCGAGCGGGAGCGGACCGCCGACCTGCGCGGCGAGCCGCTCGCCGGCGCCAGGGAGGTGGCCCATGCGTGACCGGCCCGTGATCCTCGGCGGCCTGCTGGCGCTGCTGGCCGCGCTGACCGTACCCATCTGGTACAACCTCGCCGCCGGCAAGGCCTCGCGCCCGCCGGACCTCAGGCTGCCGTCCAACGAAAAGAACTGTGTGGCGCCGGTCGCCTACATGCGCACCTCGCACATGGAACTGCTCATCGAGTGGCGCGACCAGGTTGTGCGCAACGGCGTCCGGACGTACCAGGCGTTCGACGGGCGCACCCACCGCATCAGCCTCTCGCGCACCTGCCTCGGCTGCCACGACCGCAAGGAGGAATTCTGCGACCGCTGCCACGACTACGCCGCCGTAAAGCCGGCCTGCTGGAACTGCCACGTCGATCCGGCCCAGGTGGGGAAAGGAACCGAGTATGCGCGCCGATAGGAATGGCGGCGCAGGCTTCAGCCTGCGGCTTGATCGAAAGAGTTTCCTGCGATTTCTCGGCCTTCCCTTTCTCGCCGCCGGGGCGAACAAGCCCGTCCGCGGCGCCTCGCCGAATGCGCTGAAAGCCCGCCGCTGGGCGATGGTGGTGGACATCCAGAAGTGCCGCAAGGAGGAGGGCTGCGACCTCTGCATCGCCGCCTGCCACCACACGCACAACGTTCCTCCCATCCGCCGCCCGGGGCACGAGGTCAAGTGGATCTGGAAGGAGCCGTTCGAGCACGTCTTCCCGACTCAAAAGACCGAGCACACGCTGGAGCAGTTCGCCCGCGCTCCGGTGATGGTGTTCTGCAACCACTGCGACAGCCCGCCGTGCACCCGCGTCTGCCCCACCAAGGCGACCTGGAAGCGCGAGGACGGCATCGTCATGATGGACTGGCACCGCTGCATCGGCTGCCGCTATTGCGTGGCCGCCTGCCCGTACGGCTCCCGCAGCTTCAACTGGGTCGAGCCCCGGCCGCACCTGGTGCGGATCAATGCGGAGTTTCCGACCCGCACCCGGGGCGTCGTGGAGAAGTGCACCTTCTGCGACGAGCGGCTCGCCGAGGGCCGTCCGCCGGCCTGCGTCGAGGCCTGCAAGGAGAAAGCGCTGGTGTTCGGCGATCTGGCCGACCGCAACTCCGAAGTCCGGGCGTTGCTGCGCGAGCGTTACAGCATCCGGCGCAAGCCCGAGTTGGGCACGCAGCCGGAAATCTACTACCTGGTGTGAGGTCGCGGACATGTTCATGTTCGAGAAAGCAGTCGTCGGAAGCCGCCGGTACTGGACGTGGCTTCTCGTGCTGGCCGCAGTGATCGGCCTCGGGTTCCTCGCCTGGCTCCGGCAGTTGAACGCCGGCTTGGGGATCACCGGCCTCAGCCGCGACGTCGCCTGGGGGCTGTACATCGCCCAGTTCACGTTTCTGGTGGGCGTGGCCGCCTCCGCGGTGATGGTCGTGCTTCCGTACTACCTGCACGACTACAAGGTCTTCGGCAAGATCACCGTCCTCGGCGAGTTCCTGGCCATTTCGGCGGTCACCATGTGCTCGCTGTTCATCTTCGTGGACATGGGCCAGCCGATGCGCGTACTGAACATCATGCTCCATCCGACTCCCGGCTCGGTGATGTTCTGGGACATGATCAGCCTCGGAGGCTATTTGCTGCTGAACGCGGTCATCGCGCTGGTGACCCTGAGCGCCGAGCGCAAGGGGGTGTCGCCTCCACGCTGGATCCGCCCGGTGATCCTGCTGTCGATCCCCTGGGCCATCAGCATCCACACGGTGACCGCGTTCCTGTACAACGGCCTGCCCGGCCGGTCGTTCTGGCTCACGGCGCTGCTGGCGCCGCGTTTCCTCGCTTCGGCGTTCGCTTCCGGCCCGGCGTTACTGATTCTGTTCTGCATGCTGATGCGCAGGCTGACGAGCTTTGACGCCGGGCGCGAGCCGATCCAGAAGCTTGCCCTGATCGTCACCTACGCCGCGTCGATCTGCGCGTTCTTCGTGGGCCTGGAGTTCTTCACCGTCTTCTACAGCCGGATTCCGGAGCACATGGAGCCGTTCGTGTATATGTTCGCCGGGCTGGACGGGCACAACGCGCTGGTCCCCTGGATGTGGACCTCGATGCTGCTGCTGGTGGCGTCCATCGTTCTGCTCATCGTGCCCGTCACGAGGCGCAACGAACGGACGCTGGCGGCGGCGTGTATCATGGTGTTCCTGTCGCTATGGATCGACAAGGGGGTCGGGCTGATCGTCGGCGGGTTCGTGCCGTCGCCGCTCGGCGCGATCACCGAATACGCGCCGACGCTGCCGGAGATGCTGATCACGCTGGGGATCTGGTCCGTCGGATTCCTGATGATCACGATGTTCTACAAGATCGCGCTGTCGGTCCGGGAGACGGCGCTGCCCACGCATTGAGAAATCGATGAAAGCCGCTCGAATTAACGAAGACTGGCTGGCCGTCTTGCTCGGCCTGTTGCTGTTTGTCCTGTCGCTCGGCCTGATGGCGAACGCCGATCTGCTTGGCTGGGCGATCTCCACCGCGGTGTGGACTGATGTCACCACGGCGCTGAAGCCGGTGTCAAAGGCGTTCGGCGCCGTGCCGGGGCTGGTGTCGCTGCTGCTGACGTACCTGTTTCTGCTGGTGGTCATGGCGGCGGGCGCCCGGGCTCTCGGCGCCGATGTGGGGCGCTTTGCGAAAGGCTTCAGCGCGGTGTTCCTGGTGAGCTACGCCTGCTGGATTCTCGGGAGTTGGGCATATATTGCGGCGACTCCCGACAAGCTGGCAACCTACGGCATCGGCTGGTCGCTGAACCTGACTTCCGAGGCCGGTTTCATCATCGCGCTGATCGCCGGCCTGCTGGTGGGGAATTTTCTGCCGGCCGCCGCCGCGTTCCTCAAGGAGGCCATCCGCCCCGAGTTGTACGTGAAGACAGCGATCGTCATCCTGGGCGGCGCGCTGGGCGTCACCGCCGCCGAGCAGGTGGCGCTGGCGACCTCCGTGATGTTTCAGGGCCTGTGCTCGATCCTGGTCGCCTACCTGATTTTTTGGGCCGTGGTGTACTTCGTGGCCAGGAAATACTTCCGGTTCAGCCGGGAGTGGGCGGCGCCGCTGGCCTCGGGCATTTCGATCTGCGGGGTTTCGGCAGCCATCGCGACCGGCTCGGCGATCAAGGCCCGGCCGGTGGTGCCGATCATGGTCTCCTCGCTGGTGGTAATTTTCGCGGTGGTGGAGTTGATCCTGCTGCCCTTCCTCGCCCAGCAGTTCTTGTACCACGAGCCGATGGTCGCCGGGGCGTGGATGGGGCTGGCGGTCAAGACAGACGGGGCCGCCGTCGCCTCCGGCGCCATCACGGACTCGCTGATCCGCGCCAAGGCGCTCGCCGCCCAGGGCCTCCAATACCAGGCCGGCTGGATCATGGGGACCAGCGCCACGGTAAAGGTTTTCATCGACGCCTTCATCGGCTTGTGGGCGTTTCTACTGGCCTGGATCTGGTCGGGCAAGATCGAGCGCCGCGCCGGCGAGCCGGTCAGCGCCCGGCAGATCTGGCAGCGGTTCCCGAAGTTCATCCTCGGCTACATGGCGACGTTTCTCTTGCTGCTGGCGGTGGTGGGGTGGTCGCCCGCGCTGGTTTCCAGAGCCAAGGCGGCCATGGCCGAGGCGAACGTGTTTCGCGGCGTCTTCTTCGTCATGACCTTCTTTGCGATCGGCGTCGTATCCAACTTCCGGAAGCTGTGGGAGGAAGGCATCGGCAGGCTGGCGCTGGTGTACGTCCTTTGCCTGTTCGGCTTCATCATCTGGATCGGGCTGGCGATCTCATGGGTCTTCTTTCACGGCGTGAAACCTCCTCTTGTGACAGGCTGAGACATGGGCGAACATCACGAACATCGACTGGTGGAAGAGCTCCGGAAAATGGAGTACGAGCCGCTTCTGGCGATCGAAAAGAAATTGATCCTGTGGAGCATCGGGCTCGGCATGGCGCTCATTGTCCTGCTGGTGTGGGTAAGCGGTGTGGTATCTCCGGCCTAGCGCCGCCCGGGATGCGGGAAGACCGGCAGACGGTCTTCGCGAGGTGCGGATCAGGGGATCTTTTTTTCCCTTGTCGGCCGCTGCAATCGTTGGTAGGATTGTTCGCGAAAGGATCAGGACATGTCGGTAGTGACCATATCAAGGGGTTCTTTCAGCGGAGGAAAGCTGCTGGCCGAGTGTCTGGCAGCCAAGCTCGGCTATCGGTGCATCGACCGTGACGTGATCGTGGAGCGTGCCGCCGCTCACGGCGTGTCGCAAAGCGAACTTCGCGACGCTCTCGAAAAGCCGCCCTCCTTTCTGGAGCGTTTCCAGCACAAGAAATACGTATACCTGGCGCTGATCCAGGCCGCCCTGGCCGAAGAGGTCCAGCACGGCCGCACCATCTACCATGGCAATGCCGGCCACCTCTTGCTGAGGGGGGGCGGGCCGGTGCTTCGGGTCCGGATCGTTGCGCCCATGGAGTATCGCATCGCCATGTGCCGGGAGCGGCTCAAGTTAAACCGCGAGGAAGCGGTGGCCTACATCAACCGGGTGGACCAGGAGCGCCGCCGGTGGACCCATTACCTCTACGGGGTGGATTGGGGCGATCCGTCGCTTTACGACATCGTGATCAATCTCGAGAACCTCGAAATCACCGATGCCTGCGAGGTGGTGGCCCTGCTGGCCAAGCAACAAAAGTGTTTTGAGTTCGGCCCAAAGTGCCAGGAGGCGATGCGCAACCTGGTGGTGGCCAGCCGGGTCAAGGCCAATCTTGCGGTCCAACCGGCCACGTCGGACCTGGAAGTTCAGGTAACCGCGGAGGGTGGACGGGTCTGGATCAAGGGCCGGGTCTCCAGCCCAAGCCAGATTCCTGAGATCGAGAAGGTTGCCAAAGCGGTCGAGGGCGTGACCGAGGTGAACCTTGACGCGATTGGGGCAATGATCATCTCCTAGCAGGACGATGGGAAAGGCCGGCGGGAGGCTTGCTTCGCCAGGGTCGGCAAGTGTTGAACCGGGTGGGCTCGGCAGGCGCCTTCACCCACCCACAGCCGATTCTCGGGCCTTTCTCCACCATCCTCTTGTCGGCGGATGGCTGTTTGATGCCGGGAACCGGCCGCCGGACGGCGGCATTGATTCGTAGTTACGGGTCTGTATATGCTAAATGGGCGGGATGGCTCTGTTCGCGGCTTGGAGCTCCGCGGCGGATGCCCGGGGCGCTGTTGAGACCACAAGATGTCGATCTTTCTACCAGTTGCGGGAATCAGCATTAACATCTTCGCGGTCAGCGGCGCCGGAGCGCTGGTTGGTTTCCTGTCCGGACTGTTGGGGGTGGGCGGTGGATTCCTGCTCACGCCCATCCTCATGATGCTGGGTGTGCCGCCGACGGTGGCGGCCGCCTCGGACACTTGCGCCATCATCGCCACCTCCTCCTCGGGGATGGCGGCGCACTATCGCATGGGCAACGTGGACAACCGCATGGGTGTCCTGCTCCTGCTGGGCGGCCTGAGCGGCGCTTGGGTCGGTGTGCGGCTCATCGGAAAACTGCGGGTCACCGGGACGGCCGATCTGTTCATTACGCTTACCTATGTGCTGGTGCTGGCTTCGGTCGGGCTGTTCATGCTCGTCGAGGGCATCCACAGCGTCCAGCACGGCCGTCTGCTCACGGAGGTTCCGGCCGGAAGGCCGATTGGCATCTTCGGCAAGCTGCCGTTTCAAATCAGTTTCCCGCGGTCCGGCGTGCAGGCCTCCGTCTTCGCGCCTTATCTGCTTTGCACAATCATCGGTCTGCTCGCGGCGATTATGGGTGTGGGCGGCGGTTTCATCATGGTGCCGATGATGGTCTATATCCTGCGGATGCCCATGCGCGTCGTGGTTGGCACCGACTTGTTTCAGATCTTCTTCACCTGCACTGGGATGACCGTCATGCATGCCGTCAACAATCACACGGTGGACCTCGTGCTCGCCATGCTCGTGGCCACCGGATCGACCATCGCCGCCCAGATCGGCGCCCGCTTGAACCGTTACCTGAGCGGGGATTACCTGAAGATCATCCTGGCCGGCATTGTTCTGGCGGTTGCCACGCAGATGGCCGTAGGCTTGACGCTCACCCCGCCCACGATGCTGACCTATCAGACCAGGGGGCACTGATATGAAGCCTGCGCAAGCACTGCCGGTGGTCCGGCCTTCACACCGAGGCGCCGAAGCGGACACCCAACACCGTGGTCGCCCCAGCCGGCGGGCCGGACCGAGCAGCCACGGAATTGTTACGGATCGTGCGATAACGACAGCCAAGGACTTCCAATGCTAATCTTCCTGCCCGTCGCCGGAATCGGTGTGAACATCTTCGCCGTCAGCGGCGCCGGCTTGCTGGTCGGCTTTCTGTCCGGACTGCTTGGCGTGGGCGGAGGTTTCCTGCTCATGCCCATCCTCATGCTGTTGGGTGTGCCGCCGACGGTGGCGGCCGCCTCGGACACCTGCGCCATCGTCGCCACCTCCTCGTCCGGGATGGCGGCGCACTATCGCATGGGCAACGTGGATAACCGCATGGGGGTGTTGCTCCTGCTGGGCGGCCTGAGCGGCGCCTGGGTGGGCGTGCGCCTCATCAAGCACCTGCGCGCACTGGGAACCGCCGACTTCTTTATTACTCTCACCTATATCTTTGTGCTGGCCTTCGTGGGACTGTACATGTTCCTCGAGGGTCTGCACAGCCTCCGTAGAGGCCGGTTGATCGCCCGGCAACCGCGCGCCGTCAAGCCGATCGGTTTCTTCGCCAAGCTGCCATTCCAGATTTACTTCCCGGAGTCCGGCGTACAGGCCTCTGTCTTCGCGCCCTACATTCTCTGCGCGATCAAGGGGCTGCTGGCCGCCATCATGGGGGTAGGCGGGGGGTTCATCATGGTGCCGATGATGGTGTACATCCTGCGGATGCCAATGCGCGTGGTTGTGGGCACCGACCTGTTTCAAATCCTCTTCACGTGCACCGGCATGACCATCATGCACGCCGTCACCAATCAGACGGTGGACCTGGTGCTCGCGCTGCTGGTGGCGGCCGGATCGACGATCGGCGCCCAGCTCGGCGCCCGCGTCAACCGCTACCTGAACGGAGACCATCTGAAGATCATCCTGGCGAGCATTGTTCTGCTGGTCACTATTCAAATGGCCGTGGGGTTGATGCTGACCCCATCCACACTGCTGGCCTACCCGGCCAAGGGGCACTAGCTCATGCAGCACTCAAAGACAGTCTTGTGGGCTTTGGCCGCCGTGTTCGTACTCGCCGAAGGTTTCAGCGCGAGCGAGCCTGTTACGCCAACTCTTCGGGTGACCCCCGCCGTCGTCCGCATGGGCGCCTTTTACAGCGGAGCACAGATGCGGATCGAGGGCGCCATCCGCTCCGGCTCGGAGGTGGTTGTCGTGGTTCGCGGCGCCGACCGGGAGGAAACGTTCAATCGTAAGCGCCGTTACGGAGTGATTTGGATCAACTCCGGAAAGGTCCATGTGAAAGGGGTGCCGTCGCTCTTTTTGCGGTTCAGCGACCAGCCGGTAAGAAGGTTCCTGACCCGCCAGGCCATGGACCGGTACCAGCTCGACGAGGCGGCGATCAAGAGCCAGATGCACATCGATCCGGATCAGGATACCGACGTCATCCTGGCAAGCTGGCTGACGTTGAAGGCGCAGGAAGGCTCGTACATGCTGATCCGCGACGCGGTGAAGATGAGCCCGTCGGCTTCGGACGAAACACGCTATTCCGTGGACTTCAAATGGCCGAAGAAGGCTCCCCCCGGTTCCTACCAAGTGCGCGTGTACGAGTGCCGCGACCAGCAGGTCGTCGGAATGGCGTCGGCCACGTTGCCGGTGGTCAAGGTCGGCTTCCCCGCCTGGATGGCCGTAATCTCCAACGAGCGCGCATTTTGGTACGGCGTCGTCTGCGTGCTCACGGCGGCCATCTTCGGCTTTGGAATCGATTCGCTCACCGCGTTGCTTTTTGGCGCCAAAGCTCCGTCGCATTGACGGGCGGCCGCTGCGGAGCGCGCCGCTACAATGGAACCAGAGGCATGAGTGTTCTTTGGTGGAAGAAACGGCGCGCGCCGGCGGCCGGCATCTCCCCGGAAAAAAAGCTGAAAGACAAATACCGGCACTTCCGGGAGTTGCTGCGCTACAACCACGACAGCCTGGAGCTGCTGGCGTGCCTCCAGCAAGATTTGCAGTACGTCGCTCCCCAGCGGCGCTTCATCGAGAATCGCCTTGCCTCAGTGTTCCAGAAGGCGGCGGCGATGGTCGACTGCCTTGAGAAACTGACCGGATGCTCGTATCCTGACCTCGCCGCCGCGATCGAGTCGCAGCGCACTGAGGCTGAGCGCTACATCGCCGGTCTTCAGGAGCGACCCATGCCCCGGCTGGCGGCCTGGCTGTCGGAGCTGAATTCCAGCAGCGCGGCCGAGGCCGGAGGGAAGACGGCGGTGCTCGGTGAGATCCACAACCGGCTCGGCTTGCCCGTTCCCAACGGCTACGTGCTGACCACCGAAGCCTACCGCCAATTCGTCGGCATCCCGCTGTGGCGGCCGATCCGGGATGAATTGCGCGACATTCAGATCGACGATGTTTCCGCGCTTCGGGAAGCGTCGGAAAGTCTCATGGAAATGGTGCTCGACCAGCCGCTGCCGCGAGCCGTGGAAGTGGCCATCCTCGAACGGGCGCGGTGGCTCGCCGGCGGCGCGGCCCTGGCGGTCCGGTCCTCTTCGGTCGGCGAAGGAGGTGCGGACCACGGCCGAACTTACGCCGGCCAGTTTCTGACGCTGCTCAACGTCCCCGAGGACCAATTGGTGGACGCCTACCGGCGGGTGGTCGCCGCCCGGTTCAGTGAACAGGCCATCTTCTACCGGCTGACCGCGGGCCTGCCGGAGGTCGACAGCCCGATGGCCGTGTTGTTCCTGCCGATGCTGCGGGCCCGCGCCTCCGGGGTGATGTACACCTGCGACCCTGCCGATCCGAAGGGGAATGCTCTCTGGATCACCGCCACTCGAGGTCTCGGCGTGGAAGTAGCCAGCGGGCGCATGCCGGCGGACTTGTTCGTGCTGGCGCGCACGCGGCCCTATGCGTTGCTCGATCGCCACGTCGTGCCGAAGGAAGAAATCCTGGCGCCCGCGCAGGGCGGCGGGATCGCCCGGCTGGCCTTGTCCCGCGCCGAGGCGGAGGCGCCCAGCCTCGGCGCCGCGGAACTGGAGACCCTCGCCGATTGGGGGCTCCGCCTGGAGGCGCATTTCGGCATCGCGCAAGACGTCGAGTGGGTTCTTGACGAGGAAGGCAAGCTGTGGGTTGTCCAGGCGCGGCCCCTGGCGTTGGCCGACTCGGTCCCGGCCAGGAACAAAACCAGAATCAAAGGCGCGCCGGTCCTGTCCGGCGGCCGCACGATCTTTCCGGGCCGCGTCTCCGGTCCCGCCTGGCTGGCCGAAGATGCCCGCACAGTTGCCGCGGCGCCCGACGGCGCGATCGTCTTCGTGCGGCGGCCTTCTCCGGAATTGGTTCCCACCTTCACTCGAATCGGAGGATTGGTCGCCGAATGGGGCAACGTGGCCGGGCATTCGGCGGCGCTGCTTCGCGAATTCAAGCTGCCGTCCGCGTTCCTGATGCCCGGCGCGTTCGAACGGCTGAAGTCCGGCGAGCCGGTAAGTCTGGACGCGGTTCAGGGCTGTGTGTATCCCGGCGAGTTGTGGCCCCGCCAAGACGCGGAGACGCCGCTGGAGGAACGTCCTCGAGCCCGCCGGGAGGACCCGGTCTACCAGAATGTGCTGGCGCTGAACCTCGTCGATGCTTCGGCCATGAATTTCCGCCCCTCCGGCTGCCGGTCGGTTCACGATGTCATCCGCTTCTGTCACGAGCAGGGCGTCCGGGCGATGTTCACGGTCAACGACCTGGTCGCCGGCCGCGAGGATCACGGAGTCAAGCGGCTTCAAACCAGCCTGCCGGTGGACGTATACGTCTTGGACCTGGGCGGCGGACTTTCGCCGGAATCCGGGACCGCGCGAGCGGTGACGCCGGAGCAGGTCGTCTCCCGGCCGTTTCAAAAACTCTGGAAAGGCCTCAGCCACCCGGGCGTGACCTGGGCGCGCCAGATGCCCGCCTCGATCAAAGACATCGCCAGCGTCATGGCGAGCGCGCTGGCTCCCCCAAGCGGATCCACCCGCGTACTGGGCGAGAAAAGCTATCTGCTGGTGGCGGAAGAGTATCTGAACTTCAACTCGCGCCTCGCCTTTCACTTCACTCTGGTCGACGCCTGCCTCACCGACGTCAGCACCAAGAACTACATCGCGTTCCGCTTCGCGGGAGGCGGCGCAACCTGGCGGCGGCGGAACCTGCGGGCCTGCTTTATCGAGTCCTGCCTTGCCCACTGCGGCTTCCACGTGGATCGCCGCGGCGACCTGGTGAACGCCTGGTACAAACGCGCCCCGGCGCAAGACACCGGGGAAAAGCTGGATATTCTCGGCCGCCTCATGGCCTGCACCTGTCAACTGGATATGTACATGCAGAGCTACGACGTCATGAACTGGTACGTGCAGCAGTTTCTGGAAGGCAACTATTCGTTCCAGCCGTGAAGGCAGGCAAGAACGGAACGGTTCACGGGGTACGTATCGGCCACTCGCCCGAACGCATGGCCGCGTACGAGCCGGGTTCTAGGTTTCTGACCGCTTGAAAGAGTTCGAGTCCGCGGCTTGGTGGCGCAGGCCTTCAGCCTGCCCTGGCAGACGAATCGTCTGCCCACCCTTGATCCAGACAAAACCTTTCCCCGCAGTCAGAGACCTAGCTCGAAGGACCTCTCTTCCGGCATTGTGGGCAGAACCTATTGGGAGAACCTCGGGAAGGAGTCGTCCGAATTTCTCCCAATTTCCGACGCAAAGTGGCGAAGATCACTCCGGCTCCGTTGAAACCAAAGCACTTAGGGCAGGTTTTGCCACTTTGTGTCGGGCCGGCGGCTGCGCAGACAGCACCGCTCCGCCTCTTGAATCATCCAGCACCTGTATCTGGTTGCCGCGGAAAACGCGCCATTTCCCGGACGGATGTCATCCTCGAGAGGGGACACTGAACTGTTACCCAAGAACAGCGTCGCTTCATAGTTGCCACAACGTCCTATCGTCCTGGCAGTCTGGACGCTCGCTGGCCGGCGTCAGCCGGTAAGCATGACTGGAGAGAACAATCCGCTCTGCCACCGGCTAGGCCGGTATATGTGCAAGTCGGAGATACGGGGTATCGTGCCGGAAGACACGAAGTTCTTTGTAGACCTCGTGGACGGGCAGATGGAATTCCACGGAACCTCGCCGGGACTGGTCCGCGCGAAGTTCACTTCCGCACCTCACCCCGCCGGCAGGCTATGCTGGACATGTTCAAGAAGGCTCGGCAAACATACGCGCAACTGTCCGGCTTCTGAGTGCACCTGCCGATCGAGGCCGACACGGTCGGATGGCGTTGTTCCATCGGCGTTTGTGTGTGTTCGCCGGGGGCTGAAACGACTCCCTTCGACGGCGGATGTTTTCAATGGCTGAGGGAAGGGCAGGCTACGGCTCGAACCGGCGGACGAGTACGGCCGTTCCCGAGGCGAGCCCGAGCTGGCTGCCCAAATCCGACGCCACCCATCGCAGTTCCATCACATCTGGTTTCAATAGATGGAGTTGGATTTCTCCCTTGGATCCCCCGGGGCCGTTCCAGGTCAACAACGCCCGGTCTCCCGACGGCTTACCCGCAAACTGGAACCGAACCTCGGGTGAAATGGGGCGGTCGGTGATCCGGTAGCGGGCTCGATACCGCCCTCGAAGGAAACCACCTTCATCGAGGATCACGGTTTCGATGAATTCCGGCGGATAGAGCGACGACTCCGAGACAGCGAGCCTTGGGGGAACGTACACCCAGGCGCCTGTGAACGGACTGGACGCCGGAACCGCCGGCGAAATCGCTTGCGGCGATGGCCCGGGTGCCGCTGGTGCGACCGGACTGATTGCGGGTGAGGGGGTAGCCTCGGGCAGGCGAGCAGGCAGCGCGGGCCGATTCGCCGGAGCCTTAACCTGGGCGAATGGAACAATGCCGGGCCGAGGCGCCACTCGCCTTTCCCGGCGGTTCCGGCTGCGGGCCGCTTGCGCCGCTTGGGGAACGGTTGGCGGGTTAGCGACGGCGGAGGGGGAAGACTTCTGCCGCGGAGTGAGGCTGGCCGGCCTTGGAGCACTTGACGTCGCCACGATCCACGTCACGAATACCGCGGCGACTGCCCCGGCGATCGGCCAGCAGGCCCGGATTTCCCGCCGCGCCCCACGCGGTCCCTCCACAATGGCCAGGGCGTACCGGTCCCCGTCCTCCGCCGCCGTCGTCAGGTCATACCTCCGCCGCCGGACCGGGTCCGTGAGCACGTTGTGGATTTCATTGAGCCGCTTCATCTGGCACTCAGCCAGCCGGCGCAGGCGCGCGTCCTGCTGCTGGTCCGGGTGCAGGAGCCTCACCAGCCCGCGCCAGGCTTCGCGCACCTCCTCGGGCGAGGCCTTCGGTGTCAGTCCGAGTTCCTCGTAATAGTCCACGTCGCGCGTCAGGGTACCGTCCCACGTACTATCGGCACGTCCCGGCGCTAACTCGAGAGGGCGGCTTCGCCCGCAAGGGCCGCCCGGATGGCATCGCGAATGGAGATCATCGTTTCGTCGCTCTGGTATTTCTGCCGCGGCCAGAAGAAGCCGCGCAAGCCGTCCTTGTGACGGCGCGGCACAACATGGATATGGAGGTGGGGAACGCTTTGGCTGACCCGGTTGTTGATCGCCACGAACGTCCCGTCCGCGCCCAGGCTCTTCTCGACCGCCGCCGCCAGGCGCCGGGCCGCGGCCAGCAACGGACCGAGCAGTTCCGCCGGAACATCGGCAAGCGTCTCGCAATGCGTCTTGGGAACCAACAGGCAGTGGCCGTGGAACAGCGGACGTACATCGAGGAATGCGAGCAGGGCAGGCTCGTCCAGCACCACCTGCGCCGGAACCTCGCCGGCCACGACCCCGCAAAACTTGCAGCCTTCCGTTTTCACCCACCCTCCGGGCACCGGACATTGTACCTTCCAATGACCGCGATGAGGAACAATGGGAGGCTGACACCGGTGAAGAAACAACCATGATCGGCGCCGAATGCCTGCTGCGAACCCTGCTTGCGAACCGCGTCAACCTCTGCCTGATGAATCCCGGCACCTCCGAGATGCAATTCGTCACGGCGCTGGACCGGGCGCCGGAAATGCGCGGCGTGCTGTGCCTGTTTGAGGGAGTCTGCTCGGGCGCGGCCGACGGGTACGCGCGCATGACCGGCAAGCCGGCGGCGACCTTGCTGCACCTCGGGCCGGGGCTGGCCAACGGGCTGGCCAATTTCCACAACGCGCGCAAGGCGCGGTCGCCCGTGGTGAACATCGTGGGCGAGCACACCACCGAGCACCAGCGCTGCGACGCGCCGCTGGCGGCCGATATCGCCGCCTTCGCGAATCCGGTTTCGGGCTGGGTGCATACGCTCGAGAGCGCGCACGCGATGGGCGCGGCCGCGTCGGCCGTGGTCGCCGCCGCCCTCGATCCGCCCGGTCAGGTGGCGACGCTGATTGTGCCGGCCGACTTCTCCTGGAGCGAGGCGGGCGAACCCGGACCGGTGGTCGAACTGCGGCAGCGGTGCGTTCCGGAGGCTGATACCCTCCGCCAGGCAGCGCGGATCCTGCGTTCGGGGGAGCCGGCGGGGATATTGCTGGCGGGCGCCGCTCTGCGGCGGCGAGGTCTTTACGCCGCCGCACGCATTGCCTCGGCGTGCGGCGCGAAGGTGCTCGCTGCGCGGTTCAGCGCGCGCATGGAGCGCGGGCGCGGGCTGTTTCCCCCACGGCGTATTCCGTATTTTCCCGAGCCGGCGGAGGCGATGCTCACGGGCTTGAGGCACTTGCTCCTGGTCGAGGCCCAGCCGCCCGTCTCCTTCTTCGGCTATCCGGGGCGAAGAAGCTACCTGGCTCCTCCGGACTGTGCCATGCACTCGCTCGCGCGGGAGGACGAGGACGGCACGGCGGCGCTCGAGGCGCTGGCGGACGAGTGCGGCGCGGCGGTTCATCTGTCGGCTGCGGACGGACCGGCGCGGCCCGCGTTCCCGCACGGCGCGCCGCTCACGCCGGACACGATCGGCCAGGTAATCGCCGCGCTGCTGCCGGAAGGCGCCGTCATCTCCGACGAGGCTCTTTCCTCGGGCGAAGCGGTGTTCGCCCCGCTGGAAGCAGCGGCGCCGCACGATCATCTGCCGGTGACTGGCGGATCGATCGGACAGGGACTGCCGGTCGCGCTGGGAGCGGCCCTGGCCTGCCCTGATCGCAAGATCGTCGCGCTCGAGGCGGACGGCAGCGGGATGTACACGCTCCAGGCTCTTTGGACGATGGCGCGCGAGCGATGCGACGTGGCCGCCGTCATCTTCGCCAACCGCCGCTATCGCATCCTCGACATCGAGGTCGCGCGCACCGGCGCCGGAGCGGTCGGGCCGCGGGCGAACGACATGATCGACATCGGCCGGCCCGGCCTCGACTGGGTGAAGCTCTCCGAGGGGCTCGGCGTGCCGGCGCACCGCGCCACCACGGCCGATGAGTTCATCGCGCAGTTTCAGTTGGCGATGAAGGAAAGCGGCCCTCGGCTCATCGAGGCGGTGATTGACTAGCGCCCCGCGCGTCTACTACTCCTCGTCCTCATCGTCGTTGCGGGGAAGGCCCGTCACCGTGAATGGCGTCCTGCCAAACGTCCAGTCCGGGTTCACAACCAGGTAGAATCCGCGCGCTCGGGCTACGGTTGACGGCTCCCGCAGCGTCGCGTCGCTGCGGCGTTCCACCACTTCGCCCCGCTCCGCGTTGTCATCCAGCCTGACAAAGGTCAGTGTCGCTGGGAAGGTGACCGCGATTAGTAGCCCCTTGTCGAGCAACAGGCCGTCACCGTCCAACGGCTCAACATCGATTTCATGAATTGTGCGGCCGCTTGGCGCGTCCTCGTTGAAGTCGATGCGGAACAGCTTGCGCGTGTTGGTCTGGACGACAATGAGCCTGCGGCCGCCGTTCAGCGCCACGATACCGTTGAGGTTGAACGGGTGAGGGTCCGCGACATACTCGATTTCGGGGTCGACGGGAACGCCTTCCGGAGTGCCCCCGCCGGCCGTGACCATCGCGGCGGTAATGCGCCACAACGTGGGGAGAAACGAGTCGGTCACGAACACATCTCCAGTCCTCGTGACCACGAGATCGTTGAGCATGCCGGCGCCAAAGCCGCCGAACGAGGCGACGAGCTTCTTCGTCGCGATCTCGTAGACCCGAACCGCGCCTGAGAAGCCGCCGGCTACGTACAACTTACCTCCAGCCACTTTCATGCCTGCCGCCTCCATGCCGGGGGCGCCTGGGATGAACTCCGTCGCGGTCGAGCCGTCCAGGGCGCCTCTGTAGATAGCGCCGTCCCAGGTCGCGCCAACGAAGAATGCGCGGCTGGCCGGATCGAAGGCGATACCCTCCGGATTGCCGTGCGTGGGCGGCTCGAGGTTGAAGACCTTCGTCGCTCCAAAAGGCGGCGCCTGTGCTACCGTGAACGCGGCGAACAGGGTGCTCGCGGCGATCGAGGTCAGAATCGCTTTCATGTTACCCCTCCTTACTTGATAGGCGTAAAATGCCTCCCGAAACTATCACGCCTCGGGCGGTATAATTCAGCTAATCAACATGGCTGGGAGGGAAGGCAATCCGGCGACGACGCCCGGAGGTGAGCTCAGCAGGCTCCTCCGTGCCTGGAGCGGTGGGGATCAGACCGCGCTGGAGAGGCTAACGCCGATCGTCTACGAGGAGCTCCACAGCCTGGCCCGCCGCTACCTGAAGCGCGAGCGCCCCGGCCAGAGTCTCCAGACGACGGCCCTGGTGAATGAAGCCTACATCCGCCTGGTTGATTACAGGCGCATGCAGTGGCAGGATCGCGCGCATTTCTTCGCGGTGTCCGCTCAGGTGATGCGGCGCATTCTGGTGGAGCGCGCGCGCCGCCGCAATCTGAAACGCGGGGGCGAATACCCGCATGTTTCCTTGGAAGAGGCGGCAGTCGTGGACGCCGGCCGGGCGGCGGACCTGGCGGCCCTGGACGACGCGATGAACGCGCTGGAGCGGCTCGACCCGCGCAAGTTGCAGGTCGTGGAACTGCGCTTCTTTGGCGGGCTCAGCGTGGAAGAGACCGCCGAAGTGCTCAAGGTATCCCCGGTAACCGTGATGCGCGACTGGAGCACGGCCAAGGCTTGGCTTTACCGCGAATTGACCGGCGGGACAAACGATGGATTCCAAACGGTGGGAGCAGGTCGATAGCCTGCTTCAGTCGGCGCTGAGCCGTCCGCCGGGAGACCGCGAGGCGTTTCTGCGGCAGGCATGCTCGGGCGACGAGGCGCTGGAGCGGGAAATCCGGAGCCTGCTGGCCTCGCATCAGGAGGCAGGAAGTTTCCTGGAGAGCCCGGCGATCCAGGTCGCGGCCAGGGCCATGGCTCTCGAACACAACGAAGAGGCGCCGGAGACCTCTGGCGTCCTCACGGGCCAGGCAATCTCGCACTACGTGGTGTTAGAGAAGTTGGGAGATGGCGGGATGGGCGTCGTCTGGAAGGCGCGCGACACGCGCCTGGACCGCTTTGTGGCGCTCAAGTTCCTCCCCGGCGCACACATGACTGACCCCGAGCGCAACCGGCGCTTCATCCGCGAAGCCCGGGCGGCTTCCGCGCTCAACCATCCGAACATCATCACGATCTACGACATCGACCAGGGTGTCTGCCAGGGGCGCGCCGCCGATTTCATCGCGATGGAATTCGTGCCGGGCAAGGCGCTGGACCAGTTGATTCCCCGCAATGGTCTGCCGTTGAACGAGGCGCTTCCGTACGCGATCCAGGTGGCTGACGCGCTGGCGGCGGCGCACGCGGCGGGCATCCTGCATCGCGACCTGAAACCGGCCAACCTTATGGTGACCGAGAGCGGGTGCGTGAAAGTCCTCGATTTCGGCTTGGCCAAACTGACCGGGCAGGCCGGCGCCGGCGGCGACGCGCGCAGCCAGACCATCCCTGAGGCGCTCAAGACCGGCGAGGGCACGGTCGTCGGGACGGCCTCGTACATGTCGCCGGAGCAGGCTGAGGGGAAGAGGGTGGATGCGCGGACGGACATCTTCAGTTTCGGCGCGGTGCTCTACGAGATGATCACCGGCCGGCGCGCGTTCGACGGCGAGTCAACGGCCTCCGTTCTGTCGGCTATCCTGCGCGATGCGCCGAAGCCGGCGGCGGAGATCGTGCCTGGCCTCTCGCGCCAACTCGACGGAATCGTCAGGCGCTGCCTCGAAAAGGACCCCAACCGTAGGTATCAACACGCGGGCGACCTGAAGCTTGACTTGCAGCAGGTACAGGAACAACTGGCCGGCGGTGGATCCGCGGTCCGCGAAGAGATGCCGGGCAGGCGGAGCTCGCCCCGCCGGTGGTGGCTTGCAGCCGCCGTCGCATGCGCGGCGGTTTCCTTCGTCGTGGGGTGGCGGCTCCTTGGGCCCCAAACCCAGCCGCCCCCCTGGAGGCTGACCCGGCTCACCAGTGATCCCGGGCTCTCAGGCTTTCCGGCGCTGTCACCCGACGGGAAACTGGTGGCTTACTCTTCGGATCGCGGCCTGGATGGCGGGCGGGATCTTTACATCAAGCAGGTCGCCGGTGGCCCGCCGATCCGGTTGACATTCGATGGCGCGGGTAACACCACGCCCGATTTTTCGCCGGATGGCAGCAAGATCGTGTTCCGGTCGAACCGGGATGGCGGCGGCATTTACGAAATCCCGGCGTTCGGCGGACAAGTCCGGCTCTTGGTCCGGGACGGATTGAATCCCGAGTTCTCGCCGGATGGCACGCAAGTGGCCTATTGGGTTGGCTCGGAAACCGTAGCCGCCGCCGTGCCCGGAAGCGGCTCGGTGTGGGTGGTCCCGGAGGCCGGTGGTCAGCCGCGGCGGGTGGGGATGAACTTGACAACCGCCCGCTATCCGATCTGGTCCCCGGACGGGAAGCATCTGCTGTTCAAGGGATACACGTCGGCGAAGGCGCTCGATCGCTCCGCTATCGATTGGTGGCTGGCCTCCGCAAACGGAGGAGATGCGGTGAGGACCGGCGCGCACGAGGCCCTCGCCGGCGCCGGACTGCCGGCCCGCACCTTCGCCAGAACCCCAGTCCCGGACGTTCCAATACCGGGATGCTGGTCGGCGGCCGGCAACAGAGTGATTTTCTCCATCGCGAGCGGTGACACACAGAACCTTTGGGAGATCGGGTTGTCTCCGCGAACCGGCAGGGTGAGTGGCCCGCCGCGGAGATTGACCGCGGGAGCCGCAAACGAAGTGCATCCGTCCTGCGCTTCCGGCGGCGCTCTGGCGTTCACCAACCTCGAGACCAGAAGAGACATCTGGTTCCTGCCATTCGACCTGGACCGGGGGGCGTCCCAGGGCGCACTGGAGCGAATCACCCAAGGTCCGGCCTGGCGGGAGAACCCATCCTTTTCGAACGATGGACGCTACCTGGCGTTCGTCTCCGATCAGTCGGGTCCCTTTACTATCTGGAGCCGGGACCTGGCAACCGGTAAAGAGTCGGTGGTGGCCGGCTCCTCGTTTACACAGAGGTTTCCGCTGAGCAACGCATCCGGCTCCAGAGTCGCCTTCTCGGTGTACGAGAAGGACAAGAGGGTGGTGTACGTGTCGCCGCGGGGCGGAGAACCCGAGAAGCTATGCGAAGGGTGCCTGCGGGCTACCGACTGGTCGGCTGATGAGAAGACACTGTTGGTGCAAGGCGGCAATCCGTTTCAGATCAATGCGCTGCACGTGTCTTCGCATGAGCAAGTCCCGCTGCTGAAGCATCCCAGCTACCACCTGCTGTACGGCCGGTACTCGCCCGACGATCGCTGGGTGAGCTTCACCGCCCGGGTTCAGGCGAATCGCGGGCGGATCGCGGTCGCACCGCTGGACGGACCAAGGCCAATTCCCGAGAGCGCCTGGATCAAGATCGCCGAGGCGGGACTTGATGACTGGGCCGACTGGTCGCCTGACGGGAAAACGCTTTACTATACCTCCGGCCGCGACGGATACAGTTGCCTGTGGGGGCAGCAGATCGATGCGGTCTCACGCCGGCCGGTCGGCGAGCCGTTCGCGGTGCAGCATTTTCACGGACGCCTGTCCTTTGGGCACGGAGGCTGGTCGATGGCGGGCGGTCGCATCGGGCTTGCGCTCGTCGAGGTTACAGGAAATATCTGGATAATGTCACGCTCCGGCGCGCGCTGATGGGGGTGCAGCGCCGGCCGGAGCGCTCCGCCAAAGACCACTGGTCAGGACACCGGCCGCGCGGGCTGCTGTTCCACGCGGCTGGCTAATGTTCGTGAGCGGCCGTGTGCCCGCCGCCGGCGGTAATGGCCTGGTGCACGCGCTCGGCGAAGTGAATGAAGTCCACGTGGGCGGCAACGTACCTGTATCCCGCCTTCACGTCAGAGGGTTTGTGGTTCCGCGTCGTGAGAACACGGCGAAATCGCTCATGCAGTTGCCCCTGCACGGAGGTAGTGAGCATTTTCTCGAGCGCCTCGGCATTGCCTGTTTCAATGGCCCTATCGGCGGCGGGAATGGCGGGGCCGAGGTCGCGTCCGGCGGGCTTCAGTCGGTCGTGGAGTGCGCCTTCTCCCGCCCGTTGGAGGCGGACCACTGTCTCGAAGAACCAGGTGTCTGCAAGATCCCCCGCGTCGGGATTCAGCTTGCGCACGCCAGTGGCGAGGGTCACGTCCGGGATACACGGGAACGGCTCGCCCATGGCCGCGCGACATCGAAGTGAGAAGTCGGCGGCACGGCCGTCAGCGCTCCGGCCTCCCCACCGACCTGTTACACTGGAATTTCCCATGTCCAAGCAGAAAAGGCCGAAGGAACCTCTGCCTCCGCTGAAGGATTGGCTGGCGCCGGTCGCCCTGGGCTGGCTTGTGCCTGGAGGGGGGCATTTCCTGTTGAAGAAGCATGGCAGGGCCGCGTTGCTGATGTTCTCCGTAGCGGCGATGTTCCTGCTGGGTCTGATGATGCGGGGCGTGCTGTTCGAGCCGAAGACGGGCGATCTGCTCACGACGATCATCTACTGCGGCGGTTTCCTCGGCAATCTGTCTTCAGGCGTCCTGTATCTCGGCACTGTCTGGCTCGGCTACGTACAACCGGATGTTGCCGGCCACGTCCACGACTACGGAACCAAGTTCCTGGTGACGGCGGGCCTGCTGAATGTCCTGGCTATGGTGGACGCGTTCGAGATCGCGGTTGGGAGAAAAAGCTGATGCCGAAGCTCAGCCTGAGCCACTTCGAAGCGGCCATACTGTTCTCTGTGTTTACGTCGGTGGTCCTTGGGATTGTCACCAAGCGCAGCGACCGTGAGCGCCTCACCTACGGCGTGAAGTGTTTCGGATACTTCCTCCTGGCCCTGGTGGCAATCGGCTGGGTGATGCGCCTCGGGCACGGGTAATTCGTGGCTCGGTTGGGCGAGCCAGTCATGGAGAAGACCTTTTACATCGAGACCTTCGGGTGCCAGATGAACTTCCACGACTCGGAGAAGGTGGTGGGGTTTCTTCTGGCAAGCGGCTACCGCCGGGTGGAAACACCCGAGGAGGCCGGTCTCGTCCTGTATAACACGTGCTCGATCCGCGACAAGGCCGAGCAAAAGGTCTTCAGCCGCCTGTCCCAGTTCAAGCGGAACGGCAACGGGAAGGTGTTCGGCGTGCTCGGCTGCGTCGCCCAGCAGGAGGGCGAGCGGATCTTCGAGAAGGCGCCGCACGTCAGCCTGGTCTGCGGCTCGGCAAGCTACACGAAACTTCCGGAGCTGCTTGTTCAGATCGAGTCCGGAAACCATCGGGCCGCGGGTCTGAGCCTCGACGCGGAGGAGACCTTCGAGACGCCGTTCACGCGCCGCGACAACCCGCACCGGGCTTACATCACCATCATCGAGGGGTGCGACAAATCGTGCGCCTACTGCGTCGTGCCCTTCACGCGCGGTCCCGAGCGCAGCCGTTCCAGCGCCGGCATCCTCGAAGAGGCGCGGCAACTCGCCGAGGCGGGCTACACGGAGATCCAGCTTCTCGGGCAGAACGTGAACAGCTACCGCGACCCGTCGCCGGCCGGCTGGGATTTCGCCACGCTGCTGGCGCGCGTGGGCGAGACGCCCGGACTGCGCCGCGTGCGGTTCACCACCTCGCACCCCCGCGACTTCAGCAAGAACATCGTGGAGGCCATCGAAGAGAACCCGGTGCTCTGCAATCACGTCCACCTGCCCGTGCAGTCCGGCTCGAACCGCGTGCTCGAGCGCATGCAGCGGCTCTACACCCGCGAGGAGTACCTGCGGCGGATCGAGTGGCTCAAAGGCGCCCGCCGGAACATCGCCATCACCACCGACATCATCGTCGGCTTCTGCGGCGAGACGGAGGCGGATTTCGAAGAGACGCTGGCCCTGCTCGACGAGGTCCAGTACGACTCGCTGTTCAGCTTCAAGTATTCGGCGCGCCCGAACACGCCGGCGCTGGCGCTCGGCGGGCATGTGCCGGAAGACGAAAAGGCCCGTCGTCTCTCGATCCTTCAGGAGCGCCAGCGCGCCATCCAGATGCGAAGGAACGCGGGACTCGTGGGCAAGCGCGAGGAGGTTCTGGTCGAAGGCTTCAACCGAGCCACCGGACAGTGGATCGGCCGGACGGCTCAGAACCGCGTGCTGAACTTCGTCCACCCGAGCGTGCCGTCGCCCAACGGGACGACTCTCGAAGGCCGGTACCTGGCAGTCTTGGTTACGCGGGCGGGACCGAACTCTCTGGCCGGCGAAGCTGTTATCTGAGGCCGCGTGGGATGAGCTGCCGAGTCGGCGCAGCGTGCACGCTGCTCCTCCTCGCCGGCTGCGGTTCACGCGAGCCGAGATCCGAAACCAGGCGCGTCGAGCCGGTCCGCGCGCCGGAGACTAGCAAAGGCGCTTCTTCCGGGTTGTGCGCCGTCCGGTTCGGCCTGAGCGGATCGCCGGAAGTCTCCCAGCTCTGGAGTCAAGCATTCCCCTGGTGGCACTGCTCCATGTTGCGCTTATTCTGTGCAACGAGGTACTAAAAGATAAACGCCAGCCCGCCGCGGACGCTGCGCGGGGTGTGCATCAGGTAGAGCCTGCGGGCCTGGGCAGTGGTCAGCGGCAGGTAGCCCTGGGCGAGGAGATTGCGGAGGTCGGCGGTTGCCTCCAGGCGGCCAGGAAGGCCGGGGAAGGCGGGGATCGGCTGGCGGAGGTACACACTCCAGCCAATGTCCGGGCGCAGCGACTGGGTCAAGTAGTAGTGGTGCGGGGTCAGCGATCGCCCGTCGGTCCAGCGGTAGCCGGTCGTGAACTGGGTTCCGGCTCTCGGAGCGGTGCCGGTGAACGCGAGCATAGCCCAGCGGCGGCGGCCCTGCCGCATGACGTCGCGCAGCTCGTCCGCGCTGTTCGCTTCCAGGGTGTACCGGAGCGGCGTGAGCGCTCCGCCGCTGCCGTACGAGGCGCTGACGCTGAACCGGTCGCCGAGGGCCTGCGTCAGAGAAGCCATGTAGCCGAGGCTGGAATAATCCCCGATGTTGAACACGGAGCTGTTCGACAACATGTCCGGCAGCAGATCCAACACCGGGAACGCGCCGGCGGGTGCTACCATCGTCAGCGCCGCGTTGGACACCGATTCGTGGTAGACCGCCAATCCGTAAGTGCGGGAGCCGATCGCGCGGCGATATCCGATTTCGAAGTTGTTGGAGCGCTGGACGCGCGCCCGGCCCTCGCGCAGCGAGATCCGCGGGAACAAGGAGAGCGCGGTCAAGTCCCGCTGCAACTCCGCGCCGTGTCCCTTGCCCGCGATCAGCATATCGGCCGACGGGGTTCCCGAGCTGTAGGCGAAATCCAGGGCGCCGGCGGAGCCCTGGCTGTACGTGAGGCGGGCGAAGGGGCTGAAGTAGTTGAGCCGGTCGATGAACGTCACCGAGTCGAGCGAGAACCCGTACTCGAGCCGGAGGTCATCGGTGAGCGTGGCCCGGTCCACGAAGCCGATGGACATCGTGCGCAGCGCGGGCGCGGCTTCCTCCTGTCCGGTCACGACGGCGGCGCCGGCGCGCGCCGGCAGATAAAGCTGGCGCATCGTGAGCTTGACCTCGGGGCCTTGCCCTCCGGGAGTGTTCCGGCTGAAGCGCGTGCTCACGCCGGCGGCGGGCACGCCCGAAGCGGGGGAATATCCGAAGTTGCCGCTCACCGACACCTGGTTGGCGCCGAACACGGAGGTAGCCAGCGCGAACGCGGTACCGAGGTCCGGCTCATTGCCCAAGGAGGAGACGTTCCCCTGATCGCCGGCCGAGACCCGAACCACGCCGCGGGTCCCCGAAAACACGGATGAGCTCGTCTTGCGTTTGGAGGACGGGTCCGAAATATCGATCCTCGGACGGATGCGGAGGACGGGGCGGGTGGCGCTGGACGCTCGCAGCACCCATTTCCATTCGTCGCTCATCACCGGCCCTTTGCCCGTCGCCGAATACACCAGCTCGATGGAGCTCAGCACGCCGGAAAGGCTGACGCTGAGCAGGCTGCGCGCTCCCGGCTCGACGACGATGTTGCGCTTGAGCGCGGGGATGAAGCTGGTGAGGACGACGCGGATGGAATAGACATCCGGGCGGAGCGAGGCGAACAGGAAGCCGCCGGCTTCGTTGGTCAGGGCCCGCTCGAGCAACTTCTCGCTGCGATTGAACAGCAGGACGGCCGCGCCCATCTGGGGGGTGCCGAGGGAATCGGTCACCCAGCCCCCGATGCTGCCGGAGAGATTCGAGGCCGGAGCCGGCGCGGCACACAGCGAGGCACACCATACCACCGCCGCCACGCCAATCGCCGCCAAAGAGGATCTGGCGCTCATCCGAGAAAGGTGCCTTTCCCGCTCCTGATGGTTGACAGCCCTAGTTTACCGTAAAAGTGCCGGACGGTGTGATGGTTTGATTCTTGTTCCGATCGGTCACCGTCATTTTCAGAGTATACTGCCCCGGCTGCAAGCTTTGCAGCGGGAGAACCTTTTCCACCGTAACCTGGGCGGCTGAGGCCCCTTCCACCGAGGCCACCTCTTCGGCGAACTCAAAGATCTTCTCGTTGGTGCCGTTCTTGACGACCTCGTACTGGATAGCGCCGTTGGGCTTCTGGGTCTTCTCGTCGGGATCGAAATTGTAAAGCTGGAGGTAGATGCCCAGCTTCTCATCCCGGCGGAAGACGTCAGCCAGCCTCGGCCGCACCTTGGTGCTGGCAATGACGAACTGGCCGGTCCCGATACTTCGCGTCGGGACCTTCTCGATCACGTCGGCGAAGATCAGAGAACTGGCGGACAGCGTGTCGTCGTCGTAGTGGGGGACACGCAGCGCCATCTCGTAGTTGTTCATATTGCCGCCGACGACGTCCTTAGCCACCACGTTGAGGCGGTACAGTCCGGGCGGCAGCGGGATCGTCTTCTGGTAGACGGAGGAACCCTTGATCGACTCCTGGAGAAGCGCCGCGGGAACCTCGACCGTCACCACGTCCTCGAAGACATTCACGACCCGGCGCGACATGGAGGTCACGCGGCCGTAAATATTGACGATGGCAGTCTGGAGTCCATTCTTCTCCTGGAACTGGAGGTCCTTGCGGTCGAACTGGAGGGTGACGTTGGAGAGAATCGAGGAGTTGGTGACGCGGACGTAGTCGGCGCGGGCCTTCATGGGCAGCAGGTTGTAGGTGATCTTGGAGGTGACCGCGGCTTCCAGGTCCTTGAACTTGATCTGCGGGGGCTTGTGGAGCTTGGCGAACTGTTCGAGCCGCTCGAAGGCCTGCATGCGGGCGGGCAGAGGCATGTTGCCGACTCCGAGGCGGGTGCCGTCGGTGCGATTGAAGCGATCGGCCTTGGAGGTGAGCCCCATCTGCTCGTACATGGTGAGGCCGGCGTTGGGGACGTAGAGGAGGGCGTCCTTTTCCGACGGGTCCATCGTCATGCGGTACTCGCCGGTCATGGTGGGGTCGACGAACTCGATGATGATGTCGGTGCCGATGCCTTCCAGATACCGGTAGCGCCATTTCTCGAAGGGGAACGTCGAGGTCGAGCCGCCGCCTTCCTCGATCGGCCGCTCGTAGGTGCCGCCGGAGGGGTGGGACTCGACTTCATCGGCGGGGCCGTACATGATGTACATCCGCCCGCGGTCGGTCTTCCAGCCGGGGATGCCGGAAGCAAACCGCTCGTTGGAATAGGCGATCCGCCGGTAGTGCTCTTCTTTTTCTTCGTTCTCGGCGGAGTCCGGCGTCGGGTCGCGGCGCAGCCAGAACTGCTCGATAAACTGCTCGCGCTCGTCGTCGGTTTGCAACCGCTTGAAAGCCGCCTTCTCCTCGTCGGTGATGATGTAGACCACGTCCTCGTTGAGCCATTTCCGATACGGGGTTTCCAGCTCTTTTCGGAGCCTTTCCTCGCGTTTGCGGCGTTCCTTTTCGCTGAGCGGCTTCGCGATGGTTTCGCGGGAATGGTTCGAGGCCGGCTTCTTGTCGGCGGCCAGAACGAACGGGATCGCGCACGCCAAGCCGAGGAGTGGCCCGAGCGCCAAGAGTTGCTTATGTCTCATACGTTCACCGTCCCCAGTGAATACCCGCAGCCGAGTTGTCCCTTGAACTACTTCAATTCTAAGCTTCGTCTGAATGCCGGTCAAGGGTGCGGCGGCCCACCGGTGTGAATACCTCCGCTGGAGGCGGGACGGATGCGGGGCCTCGGGGGTTTCAGGGAAAGAAGCGGACCTTCGGTCCGCGGAAAGCAAATGGCAAAAATCAAAAAGCAAAAATCAATAATGATGGTGCGCCTGCGGCGGTCTTCAACCGTTAGCGGCGCCGATGGGCTCGCGCCACCGGGGTGCATCCACTTCCAGGTAGTGTAATTCTCCCAAAATCGAAATTCCTGCATGATCATGGTTGGAATGGCGCCGTAAGTGCCGTATTCTAAAGGCAGGGGAGGCTTCCAGAAGCTGGCAGCAGACGTGCTGCCTCCACCGCGGCAGGGTGTCTTCCGACCCGCTGCCGCAGCCGGCCGATGAAGGAACTGAAGCGACAATTCGCCAATGCGCTGCTGATCGTGATCACGATGGCGGCGGTGGTGTGCGCCGGCATTAACTTTCAGCAGCAGGGCAGGTTCCGGCTGCCGGACGACGGGGCGACGTGGGCGGACCGGGGGGGACGGGTGATCGCGGCGCTGGTCCCGGCCGGCAGCCCGGCGGACAAGGCCGGCATTCGCGGCGGCGACCGCCTCCTCCGGATGAACGGGGTGCGCGTGACCGAGGCGAACGACGTGCCTCGGATACTGGTCCGGCTGGGCGCGTACGTCAAGGCGGACTACGTGATCGAGCGCGGCGGGGTGGACTTCAAGACCACGCTGATTGTGGGAGAGCAGCGTCCGGATTTCGCGCGCTACTATCAGTACGCGGTCGGGCTGGTCTGGCTTGCCATCGGGCTGTTCGTGCTGTATCGCCGGGGGAACGCGCCCAAGGCGCGGCATTTCTACGCGCTGTGCCTGGCATCGTTCGTTCTCTCGACATTCCACTACACCGGAAAGCTGAACAACTTCGACAAGGTGATGTACTGGGGCAACGTGGCGGCGGGACTGCTGGCGCCAAGCATCTTCGTGCACTTCTGCCTGACGTTCCCGGAGGCGCGCCGGTGGCTGCGGGGGGCGATTCGCCCGGCCGTTCTGTACCTGCCGGGGGCGCTTCTGATCGCCGTGTTCTTCGCGGCTGGGACAGGAGCGGTGCGGGCGGACGTGTCGCCGGTGGAGCTCCGGTGGCTGCTGGATCGGGCGTGGATTGCGTTTTACAGCGGCGTGTACATCCTCGGCGGATTGTGGCTGGTCTGGGAACATCGCCGGGTGGAAGATCCGATCGTGCGCCAGCAGTTCAAGTGGCTGCGCAACGGCGTGCTGCTCGGCATCGGCCCCTTTGCCGTGTTCTATGCGCTGCCCTACGCGCTGGGCGCCCTGCCCGGACCGGCCATGCAGCTTTCGGTGCTGTCGCTGGTGATCATCCCGTTGACGTGGGCTTACGCCGTGCTGCGGCACCGTTTGATGGACGTCGATATCGTCTTCCAGCAGGGTTACGTGTACACGCTGGCGACGCTGATTCTGCTGGGCGCTTTCTACGGGCTGATCTTCTCGGTCGGCAAGTTCGACGACCTCAGCCCGACGGCGATCGTGGCGCTGATCCTGTTTGCGGCCTTTGTATTCCAGCCGATCCGGGGCTGGGTGCAGGAACAGCTCGACCGTTCCTTTTTCTACAAGGATCGCTACGACTATCGCCGCACCCTGATCGAGTTTGCCCGGGAGCTGAGTTCCGAGACCGACCTGGATGCGATGCTGGCGTCGGTGGCCGATCGGATCATGCGAACGCTCTCGGTCGAGCGGGTGGCGTTTTTCCTCGGGGAAGATGCGGGCGGGCGGTTCCACCTGTACAAGGCGGCGGGCGCCGGCAGCGCCCGGACGTGGTCGCCTCCGCGGGACCTGGACCTGAGCTATCTCGGCGGCCGGTCCGGCGTGCCGTACCTGTTTTTCGAGCGGCCGCGGCACCCGCTGGACGCTGTTTCCGGGGACTGGCCTCCGGCGGTGCGGCAGGCGATTGCCGAGCTCGACCTGACTTACTACGTTCCTTGCGCGGTGCAGGGCCGGACGATCGCGTGGATCGGCGTCAGCCGCACGGACAAAGGGGATTTTCTGACCAGCGACGATGTCGAACTGCTGGTCACCCTTTCCGGCTACGTAGGCATCGCCGTCGAGAATGCCCGGCTCTACCAGTCGCTCGAGCGCAAGGTGGAGGAGAACGAGCGGCTGCGCGAGTTCAACGAAAACATCGTGGAGTCGCTGAACGTGGGCATCGTGGCGGCCGCGCTGGACGACCGCGTGGAGAGCTGGAACAACAGCATGGAGGCGCTGACGGGCGTCACGCGCGAGATGGCATTAGGCCAGCCGTTGTCAGCCTTGTTTCCCGCGGATCTTGTGAGCCATTTTGACCGCGTTCGCCAGGAGAGCGGAATTCACCACGTCTACCGGTTCAATCTGCGGCCGCAGGCGCCGACCGCCGGGATTCCCACTTCCGGGAACGGCAGGAACGGCGAGGCGCAAGAGCCGGCGGACGGCCGGGAGGCGACGGTCAACATCGCCATCGCGCCACTGGTGTCGCGCGACGAGCGGCGCATCGGCCGGCTGATCATCTTCGACGACGTGACCGAGCGCACCGAACTGGAGCGCAAGCTGCTCCAAGCGGACAAGCTGAGCTCGATCGGCCTGCTGGCGGCGGGTGTCGCTCACGAGGTCAACACGCCGCTGGCGGTGATCTCGACGTACGCGCAGATGCTGGCCAAGCAGATCGGCGGCGACGAGCAGAAGTCGGCGCTGCTGGACAAGATCGCCAAGCAGACGTTCCGGGCGAGCGAGATCGTCAACTCGCTGCTCAACTTCTCGCGGACGTCGGCGAAGGAGTTCGGAGAGCTCGACCTGGGCCGGGTGATCCGCGAGACGCTTTCGTTGATCGAGCATCAGCTCGAGAAGAACGGTATTCGCATCGACATGCAGATCCAGGAACACCTTCCGCCGATCCGCGGCGAGGCCGGCAAATTGCAGCAGGTCTTCCTGAACCTGTTTCTGAACGCGCGTGACGCGATGGAGCGGGGCGGGACGCTGACGGTGAGGGTCGCGGCCGAAGAACGCGGCGTCGGCGTCCGCGTGGAGGATACGGGCCGCGGCATCCCGCCGGAGCATCTCCAGCGCATTTATGACCCGTTCTTCACCACCAAGGCCGCCCGCAAGGGGACCGGCCTCGGCTTGTCGGTGACGTATGGGATTGTGAGGGAACACGGCGGCGAGATCGAGGTTGAAAGCGCCGTGGGCAAGGGCACGCGCTTCCACCTGGAATTCCCGGCCGCCAGGGCCACTGTCCATGCCTGAGAAAGCCGTTCTCAACGGCGCGCCGCCCACCACCGCCGTCAAGGGGCGGATCCTGGTGGTGGACGACGAAGCGGACATCCGGGAAAGCCTGCACTATCTGCTCACCCAGGAAGGCTACGGGGTCGAGCTGGCGACCGGGGCCGACGAGGGCTTGCGAAAGATCGAGGTCGCCGGCTACGACTTGGTGCTGCTCGACCTGATGATGCCGGACAGGTCGGGCATGGAGATGCTCCGCGAGCTTCGGGAACGGGATCGGGAAACGCCAGTGTTCCTGATCACCGCGTACGGATCGACGCAGGTCGCCGTGGACGCGATGAAGGCTGGCGCCAACGATTTCTTCGAGAAGCCCTGGAGCAACGAGAAGCTGCTGATCGAGATCGAGCGGATGATCTCGCGGCGCCGGCTGGAGAGCGAGAATCTCGAGCTCAAGCGGGCGCTGAAGCAGCGCTACAGTTTTCCGAACATCGTCGGCAAAAGCGAGCGGATGCTGCGCGTGCTGGACCTGGTGTCGCAGGTGGCCTCCAGCCGCTCGACGATCCTGATAACCGGAGAGACCGGGACGGGCAAGGAGCTGATCGCCAAGGCGATCCACGCCAATTCTCCGCGCGCCGACTACATGTTTGTCGCCGTCAACAGCGGATCGCTGCCGCCGGAGTTGCTGGAGTCGACGCTGTTCGGCCACGTCAAAGGTGCTTTCACCAGCGCAGTGGTTTCCAAGAAGGGCTACTTCGAGATCGCCGACAAAGGCACGATCTTCTTCGACGAGGTCGGCACCATCGGCGCCGAAACCCAGGCCAAGCTGCTGCGGGTCATGCAGGAGAAGGAGTTCATGCCCCTCGGCTCCACCGAGGTGGTGAAGGTGGATGTTCGTATTCTGGCGGCCACCAATTCCGATATCAAGAAGCTGGTGGAGGAGGGCAAGTTCCGGGAGGACCTCTACTACCGGCTCAACGTCATCAACCTGGCGCTGCCGCCACTTCGGGACCGGAAGGAGGATATTCCGCTCCTGGTCGAGCACTTCTTTACCAAGCACTGCCGGGAAAACGAGAAGTACCTCGGACCCGGTGGGCGCAGCATGCTCCGATTCGAGCCGGAGGCGATGCAGCTTCTGATGGACCACAACTGGCCGGGCAACGTCCGCGAACTGGAGAACGTGGTGGAGCGGGCGGTGGTTCTGGCAACCGGGCCGGTTGTTCCCGTCGATGTCCTGCCGGATTACCTCCTCCATGCCGGCGGCCTGCGGATCCGGCGGGACGAGAGCGGACTGCTGCCCGAGGACGCTTCGCTGTTTGAAATCGTAGCCGACTACGAGCGCCGGGTGATCCTCGAAAGATTGGAGAAAGCGGGCTGGAGCCAGACGGAGGCGGCCGAGATGCTCCATGTACCGCTTTCCACTCTCAATCAGAAGATCAAGCGGCTGAATATCGAGATTCGCAAGAAGTCCGAAGGCGGGAGGTAGACCCCCCTGGCTGTCCCGACCGGCCGCGGAACCCGGCCCGCTCTGGATTCCAGCCAGGGAATCCAGATGGGAACGTCCAGGCCCCCAGTACTATATAAAAATTACACTCCCCGCTTTTGCTGGTGTTGACAACCTCGTTTGGGACCTGATAGAGTTGTCCCTTCGGTCATTTTTGCTTGATCCGGAGCCACGGGAATGTCCGCGTCTCCCAGTGGCAAACTGCCTCGACTGTAGTACGAAGTACGGGCAACAGTTTTTCATGAAACAGCCATACTTCATCGTCGTACTGGCGCACTCTCTCCATGGCAGGCTCAGGCGAATCCA
>CAZACK010000037.1:0-45609 GCA_964483455.1 uncultured Solibacteraceae bacterium
GTTTATCGGCGTCTATCGGCGCCTCACATCTTGCGCATCGGCCGGACGTGTATATCGGTTACCTCCGCCGTTCGCGGCAGGCACAGCGCGCTGAGGACCACGGCGGCCACGTCCTCGGGCTGCGCCAGGTCCTCGGGCCTGTAAGGCCTGCCTTCCATCTCGTGGACGGCGGCCTGCATTGGCGAGGCGGTGCGCCCGGGATACACGGTCAGGACCCGAACCCCGGCGGGGTTGACTTCGGCGCGCAGGCTGTCGGCCAGGGCCTTGAGGGCGGACTTTGTGGCGGCGTACTGGCCGAGGTTCGGCGCGGCGGCCACTCCCGCGCTCGAGTTGACGAACACGATTTGCCCGCGCCGCGACTTGAGCATCGGCAACAAGGCCTGCGTGAGCACAAATGGCGCCCGCACGTTGATGCGGTACTGCCGGTCCAGTTCTTCGGCCGAGGCCGATTCCACCGGTCCCATCGAGATGACACCGGCAGCGTGAATGAGCACATCGACGAAGCCGGTTTCCTTCCGAAGCCGGCCCGCCAGCGCTTCGACTTCGTCATCGCGGGTGAGATCGGCCGCGCAGCAGCGGACTTCCGCGTCCGACTCGCCCGCGCGCCGGGCGACCTCTTCGAGCTTGTGGAGCGTGCGGCCGACCAGCCAGAGGGAGGCTCGCTGTTGGGCCAGCGCCAGCGCGATCGCCCGGCCGATGCCGCTGCCCGCCCCGGTCACCACCGCCAGACGATGCGCGAGCGCGGTCACGGCGCCGCCCCCCCGTCATCCGGCATCTCGGCCAACAAGCCGTGCTGAAGCAGCAGGCCGGCGGCCTCGCGAATCGCGTCGAATGGCATGCCCGCGCGTTCGGCAATGTCCAGCAGGGTGTGGCCGCCGTCGGAGAGGTTCAGCACCCAAAGCATCGCCATCTGCCGCGCCTTCGTGTCCGAGCGGCCGCCGACCGCGTCGTACAGGCCGCGCTTGCCGAGTTGCGGCTCGCACTTGGGGTTCAGGTTCTGGTACCTGCGGTTGCCCTCGAGAACGGAGAGCACCGCCTCGCACTTTGCCAACGAATCGGCGAGAGAGCGCGGCTGCACGAAATCGAGGTTGTCGGCGGAGGTGTGGTACTCCGGGTAGCGGCCGTGCGGTGTCCGCATCAGGCACCCGACAGGCAGGTTGAACGCCGGCGAGCAGTACTGCCGTTCGTCGTATCCGTAGGGCGAAAACTCCTGAACCTCGAAATCCTCGCCCGAGTGCTTCAAGACATGGATCGCCGCCCGATCGACCTCCGCGTCGCCGCGGCGGCTCCTCTTGTAAGTCATTCTTCCCGGATCACCCACGCCGGTCACCACGAGCCCGTGCCTGATCCGCGGCACGCGGGCCTCATTCAACGCCAGCCAAGCGATGGACCCTATCGTTCCCGGCAGGAAGAGAAACCGGTAGGAGTAGCGGCGCGGCCGGGTGGAGAGGTCACAAGCGAGGAATGTCGCCAGCGCGATTCCCGACAGGTTGTCGTTGCACAGCGAAGGATGACAGGCGTGGCAGGAAATGAGTATCTCTTCCGGACGTTCGCCTTCGAGGAAAAACTCGCCGATAGTAAGATGACCGGGATCGAGTGAGGAATCAATCACGACCTCGTACTCGTCGTCCGGCAATTCCAGAAACTGCTGGTGGCTTAGACAGAAGCCCCAGGACGGGTTGTAGTAAGAAGTCCGGTAGGGAATCCAATCGGGATGCTCCGGAATTGTGAACAGGCGCTCCGCCAGCTCCGCGCGGGACATCCTTGCCATCACAGGCACGCTATAGCTTACGACGTGCAGGTTGCACTTCCGGAAATCGATGACACGGTCGCCCCTGGAATTCCTGACGTAGGCATCCCGGATGTTCCATTCCGGTGGCACCGTCCAGTCGAACACCGGGGTTCCGGACGGGATCTCGTGCACCTGTAGCGGAATGTGGCGGCCGATGATCCGGAGCGTCTCGCGGAAACCGTTGCCGGTGATGCTCCGGCAGATCGGGTACAGTTCGGCGATCAGCCGGTGCATCTCGCCGCCAATCTCGTCGAGTTCCAGCAGGCCGCCGCCGGCGGTCATGGGAGAACCTTGAGTTCCGGGATAGGGACGACGAACCGGCCTCCCCAGGCGCGGATGTGCGACATCTGCTCGACGATCTCCTCCTGGAGGTTCCAGGGCAAAATCAGCAGATAGTCCGCGCGTGTCTCCTTCACTTTGTCGGGATGGCAGATTGGGATGCGGCTGCCGGGCAAATACAGCCCCTGCTTGTGAGGACTGCGATCGACCGCGTAGTCGACGAGGTCGGCTCGCACGCCGGCATAATTGAGCAGCGTGTTGCCCTTGGCGGCGGCGCCGTAGCAAACCACCGACTTGCCGGCCCGCCTGGCATCGACCAAGAACGACAGAAGGTGCAGCTTCAACTCCTTGACGCGCTCGGAGAAGGACAAGTAACACTCGATGTTTGAGAGCCCGGCAGCTTCCTCCTTGGCGAGGATTCCGGCCGCGTTGATGCTCAGCCTTCCACGGAAATCGCCCTGATGGCAGGCGTAGATTCGCAATGACCCTCCCTGGGTGGACAACTCCTCCGCGTCGAACACCATCAACCCATGGGCGGCGAGCACGTCGCGCGCCGTGGCCAGCGAGAAGTACTGGACGTGCTCATGGTAGATGGTGTCAAACTGCCGGTTGGCGATGAGACTAAGCAGGTGATGAAACTCGAGCGTGACGACGCCCCGAGGCTGAAGCAAGATCTTCAACCCGGCGACGAAATCATTGAGCGCGGGCACGTGGGCCAGGACATTGTTCACCACGAGCAAGCGCGCCCGTCGCCCCTCCGCCGCCAGTTCGTGCGCCGCCTCCGAGCCGAAGAACCGGACCTCCGTGGGGATTCCTTTGCGGACCGCGACTTCGGCGATGTTGGCCGCCGGTTCGATGCCCAGGACCGTCAGGCCTTTCTCCTGGAAATACTGAAGCAGGTAGCCGTCGTTGCTGCCGATTTCGACGACCCGATCGCCGGCGCCGAGCTCCAGGCGGTCGGAAATCATATCCGCGTAGGCTTTGGAGTGATGGAGCAATGTGTCCGAGTACGACGAGAAGTAAGCATAGTTACTGAAGATGAGCTCGGGAGCGGCGAAGGACTCCAATTGTACCAGCAGGCATCTCTCACAGACGAACACGCGTAGCGGATAATGCAACTCGACCTGACTGAGCTGCTCCGGGCGAAGATAGGAGTTCGCCAGCGGAGTGGCGCCGAGGTCGGCGAACACGTGACGCAGCGGGGTTCCACAGAAGCGGCAGGCGGCGCGCCCGGGCGATGTCACTTGTGGATCTCTGTCGAGGAGATAGCCAGCGGCGGCCATGAGACATCCTTGGGTGAAATCACAGTTACGGACGCGGGCCACCGGATGCCGATGGCCGGATCGTCGTAACGAAAGCCGTCCGCAAGCGCCGGTGTGTAGCGCCGGGAGGACAAATAGAAGATCTCGCAGTCGTCTTCCAAAGACAGAAAGCCGTGGGCGCAGCCTTCCGGGACATACATCGCCAGGCGGTTGGCGGAGGTCAGCTCGGCGGCGAACCAGCGCAGGAACGCCGGCGAATCGGGGCGCAGGTCGACGGCGACGTCAAAGATCGAGCCCCGAATGCAGCGCACCAGCTTGGCCTCGGCGGCCGGTGCTTTCTGATAATGCATCCCGCGCAAGGTCCCTCGTTTGCGGTTGTACGAGAGGCTGCACTGCTCGACGGCGGGGTTCAGGCCGCGCTCGCGGAACTCCTCCGCGCAAAAGGCGCGGGAGAAGAATCCGCGCTCGTCCGGAATGGGCTCCAGGCGGGTAACGAACAGGCCCGGAATCGGTGTTGCCTCAAAAATCATGAACGGGTCCAGAAAAAGTCGGAATCCACCTGGCCGGTGGCGATGAGATGTTTGAGCTGGTCGAGGCGGCTGAACGCCCGGAACCGAAACCGCTCTTCGGTAAGCTGCGCCCGCTCGAACATCTGGCGAAGTTCCCGTGCGCCGCGCCGGAGGTCCCAGTCGCAGGAGAACCCGGGAAGCGAGCGGTGGATCTTGTCGAAGCTGACCCGGTAGCTGCGCTGGTCCGGGTCGCTGGCGCCGAAGCTAACTTCGCAGCCTGGAAATACCTCGGCAAGCCCGGTGGCGATGTCCCGGATGCGATAGTTCTCCTCGGTGTTGCCGACGTTGAAAACCTGGTTGTGGATTGACTCGCGAGGCGCTTCGAGGGCGGCCAGGAACGCCTTGCAGATGTCGCGAAGGTGCACGATCGGGCGCCACGGCGTGCCGTCGCTGGTCATCGCAATCCGCCGGGTGGTCCAGGCCAGGCCCGCCAGGTTGTTGACCACCAGGTCGAACCGCATGCGCGGCGACACGCCATAGGCGGTGGCGCTGCGCAAGAACACCGGGGAGAAGCTGTCGCCGGCTAGTTCCGAAATCTCACGCTCGTCGAACATCTTGTAGAGCGCATAGTCGGTCTGCGGGTCGAGGTTCGATTCTTCGGTGACGATTTCCTCGTTCGAGCGCCCGTAGACGCTGCACGAAGAGGCATACACGAAGCGCGTCACCCCGGCGTCTTTGGCAAGCGCGGCCAGCCGGATCGAACCGCGATGATTGATCTCATAGGTGACGCGCCGCGAAAGCTGGCCGAGTGCGTCGTTGGAGAGCCCGGCCAGATGAACAACCGCGTCGAAGTCCTTGAGATCGCGCCGGGTGACGCGGCGGAGATCCTTGTGCATCTCGAGATACGAGGCCCCCCGTTCGTCGCCGAGTCGCGCTTCCCGGAAGTAACCCGTGTCCAGGCCGGCGACCTCATAGCCGCGCTCGATCAACAGGGGCGCCAGCAAGCTGCCGATATACCCGCCGGTCCCGGTGATCAGAATGCGCAGGGCGGTCGCCCGGCGGCCGTTCACGATGTTGCCTGGTCGCGCCGATGGATTCATGACGTTCGCGGTCGCGCCGCGCCGAGCCCGATCCGGTGCAAGAATACCTTGGAGGACTCCGATAGCGTGCCCAAGCCGTAAATGATCGATCCCATCAGCGGATTCGAGGAAGCCTCCTTGAAATAGCGGCAAAACGCCGGAACCTCGGCGACCGGCCAGCCATCTTCCACCGCCCGCGCGATCAACTGAAATCCGAGCTTGAAGTCGTCGGAGAATTCCGGCAATGGGATGCTTCGCAGCCACTTCGCGTTGTAGACCCGGTACCCGGAATGAAACTCCGACAGGCGCAACCCGAGCAGCGCCCCGTTGAGGAACGTGAGGATCCGGTTATTGAGGTACTTCCACCAGGGCATGCCGCCTTCCAGCGCCCGGCGGGCCGGCAGGAACCGGGAGCCAATGACCATGGCATAGTCGGCCGAGCGGGCTTTGGCCAGCAGTTCAGGAATGAAGCTCGGATCGTACTGATTGTCCGGGTGCAGCTCGACGACCAGGTCCGCTCCCGCCTCCAGAGCCGTTCGAAAGCAGGTCTTCATGCTGCCGCCGTAGCCGCGGTCCGCCGGATGCCGGATCACGGTGATCCCCAGCCGCTCGGCGATACCCACGGTATCGTCTTTGCTCGCGTTGTCGACCAGGATCACCTGGTCCACGCAGCCGGGCGGAATGGCCCGGAAGGTGTCCTCGAGCGTTTTCGCGCTATTGCGCGCCGGCATGATCACCACGACGCGCGGTTGTCCTGTTCCCGTATCCGGCATTTGGTAAACACACGATTATAGCTGGGGAAGGCCAACCATTTCCCGGCCCGGCGTGCTGCCCCGATAACTGTCCCTCAAAGTTCGAGCTTGCCGTCGAAGACCATCTCTTCCAGTCTGAACTTGCGCCTGACGTTGCTCGATCCCAGTTGCAGAGAAAACTCGGTTTCTTGATCCTCGAGAACGATGGGCTGGGACCTCGGGAAAGCGAAGTACACCGCGGCGAGCTTGCCTTGCGCCTGCACCTTGACCTCCGCCACCGGCAACGGAGACTTGTTCCGGGCGTTCAGCACGACATTGGCTTTCAGCTTGTCGGGGTTGGGCAGCGCCTCCTGGGGCAATCCGGCCACCGTGATGACGTAAAACGGCTCCTGACGGCCGAGAAACTCGATAGCTTCCCGCGTGCTTGTCACTTCGGCGCCGAAGCGAGCGGCCGCCATCGCCTGTTTCACCGGCAGCGCGCTTTGCCAGCGAACCACAATCATGACGGTCGGGGCGAGTTCGGGCGTGCGTTTGGGACCTCCGCCGGAGCAGCCTTCGCAAGTGGCGCGCCCCGGCTTCTCTTCGTCATCGGCGGCCGGATCCGGGTGGAACTCCACCGGGCGCGCCCATGGGGAGTCGGTGAGCATTCTCTGTATCTCCTTCTTGCTCCACTCCGGGTACTTCTTTTTCTCCCAGAAGTCAGCGGATCGAGATGGGACCGCCGCGGTGAACATGAGGAGGGCGATAAGAGCCAACGAGCTTCTCATGTTCGTAATTCTCCCAAAGCTCTTGGTTCGGCGCCAGCCTATTTCGTGTAGCTGACCGAGAGCCCGCTCGGCCCGGCGCTGACGAACTCGGTCTTCAGGGCGGGGTTCGACCGGATCTCTTCCAGGAAGTCGCGCATCGGGCCCGGAATATCGTGGACATTGTGCGCGACGATGACGCCGCCTTTGCGCATCTTGGGAAGTACCAGGCGGAGGTAGCGGAGATAGTCCGACTTGCCGGCGTCGATGAAAACGAAATCGAGCGGGCCGTCGATCTTCGGGATCTCCTCCAGGGCGTCTCCCAGGCGGGCGTCGACAAGCCCGGCGACTCCGGCGGCATGGAAGTTCCTGAGCGCCAACTCGTACCGGCCCCGGTCGATTTCGAGGGTAATCAGCTTGCCGCCGGTCTCCCGAAGCCCAAGCGCGATCCAGATGCCCGAGTATCCGTTCGAGGTGCCGATCTCCAGCGCCCTCTTCGCCCCGACCTTCCGCGCCAGGTCGGACAGCGCCTCGCCTTCCTTCGGCGCGACGTTCCACATGCCGCGCTCTGCGGCGCGCATCGCGCTCAGGTGGGCGAGGACATGCTCCCGCGAGGAGACGCCATCTTGGGATCGCAAAGTCATTACCGCTCCGAAGCCGGCCAGCATGCCGGCAATGCGAAAGGATTTCCACCAGCGAGACATCTTCTAATTGTACCCTTCGGCCCCTCTGCCATAATTGAAGGGAACGGACGGCCGGGCGCGTTGCCAACGCCAGAGAGCATCGTGGACCTCGCGATTCAGACCGAACAACTTACGAAGATCTACCGCGGCCGCCTCCGGCGATTCGAGGTCCGGGCCGTGGATGGCGTCAGCCTGGCGATCCCGCGCGGGGCCAGCTTCGGACTGCTCGGACCGAACGGCGCCGGAAAGACCACCTTCGTCAAGCTGCTGCTGTCGGTCGTCCGTCCGACGCGCGGCCTGGCGAAGATCTTCGGGCACGACGCGCGGGCAATCGCCAGCCGCCGTAGCGTCGGCTACCTGCCGGAAAACCACCGGTTCCCCACGTACATGACGGGCGCCGGCATGCTCGACTTCTACGCGGCCCTGTCCGGCATGACGGCGCGGGATCGCAAGCGCCGCATCCCCGAACTGCTCGACCTGGTCGGCCTGGAACAGAAGTGGGGCGGCGTGCGCCTGAAGAAATACTCGAAGGGGATGCTCCAGCGGCTCGGCCTGGCGCAGGCACTGATGCATTCGCCGTCGCTGCTGATCCTCGACGAGCCGTCCGACGGCGTCGATCCGGTGGGCCGGATTCACATCCGCGAAATCCTGCGCTCGCTCGAGGAGCGCGGGGTGACCATCTTCCTGAACTCGCACTTGCTGGCGGAAGTCGAATTGTTTTGCCGCGAGGTGGCGATCCTGAATCGAGGCCAGGTTGCGCTGATCGGCAAGGTGAAAGAACTGACGGCAGGTCAGGGATACCGCCTAACGGCGGCGGGGGTGCCCGAGCGCCTCGCCGAGGAGCTGCGGGCCAAGGCGGCGGCATTCGCCGCCCGCGACGGCCTGGTCGAATTCCGCTTTCCGACCCGCCAGGAGGCGAACGAAGCCGTCGATCTGTTGCGCGCCGAGCGCTGCCAAATCGAGTCCATCTCCAGAACCACCAGCACGCTGGAAGAGGTGTTCGTGAGGACCGTCAATGAATAGCCGCCCCGGAGCCGTCACCGCCGCCATCATCCAGGACACGTTTCGCGAGGCGTTCGCCAAGCTGATCTTCTGGGGATTCTACGGGCTGTCCACCGCGCTGATCCTCTTCTTCTTGTTCATCCTCCGAATTGACATTGTCGAAGGGGCCAAAGCGACCGTATCGCTGTTCGGCCAGGCGACCGGGCGCGCGCTGGAGATCGACTCGTTGGTGCGCGGGGCCCACTCCGCCATCGCCACGTTTCTCTACACCTGGGGGATGGCGCTGGCCGTGTTCGCCTCCGCCGGCCTGATCCCGACGCTGCTGGAGCCGGGGCGGATCGAGCTCTTGCTGTCAAAGCCGGTCGCGCGGCATCACATCCTGCTCGGGCGCTACGCGGGCAACCTCGCACTGGTGGCGATCAACCTGGCGTACCTCGTATTGGGAGTGTGGCTGATTGTCGGCTGGAAGACCGGGGTCTGGCGGCCCGGCTTTCTTTGCGCCATCGTGACTGCGACCTTCATCTTCGCGGTGCTGCTGAGCGTGATCGTCCTGCTGAGCGTGCTGTTCGAGAGCGCGGCGCTGACGGTGATGGTGACATTCGGCCTGATGCTGCTAAGCCCGATCCTCGCCCAAACCAGACTGATGGAGAAGCTACTCTCCTCGCAGTGGACGCGCAGCCTGTGGAAGGGTCTGTATTACGTTTTCCCGAAGGTGTACGACGTCGGCAAGATGACGCTGGACCTGGTTTGGGGCCGCCCGGCCGGAAGCTGGATGCCGGTCTGGTCGTCGGCCCTGTTCGCGGCCGGGGTGATTGCGCTCAGCCTGTACGTGTTCTCGAGGAGGGACTACTGATGCGGCGCGGGGTCTTGGTGATGGCAGTGGCGGCGCTGCTGGCCGGCTGCTCGCGTGAGCCCGCGTCGGTGAAGGTGGACCCGGCGCTGGCGGCGCTCGTTCCCGCCGACGCCGTCATGGTGGCCGGCGTCCGGATGGAGGCGGTGCGCTCGACGCCGTTCTATCAGAAATGGGTCGGGCGAAGACAAGTGGTCGATCTGGACAAGTTCGCCAGCGAAACCGGGATCGATCCTCGTCAGGACATCGGCGAATTGCTGTTCGCCTCCGACGGCAAGATCGGTATTGTGTTTGCCAAGGGCCGGTTCCCGGAGTCCACGCTGCGAAGAATGCTCGAACGCTCGGGCGCCAGGAAGATCCAGCACGGGAAATACACGCTATACGGGACTGAAGAGGCCGCCGTGGTCCTGCTGAACGAGACCACCGTCGCGGCGGGGCCGGCCCCGGCACTGCGCGCCGTCCTGGAACGCCGGAGCGGCGGACTTTCCACCCAGTTCAGGGAGAAGCTCAAGACAATCGCTCCCGACACGCAGATCTGGATCGCATCGCTCGGATTCAGCCCGCTGGCGGAGAAACTGCCCGAGGCGGGGAACCTGGCCAATCTGCGCCGTATCCTGGCCACTGTAGAGAACACGACCCTGGCGCTCGATCTGCGCTACGGCGTGAACCTCACCGCGGCGGGGTCCTGCAAGACGGAGCAGGACGCCAAGTTCATCCACGACGGCATCCGCGGCCTGCTGGGCATGGGCCGCCTGAGCACCCCCGACAACGAGCCGGACCTGCTTCGGTTCTATGACGCCTTTCAGGTGTCGAGGCAGAAGTCGGTCCTCAGCGTGAAAGCGGAGATCCCGATGGACGTGCTCGAGAAGTTCCTCACCCGGATGGAGCGCATGCGGCCAGGATGATGTTTCTTCAGCCGCCGATAAACGTGGACAACGCCGAGCGTCCTCTGATCTTTATCGGCGTCCATCGGCGTTCATCGGCGGCCATGAATGACCTATCCGGGTGAGGCCCCTACTCCCGCCCGGCGGGGACGGCGCTCCGCAGCATCGACCCGCCGGTCTCGCTCGCGTAGTTGCGGTTCCATTCCGGGACTTCCACCGTCACGTCAGCGGTCACCACGGACTGGCAAGCCAGACGCGAATGCAGCGTGACGCCGGCTGCCAGCTCGAGCCGGTCCGCCTCGTCGTCTTCCATCGGCGTCAGGTTCTCCTCGCCCGACCTCACCACCACGTGACAGGTGGTGCACGCGCAGTTGCCGCCGCAGGCATGTTCCAGCGGGATGCCGAAATTCAGCGCGACATCGAGCAGGGATTCCGGCTTGCCGTGGCCGAGATACGGCAGCTTGCCAATCTGGAATTCGACGGTGACGTTCGCCGGCAGGAAAGTGACCTTCGGCACGGTCAGCCCATGGCGGCCAAGGCTGCCTCGACGTCGGGGAAAAACTTGAAAACGGTGTCCAGCCGGGTGACGCGAAAGCCGTCGCGCACCGTGCCGCCGGCGGCGGCCATGTGCAGCTTGCCGCCGGCCTGCATCACCTTGTTGAAGCTGGAAATGAACCGGCCGATGCCGGTCGAGTCGATGTGGCTCACCCCGCTCAGGTCGAAGATAAACTTCCTGCGCCCCTGGTCCAGGGATTCCGCCACCAGCGATTCGATCTGCGCGCTCTCCGGTCCCAGCATCACCCGGCCGGTAAGCATGACCAGCAGAACGTCCGGCTTCAGCTCTTTCTGTTCGATCTGGAGCAGCATGACGCCTGCCTATGGATATAGCACAGGGCGCTGTGGCGCCGCTGGCCTGGCGCTTCAGGTCCGCTCGATTCGCGCGCCGGCCATCCGCTCCGCGAATTGGACGATTCCCGAATGATCCAGTTCCCCCTTGCCGTCGTTGATCAGGCCCACGAGCATCTGTTGAACCAGGCTGGTGAGCGGCAGAGGCGTCCGGAGCGCATCGGCGGCCGCAAGTGCGTTCCGGAGGTCCTTGTGGTGGAGCCGGATGCGAAAGCCCGGCTGGAAATTGCGTGCAATCACCATCGGGGCCTTCGCGTTCAATACCGTGCTGCCCGCCAGGCCGCCTTTGACCGCGTTGAAAACGACCTGAGGGTCCAGCCCCGCCTTTGTCGCCAGCAGCAGCGCCTCGCCCATGGCGGCGATGTTGCAGGCAACCATGATCTGGTTGGCGAGCTTGGTCACGTTGCCGGCGCCTGCCGGGCCGGTAAGGGTGACGCTCGATCCCATCGCCTGGAGGATTGGCGCCACCTTGTCGAACACTTCCTGCTTGCCGCCGGCCATGATCGCCAGCGTGCCGTCGATCGCCTTGGGCTCGCCGCCGCTGACCGGTGCATCCAGAAAGTCGACGCCGCGCCGCTCGCATTCCGCGGCGACCCTTTGCGAAACCAGCGGGCTGATCGAGCTCATGTCCACCAACACCGTGCCGGGACGCGCGCCCTCCAGCACGCCCGCAGGGCCAAGCACGGCCTGCTCGACCTCCGGCCCGTCAGGCAGCATCGTGATGACGGCCTCGGCGCGCGACGCGACGTCGCTCGACGATGTCCCCAGCGCCGCCCCGGCGGCGACGAGTTCCTCGACCGGGGCGGGATTGATGTCGTACACCACCAGCCGGTACCCGGCCTTGAGCAGGTTCTTCGACATCGGCTTGCCCATGATGCCGAGCCCGATGAATCCGATATTCGATGACACGACAAACTCCTTCCGTTGGAATTGTGACCTTAGCGGAGGATACACCACGACGCGGCCGGATGGAGACTCTCAGGGGACGCGGCTGTCTCGCGTATCATCTCCAGGTATGGAAACCCAGGCCGCCTGGCGGGGATGGAGGCGGATAGCCGCGTCGACCGAGTCCTGCACGCGTTCCATTTCAGCGCCCAGACGCTGACCACGGTGGGATACGGAACCATCTCGCCCAGAAGCGCGGCGGCAAACCTGGGGGCGGTCTTCGAGGCGATGCTCGGCTGGCTGAGCTTCGCGGTCGGAGCCGGGCTGCTCTACGGACGCGTGTCGCGCCCGTCGGCCCGCTTGGGATTCAGCGACAGAATGTTGGTCGCTCCGTACAAAGACGGCGCCGGTCTTCAGTTTCGCGTGGTCAACCAGCGCGCCAACACACTGATGGGTGTCGAGGCGATGGCTTTGCTGATGTCGGTGCAGGGCGCTCCCGGACAGTTGCGGCGCGAATACGATCTACTGAGGATCGAGCGAAGGAAGATCTTCTTTTTTCCGCTCACCTGGACGATCGTACACCCGATCGACGAGTAGAGCCCGCTTCGAGGCAAGACTCCCGCCGACCTCGAGCGGCTCCAGGCGGAGGTGCTCATTCTTGTGCGGGCGTTTGATGACACGTTCAGCCAGACGGTTCACGCGCGCTACTCCTACCGCTACGACGAGATCGTTTGGGGCGCCCGCTTTGCGCCGGCCTTCGAAATCGGCCCCGAGGGGGACATGGTGCTGTACGTGGACCGGGCCGGAGATCGCGCCCCGGTGGCCTCGGGCGGGTTGACACGCGTCGGCCATGCGATCCGTCCCGCCTCGACGGCCAATCGACCCAGAGGCGCCCTCGGCGGGCTGATCTACCAAATGCAAGTAGAATTGCGTTTGGTAATACCAACTGCAAGACGACTTGCGTTTGGCAACCAGGCGGGCAGGCGAACGCCGCCTGCCCGCCGTAAAGACTTCAGGCCCCGATCACGGGTCGTGGAATGTGACGTGGGTGATCGATGTGCTGCTCGCTCCGTAGGAGTCGGTGACCGTCAGCTCGAAGACGTACTCGCCCCAACCGTTCTGGAACGTGATGAACGGAATCGGGGTGGTCAGTCCGTCGATGGTCGCCTGGCGCGGCCCGACGACCCGCCAGGAGAAACTGATCGGATCGCCATCCGGATCGTAGGACCCCGAGCCGTCCAGACGGACGGTGCCCACGATCGTCGATTGGTCTGGTCCGGCGTCCGCTACCGGCGGCCGGTTAGTGGCTCGTGTAATGACGCTCACCGCCACCGTCGCCGAGACTTCTCCGTATTGGTTCTTCGCCGTGATGATGTAGGTGGTTGTGTCGGCCGGCGCGACCGTGGAGGTCCCGATCAGCTCCACGCTGCCGATGCCGGTGATAGTGACCTCATCCGCGTTCTCCACCTGCCAGACCAGCGTGGACTGCTCGTTGCGCCGGATCTCGGTCGGGTTCGCGCTGAAGCGGATGATCCGCGGCAACTCGCCGGGGACCACCTGGACAGTAGCTGTGGTTGAAACCTCCCCGTACTGGTTGCGCGCGGTCAGTGTGTAGGTGGTGGTCTCGGTCGGCGAGACCGGGGTGGCGCCGCTCTGGCTCACCGCGCCGACGCCGCTGAGCGTCACTTCGGTGGCGTTCTGCGTCTCCCAGCTCAACGTGGAGACTTCGCCCTTGGTGATGGTGACCGGCATCGCCCCGAACCGCAGGATCAGCGGCTGGACCTGTTCCACGGTGATGGTGAGGGTCTCGCTGACCTCGCTGGTGTTGTTCTTCGCCGTCAGCGTGTACATCGTCGTCTGCGTCGGCGCGACCGTCGACGTGCCCGCCTTCGGATCCACCTTGCCGAGGCCGGTAATGAGCACCTCGGTGGCGTTCAATACCTCCCAGACGATAGTGCTCGTCTGGCCGGCCCGGATGGACGACGGATTCGCCGTGAACCGGACGATCTTCACGTCCGGCGCGGCGGCGGTGCTCACCGTCACGCGGGCGCGGCTCTCGGCGCCCTTGTCGTCCTTCACCGTCAGCCGGAACGAGTACGTCTGTCCGGCTTCGGCGGTGAAGCTGGCCTTCGATTCGTTGGCGCCGGCCAGCGACACGTTCGGCCCGCCGATCTGCAACCACGCGAACGTGATCGGGTCGCCTTCCGGATCGTAGGAATTCGATCCGTCGAGCTGGATCGTGCCGGCCTGCACGCCGATCTGGTCCGGGCCGGCGTCGGCCACCGGCGGATCGTTGCCCGTTCGCACACGGCGCGTCAGCAGCTCATACCGGATGCGCGGGATATCCATCGGCACCGGATGGGAGAGGCCGACGAAATCCTTCGGCCGGACCCAGTTGCCCCACTGCAAGCCGAACACGACTCGGCCGTGGTCGTTGGCCCCCACCAGCGTCTCGTTGAGACCGGCCTCCACCGTGAACGCCCAGCTCTGGTTGATCGGCTGGACGAAGCGAACCATGCCGCCCGGACGGTTGCTGCCGCCCCGGCGGAACAGCGCGCCGAGGTTCCCCTCGATGTAGGCGTCCTTGTGCAGCCCGATCTGCGTGCTGCCGCCGATCTGATCCACCACGTGCAGCACCGTTTCCTCGAAGATGTTGCGGCTGATGCCGACGCGGTTGACCACCGGGTCGGTCAGGAACGCCTTGGTGCCGTAGCCGCCGATACGCCCTCGCTTGAACAGGTAGTCGAAGGCGAACGCGGCCTGGCCGAGCGTGCCGCCAGACTGGAATTGCTTCAAATCGACGCGCTTGAAGCTCGAGAACAAGCCGGTCTGGAAGTTCTTGTAGCGGTTGACCAGGCCAACGTCAAGCTGGCCTTCTTGCCGGTCGAAATAGCGCAGGTACTCGCCCTCGGCCTGCAAGGCGAACCGGTCGCTGAATGGCGAGAAGAACCGGCCCTTGCCGGTGACGGTGAGATTGCCGGTCGTGTCCGGGCCGAGGTTGAGCGCCAGCAGCGAGAATTTCTTCTGTCCGGCCTCTTCGACGGCGCGCCGCTGCGCCTTCTCGGCTGCCGCCTCGGCGATCTTGGCGAGTTCTTCCCTCTCCGGAGGCTTGGGCAGCGCCGCCACCTGCTGTTGCGCCGCCTCCTGGCCCGCCTTGAGGTTGGCCACGTCCTGTTTCAGCTTCTCGTTCTCGCCCTTGAGATCGCGGAGCATGGCCAGGATCTCGTCGAGCTTGTCGAGCTTCTTCAGGATTTCGTCGCAGCAGTCCCTGCCGGCCTTCTGAAGCGCCTTGATCGCGTCGCCGACGCCGCCGGCGCTGATGATCCGGCCCTGGGCGTCGGTCAGGGTCATGACCACGCGCCGGTTGATGAAACGGCCTTCCTTGGTCCTGTTATCGACCTTCGGCTCGCGCTTGCCCCTGCCGGCCACCTCGACCTGGTTCGGGCGGGTGCCGTATTTCAGCAAAAAGCTCTTAACGGTTTCGCCTCGCGACACCGCCAGCTTGTCGTTGTAGCGGTTGGAGCCAATATGATCGGTGTGCCCTTCAACCTTGACCTTGTACTCAGGGTTTTGGTTCAGGAGTTCCGCAAGCCGGAGCAGGCTCGGGTAGCCGTCCGAGAGAACGGCTGAATTGAACTCGAAATTGATTTCTTCCCAATCGTCTTTGGATCCGAGCGCCGTCAGACCTTGACCATACAAAGCCCCGGCAAGGCAGACCGCCAGGATCGCAACCAGCAGGAATGTAGTTCTTGATCGCATGAATGTGCTCTCCTCCAGCGAAATTCGACCGGGCGAGACAACGGCGCGCATGCCGCGTCCCGCTGGCGCAGCCGTAAGATTCAGGATACACCACGCCCGCCGGACCTTTAAAGCCTTGATTTCGGTATGGATCGCCGCCCGCCACCGGTATGAGATAATGGTTAGCAGAGGCCTGCCGGACGGGCAGCCGCTCCCGGTTTCGGGGGAGGAAAGTCCGGTCTCCGCAGGGCAGCGTGCCGGCTAACGGCCGGGGGGACTCGCTCAACGCGGGTTTCACGGAAAGTGCCACAGAAAACGTACCGCCCGCGAGGGTAAGGGTGAAAAGGTGCGGTAAGAGCGCACCGCGGCCGGAGCGATCCGCGCCGGCAGGGCAAACCCCACGTGGAGCAAGACCAAATAGGGGAGGATGGAGCGGCCCGCTCCGCCTGACTCCCGGGTAGGTCGCTCGAGCCGCCCAGCAATGGACGGCCTAGAGGAATGGCTGCCGCCCGCAAGGGTACAGAAACCGGCTTACAGTCCGGCAGGCTGGTCATGCGGGGGGCCGGGCGTGCCCGGTCCCCGCTCCTGGCCGGTCAGTCCTTCTTCTCTTTGAACTTCATCACCCGCATCTTCACGTCTTCGGTCTTCACCGTGTAGTCCGCCGGAGGCTGGAACAGCGACGCATCTGGCTCGCCGCGTCGCAGGTTCGTCAGTCGGTAGGAGGTCTCCCCGAACCGCGGGTCGCTCCGCTTGTGCGACAGCACCGTGCGCAGCTCCGGCGAGAACCACCGCTCGGAAACGATCTCGATCGGCCGCTCATTGCCGATTTGGCCGGCTGCGATCGTCTGGACCGTTCGGGTCCCCTCCGCCAGGACACCTTCGATCGTCTGCTTGCCGAGCGATTCGCTCTTGTAGCCCGCCTGACTCTGCTCCGGAAGACCTTCGGCCATTCCAGGCCCGGCGACGAAAACAGCCGCACCGTGTGCCGCGCCGAATGGCGGGGGCGGCGCCGGGCGAGTGAACTCGCCGCCTGTCTCCACTTCCACATTCACCGGCCCGGAGCCCGGCGGCGGCATCTCCGGAAGCGCGATCTTCCGGGCGGTGCGATTCTGCGGATCCAGGATGTAGTCCACCCGCACGACGGGATCGTGGATGAAGATCACCTTGTGGCGCTTCGCCGCGCTCCAGCCGCCGATCGCTTCCATGGTCTGCTCGCGCCGCGTGCGCCCCTCGCTGTCTCGATACACCTGCGCCGTGGTCTTCCGCACGATGCGGTTGCCGTCTGCCAGCGCCTGCACGGTGTCGGTGACCGCTTCGGCGGAGTACGGCGCGTTCTTGACGCTTTCTTCTTCCCAACCGAATTCGGCCGAGACGAAATGCAGGACGTCGCCGGCGGGCTGCCCCGCCGCGGCCGTTCCCGCGTGTTTGACGATCCGGATTTCTTTCCTTTCCACGGGCGCTTGCTGGCCTGCGGCGACAGCCGCCCCCAGCGCGAGCCCGAGCGCAAATCGCATTCTCATCTTGCTATCTCCTTCGTTTGTTCTAGTCCGTTGAGAACGAAGCTAGGAAGTTCATCAGCCTCCGATGAACCAAGGGCTTATCGGCGTCCATCGGCGTTCATCGGCGGCTAGGAAACTTCTTTCTGACCTTCTCACTGAGCCGGCCCTACTGCACGAACCGGATCGCGCGCGCCAGGCCGTCATCGCCCACCAGCACGTCCGCGGTCACCGCTTCCGCCGAGCGGTCCACGTTCATCGGCAATCCGTATGTCCACAAAGCCGCCCGCGGGAGCTTCACCCGAACCAGCCGCCCGCGGCCCGGCGGCTCGAGCCAATCGCCACCCGCCACCGGCAGGAACTCGGTGACGATCTCCGTTCTCCTTGGTGCGGCCGGCCGGCGGACCTGGCTGGACTTTGGCGACGGCTTCGGAGCCGGCGGAGGCGTCGTCACGGCGATCGCAACTGCCGGTGCGGGCGAAGGCGCCCGGAGCGACGCCACCGACTCGGTCGGCGCCGGCGGCCGCCGCAATCGCATCGCGCCGGCGGCGATCAGCATTACCACAGAAGCCGCGATGGCGCCGTACAGCAGCGACTTCCGCAATCGGAGCATGCGCCGATGCGCCCGGTAGGCGAATCGCACCCGGGCTTCCAGCGCCGGCGGCGCCTCGTGTCGCGACTCCATGTCGCGAGCCAGCGACCGGAGCACGTGCGTCACGTCGTGATTCGATTCCTCGCTCCTCATGTCAGGCACCTCGACCGGCGCAGTTTCCCGGCCAGCATCGCCCGTCCGCGCGAAAGACGGGAGCGGACCGTTCCTACGGCGCACCCAAGCGCCCGGGCCGCTGCTTCATAGCTCTGTTCCTGCAAGTCGCACAACGCGACCACTTCCCGATAGCGGGCGGGCAGCGCCAGAACCGCCTGCCGGACCGCCTCCAGCTTCTCCTTTTCGGTGAGGTCGTCGAGGAAAGTCCCGCCGCCGGCCGAGGTAGAAACGGCGGCTTCCAGTTCCTCCTCGTCGGCCCGGTAGCGGCCGTCCTTCTCCAGCCAGTGCAGCACCCGGTTCCTGGCGATGCCGAACAGCCAGGAGACGAGCGAGCCGCGCGACGCCTCGTATCGTTTTGCGCTCTCGATCAGGGCCAGGAACACTTCCTGGGTCACCTCTTCGTCCGCCGCTTCGCTCCCGCTCATCTGCAACGCGAACCGGTACACCGCCCCTTGCCTCCGGCGGTACAAGGCGGCGAACGCCTCCTCGTCCCCGGCGTCCATTCGCCGCAGGAGCCCGTCGTCATCGAGGGCGGCGTATCCAGTCCTCAAGACAGAATTCCGGTTTGGGGGCGGAAGAGTTCCAAAAAGTCAGGGCGGTCAAGTAACCACACGTTCGCCGCGCCTCAGCGCCTGGTTGCCGAGGTGGGCGGCGCGGGCCGCCGACACCCCGGCGGACACCGGCGCCGTGGGCTGCTTGCGGCTCCGAACGCAGTCCAGGAAGTTCTTCATGTGGGCGATGGCGCCGTCCTCGGTCGCCCTCGCCTGGATCTCGGGCTCCGGATACTGGGTTTTCTCGGGGAGCACCACGCCCTCAGGGTAGACCGCCAGGCCGTCGCGATTGATCCTCATCAGCGCCCGCGTGCCCCGGAAGATGAGGTTGCCCCCGTCCAGGTGGCCGGAAAGCGTGCCGTTGTACGCCGCGGTGAACCGGCCGTATTCATAGGAGGCGCTGATGGTGTCCGGGCACTCCATGTAATCCAGCACGTAGGTGTTGCCCATGGCCTGGACCGACCGGGGGGCATCCACTCCCATGTACCAGTGGATGACATCGATCCAGTGGCTGTACAGGTCGGTGAGGTGCCCGCCGCCGAAATCCCAGAACCACCGCCAACGCAGATAGCGCAGGGGGTCCACCGGCTGGTCCGGCGCCGAGCCAAGCCAGCGCTTCCAATCCAGCTTGTCCGTCTCCAGCTTTGCCAGCCGCGTCCGGTCCCAGTTGAGATAGTTCTGATACCAGGACGCCAGAACCAGCGTAATCCGGCCGAGCCGGCCGGAGGCGACGATCTCGGCGCCCTGCTCAAAGATGTCCCAACTCCGCTGCTGGTAGCCGACCTGCACGAGGCGTCCGGTCTCCGCCACCTCCTTCTCGACCCTTTCGCCCTCCTCGATGCTGTGCGTCAGCGGTTTCTCGACGTAAACATCCTTGCCGGCCCGGACGGCGTCCACCGTCATCGGCACGTGCCAATGGTCCGGCGAGCCGACGATCACCGCGTCGATGTCCTGGCGGTCGAGAACCTCACGGTAGTCCAGGTACGGGGTGGCTTGGGGGGCGAGTTTCTCCCTTGCCTCCAGGCGGCGAGGTTCATAAACGTCGCAAACCGCGACGATGTCAGCGCCGCCGACCTGGGTCGCCACCTTCATCAGGTATTGGGTCCGGCCGCCGGTGGCGATGGCGCCGAGGCGGATGCGGTCGTTGGCGCCGCTGACTCGGCTCCAGGAAAGGGCGGTCAGGGCCGCCGTCTGGATGAATTGGCGTCTATCTCGATCGGACATCTGGGTTTCTCGCTTGCTTCTCTCGCTGGCAATCATCATACACCGTGCGGAGGCTGAGCAAGTTGAATAGACCACCCTTCATGACGAGCCGATCCTATCCGAGTCTCGGAGAATTCCCACAGGTTGCGACCGCAGGAACATGTTGTAAGATCCCACAGGCTATGGGATATTTCACCCATATCGTCGAGCCCAATCGCCCCTGGATTGGCGGGCCTTCTCACGCTCGCGCCTCCCGCGCAAGCGGAACTCGTTGTAAAATCGACCTTGTTGTCTGAATACCATTTTTGTGGTATTGGAGGGTAACGTGCTGCGTGATTTCGCTCGATTAGGGCGAGTGTGGCAGTTGTCAACAGGAGCGTGCAACATGGCGGAAGATAGGGTCCCATCTCCCCTGCCCGAAACTCAAGCCGTCCCAAACGAGACTCCGCGTCGCCGGTTTTTCCAGGCGTTGGCCGCTATCAGTAGCGGCGCCGCCACTGCCGTCGTCGGTGGCAGAGCCCTGACTTCTCCGCAAGCGGAGGCTGCGCCGGTCCCTCCCGTCCTCGGGGAGTCCGGCGGCAATCTCATCGTGCGCATGCAGCAAGAACTCGAAGCCGCGCTCAGCAGCGGGGCGACCCCGAGTTGGATCATGGTCGTCGACACCCGCAAGTGCATCGGCTGCGATGCCTGTACCGTGGCATGCCGCGCGGAGAACCCCACGGGCCCCGCGGGCAACTTCCGGCGTGTCATCAAGAAGAGCCTCCGGATCGGCCCGAGGCCATGGTCAATTTTCAAGCCGGCGAACTGCCTCCAGTGCGATGACGCGCCTTGTGCGAAGGCGGTCCCTCAGGGAATGATCTCGAAGCGGCCCGACGGTATCGTTGAGTTCGATCACGCCAAGCTGAGGGGACAATGGGCGCAGGCGGCCGCGCAGGCTTGCCCGTTCAAGGCCGTGCATGTCGATGACGGAAGGACCTTTACCGAGGGCACTTCGCGGCCACAGCCCTACGAAGCCCGACCGTTCGTTGAAAACGGCAGGGCTTACTCCCGCAAGTCCGGCGAGAACCAGCTTACCGACGTGGCGCGCAAGTGCACCTTCTGCGGCCACCTGCTCGACATCGCTGTGTTGCCGGCCTGCGTCACTACCTGCGTGGGTGGCGCCATGTACTTCGGAGACGCCAATACGAAGGGCAGCCTCGTCAATGAGATCACCGAAGGCCGCCGGGTTTTTCAGGGGCACCAGGACTTCGGTGTCAAGCCGCGCGTGATCTACTTCGAAGAGTCGATGCCGAATGTGCCGCACATCGACTGTCGTGCTTGCCACTACTGAGGAAGAAACCATGGAAAAGAACGCGCACCTCATTCCCGCACCGGAAGGGAACGAACCGGCGCCGGGGCGCCGCGAACTGCTGAGGACAGGCGCACTGCTGGGCGGAGCCTGCCTCGCCGCCTTGCGCGGCGCCGTATTCGGGCAATCCCCCGGGGGAGGCCGCGTCACGCCGAAGCGGGTAGAGGCCTCCGACTACATCTACACGACTTGTTTGCAGTGCAACACGGGCTGTGAGATCAAGGTCCGAATCCAGGACGGGCTGGCTGTAAAGATTGACGGCAATCCATACGGTCCGCGCTCCATGGATCCCCATATCGACTGGCGAGCACCGGCGGCACAAGCGGCGCGGCTCAACGGGGTGATCTGCCCGAAAGGCCAGGCCGGCATTCAGACAGCGTACGACCCATACCGGCTGATCAAGGTGCTGAAGCGAGCCGGCAAACGCGGCGAAGGCAAATGGGTCACGATCTCCTTCGATCAGGCCGTCAATGAGATCGTCGACGGCGGCGCGCTGTTTCCGCAGGATGGGGGCGTCCCGGTTACCGGTCTGCGCGATCTCTGGGCGTTGCGGGATCCGAAAGTATTCAGCGCGATGGCAGCCGACATTGCCGCCATTCAGGACAAGAAGATGACGGTGGCGGAGTTCAAGGAGAAGCATAAAGACAACCTGGACAACCTTATCGATCCCGACCACCCGGACTTCGGACCCAAGAACAACCAGTTCGTTTTCAACTGGGGGCGTTTGAAAGCAGGCCGGCAGGATTTTTTCCTCCGGTTTGTGAAGGACAGCTTCGGCTCGATCAATGCCCACGGGCATACGACCGTGTGTCAGGGGTCGATTTACTTCGCGGGTAAATCGATGTCCGAGCAGCCGAGCGGGGGCAAGTGGACCGGTGGCGCAAAGGCGTACTGGATGGCCGATACCGCCAACGCCGAGTTCATCATATATTGGGGAGCCAACGTCCTGGAAGGCAATTACGGCCCGCCGCTGAAGGTGCCGAAGATCATGAGGGGGTTGGCCAGCGGGAGACTCCGTGTAGCGGTCATCGATCCGCGGTACAGCAAGATCGCCTCGAAAGCGTGGAAATGGCTTCCGGTTAAGCCGGGCGAGGATGCCGCGCTTGCGCTTGGCATGATCCGGTGGATCATAGACAACCAGCGATACGACAAACGCTACCTCGAGAACTGCAACAAGGCGGCTGCTACAGCCGATGGCGAGCCGACGTGGTGCAACGCGGCGTGGCTGGTGAGTATCCGGCCGGACGGATCGGCCGGAGCGTTCGTGCGAGCCCCGGAAGTCGGATTGGAGGGTGATGCCGATACCTTCGTTTGTCTGCGAGACGGCAAGCCGGTGGCCTTCAAGTCCGACGACTCGTCGAACGTGGCCGAAGGGGACCTCTTCGCGGACACGACGATCAACAATATCAGGGTCAAGACCGGGCTTCAGTTGCTTTACGAAGAGGCTGCGAAGAACTCTGTTTTCGACTGGTCGGCCCTGGCTGGCGTTAGCGCGAACGATGTCGTGAACCTCGCCAGCGAATTCACTTCGCACGGGAAGAGAGCCGTCGTCGAGATTCATCGTGGCGTCTCTCAGCACACCAATGGCTTCTACAACGTGTTGGCGACGATGGGGGCCCTGAACACTCTGATCGGCAATCTCGATTGGAAGGGCGGCCTCGTCTATGGCGGTGGGGCTTATGGCGAGACCGGCGGCACGGGGCGCCCATTCCAGCTTGGAGCTCACCCGGCAAAGATCACTCCCTTCGGAATCGACATCATCCGTGGCGGCGCCAGCTATGAGAAGAGCACCGTCTTTTCCGGCTATCCCGCCAAGCGACCGTGGTATCCGTTGGCCAGCGACGTCTATCAGGAGGTGATTCCATCGGCAGGTGATGCGTATCCCTATCCGATCAAGACGCTGTTCCTGTACATGGGATCGCCCGTGTACGCTCTGCCAGCCGGGCATTCCTTGATTCCCACGCTCCTTGACACTACCAAGATCCCGCTGTTCGTCTGTTGCGACATCGTCATCGGCGAGACGAGCCAGTATGCCGACTACATCTTTCCGGACTTGACCTACCTCGAACGCTGGGAGTTTCATCGCACCCATCCCTCCATCGTTCATCGCGCGTCTCCGATTCGCCAGCCGGCGATTCCATCGCCGAATGAGACTGTGCGCGTCTTCAACCGCGAAATGCCGGTTTCCATGGAGGCGGTCTTCCTGTCGATTGCCGAGCGCCTGCAACTGCCGGGTTTCGGCCCCGGCGGCTTTGGGAGCGGCGGCGACCTCTGCTGTCCCGAGGACTTCTATCTCCGCATGGTCGCCAATATCGCCTACGGCGATTCGAGCACTGGCGCCGACATCTGTCCGGAGGCGACGGACGAAGAGGTCCAGTCGTTCCTCAACGCCAGGAAGCACCTGCCGCCCTCCATGTTCGATGCCGAGCGATGGTCGGCGCTGACGGGCTCCGACTGGTGGAAGAGGGTGATCTACGTCCTGAACCGAGGCGGCCGTTGGTGGTCTTACAACGAAGCGTGGACGGGTGAACACGTGAAAGCCAAGTACGGCAAGCTGGTCAACCTGTATCACGAGAAGCCTGCCAAAACCCGTAACTCCATGACCGGCGCCTATATGGGCGGCTCGGCGACGTACCTGCCCATTGCGGATTCGTTGGGCAATGCTCTCCAGCAAGGTGACGCGCCCTTGACCCTGATCACGAACCGGAGCATGCTGGCTTGCAAGAGCCGCACGATCTCCAATTATTGGCTCACCGACGTGCAGGCGGAGAACTTCGTCGAGATGAGCCGCTACGACGCGCAGCGGCTCGGATTCCAGGACAATGAGCTGGTCTGGGTATCCTCCGCATCGAATCCCTATGCTCAGTGGGATCTCGGTCACGGGCAGACCAAGCCTCTACTGGGCCGCTTGAAGATCACCGGCCGGATTCGGCCGGGAGTGATCTCGTTCGAACTCGGATGGGGGCACTGGGCTTATGGCGCATCCGACCAGATGATCGACGGCGAGTTGGTTCCCGGCGATTCGCGCCGCGCAGCCGGCTTGCACGCGAACTCGGCGATGGTGGTCGATCCGCAGCTACGCTCGCCGTTAAGTGACGTGATCGGGGGCAGCGCTGTCTTCTATGACACCAAAGTCTACGTGACCAGAGCGTAGTCCGGGTCGGCCTGGGGAGCGAGTTTCTCCTTGGCCTCCAGGCGGCGCGGCTCGTAGACGTCGCAGACCGCGACGATGTCACAGCCGCCGGCCTGGCTCGCCATCTTCATCAGGTATTGGGTCCGGCCGCCGGTTGCGATGGCGCCGAGGCGAACACGGTCGTTGGCCCCGAGGACCCTGCTCCAGGAGAACGCTGTCAGTGCTGCCGTCTGGATGAATTGGCGTCTATCTCGATCGGACATGTCCTTTTCTCTCAATTGGAATCATCATACACCGGGTGCGGTGGCATTCATGTGTTGAAAAATCCCACATATCCTGCGAAATCTCACTCAGTGTCAAGGCGAACTCCCTTGGACGTTCTCTTGCCCTCAAGCCTGCCGCACGGCCGTAACCCATTGTATAATTAGGCGATGTTATCTGAAATCGACGGCTGCTGCGGGTTTGGACAGAACCGTGCGAAGAGACTTCCGACATAACGCCTGACCAACGTCTGAACCAATGCGGGTTGGGGAAGGTGAGCCGAATGAGCGAAAACGTTGCAGGGGTGGAGGAAGAACTCACACCTGAAGACGGCCAGTCCGAATTCATCGTGAGACCCCCGAGATCAGCAACGCTCGGCCCTCGCCTTCTGGCAGCCGTTCTTCTGATCTTGTTGGCCGCCGCTTTTCTTCTCTACCGTCAGACCCGACCCAACACGGCAGCGCCCGCGGCCGTCGAGCGAGCCCTCCAAGCCCAACGGGAATTGCCCCGCGAGGCAGTCCGCGCGCTCCAGGACCTGCGCCTTGTCGCCGCGGTCCAGCTCAGCTACAAGTCGGCCAAGGGCCGTTTCGGCTCCGTCGAAGAGCTACAATCGGCCGGGTTCCTCGATCCAAAGTGGCCCAGGGCGCGAAACGCCTACCAAGTGTCTTGCGGGCCCGAGCCGCATGGGCAGGCCTTCACCTGCTTCGCCGACCCGCTGCCGCCCCACAGGATCTATTTCCGCATTGACGCCACGCAGGCAGTTCGTTACGAAACCGGGCGCCGTCCGAACGGTTCCAGCCCGATTTTCGGTCTTTCCAGGGAGGACCCATGAGGACAACACTGAAGCACCTAGCGATCGTATTTACAGCAGTCCTGTTCCTTTTCATGCTTGCAGCACCCGCCCCAGCCGCGTCCGAGCGGGCCGACGCCGAAAGCCTCATCGCCCGGCTGGAGATGTTCTACGGTTCTGGCGTCGCCGCCTCCAAGGTCTACGTCGGCAGCGAATTCTGCCTGGCCTGCCACCCAGCCCAGGAAGGCTGGCGAAGTTCGCTTCACGCCACCGGCCTGAAGATGGTGCCCGATGACCGGTTCAGCCTCAGCGTAAGGAACGGCATCATCTACGACCAGAACAAGAACGGAGTCGACGACTTCAAGGACGGTCTGGACTTCAACCAGATCTCCAGTCCGTTCGACAAGTTCAAGCCGAACGCGCCCATCCTGAAATACGACCCCGCCAAGGGCTACATCATGACCATCGGCCTGGTGGACTTCCCCGTCGTCTTCGCCCACGGAGGCAGCGGCATCTACAAGCAGCGGGTGGTCGTGCGCATTCCGGTCACCGACAGGTCCGACGGCCTGAGCGCCGGTGTGTACGAGGGCCCGATCCAGCTCAACGAAACCACTAACCAGTGGGTGCTTTACAACACCCAGTTCTGGTACAACGCCGACAACACGCCGAAGATCACTCCATCCGCGACGGCCAAGGATGCGGCCGCCTCCAACTCCTTCCACAAGAAGTGCGCCGGCTGCCACGCCACCACCGTCACCGTATGGCACGACGAGAACGGCGAGTACCTGTCGGCGGCGCCCCCGGCAATCCTGTATGCCGAGGACGACATGCATTACCTCGACCTCAACTTCGACGGCATCCGCGAGCAGTACAACACCGGCTGCGAGCGGTGCCACGGTCCGGGCGGCGAGCACATTATGTCCCGCGGCGATCCAACCAAGATCATTAATCCGAAGACGGACTTGACGGCGAAGCAGGCCAACGAGCTTTGCGGCGGCTGTCACTCCCGCGGCGCCAGCCTCCCCAACGGCGTCCACGAGTTCCCTTATGACGAGACCAACCACGTCGACTACGGTACCGTGATCGGCGAGGAACTGTACGGCGGGAAATACTGGTCGGACAAGCCCGGCCTGTGGCCGGACCAGTTTGAGTCCAAGCAACACCACCAGCAGCTCCAAGACTTCAAGCGCTCCTCCAAGTGGGAGTTCCAGTTCCACAAGGTCACCTGCTTCGAGTGTCACGACGTCCACAACACGAAGACGGCTCATATCCGGGAGGTCCTGGATGTGGATGCCACCGACGGCACCCCGCTGCATATTCCGGCCAAGGTCGAGGACAACAGCCTGTGCCTCGGCTGTCACGCCGGGTTCGGACCGTTCGCCCAGCTCTCCCGCGATGAAATCGTGGACATCAAGGCCAACGAGGCCAAGATCTCGGCCGTCGTTGAGAGCCACTCGCGCCATTCGTACGCGCCCGACCGCACCCTCGGCCTGAGCCGCTGCACCGAGTGCCACATGGCAAAGGTCGCCGCATCCGGGGCGCCGTACGACATCTCGACGCACACGTTCAGCGCCATTCCGCCGGCCAAGACGCTGGATACCCAGGCGCAGGGCGGCATGCCCAATTCCTGCGCCGTTCGTTGCCACCGGCCGCTGGCCCCGATCTTTGGCTTGCCGCCAGACGCGGACCTGACCAAGTGGAACGAGTCGTCCGACGTCGACCTTGCCAATTGGCTCCAGACCTACTACGGCCCGCAGGGCGCCTGGTGGCAGACCAGCGCCGCGCAGCCCTCGCTGCTGAGCCGAACCGCCGGGAGAAGCGCCTGGGGTCGAGTGAATTCAAACCGGTAGCGTGATCTGTCCTTTGACTTCGACGACAAGGTCACCTGCATGGGCAGCCAACCGCACGCTTGCTCAGGGCTGTTTCTGTTGCTGACGCTGGCGCTGCCCGGTCCCGCGCAGACCACCGCCGGGACCGGGCAGCCCGGCGCGACCGAACCACTCATTGCCGAGGCTGTCACGACGCGGGCAGAGGTCGCCGTCGGAGGCGTCTGGACGGACGTCCACGGAAGCGAGGGCAAGTTCTTCACCGAGCGGTTCCTCCGCTCCGGTTTCAACGTGGAGGATCTGACCCTCGACTTCCGGCCCAGCGGAGGCAAAGAATCGTTTTTCAACTTTGCCACTCTCACCGGGTCCGGGCTGGGAGGCGCCAATCCCTGGCAGCACGCCGCCTTCCGAATGGCCAAACGCAAGCTGTACGATCTCGATGCCGGCTACTGGCGCAACAGCTACTTCTTCGACCTGCCCAGTCTGGCGCTCGGCCTCCACCCCGAGAATTCGGTGGCCCGCCGGTGGAGTGTGAACCTGAAGGTCTTCCCGGACCGGAAGGCCGGCTTCCGTTTGGGATACCGGCGCAACCAGCAGTTTGGCACTGCCTTCACCACCGAATCTCTCCTCCTCGATACCTTTCAATTCTCCAGCCCGCGCCGCCTCGCCTCCGACGAATTCTCGGGCGGCGTGTTTTTCAACCTGCGGCCGTTCAGCCTGCTCATCGATCAGTCGTTCATCCGCTTTCGCGACGACCGCCAGCTTCTGCCCAACGACCTGAACCCGGTGGGTCTCAACGGCAGCCGCCTGGAGGACGGGCTGCGCGATGCGCCGGCCCGGATTGCGACTCCCACGACGCGCGCCGTCGCCAGGTACGATGCCGGCGGGCGGTTCGACCTCACCGCTCGCTATCTGTACAGCAACGGAGATTTCAAGCTGAACCGGTTCGACAACTTGCTGTATCGGCTCGGTTCCTCCGGCCTGCCGCTCCGGCAGATCATCTCCTCCACCGGCGTGAGCGACAAGCCGACCCACTTCTTCGATGTCAGTGAAACCGTCGAACTCGCGCCCCGCCTCGTCTTGCACCATTTCCTGCACTACGACACGTACACGCTCACCGGCTTCCTCGACGTCTTCGGGGTGCTCGAGCCCGTTCGCAGCCAGGGAGCGCAGCCTCCGGGACTTCCGATCGAAGGACGCGGCGGGACCGTCACGGACTACCAGCTTTTCCGCAACCAGTTCGATGTCGAGCTGTCTCTCCACCGCGCGCTGTCGCTCATCGGAACCTGGCGTTACAGCGACCGCCACGTGGCCTTTGGGAGCCACCTGGCCGGGCCCGGCGGAAGCGTCGCCACTCCCGCTCCACTAGTCACCACCAAGCACTCCGGCGGAGGTGGCGTGGCGTTCGTCCCCAACGAACGGGCGCGTTTCCGGGCCGAGATCGAGAAGGGGACCGCCAGCAGCTCGTTCACTCGCATCGAACCTTTGTCCACCTTGCGGACGAAGGTTCAGGCCGAGTTGAAACCTGTCACGAAGCTCAGCGTTTCCGGCGGGTTCGTCATCGCGGACAACAAAAACGAGCCAGGCGGGACCTTGGGCCGGTACGACCTGAACGATCGCCAGGTCACCGCCCAGGTCTCCTACGCCGCCTCCGACCGCTTAGTCTTCAGTGGCGGATACAACTTCTACCAGCTTCATAGCGCCACCGACATCGTCATCGCTACGCTGTCGCGGCTCGCGCCGGCCGTGTCTCTGTATCAAACCGACACTCACCTCGTGTACGGCGAGGTGCAGGCGCCCGCCGGCCCCAGGCTCACGCTCCGTCTCGGGTACCAGTTCCTGAAGGACACCGGCGCGACGTTCCCGCTGCGGCAGCACATGCCGCGCGCCGGGCTTGCCCTGGCCGTGTCCAAGAACGTGGCCGTCGAGGGCCACTGGCAGCACTGGTCCTACAACGAGCGGGATTTCCTCTGGCAGGACTACCGCGCCAACATGATCAACGCCTTCCTGAGGTTTCGCTTCTAAATGGGAGTCTCCATGCGGCCCGCCTTGCGATGGTTGCCGGTCATAGCCCTCCTCTCGGTGGTCTCCCTGGCGGCCGACCGGAAGTACGTAGGCGCCGATACTTGCTCCGCCTGCCACGAGCAGCACCCGAAGTGGTTGGCGGGATCGCCGCACGAGAGCGCGGTGGTTCCCACGGGCGCGGCCAAGGGTCAGCAAGGCTGTGAGGCCTGCCACGGCCCCGGTTCCGAGCACGCCGAGAATCCGGCGCCCGCCAACATCGTGACCTTCCGGCTGGAGCCGGCTTCGGTCCGATCGGCACAATGCCTGGCCTGCCACGGGGGTTCCCCGCCGAACCTCCAGTTCCGGCGCGGCGACCACGCAACAAGCAAGGTCGCATGCGACCGGTGCCACACGCCCGGAGGCTCGGAGAATTTCCACCGGATGCGAGCCGTTCGCGACTCAATGGCCGGCTCCGAGCCTGGACTCTGCTACCAGTGTCATGGCGAGCAGCGCGCGGCATTTGCCATGCCGTACCATCACCCGATCGAACGCGAGTTCATGAAGTGCTCCTCCTGCCACCAGCCCCACGGATCTCATACCCTGCGCCAAGTGCGGATGCGTGGCACGGAGGCCATGTGCGGCTCCTGCCACGAAGAGACGCAGGGACCGTTCATCTTCGAGCACCCGCCCGGGCGAGTCACCGGCTGCCAGAGCTGTCACCAGCCGCACGGCAGCGCCAACCCGAAGATGCTGATGCGCGCCCAGGTCCGGTTCCTGTGCCTGGAGTGCCACAACAGTACGCCCGTCTTCCATGACCTGAGCAAGCCTCGCTACCAGAACTGCACCGTTTGCCACCGCAAGGTGCATGGGTCAAACCTGAGCAGAAAGCTATTCGAGTAGTAGTCCTGCCCCCGCTACTTGCCGGCTGCCCGCATCACACATCGAATGTCTCTTCTTGTTTCAGTGGGGAACTTCAACCACATTGTGTGGTGGCGACCGGCGCTGTTGAGAAATTCCACACCTCTGCGGATTTTCACCCATCCGCGGATGCGAAACTCCCATTGGTGACCGAGGTGCCCTCACGAGCAACATCCGCCATGCTTCGCTAACTCATTGAAAAATAGAGTTCCTTATCTGAAATGAAAGCCCCGAGTGATTTGGGCTGATTCCTGCTGCTGATGACTGGCTGTCGCTTCTGAGAATGGGTGTAGACTAACTGAAGCTTTGGAGGAATCCGGCGATGCAGAACGCCTCGAAACGAACTTGGGCCATCCGGTTGGGATTCGCCCTGGCTTTCATCGTTTGCACTGTGATGTTGATTAGCGCGGACGGCCCGCAATTCACCGTTCACGACAAGGCCTACTATGCCGATGCAAATCTTGTGAACTTCGTCCGCCCGGGCCTCGTGACGGACGTCTACTGGGCGGCGATCGCCGACGATGGCACGATCCGGGCGCGGTTCAAGATCACCGATCCGCGGGGCTTGGGGCTGGACCGGGGCGGCGTAACGACGCCGGGGACGATCTCCATCAGCCTGATCGCGGCTTACATCCCCAAGGGCAAGACGCAATATGTGGCCTACACGACCCGGACGCAGACAAGTCCGATCACGAATGTGAGCGCCATCCAGGCGGCCGGCGAGAGCAACGGGACCTTCACGAAGCTCGGCGAGGGCGACTACGAATACGTCTTCCGGGCCAAGGCCCCGGCCGGTTTCGACAAGACCGCCACCCACAGTATCGGGGCGTACTCCAGCCGGAACCTGACCGAGTTCGACCTCGGCACGAACTACGACGACGACGTGTACGCCTTTGTTCCGGACGGCACGGCGCCCCAGACGGTTCGGGACGTCATCAAGACGGAAACCTGCAACCGTTGCCACGACCCGCTGGCGCTGCACGGAGGCTCGCGCCGCAGCATGGAGCTGTGCGTGCTGTGCCATACGCCACAGACCAGCGATCCGGACACCGGCAACACGGTGGACATGCCCGTGATGACCCACAAGATCCACATGGGGGAGCACCTGCCGAGCGTTCAGGCGGGGACGCCTTACCAGATCATCGGGTTCCAGCAGTCGGTGCATGACTATTCCGAAGTCGTCTTCCCGGCGGGCGCTCTGAATTGCACCCACTGTCACGAGCAGGGCAAAGGCGCGGCGCAGGAGGATGCGTACCTGAAGCCGAACCGCGCCGCCTGCGGCGCCTGCCACGACAACGTGGACTTCGCCACCGGCAAGGACCATGCCAGCCTGCCGCAGATCAGCGACAACCAGTGCGCCAATTGCCACACCGTTCAGGGCGAGGTGGAATTCGACATCTCCATCATGGGCGCCCACCTGGAGCCGCGCTTCTCCAGCTATCTGCCCGGCACGGTGTTGGAAATCCTGGCGGTCGACAATGCCGCGCCCGGCCAGAAACCGAACGTCTCCTTCAGCGTGAAGGACAAGTCGGGGGCTCCTATCCAGGCCTCCGCCATGTCCCGGCTGGCGCTGGTGTTCTCCGGTCCGACCAGCGACTACTCCATCATGGTGACCGAGGATGCGCGCCAGGCGGCGTGCACGGACGACGGACGCTGCGTGTGGACCGCCAATTGGACCATCCCGGCCGACGCCAAAGGTACCTATTCAGTCGGCATCGAGGGTTACCGCAACATCACATTGTTGCCCGGCACCGAAAAGGAGCAAGTCGTCCGCGACGCCGGCGTCAACAAGGTGATGCACTTCTCCGTGGATGGCTCTCCGGTGGAGCCAAGACGACAGGTCGTGGCCATCGAGAACTGCAACCAGTGCCACATGAGCCTGACACTTCACGGCTTCAACCGGAACCAGATCGAGCAGTGCGTGCTGTGTCACAATCCGATGATCACGGACACGGCGCGCCGGCCCGCTGACGACCAGCCGCCGCAGTCGATTGACTTCCGGATGATGATCCACAAGATCCACACCGGCGAGGAACTGACCTACGACTACTCGGTTTACGGCTTCGGCAATGTGAAGCACAACTACAACAAAGTCCTCTATCCGGGCGACCGGCGGAATTGCGGCGCATGCCACGTCAACGACTCCGAGCAGCTTCCGCTCGGCGAGAAACTGATCAAGGCTGTCGACCCGCGCGGCTACCTGAACCCGGTCTCGCCGACGACGGCGGCCTGCACGGGCTGCCATACCTCGATCCAGGCCGCCTCGCACGCCCTGGTGAACACTACCGAGCTTCTCGGCGAGAGCTGTTCGGTCTGTCACGGGCCGAACGCCGACTTTTCCGTTAACCGTTCGCATGCGAGATAGCTCGCGCATGGAGCGGTTCGACGGTCTAGTCCTCGCGCGGATGGTCCCTCCGCCATCCCGCGTTCGGGGCCCCCACCCTCCTGGGGGCCCCATCCCTCCTCTCCTTGCCGCGCTCGTTTTGGCAGGCGGCGTAGCGGCAGCCCAGCAGCCGGCCGCGAAACCGGCGGCGACGCTAGTCGGATCCGAAACCTGCTCGGCCTGTCACGAAGACATTTACAAAGCGTTCCTCAAGAGCCCGCACGCCGTCGTTGATAAAGACTCGAAACGCGGCTGGCAAGGGAAGGCCTGCGAGTCCTGCCACGGGCCGGGGAGCGTCCACGCGGAATCGACGGCCGCGACGGACATCACCAATCCGGCCACAGCACCGGCGGCGCAGGCGGACAAGACGTGCCTGGGCTGCCATCTGAACCAGCCGACCCACGTCGGCCGCATCCAGGGCAGCCATGCGAAGAACCAAGCGAGCTGCGCGAGCTGCCATCGTGTACACAAGCCCGAGGCCGACTCGCTGGTCGCCCGGCGGCCCGCCTCCGTGAACGCGCTCTGCGCGGGCTGCCACACCGCACAGTGGGCTTCTTTCCAAAGGCCGCACAAACACCGCCTCCCGGAAGGCGCCATGTCGTGCGTAGACTGCCACAATCCCCACGGCAGCCTGCTTCCGCGATCGATTCGAACGGTCTCGGCCAATGAGCCAGGGTGCCTGAAGTGCCATGGCGACAAGCGCGGGCCGTTCGCGTTCGAGCACGCGCCAGTGCGCCTCGAAGGTTGCTCGACGTGCCACCAGCCCCACGGCTCGGCCAACCCCCGGATGCTCACCCGGCACGAGGTTTCGCTCCAGTGTCTGGAATGCCACGTCAACCTGCCGCTCCCCTCGGCGGCAACCCCGGCGGCGGGCATCGGCGGCATTCCTCCGGCCTTCCACGACCTGCGAAGCCCCCGCTTCCGCAACTGCACCATTTGCCACGTGAAGGTCCACGGATCGCACGTGAGCCGGGCTTTACTGCGATGAGAACGCTGATCGTTGTTGCTCTATTGTCCGCTGCCGCCTTCGCCCAGGAGGCCCAGCCCGCGCAGGAGGCGGCGGCCTCGCCTGTCGCCGAACAGCGCGTCACCGGCTACGTGGAAGCCGGCTACCGGTGGTTGAGCGATGTCGGAGGGGATTTCAACACCTACCGCAGCGTGGTGAACCTCGGGGAAGGACCGAAACTTCTGGGCGTCGATTTCAGCTTCGTGGATCCGGCGCGGAAGCTCTTTGACAAGCTGACCGTGCGGGGGACAAGCTGGGGCGGCGATCCGCATAACACCGCTCACGTCGGCGTCGAGCGCGACCGCTCTTACCGGCTTTCATTCGATTACCGCAACATCGCCTACTTCAACTTCCTGCCGTCGTTCGCCAACCCGACCGTCGAACGCGGCATTCTCCTGAACCAGCGATCGTTTGATATCGAACGGCGGATGATCGACACCGAACTCGAGCTGCTGCCCGGCCGCCGCGTGGTTCCCTACCTGGCCTACTCGCGCGATTGGGGTTCGGGGTCCGGCCTCACGGATTTCGTCAGCGACGCCAACGAGTATGCCGTCGCCAACGGCCTGCGCGACAAGACCGACAACTACCGCGGCGGCGTTCGCATCGAGCTGCGACGGTTCCACGCGACACTCGAGCAGGGCGCAGCGGCCTTCAAAGACGACCAGAGCCTCTTCAATGCGGGACCGCACCTCGGCAACCGGACCAGCCTCTTCCTTGGCCAGCGGCTTTTTCTGTCGGATCTGTTGCAGGCCTACCGCGTCCGTGGCGACAGCGTCTACAGCAAGGGGCTGGTGACGGCCAGTCCCGTTGCCTGGCTGAACCTGTACGGGCGGTTCCTCTACAGCCGGCCAACCAGCGATGTGGACTACTCGCAGCGCAACGCCGGTCTGTTCGCTCTCTCCGATCCGCCGTCGGCCGCCCTCCGCCTGATCGGGTTACAACAAAGCCTGTATGCCTCCGAGGCGAAGCAGCCGCACACGTCGGGCAGCCTCTCCGCCGAGCTCCGGCCGCACCGCCGCGTGCGCGTCTTCGAGTCGGTGATGACGGACCGGTTCCACACCACCGGCGCCGCGTTGTACCAGGACACATACACTCCGGCCGCCGCCGGCGACCCCGTCTCCGCGGCGCTTGCGCCGGAGGTGGAGCGGCTGGTCTTCAACTACAACCGCCAGGAGGCGAATCTGCTGGTGGACGTCACCGACCGCTTGACGCTGCGCGGCGGCCACAGGTACGTGTGGGGCGACTCGCGGGTTAGGGCGCCGCAGTTGAGTCAGACCGGGACGAGCGAGACCGGCGAGCTCAAGACGAACGTGGGGCTGGCGGGGTTCAGCTTCCGCCCGGTGGCCAAGCTCAGTCTTCAGGCCGACTTCGAAGCGGCCTCCTCGGATCGCAGCTACTTCCGCACCAGTCTGCACGACTACTACAAGCTGAATGCACGCGCTCGCTACCAGGTGGTCAGCTCGATCGCGCTGGCGGCGAGTTTCTCGCTCCTGGACAACGACAGGGACCCCGGCTCCGATTATCGAAGCCGCGACAATTCGCTCTCGATCTTCTGGACGCCGGGCGGCGGCAAGAGAATCAGCCTGACCGGGGACTACACGCGGTCGACATTCAGCTCCAACAACTTCTACCTGGACCCGCTGGGCTTCCGCCAACTGCCTTCCTCCTACCGCGAGAACGCGCACATCGGAACGGGGATTCTCGATGTGAACTTCCCCGGCGTGAACCAGGGCTCCCCGAAGCTGAGCCTTGGCGGCTCGATGTACGTCTCCTCCGGAAGCCGCCCCACAAGCTACTACCAGCCGCTGGCGCGGTTCTCGTTTCCCGTTCAGCGCAAGTTCCACTGGTTCCTGGAGTGGCGGTGGTACAGCCTCTCCGAGCCGTTCTACCTGTTCGAGGGATTCCGCACTCACCAGTACATCGCCGGTCTGCGACTCGCGTTATAGTAGCGGGTATGCGGACTATTCATATCGCCGTACTCACGGGAGTCGCCGCTCTCACCGCTTCCGGCGCGATTCCGATTCCCGGAGATTCCCGCAAGGGCGCCGAGATCTTCGAGACCCAGCGTTGCGTGGAGTGTCATAGCATCAACGGCAAGGGCGGCACGACCGCTCCCGACCTGGGCAAGCGCGCGAGCCGCAATTTCACCCCCGCTCTCATGGCGAGCCTGATGTGGAACCACGCGCCGAAGATGTGGAGCGCCATGTCGGCCAAGGGGATCGCCCGGCCCCATCTCTCGACCGAGCAGACCGCCGATTTGTTCGCGTATTTCTATTCGCTTCGCTATTTCGAGCAGCCGGGAGACGCCGGCCGCGGAAAGCGCGTGTTCGAATCCAAGCGCTGCGCGGAGTGTCATGGGATCACCTCCTCGCCGGTGGTCGAGGCGACGCCCGTGGCTCAGTGGAAGTCCCTGGCCGATCCCATCCTGCGCGCGCAGGAGATGTGGAACCACTCCGGCCGGATGAAAGAAGCGATGGCGAAGAGGAATATCGCCTGGCCACAGCTTACCAGCCAGGAACTCACTGACCTGCTCATCTACGTGCAGAACCTTCCGGAAACGAAGGGGAAACGGCCGGAGTTCGCGCCCGCATCGGCGGAGACCGGCAAGCTGCTCTTCGATCTGAAGGGTTGCGCGGAGTGCCATGCCGGCAGGAACTCCCTGGAGGGCCGGTTCGTGAATCGGACCGTCACGGACTTCGCCGCCGCCATGTGGAACCACGCGCCCAAGATGAAGCAACCGGCGCCCGAACTACGCGCGGAGGAGATGCGCCGGATCGTTGGATATCTCTGGTCCCGTCAGGTTTTTGATGAGGCGGGCAGCTCGGACCGGGGCAAGACCGTGCTCGCCGCCAAGAAGTGCGCGGTCTGCCACGAGGGCGGCGGCGCGCCGAGCCTGACCGCGCGCGCCGAGCCGCTGAACGCCCTCTCGATGGTGTCCGAGCTATGGAAGCACGGCCCGGCGATGGAGGAGCAGTTCAAGGCCAAGAACATCGCCTGGCCCCGCTTCGCCGGCGCCGACATGGCGGATCTGCTGGCGTACTTGAACGTGAAACGGTAGGGCGGCCAGCCGAACATCCGAACAACCGGGGACATGCCCGACGGCAAGATCGAACTTCTGTCTCAGGTCAACCTGTTCTCCAGCTTGAGCCGGGAAGAGCTGGAGGCCGTTGCGCAGAGGATTCTCGTCCGGCGCTACACCCCCGGCGAGGTCCTGTTCAGGGAAGGGGAGGACTGTTACGGGCTCTACATCCTGGGGCAGGGAAGTGTGAAGATCTACAAGACTTCACCCGCCGGCCGCGAGATCATGCTGGCGGTGGAATCGGCTCCCTCCAGCGTCGCCGAGGTGCCGCTCTTCGACGGAGGGCCGTATCCGGCCACCGTCAGCGCCCTGGACGAAGTGATCGCCTTCCTGGTGAGCAAGCAGGACTTCCGCCAAGTCTGCCGGCAGCACCCGGAGGTTGCTTTGAAGGTGCTGGCCGTCATCGGCCGGCGGCTTCGGGCTCTGGTCGGCATCGTCGAGAGCGTCAGCTTCGGCAGTGTCCGGCAACGCCTGGCTCGGACGATCCTCGACCTGAGCCAGGCGGAAGGCGCCAATCCGTTCCCTTTTCCTCTGACCCACCAGGAATTGGCCTCCCGACTAGGTACCGTGCGGGAGGTGGTATCGAGGAACCTCAGCCGGTTCCAGGCGGAAGGCTTGCTGAAGATCCAAAAGAGGGAACTGCTGCTGCTCGATGCCGAAGGCCTGGAGCGCGAGGCCGAGACGGAGTTCTAGTTTCGAGCCGCCGATGAACGCCGAAACGCCGGCGGCCCAAAAAGAGCGTCTCATCAGGCACTGTTGCGTTTCTCCACATCCCCGCTGAGAAATCCAACAGTCAGGCAAGCACTAGCAAACATGGAACTGTCGGCTATCTCCTCCCTGCAAAGTCCCCGTGAGTGTTGTGAATCACTACGGTGATTTTCAACATCCCGCGAGGTTCGTTTTGCAGAAAATCCGCAACATATTGATATTAAGCTAGTTGCCAGAGCCGTTTCCTTTGGCTACGGGATTGCCCCTCTGTTCAGAGGAGGACATTGCCATGACCGTCATTCTGGTTCTTCTAACCTTCCTCACGTTCATCGTGATCGATTACCTGTTGACAAGGAAGCGAGTTTCCGAGCCGGTCCGGGAGGCCGCCCTACGGCCCGACGCCGGGCCGGAAGCGAGCTACGTCGAAGGCTTTCTCGTCCCGGAGCGGCTCCGGTACCATCCCGGCCATAGCTGGGCGCAGCGGGAGCGTAAGAGCGTCGTTCGGGTGGGGGTGGACGAGTTTGCGGCTGCCCTGATGGGCAAGATCGAGCGGATCGAACTGCCGAGGCCCGGCTCCTGGATTCGCCAGGGGCAGAGAGCGCTGACGTTTCACCGCGACGGCGAGAAGACCGAGATGGTCTCTCCCACCGAGGGGGAGGTCACCGAGATCAACGTCGAAGTGCTAAAGGACCCATCCGTGTTGCGCAAGGACCCCTATGGCAGCGGCTGGCTCATGATGGTTCACGCACCGGACGAGGAGACGGTAGTCCGTAATCTGGTGCCGAAACGCATGGTGCGGAGCTGGATGCGGGATGCCGTGGAGCGCCTCTATTCCCGGCAGCCGCAGTTGGCCGGAGCCGTGGCGGCCGACGGCGGACGGCCCGCTGAGGACCTGTTCGCGGCGCTGGCGGATGCCCCCTGGAAGCAGCTCACCGAGGAATTCTTCCTGCCCGACTGAAGCGCGGCGGCCCGGTTGGCCTCCGAATTGCAATAGGATAATCGGAGTATAAACACTGATAATCAGAGTGTGCCTCACGACGGGCGAGTGACCCATGAGTCTGGCCATTCTCTACGACAGCACGCAGTGCGTGGGCTGCCGCGAGTGCGAACGCGCCTGCTCGGCCCGGTGGGGGCTGAAATACGACGATTCCATCGGCGCAACCGAACGGCTCTCCGAGCGCAAGTTGACCACCGTGGAAAGCCACGGCGAGCGGTATGTGCGGCGGATGTGCATGCACTGCCTGGAGTCGACCTGCGTCTCCGTCTGCCCGGTGGCGGCGCTCCAGAAAACCCGGACCGGGCCGGTCGTCTACGACGAGAAGCGGTGCATCGGATGCCGCTATTGCATGGTGGCCTGCCCGTTTCGGGTGCCGGTATACGAATGGAGCCGGACTCTGCCCAGGATCAAGAAATGCAATCTGTGCTTTGAGCGGCTGCAAGCCGGCAAGCCGACGGCCTGCTCGGAGGCCTGCCCGACCGGAGCCACCATCACCGGCCGCCGTGAGGACCTGATCCGCGAGGCGCGGCGCCGGCTGGCTCAGCCCCGCGGCGAGTATCACGACTCCATCTACGGTCTCCGCGAGGCGGGAGGCACGTCGGTGCTGGTGATCGCCGGGGTTCCGCCGGAGCAGCTCGGGCTGCCCGCCGGACTGCCTCAGGAGCCGCTGCCCATGCTGACGTGGCGTGCGCTGTCGTTCGTTCCGGACGTGGCCGGCGTCGGCGCCGTGCTCCTCGGCGGCGTGTATTGGATCACGCACCGGCGCGAGGAGGTCGAGGCCGCCGAGGGGGGCGGCAAACCTCGCAAGGAAGGGCGCAAATGACCGCATCCCGCCTTCTGCCCCGCCTCACGTTCTGGCGAGCCCTGTTCGCGCTGTTGATGGTCGGCGGTGCCTACGCCACCTATCTCCGCTTCTTCCACGGGCTTGGCGCCTCGACCAACCTGACGGACCAGTTCCCCTGGGGCCTGTGGATCGGATTCGACGTCCTTTGCGGCGTCGGCCTGGCCGCCGGCGGATTCACGCTGGCCGCCACCGTGCACCTGTTCAACCTGAAGCGGTACGAGCCCATCGTCCGGCCGGCCATCCTCACCGCGTTCCTCGGTTACGTGCTGGTCATCGTGGCGTTGCTGTTCGATCTCGGCCGGCCCTACCGCATCTGGCACCCGCTGGTGATGTGGAATCCACGGTCGGTGATGTTCGAGGTGGCGTGGTGCGTGACGCTTTACACCACCGTGCTCGCGCTGGAATTCACGCCGGTGGTGCTCGAGCGCCTGGGCGCCAGAAAGCCTTTGCGGCGGTTGCGCGCGGTGATGATCCCGCTGGTCATTGCCGGCGTTATCCTGTCCACGCTGCACCAATCGTCCCTCGGCAGCCTGTACCTGATCGTTCCTCAGAAACTCCACCCGCTGTGGTACACGCCGATGCTGCCGTTCTTCTTCTTTGTTTCGGCGATCACGGTGGGCTTGGCGATGACGATTTTCGAGTCCTATCACTCGAGCAAGGCGTTCGGCCGGCAACTCGAGCTTCCGCTGCTGGCGGGCATGGCCAGGCTGCTGGCGGTGCTGCTGATGGTTTACCTGGCGATGCGGTTCCTGGATCTCACCCGGCGCGGCGCGCTCGGCCTGCTGCGGGAGCCGCGGACGGAGACGTGGCTGTTCGCTCTGGAGATCGCGCTGATGGCGCTGCCGATGCTGCTGCTGTTCCGGGCGCCGGTGCGCGCCAGTCCGGCGGCGCTGTACGGTTGCGCGGTGCTGGTGATCTTCGGCTTCGTCACCCACCGGTTGAACGTCAGCGTCACCGGGATGGAGGCCGGCTCGGGCGTCCGCTACGTGCCGAAGTGGACGGAAATCATGGTGACGCTCAGCATCGTCGCCCTGGGATTCGCGATCTTCCGGGCGGCGGCGAAACACCTGCCGGTGTTCGCGGAAGCGGCATGTCGGCCCGAAGCCGGGCTGCCAGACCCCCGGGAGGCTCCGGCGCTGGTGCAAGGAGATTGAGCCCGATGCCGGCGGGGACACCGCATGTTCATCGCAGGAGAGCCGGGCTGGCGGTGAAGCTGGCGGTGGCCGTGGTGTCCAGTTTCACCGCCTTTCTGGCGCTGTTCAGCTACCTCAGCCTGCGCGAGCATCGCAGCCACTCCGAGGAACTCGTGCTCCAGAGCGCCGACCGCATCAGCGACCTGATCCAGCGCAGCACCAGCTACCAGATGCTGCACAACGACCGCGAGGCGCTGTACGCGGTGATTACTTCGATCGGCCGGGAACCGGGCATCCGCCGGGTACGCATCTTCAACGAGGAAGGGCGCATCAGCTACTCGACCGAGCCGTCGGAGGTGGACACGGTCGTGAACAAGAGCGCCGAGGCGTGCTATGCCTGCCACGCGCAGGCGGCGCCGCTCGAGAAGCTCGACCGGCCGGACCGCTACCGCATCTTCCGGGACAATGACAAGCGGGTCCTGGGGATCATCCGCCCGATCGAAAACCAGACGACGTGCTCGACGGCCTCCTGCCACGCGCACCCCGAAGGGCGCCGCATTCTGGGCGTGATCGACGTGAACTTGTGGCTGGACAACGTGGACCGCCAGCTCGCCGATTCCCGCAATCACCTGGTGGCGTTTACCGTGCTGGCCGCCGCGTTGGCCTCGCTGCTGAGCGTGGTCTTCATCGTGATGGTGGTCCACCGTCCGGTGAAGGAGCTGATCGCGGGCACCCACAAGGTGGCCGGCGGCGACCTCGCTCACCGCCTGCCGGTGCGGTCGCGGGACGAATTGGGCGAGCTGGCGGCGTCGTTCAACCAGATGACCACCGACCTCGAGCGGGCGCGGGCGGAAATCACGGCCTGGACCCGCTCGCTCGAGGACCGTGTCCAAAAGAAGACCCACGAGCTCGAGCGCGCGCAGACGAGCCTGGTAGCGAGCGAGAAGATGGCCTCGCTCGGCAAGCTGGCGGCGGTGGTTGCCCACGAAGTCAACAACCCGCTGTTCGGCATTCTGACTTATGCGCGGCTGGTGCTCAAGGCTTTGGACCAAACGCCGCTCGATCCGGCGCTTCGCAGCGATCTCACCGAGCAGCTTCGAATCATCGAGCGGGAGAGCCACCGCTGCGGGGAGATCATCAAGAACCTGCTGACCTTCGCCCGCCAGTCGCCGCCGCGCAAGGAGCCTCAGGACCTCAACGTCCTCGCCGAGCGCGCGCTGACGCTGATGCGCCATCAGTTCGAATTACAGGAAATCGCGGTGGAGAAGGACCTGGGCCGCGACCTGCCCGCCTGCTGCTGCGACGCGCACCAGATCCAGCAGACCATCCTGGCGCTGCTGGTCAACGCGGCCGAAGCGATGCCGCACGGCGGCCGGCTGCGGGTCGCAACGGAAGCGGAGGCGGACGGCGGCGCGGTCCGGGTTCGCATCCAGGACTCCGGGCCGGGCATCGCGCCGGAAGCGCTGCCGCAGATCTTCGAGCCATTCTTCACCACCAAGGAAGACCAGCACCGCACCGGCCTCGGGCTGACGGTCGCCCGGAACATCGCCCTTCAGCACGGGGGTTCGCTCACCGCGCGGTCGGCGCTGGGCCAAGGGGCGGAGTTCATCCTCTCGCTCCCGGCCGAGGCGGCGGTCGCCGTTCCCGCCGGCGGAAACGGGGAGCAGGCGTGAGCGCGCAGGCCAACCCCGGCGCCGGCGGCCGCGGCCGTGTTCTCATCGTGGACGACGAGCTGGTGGTGCGCGATTCGCTTGGCCGCTGGTTTGCGGGGGAAGGTTACGAGATCGGCGTCGCCGGCAGCGGCCGCGAGGCGCTCGCCGCCGTCCAGGAAAAGAAGTGGGACCTGGCCCTCATTGACATCAAGATGCCGGGCATGGACGGCATGGAGCTGCACAAACGGCTCCGCGATGCCGACCCGGACCTGATCGTCGTCATCATGACGGGCTACGCCTCGCTCGAGACCGCCGTGCAGGCGCTCAAGCGCGGCGCCTACGACTACATCACCAAGCCGATCGACCCCGACGAGCTGATCCACCTCGTCTCCAAGGCCCTCGAGCACCGCCGGACCACGATCGAGCTCGAGCAGCTTCGCGAGAACCTGCACGAGATCTACCCGAAGACGGAGCTGGTCGGCAAAAGCCCGCCGATGAAGCGCGTGTTCGAGCTGATCGAGATGGTCGCGCCGACGGAGACCACGGTTCTCATCTGCGGGGAAAGCGGCACCGGCAAGGAGCTGGTGGCGCGGGCGATCCACGCTTCCGGCCCGCGGCGCTACATGCCGATGGTGGTGATTCACTGCGGGGCGCTCACCGAGACGCTGCTCGAAAGCGAGCTGTTCGGCCACGAGCGCGGCGCGTTCACCGGGGCGCAGTACCGCAAGAAGGGCAAGTTCGAGGTCGCCGACGGCGGCACGGTGTTCCTCGACGAGATCAGCGACATCAGCCTGAAGACGCAGACCGACCTGCTGCGCGTGCTCCAGGAGAAGGAGATCGTGCGCGTCGGCGGCACGCAGTCGATCCCGGTGGACTTCCGCTGCATCGCCGCCACCAACAAGGACCTGGAAGAGCAGGTGAAGGCGGGCACGTTCCGCCCCGACCTGTATTATCGCCTGAACGTGTTCTCGATCTATCTTCCCCCGCTCCGGGAGCGCCGCGAGGACATTCCCCTGCTCGCCGGCGAGTTTCTGCGCAAGTTTGCCGCGCAGATGAACCGCCCCGAGCCGAAGCTGTCGGCGGAGGCGCTCGAGCTGTTGCTCAAGTACGAGTGGCCGGGCAACGTGCGGGAGCTGGAGAACGCCATCGAGCGGGCGCTGGTGATCGGGCGGGAACCGGAGATCGGCGCGGCTGACTTCCCGTTCCAGTTGCGGACCGGCGAGCCCGCGGGCGGGCGCACGCTGGCCGAGGTGGAGCGCGCGCACGTCCGGCGGGTGATGAAAGAAACCGGCGGCAACCTCACGCACGCCGCGCGCATCCTCGGCATCGATCGATCGACCCTCTACAGCAAGCTGAAGCGCTTCGGCCTGAAGTGAGCCGCCCTCCGCCCAGGTATGAGACGATCCATCTCCAGCCGGTGGGGGACGGAGTCGAGCTGGAGTTCCTGGACGAGCTGGCGGCGGCGCTGGCGCGGGTGTTCGGGATGTCGTGCCACGTCCGCGAACGGCCGATCGATCCGGGCGCGGCCTTCGAGCCGGCGCGCGGGCAGTTCCACTCGACGGCGATCCTCCGGCAGCTCGCCTCGGGCGCCGGGGACGAGGACACACGCATTCTCGGCGTCACCGAGATGGACCTGTTCGTCCCGGTGCTGACGTTCGTGTTCGGCGAAGCGCAGCTCGACGGCCGCTGCGCGGTGATTTCGCTGCAGCGCCTGCGGGAGGAGTTCTACGGCCTGCCGGCGAATCCGGCGCTGCTGCGCGAGCGGGCCGTCAAGGAGGCGGTTCACGAGCTGGGCCACACCTTCGGCCTGCGCCACTGCCCGGACTGGCGCTGCGTGATGGCGTCCACGCACGCGGTCGAGCGGCTGGATCTGAAGGGCGCGGAGTTCTGCGACGGGTGCCGGCGGGTGGTGGGGGGAGTGGGGGCGCCGTAGGGCCGGCGTGCCCGGGAGCCGTGCAGGCTGTTCCGGGATCGATCTAACGCCACGACCACAAGAAGAGCGTGTTACTTACCTGAATAACTTCCACCCATCCCAGGTGTGGCATTGGCCCCGCTTGCCGACGCCTGATCAGAATCGTTCACGTCTGACGGGTTGGCACACCCTCTCACCGCGATTGTGCATTCATTTGATCACACGCGTGCCAGGTTCGTCAGGCTTGCCGGCTCACGGAGTCCCATTCACCTCTTGGTGTGCGACTTCGAATGAATGGGCAATTCCAGGTGGTCCCGAATGACCTTTTCCAGGACCCACGAATCACCTTCAGTAACAGGTCGCTGGACTGACACAAGGCACCTCGACGTGCTGCAGCCGTACACATTCACAACGAAAAGCATGCGCTCCGTTTCCGTGCTCCCTTTTGAGGTCTCCGCTACAACCCAGATATCCGGATCCTTGGTGTTGAAGTTGTTGCAAACCGCTCTACCAAGGGCCCCAAAGTACCGTGCCACTCTCAAGACATCAGAAGAAACACATCTCAAGATCTCATTCTTGCAAGCGCTGGGGCCAGAAGGTTTCCACTGACGTGTCGCGAGTTGTGCCGGTAAGAAGTAGCTGCACACGTCCTCGACGACCGGTTCCGCCGGCGGTCGCTGCAAACCCGACAGGAGTTCGCGGATAGACGAGCCCTTACCACTTCTCCGCAGCCTAGCCATACAAGCCAGCCACGGCTCCGCCACCGGGCATGTCGCTCCTGAAGCCCGGTTCTCCGTCAGGCTGAACACCGTGTTTAGAGAGGGCGAATAAACCAAGTACACCCCATCGTCGTTTAGGACCTTCAGTTCCTCCAAAGCTGCGCTCCTGAACGTGGTTCCCAGCCATTCGTCGGACCACACTAGGTAATGCTGAAGCAGATCAGCATGTCTCTCTGGCAGGCAGGCCCCAGCTCCCACGGTAGAGTCGCTGAACAATACGCACGTTATCCCGATGGCGAACAGGCGAGTACGGCTCATCGCCTACGGCCTCCAGCGTAACCCGGGTCTCGCGGTATCTTCGGTCCCCTCGGATCTAACAAGTCAGGCGGCTGGGACCGAATGGACACCACCCTCTCGGAAGTCCACAACGTAACGCCCGCGACCTCGCCGACCTTAACAGCCCGATGGTATCTGTCTGTACCCGGCACCACACCTCCTGTAGTCCAGAACAGGGCCGTTGGGAAGGGATTCGCGAATGGAGTTGGGAGTATCGACGGAGAAAGGGTGATTCCGAACGCCGTGTAGAGAACTCTAAGTGCTGTGCCCATCGCAGTCGCCAGGGCGTAGCAGGTTCCCGACGATGGCGATCCCGATAGGATGTCAATAAGCTGATCCGCAAAGCCCTCCTTCAGCCTGACGTCCTTCTCTGAGAGTTCCTTTTTGCCGAAGGCACTTCGATCAAGCCCTGTCCAGACCTGACTGGCATCGAAGATGGTCTCACTGAGCCAGACCGGGGAGTTCCTACCGTAGAAGTCTCGCCTTGCTGTGCCTTTCAGTTTAAACCTGTTAATGACGGTCCATCCAATTCCTCCCCATGAGAGCACCCTCTGTTGATCGACAATGCCCCCCGGGAAGGAGTCCTGCACCTCGAAGAACATTGTTACGCCAAGCAGGCCGACTACACTGTTGAAGTACTGCTCGATCGATAGCCCCGTGGATTCGATCACGGGTAGCCACAGCGAAATACACTGGGCTTCGTGTGTCACTACCAAACCAGGTAGATTGATTGGATCTAAGCCTTCTGGGTCGTTCCAGTTAATTGGATCATTGAATGAGTAAGCATATCTGTTCAGGCTGGTGGGGTTCCCCAAGTACACGGTCCCGCTCGGGTCAGGGCTCACGAATCTGGCGATTGTGCGCCCATAGAACCGGTTTACCGCATAATCCAGCGCCGTCGTCGCATCGCGGAAATACGTCGCGAACTTCGTCCGGTTCTGTGCGGTTGTCGTCGGCTCCTCCCCGTACGGGAAATACTTCCGGTTGCCCGTCACCACCGACCCCATCCGGTCCGTCACCACCCCGCCGGCGTCGTCCCAGAGCAGCTTGCCGGCGAAGTACACCGAGGTGGACCACGTCACCCAGGTGGACGTCCAGGCGTAGCGGCCGATCCGCTCGCCGCTGAGGCCGTAGAAGATCGTCACTTCATTGTTGTTGGGCTGCTTGTGCCACACCCGCC